>JAJDBW010000032.1 GCA_029261155.1 Nitrospirota bacterium | reverse complement strand
GCCCTGTTTTCCACAAACGCCAGATCTCCTGTCGATCTAGGGGCGTTAACCTGATCCGCTTGTGCATCACCATGTCTACAGAACCTCCTCTTCGTTAAATTACACGAAATTCTGTAAACAACGCGCTTATTTCTTACACATAAGATACCTTTTGCTGAAGATTATATAGAGGCATGATTTTATTTGACTTTGTTTTCACCCCAGACTATACAGGGATGTGACGAGGCAGCTATCAATGATTCATAAAAACGATGCACCGTACGAGATTGAATGTTGCCTACCCCATATTAGCGGATGTTTACCTATTCATATGCCACATGTAATCTAATATCTTTGGGCGTCTTGAACTTATAGGGTAACAATGGACTGGCTCACATTCATTTCATCGGTTGTAGGGTCGCTCGCGTGGCCGGTTGCAGCAATTACCGTTATCTTCCTGCTAAAGAAGCCACTTGACGCTTTGCTGGCGAATCTAAGGAATCTGAAATACAAGGATCTGGAGTTAGATTTTGGTAAGGAACTGAAAAAAGCGGAAGAAAAGGCGAAGCAAGTCCTCCCCGCTGCAACAAAACCAAAAGCAATTACAAAGCAACCCAAGGAGAGAGATTCATACAAAATCATTAAAGAAGCAGAAAGGCTATTCGAGGGATTTCCAGAACCTGCTGTTGCGTTAGCTTGGTCCGCAGTCGAGGTCGAACTGATGGATGCAATATTGCGGACAGCAAGTTCACTTGATTATCCGCCTCACAATTCAGCACTTAAGAACGCAATGTATCTAAAAGAAGCGAGATATCTAGGCGAGGACAAAATCGATCTAATAAAAAGAATGGTAAATCTACGAAATATCGCAGTACATGGACACAAAGGATTAGGGTCTGTCAGTGTGGATGACGCAAGAGAATTTATTGCCCTGACTGAGTGGCTAGTCAAAGACCTAAAAGAGATAAAGCGTTGAACACGCCCAACAACTCGCTCCAGCCGACGTCGGCGCTAACGCGCCGCCCGGCTAAGCGAAGTGTTATCCACTCGATAGTCCAAAACCGCAAAGGAGGATATATGGATATTTTTCGCTATTTTAGAGAGGATTACGACGGGCATTCAAAAAGCTCGGCCTATCTTCTGGCCATTACGAGCCACTACATCTATAACAACGGGCCGCCAGGAGGCGATGGCGAGACCTTCGAGGGTCGTTTCGAAAACCTTTTCACAACGCTCAGCAAAACTGATCCCTTTATGGTACAGATATATGCTGACTCCCCGCCGGAGGCCTTTCCATACGATACGGAAGTCGGCGTGCTCTCCAACTCTAAAATGATTATTGTCGCATTCCGTGGCACGGAGGGGCCGACAGGGTTTCGAGATTGGTTAACAAACATTAAGCACTTGATGCGGAAAGCCCCCGACAGTTGGGGCACGAACCTTAACGTTCATAAAGGATTCTATAGCGCCCTCAGCACGGTCTATCAAAGTGTGCGTAATAAAGTGCGTTCAACACGGACAAATAATCAAAAGGTATTCCTCACCGGGCACAGTCTCGGTGGAGCACTGGCGACGCTATGCGCCTTTCGATTTCAGAAAGTGGGCGATGTTGACGTAAACGGCGTTTATACTTTTGGCGCTCCCCGTGTCGGCGACTTAAACTTCGCGAACGAATATAATGACATTCTGAAGTCTAAAACTTTTCGCTGGGTGTATAAGAACGATTTTGGTCCCCAGTTGCCCATTCGCGCAGGGGTGGGACCACTCGCGCCTCAGTATATTCACTCTGGGGTTCTGAACTTTGTACGACCGAACGGTAATATTGAAATGGATCACGTGGATACACCTGCCGGGTTTGATGCAAGCAGCATAGCCGACCACAATATTAAACGCTATATATTCACAATGCAGAGCCGCCTATCGAGCAAAGCGCGGCAGAGCACGAGTAACCCAGCCTATCTGGTGAAGGGGGATATTGGCCTAAATGGGTTTCCGGTTATTTGATCCCTCCTTTTATCTAATATAATGAAAGTTAATGAGGTCGGAAACGATTACACGATTAGGGGACGACGTTGCCTAACAACCGCTTCGAGAGGAACACAGAAAAAATCGCCGCGCCCTCAAGCAGAACGTTAGGTCCGAATAAAGATGCTTTTGTCTCAACACTTAACGCATCCCGGTTTCTTCAACCGAGAACAAGCCCAGGATTGGCTTAATGGCTATTTCCATTTTTAATGTGACCAAGTTCCTCAAGAACCCGTCTCGGACAGGTTGAAGCCTGATTCTTTGTCCATAAAATAATTCCGAAATCGCCATTACCGAAAATCCCCAACCCTCGAAATTGTGTTTTAAATCGAGACCAGGTACACTGATGCCTTCCTGTTACCGCATCAACCGATGCGCATGCTTCTCCCCCAATGCTTTAAAGCGAAAGAAGGAACACCATGTTACAAATGAAAGTCGGTTACGAATTGATCTACGATTGTCCTCAGCCGACGCCGATGATTCTCACTTTACACATCCATTCCACCCGGGTCTCCGATATCGTGATTCCCGATCACCTCATCACCAAGCCCTCTATTCCGACCACGGCCTATCGCGATGGCTTTGGAAACTGGTGCAGCCGGATCGTCGCCCCCAAGGGGGAAATTCGGCTTTCGACCGAGGCCCTGATTAACGATAACGGCCTGCCCGATGTGACGGCCCCAAATGCCCAACAGCACCCCGTGCAAAATCTTGCCCAGGAAACGCTGGTGTTTCTCATGGGAAGCCGATATTGCGAAACCGACCTGCTTTCCCAGGCGGCTTGGAATTTATTCGGCAATTCGCCCACAGGATGGGGACGCGTGCAGGCCATCTGCGATTTTGTGCATCGCCATATCGCCTTTCATTACGGAAACGCCCGCAACACGAAAACGGCCTGGGAGGCCTTCAACGAACGAAACGGCGTCTGCCGGGATTACACGCATTTGGCCATCGCCTTTTGCCGCTGCATGAACATCCCCGCCCGCTACTGCACGGGCTACCTGAGCGACATCGGCATTCCACCGCCCTACGGCACCATGGATTTCGCCGCCTGGTTCGAGGCCTACCTTGACGGACAATGGTACATTTTTGACCCCCGAAACAACGAAGCGCGGATCGGCAGAGTGTTAATTGCGCGCGGGCGTGATGCCGCGGATGTGCCCATTAGCACCACCTTCGGACTCAACACCCTCAAGCACTTCAAAGTGACGGCCGATGAGGTCAAGAGCCCCTCACCCGAATGATTCACCGGCATATAAAAAGGATACGACACGGCACATGAACATGGACGGGAACAAGATTATTGATTGGGTTAATATGCCGCTTTTGCACATCGGCGGAACGGCCATCACTTTGGGCGGCATCGGCACCGCGATTTTAATTATTATCCTTTCCCTGCTGTTTTCGAAGTTTATACAGCGGCTTGTTTACCGGCAGCTTTCGAAAAAAGAACAACTCTCTAAATCGGTCATCTACGCCTTCAACCGAATCATCAACTATGTCTTCATTATTCTTGGCGTTATTATCGCCTCCGAATCGATGGGGCTGAAGCTCAGTAGTTTGACCCTGATCTTTGGTTTTTTAGGCGTCGGCATCGGCTTTGGACTCCAAAACCTAACCTCCAATTTTATCTCGGGCATCATCCTCTTAGTCGAGCGGCCCATTGGCGTGGGCGATTATGTCACCGTCGATGAGCGCACGGCGGAAGTGGTGAGTATTAATTTACGTTCGACGACGGTGCGGACCTTCGATAATGTAACGATTATCCTGCCCAATACAAAATTCATCGAAGGGGAAATTATTAATTGGACGGTGGGCGATCCCAAAATCAGGATTCATTGTCCGGTGGGCGTGGCCTATGGCTCCGACGAAAAGAAGGTGCGTGAGGTCTTAATCGCCATCGCCCGGCAAAACCCTAAAGTCTTGGAGCAGCCTGGACCGGATGTCCGATTTTTAGAATTTGGCGATTCGTCTTTGAATTTTGATTTATTGGTCTGGACCGCCAACCCCGAAAATCAAAAAACCTTACGCAGTGAAATGAATTTTGCCATTGCAGCCGCCTTTCGCGAACACGGCCTCGCCATCCCCTTTCCACAACTCGACATGCACTTGCAATTAACACCCGCAGTCGAAAAACTGCTGGTCCATCGCGTCGAAGAAGGGAAGGCCTCTAAAAAGCCTCAATAAAAGGGCGCGGCGCACCACAGGTGCCAATTTACCCGCTTCGTCATTAAGCAAGGCGTTCAAGTTTTAAATCCAGCCTTGTCATTTGCGCCCATCCGGTGATCCAATGCCGGACCAGTAAAACGGCTGAAGGGATTCCATCCAAATAAAGTAAGGGATCGGATGAATTTAAAAATGGAAACACAGCTTTACACTTCGACGGTTACAGGCTATAGACGCAAAGGCACTCGCCTCACCGAGCTCCGCGCTGTCCTTAGCGCCGGCATTCTGGCGCGGACCATCTTTGAGCCGCTTCAGTGTTGCGCCCTAGATGCATCGGCTCCGGAAATAAAACACAGACTCGAAGAAAGAGGGTTTGATGTTGTGGGCGTACAAACCCATCAGAAGGGGCCCCTCATCGGCTTCGCCGAAAAAGTGAATCTAGATCGCGGCAGCATAAAAGAGCACACCCAGCCGATAAGGGCCGAGCATCTCATCGCCGACACCACACCACTTGGCGATCTCTTCAGCGTTTTGCACGAAAAAGAACGCGTTTTTGTGCTTTCTGGAACGGCGGTTAATGGCATTGTCACGCGGGCCGACCTGAACAAACCTCCGGTTCGTGTTTATATTTTTGGGCTCATGTCCCTCTTGGAAATGCATTTGGGTTTCTGGATATGGAAGTCCTATGGCGATGAGGCCTGGAAAAACAAACTCAAAAAATCCCGAATAAAGGCCGCCAACACCCTCCAGGAAAATCGTCGCGGACGCAATGAACAAATCACGCTGCTGGATTGCCTGCAGTTCTGCGACAAGCGAGAATTGGTCCTCGGTAAAAAGGCATTGCGAACGAAGCTTGGCTTAGAGAACGAGTCCCAGGCAAAGAGCATGCTGGGGGCAGCGGAAGACCTTAGGGACCGGCTGGTTCACAGTCAACACGATCTTGTTCAAGGCGCTTCATGGCCGGTGCTCATCGAACTCATCGGCGAGATAGAAACACTGGTAAATAGATCGGACCTCATCGTTGAGCAAGAGGCTGCATCCGGCCGAAAATCTAAAAATGGCCTATGGGCCTCCCGCTAAGGCGATTACGAAGCAAAATCCTTAGACCCAGGCCCTTCATCCTTATTACCGTGGAGAAAGAAAAAATAGAATTTAGCCGGATCTGAGGGACTGATTTTCTCAGGGCCGCGCGGGCCTTTCTATCTCATTTTTTTGAGTTCCCGCTTGTGATCTGTCGAATGGGCATGTAAAATAAGCAAGGACCAATTCGAATGAAAATCCTCTTTTCAAATATTTATTTTAAAAATCCCCGCATGCATTGGGCGGTGGAACGCTTAAAGGCCCAAGCGGCGGATATTATCGTACTCTCCGAATTGCCCAGCACTCAGATCGCAGCCATCAGCCTGCGCTTACAGGACTACCCCTATCAAGAAGTGGTTTCTCCCAGTCCGGTGGGCAGCTTGGCCGTTTTCAGCAAGCATCCAATTTCCGATTTCGAGGAATTGAACCAGGGGGCCTTTGCCGGCCGGCCGCAAGGGATAATGCACATCGATTATCGCTCCGGTTTCAAACTCATGATTGTACACGCCTCCGCGCCTTGGACCTACCCGCGTTATCGAAAAAGAAACCGCCAATTGTCGGCCTTGGCCCAGCTCGCCAATACCCTTGACGACCCCTTACTCATGATCGGCGATTTTAACGCATCGCATCGAAGAAAAGAACTGAAGACGCTCAAGGCGAGCATGTCGGAATGCCGCGGCGGCTTACAAAGGCTGGCCTCGTGGCCGATGTTCGGAAGCTTCTGGTGCATCGACCATGTTTTTTATTCGGAGCATTTTCAAATGAAACAGTTCGAACGTTTGAATTTTTTGTATTCCGACCACCTCCCCGTTTTCGCAGAATTCGACCTCAATTAAACCCGCGCGACCCGCCGGATCGACCCACCGAATAAAGCGCCCCTTTGCCGATTTCCCCTTGGGGCTTGGCCTGCCCGGAACAAAAAGCGTATAGTAAGTGTAGCGGCTTTGCGCTTTGCTTTGCATTTTAGAATCGAAGGCAAATCGATGCTTGAATTAAACGAAAAAGTCCTTCACACTTACCTTGAATCGCTGCTGGATAAAAGGGTCGAGATTGTCGGCTTCGGACCTTTGGGAGAACCTGTGGAGTCTGGCGCAGACAAGGCCTATGGCTATGGTCTGCCGGTGCTTATCGATTATAAAGTCGGCGGCCAGGCAAAGCGGGCCGTGCTGGAAACCATGAAACCGGGCCCCTTCGGACACGAAGGCATGGCCGACCGCGCACAGGTTCAGCTTTGGAATTATGAAACATTTAAACGTCTGCCCCGGCATGCCCGGGCCATGGATGTCGGGGGATTCGAAAAAGGAAAACATCTCCGCTCTTTGCGCCGGATCGAAGAATGCTTCGTGCTTATGGAATTTGTCGAAGGCCGGGGCTACTTCGAAGATCTTGACCGCCTGCGCGATCAGCCCGAATTAAGCGAATTGGATATCGCCCGCGCCGATGCCCTCTGCGACTACCTCGTCGAAATTCACCGCAAGCCGGGACCCGACCCCGGTCTCTACGTCCGCCACATTCGCGAACTGCTTGGTCATGGGGAATGCATCATGGGCTTAATGGACAGCTACCCAACACCGCACGGTTTTATCACCGCCGCGCTGCTCGAAGAGATCGAGCAACTTTGCCTCTCCTGGCGATGGCGGATTAAATCGCGGACGCATCGGCTCCGGCAGCGCCACGGTGATTTTCACCCCTGGAATATCCTTTTTCGTTCGGGAACTGATTTCAGCGTGCTCGACCGTTCACGCGGCGAATGGGGCGATCCGGCGGACGACATCTGTAGCCTTACTATGAACTATCTCTTCTCTTCGCTGCAACGCAGCGGACGTTTGGACGGTAACCTGGAAACCATTTTTCAAGGCTTCTGGCGGCGCTATCTCGAACAAAGTGGCGATGCTGAAATTTTGGAAGTCGCCGCGCCCTTTCTTGTCTTTCGCGCCTTGGTTATGGCCAGCCCCATTTGGTACCCCCATCTAGAGGACCCAGTCCGCCGGAAGCTTTTCAATTTTATGACTGCGGTTTTAGACGAAAAAAGCTTTAATCCCGAAAAGGCCAATGCCTACTGCGGCGCGTAAAATAGAAAACGGTTTTGCTCTTTGGCTGACGGGCTTGCCCGCTTGTGGAAAATCGACAATCGCCAAGGCCCTCGTCGCCCACTTGGCCCAACGCGGCCTCAAGGCCGCCGTGCTCGAATCGGATGCGCTGCGCAAGGTTTTGACCCCACATCCCCGCTATACGGAAGAAGAACGGCAAGCCTTTTACGCGGTGATGCTCTATATCGGGCGTCTGCTCGCGGAACACGGTGTACCGGTCATTTTCGATGCAACGGCAAATCGCCGTGCCTATCGCGATGCCGCACGCGCTCAGATTCCGCACTTTCTCGAGATTTATGTCGATACCGCATTGGAAACCTGTATGGCGCGCGACCCCAAAGGCATCTACAAAAAAGGACAAGAAGGCAAAGCCTCAAACGTACCTGGCCTTCAATCGCCCTACGAAGCGCCGGAGTTTCCAGATCTGGTCATTGACGGCGAAAAAGAAGGACCGGAAGATGCAGCGGAAAAGATCGTCGCTTTATTGATTGAAAAAAAATTCCTTCCATAAGAGAATAAATGAAGCGGACAAGATGCGACGAAAAAGAACAAGTGCGGATAAGGGGCTCACAAGTTCAGAGGCTTTATTATAGGATGAATGAGGTCTAGTGCATCGCAATGACAAACTTCGAACCGTACTTCGTCTTCCGCTTGCTGATGACTCTTTTTTTTTCTGCCTATATCTTGTACGATCTGATTGGGATGGTTCTCTGGTACCGTGCGCTGCCTCGGCTTGTCAAACGGATGGTCCTTTTAAAGCTCTTGCAATTACGCTCGGGTCGGATCAAATTTGAACTTTCGATTATGCTCGTTCTCGCCTCCGTTCAAGTATGGCTGATGTTTTTGTTGATGAAAGGAATCTAACATGGCCTGGCAGGGATGGTTGCTTCGCATGGGCAAGGCCTTTTCTCCCCTACTCACGGCTAAGGCCGTAGGTGAAGCCACCCGTACGGTTCAACAAAAAACGGATGCATACATCGGAAAAAAACGCGATGAGTTCGTCACCCAAGCCAGAACAGAAGCGGAACAGTTTATGGTGAAGCAGATGGCCCTCATCGAAATGAAGATCGATGCAAAAATTATCGAGATTGAACAAAAAATAGATGCGCAGATCGAAAACGAAGTGCGCAACAAACTGCGTGTTTTAATCTATACCCTCATTGCCGTAATCCTGATGAGCCTAATCTCTTTGGGCTACCTTTATTTAAAACAACGATTCGCCTTGTAATATGCCGACAGATAAAGAAATCGATCAATTCATCCGCGCCATTGCACAACCGCATCCCTCGGGCATGTTTAACCCTTGGTCGCAACAGTCGCCCTCGGAGTTAAAGCCCATCGCCTATTTAGCCCGCAGAAAGCGCTTGCACCATCATCTGAACTGCCCTAACCCCCGTATTATCTTGATTGGTGAAGCGGCCGGATACCAAGGATGCCGCTTTAGCGGCATCCCTTTTACCTCGGAGCGGCTGCTCTTGGAAGGCCAGATTCCACGAATGCCCGATTTAAAAGGAAAGCGACTCACCTCTCGAACACGCCCATGGAGCGAACCCTCGGCAACCATCGTCTGGGGCACACTCCATGCCTTGGGCCTGGAGAACGAAGCTCTCCTCTTCAACGCCGTTCCCTGGCATCCCGAAGGGAAAAAGGGTGCCCTCTCCAACCGCACGCCCACCCTCTCGGAAAAAAGAGAAGGCGCACCCTACCTGAAACAATTTATGTCTCTATTTCCCGGTATTCCGGTTGCCGCCCTCGGCAATACGGCGAGTTCCACCCTGACCGCTTTAGACATTCCGCACAGGCAAATTCGGCATCCCGCCTATGGCGGTGCGACTCAGTTTAGAAAAGGCCTTTCGGACTTGGTTCAGGGGAAATAAAGACCAAAGGTCTTCAGTGAGGAAATCATTGAGGTATTCTTTGAATTTAAGGCGAGACCTAAACCGGATGGGCCCCGAAGGACCCACCCGGTTCGGTTTACTTTTTCTCGATGTCGAGGAGTTCGATTTCGAAAATCAAGGTGGCGTTCGGACCGATGGCTTGCCCGGCGCCGCGTGGGCCATAGGCGAGATCTGCAGGCACGTAGAGTTCCCACTTGGAACCGACCTTCATTAATTGTAAGGCCTCTGTCCAACCTGGAATGACTGCGCCGACAGGAAAGGTTGTCGGCTCCCCGCGTTTATAGGAACTGTCGAATTCCGTCCCGTCAACCAAGGTACCCCGGTAATTGGTCTTGACCGTGTCCTCCTTCGAGGGCATTTTCCCATCGCCTTCTTTAATGACTTTATATTGTAAACCGCTCGGCAGGGTCACAATCCCTTTCTTTTTCTTATTCTCTTCTAAGAATTTCATGCCTTCTTGCTGATTTTTATCGGCGACTTTTTTGCCTTCCAGTTCCGCCTTGGCGCGCATCTCTTCCTGAAAGGCACTCATGACTTTCTGGACCTCTTCCATCGTCAGGCGCGGTTCTTTTCCTGCCATCACATCTGAAATCCCCGCAGCCAGGGCCTTTGGATCAAGGTCCAGCGATTGGCGCGTCAAGGTGTTTCCGATGTCCAGGCCGATGCCATAACTGACTTTTTCTTTTTGTGTTTTAAGCGAAACCGCTTCTTCGGCCGCGGCGACATTCGCAAACAACCCCATAACGACAATGACCATTACACGAAATAACATCCAATCTCCTTTCGATTCAGTTGGGTAAAAAAAGCTTCGCATTCGATCACTTGGCGAAGAGATCAAAGGGGAAGCTCTACAAGACTCATTTTAGGCAAGCCCTGTTTTACTCGATAGCGATGCGAAAAGCAAGCCGTCTGAGTCCCAGAACTGCGCCCGTCTTTAGGGGCTAGAAGCGGTCTTTTTTGCCTCAAGCCGTTTTAAACGCCGCTTATTTTCTTCGAGCTTGGGGAGCTGATAGCGCTCGTCAAAGGCAACCACCTCTTTGAGTAAGCGAATCGCCGCATCCAAATCTCCAGCCTGCTCGTGTAAGGCGACTTGATGATAGCGGGCACCGGCACAGCCCGATTCGTCTTTCAATCGCCGAAAAAGCGCAAAAGCCGATTCGCTCACGCGGAGGGCATCTTGAAGATTTCCGGACGCGCCATGGGCCTTGGCCAATCGATGCGTGGCCTCCGCAATCAACTGCGGTCGGCTTAATTCACAGGCCAGCGTGATCGCCTTTTCGGCATATTCGAGCGCCTTTGTACTATCGCCAACTTGAATTTGGGCAAGGGTGAGGTTTCCATACAGTACAACCAGAGCCTCCCCTTGGCGGGAGCGTTCCAAAAGGAGGACGCCCTGCATGTAGTAGTCGATGCCTTGCTTCGGATCGCCATGGTCCGTATACAGATTTCCGATATTGGCATAGGTCATTCCGAGCCGGTCATAATCTTCGAGGCGACGCAAAATCGCCAAGGCCTCTTTATAGGCCCCGACCGCTTCTTCGATTTTGCCTGTGGCGGCATAAACGTTGCCGATATTGCCATACAGATCCGCCAAAGGGCTGTCGTCGCTACGGATACCTTCCAAGGCCTTTGAATAACAAAGCAAGGCCTGGGCGTAATCTTTCTGAGAAAACGCCCCGTTGCCTTTTTGCATCAATTGATAGGGATTCATAAGCACCCGCCTTGGGGAAGAAATTTAATACGTGTCAATTTCGTCAGTTTAGCCTTTTTGACCCTGATAAACCATTGTGCCCATTGCGTAAAGACCATGATTTTCCGTATCGGATTGACTGGAGTCCTGTCAGGGTCTAGAATCGTGTATTCTTGCCTTCAAAATGCAGACGTCGCATTGTTGTTATATAGGATCTCGGCCACTTTTGACAAGGGACACGAATGAAAGGACCCTATGGATAACCCCCTATTAAAAATCAAGGGCTTGCCGCCCTTTACACAAATTAAACCGGAACATGTCCTCCCCGCCATCGAGCAGATCTTGGACAAGAGCCGCCGCGACGTGGCCGCTTTGCTCTCCGCCAACGACAGCTATACCTGGGAGAATTTAATTCATCCTTTGGAGGAAATCGCGGAGCACCTCGACCGAGCATGGTCGCCCGTATCGCACCTGAATGCCGTGCTCAACAGCGATGCCTTGCGCGAGGCCTACAACGCTTGCCTTCCCAAATTGAGCCACTACGCAACCGAAATGGGACAGAACCAAGACCTATTCCGGGCCTATCAACAGATCGCCGAGGGGCCCGTTTACGAGACCCTAGACATCGCGCAGAAAAAAATTATCGACAACGCCCTGCGCGATTTCCGTCTCTCCGGCATCGATCTCGCCAACAAGGACAAGGCGCGTTACAAAGAAATCATGGAGAAGCTTTCCGCCCTCACCAGCCTTTTTTCCGACAATTTATTGGATGCCACCAACGCCTGGAAAAAGGAAATCACGGACCCGGCCCAGTTGTCCGGGCTGCCGGAATCGGCCCTGGCCATGGCCAAACAGATTGCCGAGCGGGAAAAAGTGAAGGGGTGGGTGGTGAATCTGGAATTCCCTTCCTACCTGCCGATAATGACCTATGCCGATGATCGCGCCCTGCGCCAAGAGGTTTACACGGCCTATGTGACACGCGCCTCCGACGAAGGTCCGCACGCAGGCCAATGGGACAACACACCCCACATGGAAGCCATTCTTGCCCTGCGTCACGAAACGGCACAATTACTCGGTTTCGAAAACTACAGCGCCTATTCCCTCGCCACAAAGATGGCGACCTCTGCAGATCAAGTCCTGTCCTTTTTAAAAGAACTCGCCGGACGCTCTCTGCCCATGGCGCGGCAAGAGTTGGACGAAGTCCGCGCCTTCGCGAAATCAGAATATCAGTTAGATGAACTGGAGGCTTGGGATGTCCCTTATTTTTCCGAAAAGCTCCGGCAGCATAAATACGCCATTACGCAGGAAGAACTCAAACCTTATTTCTCGGTTGAAAATGCACTCAAAGGCCTGTTTGCCGTGGTGGAACGGCTTTATGGTTTGTCTATCTCGCGCCTTGAAGGCATTGAGGTCTGGCACGAGGATGTTCGCTTTTATGAAATCCGCGATCACGATGGCGAGGTGCGCGGGCAGTTTTATCTCGATCTCTATGCACGGCCCCACAAACGCGGTGGGGCCTGGATGGGCGATTGCATCACGCGCAAGCGCAGCGCCGAAGGCGTGCAAACACCCGTGGCCTTCCTCGTGTGCAACTTCTCCCCACCCGTGGGCAACAATCCCGCCCTCTTCACGCATGACGAGGTCCTCACGCTTTTTCATGAGTTCGGCCATGGCCTGCACCACATGTTGACGCAGGTGGATCACCTCAGCGTCGCGGGCATAAGCGGCGTCCCCTGGGATGCGGTCGAGCTCCCCAGCCAATTTATGGAAAACTGGTGCTGGCAACGCAAAGCCCTCGACCTCATCGCGAGCCATTATCAAACGGGCGAGGCCTTGCCGGAAGAAACGTTTCAACGGATGATCGCGGCGAAGAATTTTCAATCGGGCATGCAAATGGTGCGGCAGCTGGAATTCGCCATTTTCGACTTCCGCATTCATGGAGAATACGATCCGAAAAAAGGGGGTCGCGTTTACGAAATTTTGGATGAGGTGAGAAAGGAAGTGGCGGTCATGCATCCCCCCTCCTTCAACCGTTTCCCGCACAGCTTCTCACACATCTTCGCCGGGGGCTATGCGGCTGGCTATTACAGCTACAAGTGGGCCGAGGTGCTTTCCGCCGACGCCTTTTCGAAATTTGAAGAGAACGGTATTTTTGACCGAGAAACCGGTCTGCATTTTATGACAACGATACTCGAACAGGGCGGCTCCCGCGAACCCATGGAACTCTTCGTTGAATTCAGAGGGCGCGAACCCAGCATCGACGCCTTGTTGAAGCACAGCGGCTTAAACTAACGATTTGGCATAATGGGAGAAAAGATCGGAATGAAAACAGACGAACAAATTGCAGGGCAATGTTGCTGGTGCGAGGGTGAACTGAGCGCAAAAATTCAGGGCATCGGCTCCAGCTATTCGGAATCGATTTCACCTGAGGAAACATTTCAAGCCGTTCCGCTTCCGAAATCGGAGCGGACGATTTATGGCGCCATTATCAAAAAGGGCTCACGTGCCCTCACCGAAGGCTTTCACCTAATGTTCGCCACATGCTCCGAGGCCTGCACGCAGGAATTGAATCAGGCCTTGGCAAAAGAAAACGGCCGATTCCTTAGGCAGACGCCGATGATTGCCGAAGCCTAGGGCAATACTGCGCGCCAAAAGCGAGCGGCGTTAAAACCTCAGTGTGTAATCGGCCTTTGAATAATCGTATTGCATTGAAGCCTATCGAGTATAATGATCACCACGATGAAACACGAAATCATTGAACAAGGCCTTAAGCAATGCGCGTCCATTCACCTTTCCCAGGGTCAGGCATTTCTGTCGGACTGGAAGAAAGGGCTGAAGGAGTCCCTCCAAAACCTCTCGTCGATTCATCGCCATTTTTTAAAAACATGCGATGCCCTCGCAAAGGCCAATCCCCGCCTAGAGCAGCACCCTACTCTTTTGGAAGACGTCATTCAGAAACAGATCGACTGGCTTCAATCCTTTTATTCAACAGTTCAGGATATCCCAGCAAACGATCGGATCAGGCAATATCAAAATGAGATTGATGATCAAATCCGCTCAGTCTGTAGAAAAAATGTCGATCCCAATCCGACGGATAAACATCCCGAAAATGAGTCGAAAAATGGCGCGGAAGAAGAGATCGAAGCCTTCCTTCGTCTTCATCTGGAAGCGCCCATATCGGAAGCCTTCCTCAAGTTAAGCACTCACCTTTTGCCTGGCACAGCGAAAATTTTTCATCAACTGCATCGCGAGGGTGAAGACTGGATTGAATCTTCACTGGATGCGGGGAAATCCGATGCAGGCGACGAAAAGCCATCCGCCATCGAAATCCTTCAAACCGCCAGCCCGGCGATAGACAAACATGTGGCTCAACTGGATCGCATTGAAAAAGAGGCCCTAGACGCCTTTGAAGCGGATTGCCGAAAGGCCCTTGAGGAAGCACAACAGCTCCTCATCGAGGTCGCCAAGGAAAACCAGACAGACCCGATTGAGAAAAAAGAAGGACTTTCTGATTTTGAAGCCCATCGGCTTCGCCTAGAGGCAGAGGCCAAAAAACTTAAAGAGGGTTGGCATCGGCACTTCGAAGCCGAGCAGGACGATTGGAGAAAGGATCTGGAACTGGCCTTACTGCTGGTGCGTGTTCGGCAGGCCCATATGGAATCGAAACAGGCCATTCAGGCAAAAATTGAAAAAGTCCTCGCACCAAAATTTCAGGAAGCCAGCGATCTGATCACGCGCTCATTAAAAAAGTTCAATGAATCGGAAGCGGGAGACGCTGGAAACGCCCAATTAAAATCGATGATCCTTTCTGAAAGCCGCTCCATGTTGCGCAGCCTTCGGCGGGAAGTCCTCCCTCAAATTTCCGCGCTTCTCGATCAGGGGCCCTTGCTGAAAAACCTAGAAAATTGTCATTCAAGGATTCTCCACGCCGTCGAAAAACTATCGGAAACTCACTGGCTTCTCGTGAAAGCGGATTGGGATACCCCGGTGCCAAACCCAAAGGTCTCGGAGATTCATCTTAAGACCTTGGTCCAGGAAGAAGCCTGCCAAGAACTGGAGACCGCACATCGGGCCTTGCTTACACAGGTGGAGGCCGAGCTCAGTCTCATCGATCAGAACGTGTCGGAATTCGACGCTTTGGTTGAATATAACCTGGAATCGGGCCTCGACCTGCTCGCGAGTGACGAAGCCCTTCAAAACGCGGAGCCGGTTCGAAATGAAATCATTGAGGGTTTGGAACGCGCGCTAAGGCAACTAGAAACACTCATGGTGCGAAGCCGGGCGATCGCAAGGATCATCGAGGAAAACCGCGAAAGCGGATTCGCATCCTTTCAAGACCAAATTAGAGCCTTGGGTCAAAACGAAAAGATTTTGGAACTCAAGGTTCGGCTGGCCAAAGCTAAAACCGTAGAACAGGCGCGTAGCTACCAAGAGAAACTTTTAGACCAAAGTGAAGAAACCCTTTCCTCCGCGCGCAGCCTCGCCACAAAACAATGGGACAAGCTCAAGGCACTCTACGCAAGGGCGAGGGGATTCGCCGGGCTGCCCAGCACAAGCACTACGGGGGAGGAAAGCCTGTCCCGGTTCGTGCTCGAAACCCGGAAAAAATTTGCAGAACTCCCCTATGTGTATCAACGTCTTTTTCGTGTCGAAGCCCTAGCCGACTCGCGATTTTTCGAAGGACAGCAAACACATTTGGCCGCGCTAAAGACGAGCTTTGAGGCTTGGAGAAACGGTGAGGCGGGCATGACCATGATTGTGGGGGAAAAAGGGAGCGGCCGCACAAGCCTCATCAACGCCGCGGTACCCAAACTCTACCACCAAGTCCCTTTTTTAAAAATCAGCCTGCACATGCAGCGCCCCGTTTCCGAAGACGCCCTGCTCCAGGCACTCGGCGAGGGCTTGAAAATGCCAGAGGCCGCCACGCTTTACGATCTCGAAGAACAGATCTTATCCGGGAAAGAAAGGAAAATCGTTTGCGTCGAAGACATCCAAAACCTGTTTCTACGAACGGTCGATGGTTTTGAAGCGCTAGAACGCTTTCTCCTTTTTATGTCTCGGACCTGCGACACCATTTATTGGCTGAACACCTGCACGCTCTATAGCTGGCGCTATCTCGATAAAACCCTCAATATCGCAACGTTTTTTGAACCCCCTCATTTTTTAGATCGATTAAGCCGTGAGGAAATCGAAACCATTATATTAAAACGCCACCGCGTCAGCGGATACGGACTCGTCTTTGATGCAGCCGCAAAGGATTCTAACTCAAAAAAAGAGACTAAAGGTGACGATCTTCAAGACACACTCAAAAGCGCTTTTTTTAATCGCCTCGCCACCTTGGCCGACGGAAACATCTCCGTCGCGCTGCACTTTTGGCTGGCGGCTATTCAAAAGATAGAAGATCACACCTTAACCCTTTCGCCCGAAATAAAGATGGACCCCTCAAGTCTCTTTCGCATAGCAAACGACGAACTCTTCACACTCGCTGCCCTGCTCCACCATGAAGGCCTGAATGTCGAAGAGCACCTCGCGATTTTCCGGTTTGAGAAACAAAAGAGCCTAATCCTCCTGGGCCGAATGGAGAAAAAAGGCATAGTAGTGCGTAAGACGGATGCCTATTTTCAAATTAACCCCATTCTTTACCGGCCCATTGTGCATGCCCTTAAAATGAGGAACATCCTCCATTGAAAATAAAAGACCTTATAAAACAATCTACCTTTCTTGCGCTGGGTTTCTGGGCCTTGTTTTTTGGCGTTGAACAAATGGCCTGGGGCCAAAATGCCGAGGCGCTTGCCTCCGACGCCGTTCAGGGCGCAGCGAAGGCCTGGTCGCTTTCCATGGGAAAGGTCGGCTGGTCCTTAGTCGTTTTTATTATCGGGTGGATCGCGATCACCTACCTCGCGAAACTCCTTGAAGTCGTCGCCGAACACTGGATCTATTTTCGCCTTTTTATCAAGCGAAGTATCCCGGTCTTGCGCGTGGCGGGCTGGACCCTCGTCATCTACTTCATCGTCGCCGAAGTGCTCGCGCCGCCGATCCAAACCTTGGTCGCCCTCACGGCCTCCGCCGGTATCGCCGTGGGCTTCGCCTCGCAGGACATCCTTAAAAACATCTTTGGCGGAATCATTATTCTTTTTGACCGCCCTTTCCAAATTGGCGACAAGGTCGAGGTGGGAAAATATTACGGCGAGGTCACGCACATTGGTCTGCGCACCGTTCGCATTGTGACGCCCGACGACAGCTTGGTGTCCATCCCGAACAGCGAAATTGTGAGCACCTCCGTCTCCAACGCCAATGCCGGTGAAAACAATTGCCAAGTGGCCACGGAGTTTTATCTACCGCCCCATGTCGACTTAATCAAGGCGAAAAAGATCGCCCATCGTGCCGCTGCGGTGTCGCGCTATGTGTATTTGAATAAACCCATCGCCATCGTCCTAAAGAACGAAATCCACGAAGGCCGCTCCTGGCTTAAAATGCGCCTCAAGGCCTATGTGCTCGATCTAAAATACGAATTCGCTTTTTCGACAGAGCTCACGGAAATCGTCATGTCGGCATATTTAAAGGAAGGAGTCGTTTCAGCAGAAGATTTATTTTTTGCTAAAGCGCCTTAGAGAAGGTTTTCCTGCACCGTGTCGGAGTCCTGCACGAAGGAATTAAATAAGGCCTTGGCACGAGAAGGCAGCCGATTCCTTAGGTAAACTCCCATGAATACCGAGGCATAGGATGGTTGGGTCAGGTGGGTTTCTTTTAAAGATGTCCTTAAAGGGTAACATCCTCTTTGTAGGCACCTTCTTTGTCGGTAATACAAGCTGAGTGATGAGGAAAGTATAAAGTCAAGATCTGACTCTTTTGGTTCCATTGGAGCATCGGGTTAAGTTACCTGTTCCGGCACAAGCCGAAAGTCGCTGTTGAGTTGAGCGGTCTTAACCGAAATGCTGTAGCCCGCGTATTGTTCGCTCTCGCGATCCGACTGGTTAACAAATATTACCTCTAAACGTTCGGAGTCAAGCGGCGAGGTATAAACACTGATGGGTTCCGGAACAAGGGGATGCCCCTCCACCTTAATCTTCGTACCTGCGGGAAGTATCACTTTTTTACCGCCGGTGAACGGTGCGCGCCAATGTGTCATGCAGGAAACTTCGACGTCATGAACCGCTTCATAGATTTCTCCAGACATAGGAAAGCGCGCTCCTTTTTCCTTGAGTTGCTCTCTTTCATATGCGCGAGCCCATTCAATCTCTTGACCGGAGTGCTTGCGACGCTCTTTGAAGAGCGCTTCAATGGTTTTACACCATCCGTCGGGATATGGACGTTTCATGGGCACCCTATTGTTGGCTATAAGTAGTCGCTCCAAAGGATCGAGCTTAAGTTCCTTGTTCTATAGAACCGGGGCGACGGGAAAGAGATTACGACTTACCTGTCACGTTCCCCCAGTCGTACAACATCCATTGAAACAAACGAATGTCTCGCTTCCTGATCATACCAAAATATATGAAGAGATGATCCTACCTGGATGACCTTCAATATGTCGTGTTATACAGAAAAACAAGATAAGAACGCAATGTTGTTTTCAATTATCAGAAAACAACAATACACTCATCGCGGCAAGAACAAATGAATAAGTAAATTACCCTTTAGCCTCATTCATCCGAAGAAAGTCCTACAAAAAGAATGAGCGGAACTTGAATTGATGCAAAGCGGATTCTACACGTATATCTCCAATAAGGCTGCGGAGGGAATCTCAATTCTCAAAGTTTTCGATCGGATAATGGGGATGCTACCCTTTTATCTCTTTGTATTATTTCTTATCCTAAAATACACTCATTAACATCTTAAGCTTCGAATAATTAATCACTACCGATTACCCATTCACTCTCACCGCGCTTTTGAACCTTGTTGATGATCGTTAAATGATTGAGGATACGCAGGGTGATTTCTTCGTTCTTGCTAATCGCAGACGCCAACTCCGCGCAGGTGACCGATCTGTTTTCTTGATTCATGAAATCCAAAGCGGGGTTAATATCCGCCTTCAATATCTTTTTTAAAGTCACTTTTCCTTTTTTTAAGCTGGCTTCAATACCGAATTCTTGCGTACTGTATCCTTCCCAAGTCCCCTTAAAACAAAGACCCGTGCCATCGTCTTGGAGCAAAATCGCGCCGCAATACTGGATTTCCGCCGCGCTCCAAAAGGATAAGGCAATCCATCCGCTCGACGAAACCACGCCTTCAATCGGATAAAACTTTGCGATTTCGCCCAGCCGGTCGATCCCCGTTTTGGTATTGTAGCCCACCGCCCGCAGGCGATCGTCGGTTGTCCAAATACAGAGTTCGTCTCTTTCATAGGCTTTTAATTTGCCCTTTTCATCGTAAAAATCCCAGTCTGCCAGCCAATAACCATCGAGTTTTTTCGCACGGTCGTGATTATGAAAATGGTCGTTAAACAAGCCGTGTGTTTGAGCAATGACCTTGTGCTTGCTGACCATATCCTCATATTGTTGAAGCGCCGCGTCGAACACGGTCTGCTGAAAATCGGAAAGTTGCTCATTGGGGAAAAACAGCTCTTTACACAATTCGCCCGCCGCTTCTTTCGTAGTGACATTGCGCGCTTGAAAGCGTTGGAAGATGGGATTGATTTTATCCTTATCGAGATAACAGGAGATGGGCACAAAAACTTTGTCACGGCCATAGGCCACGCCAGATTCCCACAAGATCCAAGGGCGGTTGTTGGAACTGGGGGTTAAAATGGCAATGGTCACCTCTGCATCGCTGAGCGCCTGATCGATATTCTCCGCCCACTTCTCTCCAGAGCCGATCCCCCGCCGCATATCCTCGGCGAGATAAGGCACTTCCGCCTTTCCGGGAATGGACTGGATGAGCTCCATCCAAGCCCGGCCAAGATGCTCGTCCTCAGATGCGTGAGAAATAAAGACCGTCGGTTTCGTTTTCATAGAACTCCTATTCAGACTTGAGCTTTGTCATGAAGTGATAAAAAGTAGAGTCGAATGGGGTGCCGTTTTTTACCCAATCCGTTATCATTGCCAATGGTAAAAATGCCCGCGCAACACATAAAAGATGATGACATGCCTTCACCACGCCTTAAGAAATTTTTTAACTTGTCGTATTTTCTATGGGTCCTCGAAGTCAGCTACGGATAATCTCCAGAGTAAGGAAAAGATCAACCATCGCCGGACGACAGAAAGAGGATTAAAAAGGCACTATCAACGATAAGGCTCACGTGCTGAGTCGCTCCGATCGCCTAGGGCCGATCAGCGCATTAACTGGTTTATGGATAGTAACGAATTTTCTTGCAAATTGGCAATTATTTTTCGATAGTTGACTTAACCTTCTTTGCTGAAACCGGACGATACCTTTTGGACATTACAGAAGCCATATTATTCAGAAGCCAAAATAAGATTGCAATCATTTTTCCTGCCATGGATATAAAATAAGCCCTCTTCCTCCTTGATTCCTATCCCGGACTCCGGTATAGTCGGATAAAAGGATATCAAAGCAGAATGGGCATCAGAGGTTTTAAAAATCGGGGCAGTGAAGACATTAATGATGGAAAGGTTTCAAAAGAGGCCCTAAGAACTTTGCCCAAAGAGCTGCACCCAAAAGCCCAAATCAAGTTGGCACGACTTGGTGCAGCGACTTCTGTTCAGGATCTTCGTGAACTTCGTGGAAATCGCTTCGAAATATTGAAGGGCAATCGAAAAGGACAATATAGTATTCGTATAAACGACCAAAATCGGATATGTTTCACCTGGCAGAAAGAAATGGCCTTTGATGTCGAAATTGTCGATTACCATTAGCCGACACAAGGAGGAATCGATGAGTAAATTGCATATTACCCCCATCCATCCGGGCAAAGTCCTGCAAGACGAGCTGGAGGAAATTGAACTGTCCCAGAGCCGCCTAGCCAAACACATCGGCGTGTTGGCAAAAACGATTAATGAAATATGTCGCGGAAAGCGGGGTATCAGCGCGGATATGGCGATGAAACTATCGAAGGCGCTGGGCGGAAGCCCTCAGTTCTGGCTCAATCTGCAAAACAATTGGGAACTCAGCCAATTGAATGAAGTCGATTATAAGAAAATTAACCCCGTCGCAGCCTAGAACTTAACGTACTCCTAATAAATCTCTAGTCGGCCAGAACTTCCACGGCTCCTTAACGATTTAAATCCAAAATATCGTCGTTGAATTGACATGCCTTTCCCGTTGTCGCCACCCATTTTCTATGTTAAGGTTTCGCCATGTCGAATGTGCCTTTTACCAGCCGTCTTGGGCTGATTGAAAATCTACGCAAACACCTCCTGAAGGGCAAGTGGGCTGTAATGTCCGGCGGCCCGATGATCGGCAAGAGCACCTTGGCCGCGCACCTGGCCGAAGGGCTTAGCGATGATCAACACCAGGCCATTCTGATTTCTCTGAAGGATGCCGATTCGGATGCCGGATTCTGGTCCCTTACCTTCGAGGCCCTCATTCGCGAGGGCATGGACTGGGACGCCAAAAATCCTTATCGAAAAAATCCGGGCTCGCTCTCCGAGTTCATGTCGCAGATTCATCACATCGCCGAAAAAACGGCTCCGCAACAACGGTCAAAAAAAATCGTCCTGCTGATCGACGGTTGCGAGCGATTTCTCCAGCAATCGCAAAATTTAGTTCCACAAATCGTCAACATGGCCATGGAGCTTACCACGCCCGCCATTCATTCGATCTGCTGGATAGGCGGTCTAAACTGGGACGCCTGGGCCGAAGCCCACAGGGCGGCATTTATCCTTCCCCTCCGCTTCTATCCCCTTTCTGTCGTCCCTATCCGGGAGGCCCGAAAAATTATCTTGGAGCATCTGGGACCGGACGCGGTAGAGCGGGTTTGGAACGAGACGGGCGGCCACCCCTACTTAATGGAACAAGCCTTTGCAAAAAAAACTGAACTGAAAACAGACAATCTCGTCAAGCGCATGTACGCGGAACTGTCCCCCGAAGAAGAGGGCTTATTGGAACAGATCAATCCGAAGGGCGACTGGATGATTTTAGACCGCCTGAAAGACGGAGAGGGTCACCGTCCGGCGAAACGCCTTCTCGACCGCTTATGCATGGCGGGCATGGTGGTGAGGACCTTGGATCACGGCACAGCCGTGGTCCGCAGGGCCTCCCCGCTTTTTATACCCAAGGTGAGCGGATGAGTGAACACCCGCCCAACACCGAGTCCCTCGAAACCCTCCGCTTGCTGTATCCCATTTTTAAGGAAGAGGTCTATCGCCGCCGAGCGGCGATGGCCCAAATGAGCCGACGCGGCATTTTTGCATTTACGACGCTTTCAATCCTGAGCCTATTTATTCCTGAAAATAGTCCTTCCCCTCCGATCTTCAAATTCCTTTGTGCGGGCAGCGTCGCCCTGGCCATGCTCTTGTTGATCTTTCAATTGATCCAGGAAAAATCACGCCACGAAAAAGCCAAGCTTCAACTGATTCGCCTGGAACGCGGTTTCGGATTTTTCGAGGAAGGCCGCTACCTGCCCAAGGAACAGCTCTATCCCTCCGAATGGACACAGCGGCCCAATTTCGACCAAGACCTGGTCGTTTCCATTGTCGCCCTCGTGACCAGCGGCCTCATCCTAATGATGCTCTTGCTCCGGGTTTGAGATGAAATGAAGGAAAAATCGCCCTATTCTTACAGCAACAGGGCTTAGAAACACGCGAGTCCTTGACCTAAACCCTTGCTTGTTATACACTTTTATTAATGCCTTCCCAGCCCACATATCGCATCGATCTCTCCTACGAAGACAACTATAAACAAGGTCCTTTTTTCAAGGACGAGATCCCGAAACGTAAAATCACCCGGCGAGAAAACTTTTTAGGTTTTGAGGTTAACTCCCGCCTCGGCATCCCGGCGGGTCCCTTGCTCAATGCCAATTGGGTCTTGACCTATGCGGCCCTGGGTTTTGATTTGCCGGTGTACAAAACCGTGCGCACCCATTTTGCACCCAGCCATCCCGCGCCCAATTGCATGATTCTCGATTTACAAGAGGCAATTAAAGAAAAGGAAATCGGCGGACAACTCAAAGTGGCCCCCAATGCCGGAGCGGATTGGACCGGAGACATTAGCATCACCAACTCCTTTGGCATGCCCTCGCGCGATCCAAAGGAATGGCAGGCGGATGTAGAAAAGGCCAAAGCCGGAATGGGCGAAGGACAGGTGCTGATTGTGAGTGTGGTCGGCACACCCGGCGAAGGCGTAGATTTAGCGGAAGACTATGCCCTGGGCGCGCGCATGGCGGTGGAGGCCGGTGCCGAAATTGTCGAAATCAATTTGTCGTGCCCCAATGTGATTAGCGGAGAAGGCAGCCTCTTCACCGATCCCAATGCCTCCTCGCGGATCTCGGCGAAAGTAAAGAGAGCCATCGGCGAAACACCGCTTTTAATTAAAATGGGCTACATCTCGGACCCGTCGCGCCTCACACAAGTCATCTTGGCCAACGCCCCACACATCGAAGGCGTGGCCTCTGTGAACACCCTCCCCTTTGAAGTGGTCGCGCCGGATGGTTCGCCCGCGCTCCCCGGCGAGGGACGACTGCGATCGGGTGTCTGCGGGGCCGCCATTAAAAACTGCGCCATGAGTCAGGCTTCTCGCCTTATAAAAATTCGGCAGATGGGCGGTTACGATTTTGTGGTGGTGGGTGTCGGTGGCGCAATGAGCCCCCAAGATATTCGAGACTATTTTTCCCTGGGCGTCGATGCCGTCATGAGCGCAACGGGTGCGATGTGGGATCCGCTGCTGGCCTATCGATTCTGGAAGGAAGGGCAGGAAGGCGCATGAAGACCCAAGGCAAAAATAAGGAAATCGCCCAAATCGAAAAAGTGGAACTCCACCAGCATGTCGATGGCTCCATCCCCGTCGATGTCACTTGGAAGCTCATGCGCAAACACGGCCTCAATCCGGTCGCAACGAAAAGAGAAATGGAAAAACTGTTGGTCCTGCAAGCGGGAGAAGAGGGTGCCCTACTGAAGTATCTCGATAAGTTTCACTACCCGCAATGGATCACCCAGTTTTACGGCAACATCTCGCATGTGGTCGAGACCATCGTCGATGAGGCCTACGAAAATAATGTGCGGCTTCTAGAACTCCGCTATGCACCCATCATCCACACCTTCGCGGGCTTGACGCTTCGGCAAGCCATCAGCTCGGTGCTCACCGGCATCAACAAGGCCAAGGATAAGTATCCAACGATGGAGGTGGGATTGATCGTAATCGCCATGCGGCATCAAGGCCCGCACATCGCAAAAATATTGGCGCGGCAGGCCATCTCCGAAGCGCAATCGCTCCACGATCGCACCGGCGTTATCGGCTTCGATATCGCGGGGGCAGAACGGGGGAACCCGGCACGGCTCTTTGGGGAAAGCTACGAAATCGCGCGGCGCGGCGGACTCCACCTCACCATCCATGCGGGAGAAGACGAAGGCCCGCAAGCCATATGGGAGGCCATTGACATCCTCGGCGTCACGCGCATCGGCCACGGCTGTTCTGCGATTCAGGACAAGGCTTTATTGAAAAGGTTGGCGCGGGACAAGGTGATGATTGAATGCTGCCCGACCTCAAACTACCAGACCGGCGCGGTCAGGATAGGCGATCCGCATCCCATTCTCACCTTTTTGGAATATGGCATTCCGGTTTCAATCTGTACCGACAACACCACGGTTTCGGGGACCAGTCAAAATAAAGAAAACGAAAGGCTCCTGCCCTGGCTTAAACCCGCAGAGATGGCGAAAATCCACCTTGCCTCGAAAAAGTATTCCTTCATCCACCATAAAAATGGCCGGCCCCGCGCGGCCTACGCCCACGTCAAACCCGAACAAGGTAAAAGACGCCTCGGTCTGGTTTAGCCTAAAGCCTTCTCAAAACCTCCCCAAAAAACAGCTGCGACTCAGCGACAGTTCGAGACGACCTTCGTTTCGGCAAAGCGAAGAAGGCTTGTCGTCTTCTCTAGCAAAACAATGTGATGGGGCTGGGTCAGGACGGGGTTGACCAGACAATTTACTCCGGGAACGGTCTCGGTGTAATGGACGTCCAGATTCCCTGCAGAATCATCCACCCGGGTAATATCGATACGATAGCCGGTCGTAGCACGGTTCCCGAGATGGACGACGAGGACCTGATGCAAGTTAAAATCCACCGTAGGCACCGAGGAAGATCCGCCAGAATGCGCCCCCCAAAAGCGATCCCAATCCGTTTGATTGCCAATGGTCTCCAAGCGCGGCGTCGTGATCCCTGAACTTTCGCCTTGGGCAATGGTTTTGAAGCCTTCAGCTGCGGCATCAATCAAGACCACTGCGGCCTCGAATTCAGGATCGCCTGAAAAGAGGGCTGGACGAGGGACTCCGAAGATCACCACTTCCTGGCCGTTTTCCAAAGCGTCGAATTCCACCCGTTCTGCCTCCAAGGAGGCATCGCCTTCTTCTTGGTGGACGCGAAGAATAAAGGCATCCGCCGGAACATGGACCCACACCGGGTCGCCCACATCTCTTATGAGTCGAAATGTACGTCGATTACGATCGATTTCTGAAACACGTCCTTCAAGTCTTTCCTGTAGACTGCCCCCCGTTTTGATGACAATGACCGCGGCCTTAAACTGGGCCGTCGCATCGCTTAGATCCAGAACCCCTTTAATGATCACCCGCCGTCCTGTTGTCAAAAGCGAAGGGTCCACTTCTTTGTGGCTACCACCTTCGAGGATCAAGCTTGTTTCATTAAAAAAGACCAGGACTTCGCCGATAAAACCTTGGCCAGGGTCGGGTAGAAAGATGAAGCGCTGGTCTTCGTCATCGCCAAAGGCTTCGACGCCTTTTTTAATGGTGCCCTGTAAACGAAGGGGCTCGCCGATTTCGATCAGGCGCGCCTTCAGCGAGAGAAGCGGTTCCCTGGAAAGAATCCCTTTCACATGGACGAACTGCTCAAGGGCAAGGGCCGAAAAATCGGATGGACTCCCCGATTCATCAAAAATTCGAGTGTTTTCAGAAACAAAAACCCGTATGCGGTAGGGACGCTCCTGGTCATCGTCATCCAGATGTGCAAGGTGATGCCGGGTCCGCTTCAGGAGAAAGGAACGGTCATCGGGGCGAATCGATTCAATACGCCCTTTCACCGACAGCAGGTGGTCTTTAAAATCGTTTATAATGGTGACGAAAATGACCGGTCGTAATTTGTATTTTGATGAGGCGGAATGAATGTGAATAGACTTTTTGGCATCAAAGTCGATACGGACCACCAAGGTGCCTCCGGAGACAATTCGAATCCCTTCTTTTGGAATTAAGTCGATTTTCCCATTGGCAACCAATTGAATTTGATCGGATGATATTTCGGTGCCATCTTTTTTAACGAAGAGCGGGTCTTCGACTTTTAAGCGGATTTTTGTATAGTTTCCGACAGGGATGCCATCGTCGAGCAGAAAAAGGTCTTCGACTTCATCTAATGAAAGTAGATCTATGCGACGGCTGCCCTCAAAAACCTCAACTGCCTCCTTATCTTCCGAAAGCAAGACGATGGATTTAACCGTGACGATGACCTTCGAAAAACCTTCACTGGGATCGTCCGTAAGCAGAAGCGCTAGGGCTCCCGTATTCTTACCGCCTCCGGGTCCACCAATCGATCCGTCACCCGGCCCGCCAGCCCCGGCGGAGAGATCCGAAGAAGACCCACAGCCGCCCATCGCCAGGCCCGTGAAAACGACAAGAAGAAATAACATCAGCCCACTTCGTAAGACCCTGCGACATTGCGTAATATTTGAACACAGCGATTGAATATATTGCATCTCTACCCTCTCAAAATTATATATAAAAACCAGCGCGCTTCGATTCAAAGCGCTTGAATCCTTTTATCAGCTTATAGCATCCCAGCAGCCTTTGTACAGGGATATGAGAACCTCGATTATGAAAAGGACCGAAGACGCACTTTATTCTCCGATCACTTTCACTAGGACCCGTTTTCGGCGTTTGCCGTCGAATTCCGCGTAAAAGATTTGCTCCCAGGGCCCAAAGTCAAGCTGGCCTCCGGTCACGGCAACCACCACCTCCCGCCCCATGAGTTGCCGTTTAATATGGGCATCGCCGTTGTCTTCTCCGGTTTGATTATGGCGATATTGGGAGATCGGCTCATGTGGCGCCATTCTTTCCAGAAAATCGTCGTAATCTTTCAGTAAGCCCGGCTCGTCGTCATTGATGTAGACGGAGGCGGTAATGTGCATGGCGTTCACCAGGCACAGCCCATCTTGAATACCGCTTTTATCGATAACCGCCTGGACGTCTTCGCTGATATTGATATAGTCTCGGCGGGTTTTAATATTAAACCAGAGTTCTTCGCGATGGCTTTTCATTGAGGTTTCTCCTTCATGATATGGTCCGAAATCTTGCCGAAAGCGCGTTTCAAAATCAAGCCGCTTTTGAGGGGAATGCCCTCGTGACTTAGGAAAATAGCAAGTTCACTAGATTAGGGGCTGAGAAAATTTGATTCTTTACGACTTTTTTGATTATAGTCTTGGGAGTATTTCAAAATGACCCGTGTTAAGGGTTCAGGGAGGATGGTCATGATTACACCATTGGCGCTATTGATGCAACGTGAAATCAAAGATATTTCGCCGAAAGCAAGTCTCAGAGAGGCCGCGCAGTTGATGCGGGACCAGCGCATCGGATCTTTGTTGGTGGGCAAAGGAGAAGAGAAAGTCGGTTTTCTCAGCGAAACGGATCTCGTCCGCAAAGGCATCGCGGAAGGCCTCGATCCCGATAAGACGCCCGTCGAATCGGTGATGAGCACGCCGATCATCACCATCGATATCGATGAAACCGCGCGAGAAGCCAACGACATGATGGCCGGAAAAGGTATTCGTCACCTCGCCGTCACCGATCGCGAAAAAATCGTCGGCATCATCTCGGTGAGAGACCTGGTGATCTGTTTTAAAAACAGATTGTAATCGGCTTTTAATCAATGCATTAAAAACGCACCCGCCTACTATCCCGCCGATTTGAAATAGACGCTCAGACAAAAAAAAACCGAAGTCCCCCTTGAGGGATCTTCGGTTTTTTTCTATCCGCCAGCGCAGTTCTAGTTTCGAACGCCGCTCCAAACCTTGGCGTCGTCAATTTCTTTATCGGGATTCAATTCCCGCGCCTTGGCCAAGAGCACATCGGTTGTCTCGGGGTAAGTCGGATCGGAGATACAGCAATCCGAGACCGGGCAAACAGCCGCGCACTGGGGTTCATCAAAGTGGCCGACACATTCCGTACATCGCTCGTAGGTGATCACATAAATGTTATCCCCATCGATATAGGACATTTGGGTTTCGGTCTCTTCGCCTTCTTCTTCCCCGGTCACCTTTAAGCCTTCAGTCTCGCAATCGCCCAAATTCTCGAAAATCGCCTCATTCGGACATTCGGGCAGACATGCGGCACATGCAATGCATTCGTCCGTAATCAATAGCGCCATATCTCTTTTTCCTCCTTAAATATTGTTTAAAACTAGGTTTACCTATATAACACGGCCATTTTGGGCATGTCAATTTATTTTGATTGCGGTTTTTTTCGTTTCCGAGCCGTCTGGGCCTCCTTTAAGGTCGCGAGGACAGCCTCCACATGCCCATTGACTTTTACGCCGTAAAAACACGCGATGATACGGCCGTCTAGGCCGATAATAAAGGTGGAGCGTACGATCCCCCAATATTCTCGACCATAATTCTTTTTTAGCTGATAGACGCCATAGGCCTTGCAAACTTCCGTATCCAGATCGCTCAGCAAAGGAAAGCTCAGATTGAATTTCTCTGCAAAACGCTGGTGAGAGGCCACTGAATCTTTGCTAAGGCCCAAGACCACGGCCTTGGCCTTTTTAAAGCCCGCTAAGGCCTCTTGAAAACCACAGGCCTCCCGCGTACAGCCGGGGGTATTATCTTTGGGATAAAAATAGAGGATGACCTCTTTTTTTCCCAATAATGAGCCCAGACGAAGCGACTTCCCATCGGATGCGGGAAGGGTAAATAAGGGCGCTTTGTCTCCGGCCTTTAATTCTACCATCTTTCTCCTCATAGGGGGATAAGAAGCCCAATTTCTCTTTGGATTCAGGCCACTTCTGTCTTTACATGACGTCTATTTTTTGGATCAGCGGCGCGGGGTTGACCAAATGCCGTTTCATTCCGAGTTCTTCCGAAGAAAATCCCATGGCCAGGCCTACCAACTGCGGCAAATGAAGAATGGGCATCTCAAGTTTGTGACTCGCGCCCATCTTCGCTTGGTGCTTTTCTTCGGCACGTTCCTGATTGAAATCGAGTCCCATATGGCACAGGGGGCAAGGGGTCACCATGGCATCTCCTCCCTGATCCTTGGCATCGCTGATGCGCTTCTCAACCATCTCCGTGGCGATCTCTTCCTTCTCAAGGAAAACTGGAAAGCCACAACACTTGGTCCGGCTGTCGTACTCCACTGGAAAGGCGCCTAAGGCTTTAATAATTTTTTCCAGGGAAACCGGATTCTCCCAATCGTCAAAACCTGTCGCCGAATCGGGGCGCAAGATATAACAGCCATAAAAAGGGGCGATCGAAATATCGGTTAAAGGATGAGAAACGTGTTTTTTCAAGGCCTCTAGACCCAGGTCTTTCACCAAAATCCACTGAAGATGCTTGACCTTTACGCCACCATTATAGGAGAGCCCCGTTGTTTTCTTCAACTCCAAGTTAATGCGCTTGCGCAAGTCCTCGTCTTTTTGCAGGGCCTTATTCGCCCCCCCCAATACGCCCTGGCAGGTTCCGCAGACTGTCATGATATCGAGTTGAAGCACCTCGGCCGTCGCGAGGGTACGTGCATTCAGTAGATACGCCAGATCAGGATCTGCCTCGCTTATCACCCCGGCACCGCAGCAATTAAAAGCCTCCAATTCAACCACTTCAATGCCCAGGCGATCGACCACTTTCATCGTTGATTGGTGGAGTTCTGGGGTCGCGCCTTTGGCGGCGCAACCGGGATAATAGGCGTATTTCACTTTTTTCTCCCTTTAAAGATTGCCCGAACCACCTCGTGGCCCTGCGGAGGCGTGCCAAAAGGCATCACCGCCTTTCCCCGAAACAACATTTTTATCGCCAGGGGTAGCGTTTGTATAAGTTTGCCTAAATGCTTCAACAACATTAAGAGCGGAAGGCGCGATTCGTTCAAGCGCCCCTCTTCTCCGACCACTTTGACAAACTGGGTAATGTGCCGGGCCCCAATAGTCGTGTCCATCCCCGATTGAATCGACATCCGCCGCAAACGGACAATCTGTTCCATCGGGGCAACCTCCTTGGGGCAAACCTGAACACAATAGACACAACGGACGCAATCCCAAATGCCGCCGTCCTCTTGTAATTGGGCCAAACGGTTTGTGCCGATCTCATCCCGAGGATCCACCTGAAAACGATAGGCCTTGGCCAAAGCGGCCGGCCCCACAAATTCGGGAGAAACCTCGAAGCTATTGCAGGCCGAGAGACAAGCCCCACACATAATACAGGCATCGGCATTATGGAGATCGTCTTGAATGGTTTTCAGTGCTGCGGTCGGAACCGGGCTATGCTCATTGTGTGATACAACGTAGGGTTTCACCTGCCGGATCTTATCCCAAAAAGGCGCCATATCGACGACCATGTCTTTAATCACCGGCATGTTGGCCATAGGACCGATCACAATTTTTCCGTGGCGGTCCAGCTCGTCGAACACCGAGGTATTACAGGCCAGCTTTTGCACGCCATTAATCTGCATGTTACATGACCCGCAGATCGCCGCGCGGCATGAGGCCCGAAAGCTGAGGCTGCCATCCATTTCGGATTTAATTTTCAGCAAGGCCAGCAAGACGGTGGTTTCGCGTCCCGCTTCAAGGCAGTAGTCAACAAAACGGGGCTTTACATCCGTTTCGACATTGTATCGTTGAATGGTGATCTCAACACGCATACTGCAGAGGGTGGGGCTACATGAAGGACGCTCTGATTTCGCCAGAGGCGCCTAAAGTATTAAGAAAAAGAGGTCCACTTATCCGTACTTGTAACTAATGCCATAGCCCCCTTTGGGGTAGTGCATTTCGATATTGTCGAATTCATTGCAGGCGACGACGCAGGCGCCCATTTCCATGCAATTTTCCCAGCCGACGACAATTTTTTTGCCCGCCTCGTCCCACTTATAAACCCCGGCGGGACACACCCAAGTACATTGCTGGTTTTCACATTTCAGACAAACCGTGGGGTCTTTAATTTTGAGGTGGGCTTCGGTATCGACTTTATATTGATCGAGAAAGAGTTTGTCTTCAAGCTTCATCTTAAACCTTAGTGGCCTGCGACATCCAAAAGCGATCGAACTCTTCCAAGTGGGTCAAGGTCGAAAAATCTTCCATGCGATCGAGAAAAACCTTACCATTGAGGTGATCAATTTCGTGCTGAAGCACAATAGAGAGGAAGCCCTCGGTCTCGAAAGACAGAGGATTCATATGACGATCAAAGGCCTCCACGCGCACTTTTCGATGACGCCTGACTTTTCCGCGAAGATCTTTAACGCTCAAGCAGGCCTCCCAGCCTTCGATGCGCTCATCGGAGCGCTCGGTCAATCGCGGATTAATGAGCACCATCAAAGGCAAATCCGATTCATCGGGGTAACGGGGGTTCGCCTCGGATGCGATAACCACCACCTGTTTCGAACAACTTACCTGCGGTGCGGCCAGACCCACGCCATCCAATTTCCGCATGGTTTCAACCATGTCGTCGATAAAGTTTTGAAAGCCCGAAGACTGCGCTTCATCCAGGCTCACCGCTTCGGCCACTTGCCTTAATATCGGATGACCCAGTTTCGCCACATCTAAGATCGCCATCTACTTATACTCCAGTAAGCACTTTATACCATTATATAATATGTTCCAGTCGATGTCCACGTCGGATTCAACCACAAGTTCAAGACCTTCAAATTGACAGCCTAGCATACCCAAGGTAATATGATCCAAATTTTTTTATTGGAATATTGGAATCGCGCAATCATGGCAAAACAATTCTACATTATCGATGGCAGTGGCTATATTTATCGCGCTTTTTACGCCATTCGCGAGTTGAGCAACTCGGCCGGGCTCCCGACCAATGCCACCTACGGCTTCACCCAGATGCTACTGAAGATTATCAAGGACAAAAAACCCGACTACCTGGCCATCGCCTTCGACGAACGCGGGCCCACCTTTAGACACGAGCAATATGCGGATTATAAAGTCGACCGACCCTCTATGCCCGATCCCCTCTCCCAACAAGTCCCCTATATTCATAAGATGGTTGAGGCCTTCCGCATTCCCCTTTTAAAAGACGCCGGACTTGAGGCCGACGACCTCATCGGCGCGCTCGCCAAAAAAGGCGAAGCGGCGGGTCTGGAGGTCGTCATCGTCACGGGCGACAAAGACATGTACCAACTCATCACCCCTCATGTCACGGTCTACGATTCGATGAAGGACAAACTGCACACCGAAGCGAGTATTCAGGAACGCTTCGGGATTGCGCCGAATCAAATTATCGAGATGATGGGTCTCATGGGCGACAAGGTCGACAACATCCCCGGTGTCGCGGGTATCGGCGAAAAGACGGCGGTGGCCCTCATCAAAGAATACGGAACGATCGAGAACCTGCTGGAACATCTCGACCAAGTTAAAAAGCCGAAGCTCCGCCAGTCGCTCGAAACAGAGCAGGACAAGGCTCGGCTCAGCCGAGAACTGGCCACCATTCAGGTGGACTGCCCTGTTCCATTCGACCTTGAAAAATTGGAAACACAGGACCCCGACTTAGACCAGCTCATCCCCCTCTTAAAAGAATTGGAGTTTCCATCCCTGCTCAAGACATTCAGCCCGGCAAACCACAATCAGTCCGAAGGCCTCTACACGCTTCTCAGCGAGGACGCGATCCCGGCCCTCGTTCAGCGCATCCAGGCCGAAGGGGCCCTTGCCTTTCATTTTTTTACGGACGATGGGGATCCCATGACGGCGACCACCCTCGGCTTGGCCCTCAGCGCCGCGCCTGAGTTTGGCTATTATCTTCCGCTGTCGGAGGGGACGAAGATGCCCGAAGACCTCAGCGCGCTCTTCGCCTCGGAGGCCATTCTCAAAATCGGCCACGATCTTAAAAATGCCGCTCTCCTTCTGCATCGGGGCGGCATCGCGCTCCAAGGGACTTACCTCGACACCATGATCGCCGCTTACCTGCTTAATCCCGGACGACGCGACCAGAGCCTCGAAGCCATCGCCCTCGACAGCCTGCAGGAACAGCTACCGCCCCTTCCTGGGACCGAGAAGGAAACAGCGAAAACGAAAAAAGCGAAAGCCGATGCCGCGCCGCCTTCCGCTGAAGAAATCAGCGCCGCTGCCCATGCGTTGGCTGAGGCCCTGGCCCGCCGCGCCGAGGCCCTCTTCCGGCTGGCGAAGCAGCTCTCGGAGGGCATGGCCGCTCAGTCCCTGACCACACTTTTTGAGGATATGGAAATGCCCCTGGTGGCCGTGCTCGCCGACATCGAGGAATGCGGCGTCCTCATTGATTTGAAAGCGCTGGCCGAGATGTCGAAGGAACTGGAGGAAAGGCTCGCCGCGCTGGAAAAAACCATCTACACCCTGGCCAAGGGCGAGTTCAATATTAACTCTCCCAAGCAGCTGGCCGAGATCCTCTTCGAGCGCTTGGAACTCACGCCCATCAAAAAAACCAAGACCGGCTATTCCACCAACGAAGAAGTCTTAAAGCAGCTGGCCGCCGAGCATCCCCTGCCCGCCGAAATATTAAACAGCCGCCAGCTAAGCAAATTAAAATCCACCTACGTCGACGCCCTGCCTAAACTGGTAAACCCGAAGACCGGGCGCGTGCACACCCAGCTGAATCAAACCGTCGCCGCCACCGGCCGCTTGTCTTCGAAAAACCCGAATCTGCAGAATATCCCCATCCGGGGCGACCTGGGCCGCCGCATCCGCGAGGCCTTCATCGCCCCGCCGGGCCACGTGCTGCTTTCCGCAGATTACAATCAGGTCGAACTACGCATCCTCGCCCATCTCTCGGATGACCCGAAACTGATCGAAAGCTTCCGCACTGGCGAAGACATCCACAGCCGCACGGCCATCGAGATCTTCGGCCTCGGCAAAGATGACATCACCGCAGAGATGCGGCGCGCGGCCAAGGCCGTTAACTTCGGCATCCTCTACGGCATGAGCGCCTTCGGTCTCTCGAACAACATCGGCGTCTCCTTACAGGAATCGAAGCGCTACATCGAACTCTATTTCGAACACTATAAAGGCGTGAAGAACTACATCGAGCGAAGCCTGAAAGAGGCCACCGAAAAGGGCTATGTCACCACCCTCTTCGACCGCCGCCGTCAAATTCCCGAATTGGCCAGCAGCAACAGCTTTACCCGTGGCATCGGCGAACGCCTGGCTATCAACACCCCCGTCCAGGGCAGCGCCGCCGACATCATTAAACTGGCCATGATCTCCATCTGGCAATGGATGCAAACGAAAAAGTGCAAAAGCAAAATGACCCTGCAGATCCACGACGAATTGCTTTTCGAAGTCCCGGAGGATGAGGTCGATCTCATGAAAAAGGAAGTCGCCGAACGCATGGGCACGGTGGCCGACTTAAAGGTGCCCCTCACCGTCGATGTCGGCATCGGAAAGAATTGGAGCGATGCGCATTGAGGGATTGAATTTGTCTTTCGTAGGGGCGGGTTTCAAACCCGCCCAATGTCTTAGAATTTGAATTTGAATTTGGATTTATTTTTCGTAGGGGCAGGTTTCAAACCTGCCCAATCTCGGACGACACAAATAACCCGGTCGAACAAATATTAAAACCAGGGCGGGTGTTTCAAAACCAGGGCGGGTTCGTTAAAATCAGGGCGGGTTTGAAACCCGCCCCTAGGGGTAAATCAAAAAAAACAAATAGGTTGCGATCAAAATTATGTTTGCCTTTCGTAGGGGCAGGTTTCAAACCTGCCCAATGTTTCGGGTTTTGTAATAATCAAAACCAGGGCGGGTTTGAAACCCGCCCCTACATTTAAATGCAATGGCCTATAACCCTGACATTCATCATCGTGAAACCATTCGCTTAAAGAATTACGACTATGCACGGAACGGGGCCTATTTTGTGACGATCTGCGCGAAGGAACGTGAACCCTTGTTTGGTGAAATCACGGATGGACGGATGATTGTGAATCCAATCGGTGAAATCGTCGAATCGGTTTGGAATGAACTCATCGATCATTACGGGGATATCGCATTGGACGCATTCGTGGTCATGCCCAATCACATTCATGGGATTATCGTGTTGTCGGATTCGGATTGGGCTGGTTTTAAACCCGCCCCGACAATAAAAACAAAACGGCATGGGCTGTCTGAAATAATACGGGGGTTCAAAACGTTTTCATCCCGTTCAATCAATGCCTATCGCAACACAACTGGAGCGCCCGTCTGGCAACGCAATTATTACGAACGCGTAATACGAAACCAAACCGAATTGAACCAAACCCGGCAATACATCATGGACAACCCAACAAAATGGGCATACGATCAAGAAAACCCGAATGTCATTTCGTAAAATGTTTTGGTTTGCCAAACGTAGGGGCAGGTTTCAAACCTGCCCAATGGTTTCGGTTTCGTAATATATTTGTTTCTCGTAGGGGTGGGTTTCAAACCTGCCCAATGTTTCGGGTTTTGTAATAATCAAAACCAGGGCGGGTTTGAAACCCGCCCCTACGGGTAAACAAACACCAACATTAGGGAAATTGCTTATGACTAAAAAGGTACGCACCGTTCTTGTTCTTTCTGGGCTCATTATTTTCTTCTCTTGGGGCTTCAGGCTTTATGTGCTTTACACCCGATGGGGCTCGGACCGCTTTTCCTATGTCGATCTCTTCATCGTCACCCTCTCTTTCAGCATCGGCACCTTCATCCTTTACATGGCCAAGCAAGGCCCCAAGTGCATCCTCCGTGATTACACCATTTTAATCGCCGCCTCCATCTTCAACATCCTCTGGTGGGCCAATCGCTGGATCCGTGTCACCCTCCACCCGGAAAACGACCCGAACCCCAGGGCCCATTTGCATTTGGCGACGCTGTATTTGGTGATGGGGGCGCTGTTGTTGCTGGTGGGCTGGAAGGGAAGGAAGAAGAATCTAAGACGAGCGAACTAAATACGAAAAGTAGAACACGGCGCATGAGCGATTATCACATTAACATCTTCTATAGCGAGGAAGACGAGGGCTACATTGCCGATATCCCCGACTTGGCATCCTGCTCCGCCTTTGGCGCGACGCCCGAGCAGGCGCTGGCGGAGTTGGAGAAAGCCAAGGCGGCATGGCTTGAAGCCGCCCGTCAAGAAGGAAAGCCCATCCCCCCGCCCCGCTATCGTCCGGTGATCTACCAGACTGCGCCTTAGCCTCTGTTGAAAGACATTTAGTGCCGTAAAGATAGAACCGCCTTCCCCCTCGCCATCTCTTCTTGATCTTCCTTCCTTTAAGCAGTAAACTCAGCCGGAAATTCCTTAACAAAAGAATGGAGAACAAGCTCAAGCCCAGGGCCCGTTTCCATTTGGCGACGCTGCATATGGTGATGGGGGGGCTGTTGCTTTGGATAGGCTGGAAGGGACGGAAGAAGCTTGCTGAGAAATAAGTTCTTGATTCGGAATATCCATGCCCACACTTAATTGGATCGGCAAAGCTGCCGTCGTCACGCATCACAAGGATGTGCCTTTTCGTTTGCTGGAACCCGTGCCGGGACTTTCCGTCGGGGATGCTGAAAGCGGCAACATTATTGTGCAGGGCGATAATCTGCATGCGCTCAAGGCCCTCTTGCCGCGTTACGCCGGACAGGTGAAGTGCATCTACATTGATCCGCCCTACAATACGGGCAATGAAGGCTGGACCTACAACGACAACGTCAACAGTCCTGAAATTAAGAAGTGGCTGGGGGAAGTTGTCGGGAAGGAAGGCGAAACCCTCGACCGCCACGACCGCTGGCTCTGTATGATGTATCCAAGGCTGGTCTTGCTCAAGCAGTTTTTGCGGGAAGACGGCGCGATTTTTGTTTCGATAGATGACAATGAAGTGGCGAATTTACGGCTGCTGATGGATGAGGTGTTTGGAAAAAGAAACTTTATAACATCATTTGTTTGGAATACCGAGGGACATACAGACAATCAGTTTCATGTAAAAGTGAACCATGAATACATTATTGTTTATGCAAAAAAGGAAGGCATTCTTTCGTTGGGATCTGTTGTAGACCCAAATACGAGAGAAGAAAGTAACCTTTGGAAAGGGTATGCAGAAAATTCGATAACGAAAAATGGGCCTGTAAATCCCCCAAGTAAAGTAACTCTTCCGGCAGGATTCCCTGCACATATGCCTGATACAGATTTGCCAGCCACATTATATACTCGTGAACTCATTGAGGATATGACATCTTGCCGACTCACCAGCAGCGGCCTGAAGAGAAAACACAATATAGAGTTCCCTATAAGAATGTCAGAATTGGTCGTGAGAGACGGAAAACTATTGAGACCATGCACAGTATACTCAGGATGGGCGAATGTAAAAAAGCTTCGGACATTTATTGAAAACAAGTTTGCTCCTTTAGATGAGGGCGATGGTGTAAAACTCGAATTTTTCTTGAAAGGGAAAGGGGTAATCTACTACATACGGCACAGAAAAGAAGCATCCAATATCGTGACCGTATTGCGAAACTTTAGCACCACAGAACAGATGCGATCAGAAATAGAAGCGATGGGATTGACTTTCAAATACCCAAAACCTAAAGAACTAATTAAATATATTATATGTTAGAAAACATCGCGTTGTTTACACATTTGTTGATCCATGAAAGTGTTCAAATAGCTTTTCATAAGGGGTCATGTCGCCAATGCCCTTATGGGGTTTGACGGTATTATAAAAGTTAATGAAACGCAACAGGCTGATCT
>JAJDBW010000031.1 GCA_029261155.1 Nitrospirota bacterium | reverse complement strand
TACTTTACACACGCTTCTTCTGTCCCAAAACGGATTTGCCATTTTAAAAATACGGCCTCTTCTTTCTGCATCTCGCCTCCTCTTTCCCTCAATTTTCACCATTATATCTCCTATGCTGTAAATTGTTAAGAGGCAAGTTATCTAATGAAGGTGTTTTTTTTGTGGGTTTTGTCTGGGGTTTTTTTTCCTTGCAGCCATGCGGCCCCGACTTCAGTCCGTATATTTTTCGTAAAAGTGAAGAACTTTTGTAATGTAGGATGTGGTTTCTTTGTAAGGCGGGACACCCCCATGTCGAACGACACTTTCCGGCCCGGCGTTGTAGGCGGCCAGGGCGAGTTTTAGATCCTGCCCGAACCGGTCGAGTAAAAATCTCAAATATCGGGTCCCCCCTCGAATATTTTCTGCCGGATCGAAAGGATTGGTCAGTTGAAGGCTTTCTGCGGTTTTTGGCATAATTTGCATTAATCCCTGGGCACCGGCGGATGAAACCGCGCCCGAATCGAAATCGGACTCGACCCGAATCATGGCCTTAATTAAGGCTGGGTCCACTCGATGCAGCCGTGACTCCTCAAGAATTAACCCTTCGACAAAGCGTTCTCGATCTGCTCTTTTAAAACCTGAAGGCCGTTTGGTTCGAAGGTTTTTCCTTTTGTAACGTGGGTCTGTGGGTACATTTGTAAAATGAATGGTGCCGGAGGTAGGGTCAACAAACTGATAGATCTCGTTCGCGTAAGCCTCTGAATAAAAAAATAGGAATAATAGAAAGACGAAATATCGGACAATATACATGCGCATCCCTTTAAGGAAAGATATCATCGGCCACCAGGGCTGTCAATTGTACTTCCCTTGATTTTGCCCCTCCAGAGACCTATATAATGAATAGCGTTTTAAGATAGGAGGAGCCGTTATGCAGGCGAACCGTTTCACCATCATGGCGCAGGAAGCCATTGAATCGGCGCAGAAAAAAGCCGAATCGATGCAGCATCAGCAAATGGAAGAAAGGCATCTTGCGCTGGCGCTGTTTGAGCAAGAAGAAGGTGTGGTACGTGCCATCTTAAAGAAGATTGGCACGTCCATTGAGGGCCTCCGAGGTGAGGTCATGGCGCATCTTAAAAAAACACCTTCCGTCTCCGGTCCTGGTACTTCGGGTTCTGTTTATATGAGTCCAAAATTGTCGGCTTTATTTCAGCGTGCGGAAAAAGAAGCCCTAAGCTTGAAAGACGATTTCATCAGTACCGAACATCTCTTTCTCGCATTTTTAGAACCACAAAGTGCGCTTTTTGATCTCATGAAGCAGTCCGGACTTCCTCGCGATAAAGTTCTCTCGGCCCTCGTTGAGATACGCGGTGTGCATCGCGTGACCGATCCTTCACCGGAAGAAAAATATCAGGCCTTGGCGCGCTATTCCCGCAACTTAAACGACCTCGCTCAAAAAGGAAAGCTCGATCCGGTGATTGGCCGGGACGAGGAAATTCGCCGTGTCATTCAAGTTATATCCCGCCGGACAAAAAACAACCCCTGCCTTATTGGCGAGCCCGGCGTCGGTAAGACGGCGATGGCCGAAGGTCTTGCGCAACGGATTGTTTCCGGCGACGTACCGGAGGGCCTAAAAAATAAAAGGGTCCATTCGCTCGATATGGGTGCCTTGATTGCTGGTGCTAAATTTCGTGGCGAATTTGAGGACCGTCTTAAAGCCGTCATTAAGGAAGTCGTCGCAGCGGAAGGTCAGGTGATCTTGTTTATCGACGAGCTTCATACGCTGGTAGGGGCCGGGGCAGCCGAGGGTGCGATGGATGCCTCAAACATGCTTAAACCCGCCTTGGCCCGAGGAGAGCTTCGCGTCGTTGGCGCGACCACGATCGATGAATATCGCAAGCATATCGAAAAAGATCCCGCCCTCGAACGGCGATTTCAACCTATACTTGTTCAAGAACCGACGGTCGATCAGAGTATTTCCATTCTCCGCGGCTTAAAAGAGCGCTACGAGGTGCATCACGGGGTCCGGATTCAAGACGCCGCGCTGGTTGCCGCTGCCGTTTTATCTCACCGCTATATTACGGACCGTTTTCTTCCCGACAAGGCCATTGACCTGATTGATGAAGCGGGTTCTCGCCTCCGGATGGAGATTGATTCCATGCCGAGCGAGTTAGACGAAGTTGATCGGAAGATCCGCCAGTTGGAGATTGAGCGTGAGGCCGTCAAAAAAGAAAAAGACCTGCCCTCCCAGGAGCGTTTAAAGGAAATTGAAGCGCGCTTAACTGACTTAAAGGCGGATTCGGATCGTCTCTCCGATCAATGGAAAAAAGAAAAAAGCGAGATCCAAAAGATCCAGGCACTGAAAGAAGAAATCGATCGAAACCGACAAGCGGCAGAACAAGCGGAGCGTGATGGAGATTTAGGCAAGGCCGCCGAGTTGCGATACGGTAAGGGACCCCTGCTCGATAAGAAGCTTTTGGAGGAAAACACAGGTCTAGAATCTCTACAATCCGAAAAGAAGATGCTGAAGCAGGAAGTGGATGAAGAAGATATTGCCGGAATCGTCGCCAAATGGACGGGCATACCGGTTTCTAGAATGATTGAGGCGGAAAAGGAAAAACTTCTCCATATGGAAGATCGTCTCCATCAACGCGTGGTTGGCCAGGAAGAGGCGATTACCGCCGTTTCGAATGCCGTCCGTCGCGCACGGGCAGGGATTGCCGACCCCAATCGCCCCTTGGGCTCCTTTATTCTCCTGGGTCCTACCGGGGTCGGGAAAACGGAGACGGCGCGGGCCTTGGCCGAGTTTTTATTTGACGATGAGAATGCGATGATTCGCATTGATATGTCCGAATACATGGAGAAGCATAGCGTGGCCCGTTTAACCGGAGCGCCTCCGGGTTATGTCGGGCACGAAGAGGGCGGGCAACTTACTGAAGCGATTCGCCGCCGGCCTTATGCCGTGGTCTTGTTCGACGAAATCGAAAAAGCGCATCCGGATATCTTCAATGTGTTGCTTCAGGTATTGGATGATGGACGTTTGACCGATAGTAAGGGTCGTACTGTCGATTTCAAAAACACGGTCTTAATGATGACTTCGAACATTGGAACCGATTTAATACAAGAAAAAGACGGACAGCTCAATGAAGCTCGTGCGCAGATCATGCAAGCATTGAGGGCGCATTTTAAGCCGGAGTTTCTTAATCGTATCGATGACATCATTGTCTACCACCCTTTGGAAGAGGCGCAATTAGAACGCATTGTCGAGATCCAATTGGCCGCGCTCAAGGGCCGCTTGGAATCGCAGCAATTAACGCTGACCTTGACGCCCGCCGTTAAACGTTATTTGGCGCATGAAGGCTACGACAAGATCTATGGGGCACGACCTTTAAAGCGGGCAATACAACGCGACATTTTAAATCCCTTGTCGATGAAATTACTTGATGAGAGTGTGAAGCCGGGAGACCGAATCGAGATCGATATAAAAGAAGGGGAACTTGTTTTCCGTTGACAAAATTCCGAGGGATATGATAAATAGGAGTCCGAAATTCCAGCCTTCCCCCGGAGTACTATGACTCAAAATTTTTACCTTGTCCGAGAGGGTGTCGATATGGCCACCGCTCTTCGACGCGCGCTCGAAAATGGTGCTCCAGTCAGTCTACGTCTCGCTAGGAAGACCTTCAACACAAAAATGGCCTCAAACGAGGCCCTTGTTTTCTCCGCAGACAAAGATTGGGCAAAATCGTTCCAGTTACTTCAAGATTTAAACAGAGCCGGATTGCCCTTTTGTGCTCTCCTTTCCTCTCCAGAAATGCTGGAAGAAACCATCTCGGAAATCGAATCTCCATCAAGACGCCTTAATGGAAAAGACCAAACCCGGCTACAAAAAACGGAAGCGCACAAAAAAAATGAGCCTTGTTTGGATGAATTGATCGAGAAAAAACTGTCGCACTTTGTGAGTAAAATCAGTCAAAGCGATGGAAAAAACCTATATGATCTTTTGATTCAAGAAGTCGAGAAACCCTTGATCAAATTTGCCCTCAAAGCGACAGATGGAAATCAGGTCCAGGCCTCCCAACTTCTCGGTATGCATCGCAACACCCTCCGAAAAAAGATGAAAGACCTGAAAATCGCTTCAGGCAAAAAGACATCCCGTTAATTTCCAGTCTCTTTCCCAATGACCCTTGCTTTATCCTGTCGCAAAGATGGAGGTTTCCGGGATTTTGTGTCGGCCTGGGATTAAAGTCGTCTTATCCACAGGATGCCGATTCCGGTTAAAGCGACCCAGATCAGAATAATGACGCCTGCGGCGATCCGGCCTATCCGTGGCGTCGTCTCTTGTTCTTCCTGTGCCCGTTTTCGGCTTTTCTTCAGTATTTCTGGTGGGATCATTTTGATGGCCAGCGTGAGGCCCAGGGGAATCAAGATAAGGTCATCGATATAACCCAATACAGGGATGAAGTCAGGGAAAGATCGATGGGAGATAAGGCATACGCGACAATTCCTGTGATGAGGAGTTTGGCATACCATGGGCTTTGCGGGTGGCGGGCTGCTAAATAAAGCGCATAGGTTTCGGTTTCTAGCTTTTTAGACCAAGCCCGTAGCTTGTTTAGAAAGCGCATGATTATTTAGCGAACTTCGCTGAAAGTACGCTACGATAGATCGTGTAAGCCGCGATATTCGAAATAGAGATTAATCGATTTCTGTAATGCTGGGGTCGCGATCGCGATCAAGCCATTTTCTCTGCATCCTCCGAATGGAGGCATCAGGTGCTATTCGATCTAGATCATCAATTGGAACCCAAGATAATGCATGAGATTCTTCGCTGACTTCAAATCGTTCCGAACCTGCATTCTGAAGCGAGAATCGAATATCATAATGGTAATGCGCTTTTTCTCGACCGCGTTTCGGAATGAGATGAATATCGAGATCGAAGATATTTCTCGAAATTGGCGTAACCGTTTCCAAACCCGATTCTTCGAGGGTTTCTCTCAGAGCCACCGAAAGCAGATCCGCTTCTCCGTCTGCGTGTCCTCCGAGTTGGAGCCATTTGTTGAGTTTGCGGTGGTGGGTTAAAAGGACCTCCGTTCCTTCTTGATTCACGACCCAGGCCGATCCCGTGATATGTCCGATTTCCAGTTGGCGGTCGAAGCAGTCTGAATACGCTTCGACAAAAGAGATGAACTGCTCGATGACGTGTTTTTCTGTCGGGTGGTTTTGTCTATAAATTGAGATCAGATTTAGGAGGGGTTTTCGGTGCATACTTTAAACGGTGATATTGAATTCATAATTTAGAAGATTAGATATGTATGTTTATATGTTTGAATATGGTACAGAGTTTGAATTTATTTTATTCGGGGGTTCCTGTTTGAGTTGCGTTTGAAAAGGTATTTAACCCGGATAGTTTATTTGTTTTCCTTCCGATTCGCATCGTTCGTAATAGCCTTCATCGAAGGTGAAGGTATGCGTCGCCTCGTCGTAATTTTTGATTTTCGGCATAATCAAGTGTCGGTCTTTTAGACAGCCGTATTCGAGGTGTTCCACGATGACTTCAGGGAAGTTGTAAAAGATACTTCCGATTTCGATACCCTCTTCGGTGCACAGAAAGCAATGCCCTGAGCCCTTGATATGTTGGCAATCATCCAAAATCGCGAGCACAATTTCTTCGGTGCCCTGACCCGCCTCAAGCAATTCGAGGTTCCGGGTAATCCGTCCGGTGCCGGCTTTGCAGGAAGTGCATTGTCCACAAGATTCAAGCGCGAGGAAGCGGGAGAAATTCAGACCCATTTTCAGCACGCAGGCCGTGTTATCGAGAACGGTATAGCCGCCGGAACCGAGGCCGGAGGGGATTTTTCGCATCGATCCGTAATCGAGTGGGGTATCGAGTTTGTCTGCCGGAATAACGGCATTGGTTGGTCCGGAAAAAACCGCCTGGACATGACGTTCCATTAATGGACCGCCGCCATAGACGTTGATGAGCGTCGAAAGCGGGGTTCCCATTGGCAATTCGTAGAGTCCGGGCCGATTGACATCACCAGTCAGGGTAAAAATCATGGTTCCAGGGGAATCTGCGGTTCCAATGGATTTAAACCATTCCGCACCATTGCGGATAATGTGAGGGACGGTTGAGAGGGTTTCGACATTGTTCACACAGGTCGGTTGGCCGTAGAGGCCCACATAAACGGGGATAATCCCTTTCGCGCGAGGCCATGCGGGTTTGCCTTCGATGACTTCGAGTTGGGCCCGATCTTCTCCCAAAAGGTAGGAATCCGGCCCGAAAGTCAGTTCCAGCGGCAGATTATTCCCGCTGCCCATCACATTATCGCCCATGTAGCCGGCGGTTCTGCATTCTTCTAATGCGCGTTCTAGAATGGCAATTTCTTTTGTAAATATTTTTTTTATACAGATCATGGCATTGATTGTGCCGATCGCGTAGGAAGCGATCATCATGCCTTCGATTAAGGTGTAGGGGTTTCGTTGAATAAGATAGCGGTCTTTGTAGGTGCCGGGTTCGCCTTCGGAACAGTTACAGACCAAGTAGCGTTCTGGTTCAAGGCCGTGCGCCCCCGTGGGGTTGTTTCGAACACCGTCCCATTTAATGCCAGCGGGAAAACCGGCCCCGCCACGACCCCGGAGAAACGAGCGTTTAATCTCGTCGATAATCTGCATGGGTTGCATCGTGAGTGCCTTTTGTAATGCCTTAAAGCCACCTTCGGCAAGATATTCTTCCAAGTTTTGGAAGGGCTCGGCACGTCGAAGCAGGATTCTCTGTTCTTCCAGGGCTTTCTGGTCCAGCATAATATCAATCTCCAGAATTTGTATGGCGAATTATAATGAAAGCCTTCACGAAAGGCAAATTTCTTTCTATCGAAGATCTTCCTTATTTATTTCAGGCATGGTCTGGTAAGGGGGCCATGAAAACCAACAAAACCAATGCCTCGGTCGTGTGGTTTGTGACGCCATGAACCGAACCGGCCGGTGCCAAGACTGCCGAGCCTTTTTGAACACTTTGTTTTTCGTCATCAATTTGAAATGTGCCTTCGCCTTCCAGTACATAGTAGACTTTGTCTTGCCCTTGATGTGCGTGAGGTTTTTGGAATTGCCTCGCTTCGAGGCAGTATAGATCGCAAAACATTCGATCGGTGTTAAAGAGGTTTGTCTTCTTCATTTTTTCGGAAGAAAATTCCTTCATGTTTTCAATTTTTGCGATTTGCATCGATTCCTCCATATTTTATAAGGGCGCACCTTATGTGTTTAAGGGAAGTCATGGTTTGATCTTTAAATTATAGGTATGCCGCATCGACCAAGAGGAAAAAACGAGAAAAAATTTCTCCGATAATGATCATCATCATCGCGACATAAAGTAAGCCGGTGGCCGACATTGTCGCACGGTCTTTTACAGTTTGGACGATCATGGGTGCCAATATTGTGGGTCCACAAATACCGATGAGGAGGCGAATCCAAAGATAAAGACCCTCAAAAGATTTTAGCGACAATGCGTTTTGTAATCGTGGGGTCGAGGCGGAGACGGCAAGACTGAGGAGGCTAAAACCCGCTTCGATAAAAACCAGAATCATGAAGATTTTAGTCAACTCACGCAAGGGAACAATTGAAAGGTCGGGCCGTGTCAGGTAGCTGTGTCCCAAAAGCATGCCCAAGACGCCCGCGCCTAAAAGTAGACTGGAGACGAGAAAATAGGCCGAAAGAAAAAAGGTTCTGAGCCAGCTGGAGCTCTGCGGTAAGTAGTAGCCCGCACTTAAGAGGATTGCGATCGCTCCCAAGAACGAAGCGGTGAAGAGTAGCTTACGGCTATGTATGGGATGGCGAAACCAGAGACGAAGATTGTAGACGAAAAGGACGAGGATAAAGGCACTAAAAAGAAAGAAGATCATTCCGAAGAGGCTAAATTGAAAAAAAACGGTGCTCCACTCAGACCATTCAAGGGGAAAGAGGGCGATTCCAAGGATGACGGTCAGAAGAAAGACCAAACCATTGGTTCGAAAAAACCCGATCCCGGCCGTTTCGAGGGTGGGTAGGGCCATCAAGAAGACACCGCCGACCGCCAATTGACCAAAAACTAAGAATACAATTTCCTGAATTCGCGCCATTTCTTGGTCTCATCCGAATTCCCCTCGGTGCGTCACGACTCGGGAGCGGTCTCCTCGTTTTGATCGGTAGATAATAGAGGAGATCCGTGATGATGGATGAGTCGCCAGCCCTTTTTTGTCCGCTCGTATAAATTGGTTGCAATCACTTGACCCTCAACCCACTGTCCTTTGTCTTGGGTCGAAATCGTCTCGTTGCAAACAGACCAGGCCATGTTTTTCCAAATGGAGATATCCAGAAGACAAACGGAAAATCGAATTTCGTAAGTATGATTGAAGATAAGCACCCAGCTGTCGCGAACGGCTGGCCATCCCATTCGAATTTCCCAGCCCGGATGGATGCATTTTACATGGTCGCCCTTTTCCCAAATGGCATCCATCTTATGAATATCGAGTTTTTCGAAGGCCTCGTAAAAGGCATGATGGGCCTCCTTCACGCCCTCGATATCTTTTTCCATTTCCGTCAATTCAAAACCCTAATCCGTTTTTCTGCCCCAATTTCGGCAAAGAACGACTAGTTATAGACTATATCCGATAACAGGTCAAATCCAGTATCGCATTTAATTCAATCTAAACCGCTTCTTAGGAAGCCTTTCTTAGAATAGACCAGGGTTCGGCCATAATCAGGCCGATTGGCCGATCAGCTTACATTGCCTGTTGACTTTATTTTCCCCCTTTCATAGAATCTTTCGCATAAGCTAGGTCTTTAAGCTGTTTATTTTAAGGATAAATATGACGGACGAAATCGATATCACATCCACACTTCATGAGCGGCGGCGTTTTGCACCCAAAGCAGCCTTCAGCAAGCAAGCCCATATCAAAAGCCGCAGCGCCTATGACCGCCTGTGCAGAAAAGCGAAAAAAGATCCGGAGGGCTACTGGGCCGAGCAGGCCAAGGCCTTGCATTGGTTTAAGCCTTGGAAAAAGGTACTCCAGTGGAAGCCGCCTTTCGCAAAATGGTTTGTCGGCGGCAAAATCAATGTGGCCTATAACTGTCTCGACCGGCATTTGGAGGGTTGGCGTAAAAACAAGGCGGCAATTATCTGGGAGGGCGAACAAGGTGAGAGCCGAACCCTGACCTATCAACAGCTCCATCGGGAGGTCTGTCGCTTTTCGAATGTATTGATCGGACAAGGTGTTAAGAAGGGTGATCGGGTGGCGATTTATATGCCCATGATCCCGGAGCTCGCCATTGCCATGCTGGCTTGCGCGCGTATTGGCGCGACGCACTCGATTATTTTTGGAGGATTTTCCGCGAGTGCATTGCAGGACCGGATTAACGACGCCGAAGCCAAATTGGTGGTCACCGCGGACGGCGGGTTTCGCAAGGGCGGCGTGGTGACATTAAAGGAGAAGGTCGATGAAGCCCTAGAAAAATCGCCCTGTGTTCAAAAGATGATCGTCGTCCGAAGGACGGATACCCCGGTCAACATGAAAAAAGGCCGCGATTTTTGGTGGGACGATCTCATGAAGGGGGTTTCGGCCGAACACAAAGCGGCTGTTCTCGATTCGGAGCATCCGCTCTTTATCCTTTACACCAGTGGGACAACAGGTAAACCCAAGGGCGTGGTACACACCACGGGTGGCTATCTCTTGGGGACGACCCTCACCTCGAAATGGATCTTCGATCTTAAGGATGATGACACCTATTGGTGTACTGCCGACATCGGCTGGGTGACGGGGCATTCCTACATCGTCTATGGCATCCTGTCGAATGGCGCGACCTCCTTGATGTATGAGGGCGTGCCGACCTATCCAGAGCCGGATCGCTTTTGGGAGATTATCGAAAAATATCGGGTAACGATTTTTTACACTGCGCCGACGGCGATCCGCGCCTTGATCAAGCTTGGGGAAGAATGGCCCAATCGACGCGATCTATCGAGCCTACGCCTCTTGGGGACGGTCGGCGAACCGATCAACCCCGAAGCCTGGATGTGGTACCACAAGGTGATCGGCAAGGGCAAGTGTCCCATTGTCGATACCTGGTGGCAAACAGAGACTGGGGCGATTATGATCACGCCGCTTCCGGGCGCAATTGCGACAAAGCCAGGCTCGGCGACTTTGCCTTTCCCCGGTATTTCGGTCGATGTGGTGAACCGTGATGGAAAATCTGTTCCTGCGAATGTTGGGGGCTATCTCGTCATCGATCGCCCCTGGCCCTCGATGTTGCGTACCGTTTGGCGGGATCCCGAACGCTTTAAGAAGCAATATTGGTCCGACATCCCTGGTGTCTATTTTACAGGAGACGGCGCCCGTCGCGACAAGGACGGCTACTTTTGGGTGATGGGCCGGGTTGACGACGTGATTAATATTTCCGGCCACCGCCTGGGGACCATGGAAGTGGAATCGGCCCTCGTTTCGCATCCCGCTGTGGCCGAGGCCGCCGTCGTGGGTCGGCCGGACGAAATCAAGGGCACCGGCATCGCCGCCTTTGTCACCTTAGAAGGGCACTCGAAACCCAGCGAGGCCTTGAAAACAAAATTGCGGGCCCACGTTACGAAAGAGATCGGGCCGATCGCGCGGCCCGATGACATCCGTTTCACGGATTTTCTTCCTAAAACGCGAAGCGGAAAGATTATGCGGCGCCTCCTCAGGGATATTGCCGCCGGCCATGAAACCGTCGGTGATACGACAACACTTGAAGATTACACCGTGCTGGCGAAACTGCGCCAAGAAGAAGCTTAACCCTTAGAAAGAGAGGTATTAATCAGTAAATATATAAATTAAAGAAATACGACTGCATTATTTTATAAATTTGATAGAGCTTGCCATATTGCCTCTAGGAGGTATCCTATGTACTTACGATCAAAAATAGGCCCCTTGCTCGCGGTTTTTTTACTATTGATTGCGATATCGGGTTGTCAGACTGCACAGTTTCAAGGAATTTTACCGATAGAAGAGGAAGAGACTCTGCTCGATCAGGTTCGGCGTAACCCAAATCGGCATCGGGACAAGGTGATCTTGGTCGGCGGCGAGATTCAGGGTTTACGCGATTTAGAATGGAAAACGGAGATCGAATTTGCGGAACTTGCCCTTGACAATGAAATCCACCCCAGATTGGGCGCTGAGCCGAGAGGCCGATTTTATGTCGTATTCCCGGAGCGCGTCGACAAGTTTTTATATAAAAAGGGGAAAATTATGACGATCTCTGGACGTCTTATCGGCACTCGGGTGATTGATGGGGAAGCTTACCCCCTGCTTGAGTTCCAAGAGGCTCAAGTCTGGAACCGGCTTCGGGAAGACCGATTTCCTTCTTTTGGAGCGTTTGTCGGCTTTTTTTAATTTGATACACATGAGTTGACGGTTATTCTTCAGGCCAATTGAATACCAAAAGCGGTGTGTGTCAATTTTACGCTCATCCGCCCCCGTAGCTCAGGTGGATAGAGCAACGGTTTCCTAAACCGTGTGCCGGGTGTTCAAATCACCCCGGGGGCACTTAAGGGCTTCGCATCTCTATTTCTTGATTCTTTGCTTGCCTTTGCGCGGCAAGGAGCGTATTTTCTGTTCGGAGTTTTTGATGATCCGTGGATATGACCGGCGTTTTCCTATTCTTCCAGGGTAATCTTTTCTAAAGATATAAATGCTTAAGCAGAAGTCCAAACTGATCGCCGTCTTTCTCTACCTTAGCGAAATTGCTCTCGTTGCCCTTGCTTTTTTGGCTGCATTTCGTATTCGCGATACCTATTTCTCAGATACTTATGGGCATCTTGTTCCCATAAGTAACTACCTTTGGCTTTTTTATATTATCCTGCCCCTTTGGTCCATCCTCCTTTATCTATACAAGTTATATGAATCTCAGCGTACAAAGGCTTTATGGAAAGAAATCTGGAAGATTGTCCAAGTGGGTTTTATCGGCACCTTTTTCTTGATGGCCTTCGTTTTTATTTTTAAGGCGGAGTATATCAGCCGCCTGTTTATCGTCACTTTTGGCGCAACGGCCTGCCTTTTATTGGTAGTGGAACGCAGTGCTTTGCGATTGTGGGCCAGGACGCTTAGGCGGCGCGGATATAATATTCGTAATATTATTATTGTCGGCACTGGACGTCGGGCGCGGGAGATGCTTGAATTAATCGATCAGCATAAAGAATGGGGCTTTCGCTTAATCGGCTTTATAAGCGATTCACCCGAAGTTCGTTTAAAATTAATAAAGAATATCCCCGTCATCGGATCAGTTTCGGATCTGCCGCGTATCCTCGAGCAGAACGTCATCGATGAATTGGTCTTCGCCATTTCGAGAAAACGTTTAGAAGGGCTGGAAGAGATTTTTCTGATCTGCGAAGAGCAAGGGGTCCGGACCCGGGTCGCAATCAACTTTTTCCCCCATATGATTGCCAAAGTCCACTTGGACGAGTTCTATGGTGTTCCGCTCCTGACCTTTACAACAACACCACACAATGAGCTTCTATTAATGACGAAGCGTATCTTCGATGTTGTGGTCGCCTCTATTTTAGTTGTTCTCTTATCGCCTTTAATGGCAGTCAATGCGATTTTAATTAAATTAACCTCGAAGGGGCCGGTCTTTTTCCGCCAGGTTCGCGTGGGTTTGAACGGAAGGCATTTTATACTGTACAAGTTCCGGTCGATGTGTGTTGATGCCGAAGATCGCATGAGCGAGGTGGTTCATCTCAACGAAATGGACGGTCCGGCATTTAAGATGGCTAAGGATCCCAGAGCAACGCCCCTCGGCGGAATTTTGCGGCGATGGAGTCTGGATGAGATTCCACAGCTCTACAACGTGTTAAAAGGTGATATGAGTATCGTCGGGCCCCGGCCACCGCTTCCCGATGAAGTGTCGGCCTATAAACGCTGGCAGCGCCGCCGTCTTTCGATGAAGCCGGGATTAACCTGCCTTTGGCAGATCGGCGGACGCAATACGATCTCCGATTTTAAGAAATGGATGGAGTTGGATCTGCGTTATATCGACAATTGGTCCCTGAGGCTGGATGTTAAAATTTGCTTTAAAACCATATTCATCGTGTTGGCAGGCCGCGGGGCTTCTTAGTTGAGCCTGGTCTCGCTTGTGCTGCTTGTTTCTCAAGTACTCGATCCCTCCTCCGCCTCTTCATCCTCCCCTATGGTCCTCCATTTTTTCGATATCGGTTACGGCGACGCGATCTTGATTCAGACTCCGGAAGGGGGCGCCGTGTTAGTCGATACAGGAAAACCCGAAAACGGCCCAGAACTTGTTAAAGCAATACAAAGGCTCGGTGTTCGCGGTTTAGACCGGATTCTCATCACGCATTTTCATAAAGACCATGCCGGTGGCTTTGTTCCTATTTTCGATGCTTTTTCTTCGGTGAAGCTTCAAGGTGAGGCGCGCCTTCCCCGGATTATTGTTCCCTTTATTCCGGATAAAGTCGAAGCTGAAATTGATGGGGTGCTTAGGGTAATCAAAAGCCAAGGTTATGAGATCATGCGGCGTGGCGATGGCTTCCCCCTATCTCCTTCCGTACGAATCGAGGTACTGCATCCGAATGGGCTTATCGGAAACCAGAACGAAGATTCCATGGTCCTCAAAATCATTCATGGGAATATCACGGTTCTTTTGGCCGCCGATATCGGTTTGAAGGCGCAACGCGAACTTTTGGAGCAAGCGGCGCAATTTCTTAAGTCCGATTTAATTAAAATTCCACATCATGCCAATGAGGTCTTTGATTCCGATTTTGAAAGATTCCTCCAAGCGGTCGACCCTGAAATTGCCGTCCTCACGATAGGACCCAATGCCTATGGCGCGCCCAATGCCGATATGATGGCGCTGTATGGAAGACGGGTGAGTCAGATCTTCAGGACAGACCGTCATGGAACGCTTAAGGTCACAAGCAATGGCCTTAGCCTTCAGGTCGAGACCGAAAGAAAATGAGGCGCTGGGCCTTTGTCCTCGGCTACACGCTTTTTATCTATTCCATCCTGCCCTTTGCGAGAGTCTGGCAACAATATTTACGAAATGTGTTGGGTTCGCAATTTAGGGTCTACCTGAATCTCTTTTTGATCTTTGCGGGACTATTTCCGCTCGTATGGCTTGCGCGGAAAAAATCAGGCCTTCAACTTGCCGCCTTTATCGGCCTGGTCCTGCTCGCCTTTGTCTTTGCCCAACAAATGGCATTGCCCGAAGAACGCATTCATCTTCTCCAATACGCTGTCCTCGGTACCCTCTGCGCACTTGCGGTTTCCTCCAAGTTAAAAGGAATCGCAGCGATGCTCTGGGTCATGGGATTAGGACTCCTGATCGGTTTGGGGGATGAACTCATTCAAGACATCCTGCCCAGCCGGGTTTTCGATTGGTGGGATGTTTTCTATAATTCTGCGGGTGTCTTTTTGGGCTGGCTTGCTTTTCAGATCATGAAATCAAGGCCCGTGTGATATCTGCTGTTTATGGTTGATGGCAATTCCAAATTTGTCACCTTCTTCTTTCGCCTGATATACTCCTTTTATGTCTGCCAAATTTAATGCCTTAAGAGAACGCTTAGGTGAGGCGAAAGTCTTAACGGACCCGCCCGCCCTCCGTGCTTATGCGATTGATGCAAGCATATATAAAGTCCGCCCGCAAGCCATCGCCCTGATCGAATCGAAACACGATTTAGACCTGACCCTTGAATTTGCCCGGAGGCAGGGTGTCCCCATTACGGCGCGCAGCGGCGGAACCAACCTCACGGGCAACGCCATTGGGGAAGGAATCATCCTTGAGTTTACGCGTCTCAATCAAATCATCGAGCTCAATCCAAATGAAGCCTGGGCCCGTGTTCAGCCTGGCATTGTTTATGCGGAATTAAATCGGAGCTTGGCCCGAAGTGGGTATATGTTTGCGCCCGATCCTTCGAGTGGGGAGATGTGCAAGCTGGGGGGGATGTTGGGGAACAATGCCGCCGGACCGCACACCTTGAAATATGGCGCCACCAAAGAGAATGTGTTGGAGATGGAGATTCTTTTGGCGAATGGAAATTGGATTAGCGCGAAAGACTACCGGCTTGACGATCCCGATTTGCAAACGCTCTTCGAATGCAATCCTGCGATAAAATCGATTTACGATCTGATCGTCCAAAACAAAGCTTTCATACAATCGAAGCGGAAAAAGGTTTCAAAGAATTCCAGCGGCTACAATCTCTTCGATCTGGCCGACGGACTCGATGAAGGCATTTTTGCCCTGCATCGGCTTTTCATCGGAAGCGAAGGCACCTTGGGCCTGACCTGCGAAGCGAAGATCCGCCTCACTCCCAAACCGCCAGAAACCGCGACGGCCTTAATTTATTTGAAGTCGCTTTCCGAAGTGGGTGCGGTGGTGAACGACCTGCTTCAACTGAAACCGAGCGCCCTGGAAATGATGGACGGCAATACCCTCGATCTCGTCGGCCGCGAACGCTTTTCAATCCCCCTAGAAGCGGGTGTGATGTTGTTGGTCGAATTTGACGAAGCCATCCGGGAGAAGATGGAGAAGACACAATCGCGCATGCGCAAAGCCGATCTGGCCAGCCCCATGGCCATCGCCTTCGATCCGGACCAACAGGCCGCGCTCTGGACGGTCCGCAAGGCGATGTATCCCACCCTTTATAATTACGATGAACACAAAAAACCGGTTAATTTCGCGGACGATGTCGTCGTGGCCGCCGAGCGGATTCCGGAACTCGTGGCCTATCTTGAAGAACTATTTTTGGAGAAAGGTGTTGCCGTGGCGATCTACGGCCACATCGGAGACGGCAACGCCCACATCAACCCCTTGTTGAATGTGAATGATCCTGCGGATTTTAATGCGATGGTTGCCCTCTCGCGCGAAATTCACCAAACCGTCATCGAGCGTTTCGACGGATCGCTTTGCGGCGAACATGGCGATGGCCGCGTCCGTGCCGAATTTGTAAAAGCGCTTTACGGCCCCGAACTCTACGATCTCTTCAAGCAAGTGAAGCAGATCATGGACCCTGAAAACATCCTCAATCCCGGTGTCAAAATTACGGAAACGCCCTTTACAGAAAACATCGATTTTGAGCGCCTGTCCAAGCAGTGCGCCACTTGTGGCAAGTGCAATTCAGTTTGCCCTGTTTATGATGTGGTGGGGGAGGAGTCCAATGCCGCGCGGGGATGGTTTCACATTCTTACCGCACCCGATTACAGCTATGAAAATTCGAGCCGTGTGGTCGAGGCCTGTATCAATTGCAAATCTTGCCGCACCGTTTGCCCTGCAGGCATCGATGTCAGCGAGTTGATACTCAAGGCGCGGGAGGAACATCCCAATGCCGTGGCGGGGACGCTCTTTCGATTACAAGACCGGCTTTCCCTTTTCGAACCGCTCTTGAAATTGGCCGCATGGACGCAAGCGATTTGGGATCGTCCACTCCCACGTCTACTGATCGAAAAACTGACACAGCCTTGGTTAAAAGGCTTGGCTCCCACTGCCAAAATTCCTGCCGACATGGTGCTGCCACGGCTGGCGAAGCGTCATCTTCCGGATCGGCATCCGGACTTGGTGGCATCTAAAAGCCGTGTCGCCTATTTTCATGGCTGCGCCGCAAAATATTTCGATGATGGGGTCGGTGATGCAGTTATACAGCTCTTAAAAGAGAAGGGCGTGGAGGTGGCACTTCCGCCTCAGCGCTGCTCCGGCACGCCGATCCAAACTTATGGCTGGAGCGATCTCGTGAGAAAGAACGCACGTTTCAATATTGATTCGCTCGAAGGCTACGATCAAGTGGTGACCGGCTGTGCCTCCTGCACGTTTATGTTGAAAGATTATCGCAGTCTGTTTAAAGGAAATGGATCGGAGGGATCTGAAAAGGATTGGCAAGGCAAGGCCGAGCGCTTGGCCTCCAAAGTCGTTCATATCTCCGAATTCATGTTCGATGAAAATGGAAAAAGTATGTTGAAAAGCGAAGCTCAGCAACAAGAGTCTTCCCAAAAAAAGAAACGCGTCACCTATCATTCGTCTTGTCATCTTCGGGCAGCGGGCGTCAGTGAACAACCGAGAGCACTGCTCAAGCGGCTTCCGGGTCTATCCTTCGTCGAAATGCCCGATGCCGATCGCTGCGCGGGCGGGGCGGGGACCTTTTGCCTGAAAAATCCGGAGCAGTCGGCAAAGGTTTTCGAGCGGAAGCGGCGCGGGATTGAGGCCAGCGGCGCGGAGGTGGTCGCGACCTCCTGCCCGGCCTGCATGATTCAGTTGAATAACGGTCTAAAAGGAAAAGTCGAAGTGAAGCACATTGCGGAGTTGATGCTTTCAAAGGATCAAATAAATAGATCCTAGCGATTTCCTTGTCCATCCTCAATCGATTGGTATGGGATTGCCATCACAAATACAAGAGACAAAATGATGAACCCTTTTAAAAAAGCCGGGATTGCGGTGCTTGTTATTTTCTTTGTGGTCGCAGGGACCGCCCTCCTGATGCCGCCGTCGACACATGTGAGCCGCTTTATTGTTATTGACCGGGAAATCGACGCGGTTTTTTCGATGGTGAACAATCATCATGAATTTAACAAATGGTCACCTTGGGCCCGGCTCGATCCCGAGGCGCGTTATGAATTTTCGGGTCCCGAAAGCGGCGTCGGTGCCAAAATGCGTTGGTGGAGCCGTAATCGCAAAGTCGGTCGAGGCAGCCGGGAAATTATCGAAACAATCCCGAATGAGCGAGTGGATCTTCGACTTCTATACGGACGACGGTACAATGCACAAGTGCGCTTTAACTTGGTTAAACAAAACCAGAGTACGGGCCTATCCTGGTCTTTTCACATCGAACACGGTGGAAATATTCTTAGCCGTTTTTTTGGTCCGGCGCTTGATGCATGGCTGGGTGCCGATTACGAGGCCGGCTTGAAGAACTTAAAGGCCTTGCTGGAAGAGGAAACACGCGTATAAATTATAGCTAGGGATCGATTTTCTATCTAAAAAATGAGATCTTCATGCTGAAGGATTATTTGTTGATGTGTATCGCGTGTTGAGGAAGGGCGTGAAAATGAATAACAAGGTGGCGGGCGTTTTATTTATTGTGGCCGGTTTATTGTTTATTTTTCACGATTATTATGCCGGGACTTCGGAATCGAAGGATGAAGACCGTGGGAAAGAACTCAATGTGGTCGATTTGATCATGGGGTTTTTTATGTTAGGTTTGGGCGGGTACTTTATTTTTACCGGTGATTAGGCTCTTGATGATTTGTTGATCTTGTCCCTAAATCTTGCTCTGAGTGGCGGAATTTTTTAGGTCATTCATGGCAAGGTTTGCAACGGCTAAAAGGACGCGGAGATCGTTTGCAAAATCGGTTTTTTGCGGGTTTTGATCGACCCAATGCGTTAGCCGAAGGAGCGCATTTTCTAGCTCGTAGCGCTTATAGTAATTAAGGGCTTCGTCCCAGATCTGGGCGATGTTTTTCGGTGTGATTTTTTTATTCATGTCCGCCAAGGCATTGACCTTCCGTAATATTCTACTTTTACTATCGGCTTTTCTTGAATTATCTTTAATATTCGCAGACAATTTCTTTAAATGAAATTCCCTGTCCCATTATGTGTCTTGAGATTGACCTTCTTCGGTGAGTGTGATAGATCTGGCGGTCTTTGATATGAGCGAAATCAACGAAAAATTGAGTGGCCTTCCCGATCGTCAGATCCGTGCTTTGGTTCAACTTCTCGCCGACGAGAATGACGAGGTATCCGAAGCGGTTCGCGCTAAAATCATGGCATTGGGTTCTCGTGTGGTGCCTTATCTCCATGAAGTGTTGAGTGAGTCGAACACAACGATAAAAGGGGAGGCCCACGACATGCTGACTTGTCTCGCGCAGGCCGCTGCCCTCCAACATTTTCAAGATTTTTCGAAAGGGGCCGTGGATTTGGAAGCGGGAGTTTTTCTTGTTGCCCAAGTGGCTTATCCCGATTTAAATGTCGAGGCTTATCGCGAGCGATTAGATATTATGGCGACGGAACTTAAGAAGCGTCTCGGGCAACAGAATGCTCCGGATGCCGTGATTCATGTTATGAATGACTATCTCTTTGTTGAATTGGGTTTCCAAGGCGACATTGACGAGTATTCTAATCCGGAAAACAGTTATTTAAATCGCGTCCTGGATCGAAAATTAGGTATCCCCATCTCACTTTCTGCCGTTTATCTTTTTCTCTGCCGTCGTCTCGATTTACCGGTTATGGCATTGGGGCTCCCAGGTCATTTTATGGTCACTTATGCTTGGGGTCGAGAATCGCGCATTATCGATCCCTTTAATGCAGGACGAATTCTGACACGAAAGCAGTGCATCAGCTTCATCACGGGCCTAGGCCACACCTGGCTGGAGGAATTTTTTCGTATCACGCCCGACCGCGAAATTTTGGCCCGTATGATTCGAAATTTACTTGCGAGTTATACCGAACGAGGTGAAGGAGACCGGGTCCGTGAACTGTCTCAGTATCTCAATATCCTCACGCTCTAATTTGGTGCGCGAGTTGTTTTGCCTATGTTTTTTAGAATGAGATGAACGATTGATCCGATGAAAAAATTTGATGTGATGGTGATCGGCGCGGGCAGCGCCGGCCGATACGGTGCAAAGCTTGCCGCAAGCGCCGGGGCACAGGTCGGTCTTGTCGAAAATGGTCCTTTCGGCGGTTTGTGCATCCTTAATGGTTGCATGCCAACAAAGGCGTATCTGCGTTCTTCCGATCTTGTGGGTATGATAAATAAAGGTCCAGAGCTTGGTGTTTATATGCAGGGGCCGATTCAGCTTCATTTTGATCAGATCAAAAAAAGAAAAGATCGCCTCATTGCTGAAATGGCGGAGGATGCCGAATTAGGAACGAAGGCCTATACGAATATTACGCTTCTTTCGGGAGCCGCTTCCTTTGTTTCAAAAGATACGCTTCAAGTGGGCGAAGCCCGCTATCACTGTGAGAAATTCCTTATTGCAACCGGATCGCGGGTCAGTGTTCCACCCTTTCCGGGTTTAAAAGAGGCAGGCTTTTTAACGAGTGACGACGCCCTGGCCCTCGAAAAGCTTCCCGCCTCGATGATTGTTATTGGTGGCGGCGCAGAAGCCCTGGAGTTCGGGCAATTTTTCCATCGGATGGGCGTGAAAACGAGTGTCGTTCAACGTAGCGCCTTGCTACTCAGTGGGGAAGATGCCGATGTGGGGCGGGCCTTTGGCGCTCTTTTTCGGAAAGAAGGCATGGCCTTATGGACGGGGACGCAAATCGAACAAATTGAAATGGTGGGGTCTTTAAAAAGAGTCCATTTTCAGCACGAAGGGAAGAGCGAATCGATCGATGGGGAAGAGATTTTACTGGTGACCGGACGGAAGGGCGAAGTCTCGGATCTGGGTCTCGACCGAGCCGCTGTGGAATACGATACGTCCGGCATCAAAGTAAACGATTTCCTTCAGACTTCCAATCCGAATATCTACGCGGCGGGAGATGTCACGGGCTTGAATCTGGTGGTGAACGTGGCGACTTACCAAGGCAAAATCGCGGGAGAAAATCTGCTGAATGGCCCTGTGAAAAAGGCGGACTACCGGGTTATTCCGATCGCGATTTTTACCGATCCGCAATTTGCAAGGGTGGGGCTGACGGAAAAGGAAGCAAAGGAAAGGGCTATTCCTGTTCGGGTTGGGCGCTTTCCATTCGAGGATTTGGGTAAGGCGATCGTGACGGACCAAACGGAGGGTTTTATCAAAATATTAGCCGCTCCGGAAAGCGGTGAGATTCTTGGGGCACAGATCTTTGGCGCAGAGGCTTCAGACTTGATTCATCAAGCTGCCATTGCCATGCATTTCCGTTGTACACTCGAAGAATATGCCAAGATTTCGCACATCCACCCGACCTTTGGCGAAATTATGCTCTATCTCGTTGAAGACATGATTGGGGCGGTCTAGCTCTATTTTGATGCTTGTTTGATTAATGGGTTGTGTTGGGCCGACCGGAGTATGCGCTCAAGGTTTCAGTGATGACGGTTGAAAGGGGTGGAAGGCCTTCTTGTTGGGGAAAATCGATGGACTCGATCCCTTTTACTGTCCCCACACCGAGAGCAAACCAGGTGCTGGTGCGATCAACGATGTTCAGCACCTCGCCGCTATCGGATAGCGTCAGCCGGATTATCATCAATCCCTTCAATTTAAGCGCATTTTTAAAGCGCCCTGCCGGGACCGTGACGGTTTCAAACCCTTCCGCAGTGATTTCCGCATAAACATCCGCAATTTCATTAATGCCGTCCTGGTCATAGTCCCGGCCGAAGGGGATGCCTTTTCTGTTGAGTTGGGCATAGGGCTGATGAAGCGGCATATCGAATTCGATAATGCGATAGGGGACAAGGCTTTTTTCGAAATCGCTGCTCGGGTCTCCACCATAGTAGTCTATGCCATCTTTTTCCAAGGCGAAGTAACTTTCGGAGGGTCCATCATTCGCCTGATTGGTTTCCTTAAATACTTTTAAGGTGATGCCGTTTTTCTCTATCGTTCCCGAAACGGTCGCGACATTGGTGTAGGTCCCAATCCGCATCACGTCGTCCGCAATGGTGCCTTGGTACGTCCAGGTCATTCCCACCTCATCCGGAAAATAGTTCTCCATGTTGCCGATGGGAACGCTGCGCTCACCCATAGGAAAAGCCATATTCGGTAACAAAATGATGAGAAAAATCCATAAAGTGTAGGTGATTTTGTTCAATTTACTTCCTCCTTTATACGAGATCTATCATAGATTGATTCTGGAGGGAGGTCAATTCACATTTTAAAGGCCTTGGGCCCTTTTTGTTATCTTCGCGGTACCCCTCAGCGGATTCGATTGACCTGAGGTATGGAACATCCTCTTATTTCAAGGAATTGATGCCGAGAGTGCTTTATTGACATCCAATCATTCTCTAGTAACATTGTAGGGGTTATCGATAAAGATAAGAAAAAACAGTAACTGCTGAAACAGGGAGGGAGTCATGGGTCGGAGAGTTGATTATCTAATGGGTAAAACTGATTTTAGTAAATTAGATGCGGGGCATTTTATGGAGTCGAAGGTGACGACTTGTTTTCAAGGTTCGAAAGCCGACAAAGTCGCCATTGCAATTACAACAGGTTCTTTTGGAAGCCTTCCAGTTGTTGATGAGGATCGAAAGCTTGTAGGGATAATCAGTGAATTCGATCTTCTTAAAGCGCTTCGTTCGGGAAAAGATCTCAGTATGGTGACAGCGAAGGACGTGATGACGGCTGAACCTGTCAGTGTAAGAGAAGAGGTTTCTGCGGACGAACTCATGAAGACCTTGGAGGAGAAGCACTTTATCCGTTTACCCGTTGTGGATCAGCATGGAAAAGTGATCGGTGTGGTATCGCGGACGGATATCTTAAAAGGCTATGTTCAATCTGAAACCGGTGACGTGCCTTGGTGGATGTGATTTTTTAAAAGCATGATTTGAGTGACAGCGACGGTTTTTTTTCGTGATAAAAAAAGGCCCTTTAAGGGCCTTTTTTATTTTGGCTGGGGGACGAGGGTTCGAACCTCGATAGACAGAGTCAGAGTCTGCCGTCCTGCCATTAGACGATCCCCCAATATGGCTAAAAAAGACATTTTAGAACTTTAATCAAATGTGCTGTGCCTGTCAAGGTTCTCCTTTGGACAGGCGTTCAATCTGAAAATCGATGCGCTTGAAGGCCTTTTCTTTGCCGAGGAGCATCAACACATCAAATATGCCGGGACTGACTACTTTGCCGGTGATCGCGGCACGGATGGGTTGGGCGACCTGAGCCAGCTTTAATCCCATTGTTTCACAAATGCCTTTGAGTGCTTCGAGCAGCGGATCATGTTCGAAGGGGATGTCATCCAAGGTTTTTCTTACCGTTTTTAAGATTTCTAGGTTTTCGGGTTTAAGAAATTTCTGGGTTTTCTCGTCGTATTCAATTTCATCCAAAAAGAAATAGGCGGCAGATTCCGCCATCTCTATTAGGGTCCTTGAGCGTTCTTGCAGAGCAGGAATGATGCGGTTCAAGGTTTCTGTGTTGATTCGTTTTTTTGCGACCCCAACGTCGTTGAGTTGCTTCAAGAGGCTCTCGACGAGGTGGGGAGGCGCCGCATTTTTAATGTAGTGTGCGTTGAGCCAGAGCAGTTTTTCCGGATTGAAGATCGCAGGTGAAGTTCCGACATCTTCCAGCGCAAACTTTTCGACGAGTTCTTCGAGGGTAAAGATTTCTTGGTCTTTATGAGACCACCCGAGGCGGACGAGGTAGTTGAGCATGGCTTCAGGTAAGTAACCTTCGTCTCGGTATTGTTGGACAGCGGTTGCGCCATGGCGCTTCGAAAGCCGGGCTTTGTCCGATCCGAGAATCATGGGCACATGAGCGAAATGCGGAATGGGATAGCCGAAAGCTTCGTAGAGCTGAATTTGGCGCGGGGTGTTATTCAAATGATCGTCTCCGCGAATCACGTGCGTAATGCCCATAGCCACGTCATCCACCACAACACAGAGGTTGTAGGTCGGGGAGCCGTCGGAGCGGGCGATAATCAAATCGTCCACGGTGCTGCTGTCAAAAACGACTTCGCCTTTTACCTGATCCCTGACGACGATCTTTCCTTCCTTCGAGGCCTTAAAGCGGATGGCATAAGGGTGATCGGGTGCAAGGCCCGTCCGGTCTCGACAACGCCCATCGTAGCGGGGCACTTGCTTGGCCTTCATCGCCACTTTTCGTCGCTCGGCCAATTCATCCGCCGTGCAATAACATCGATAGGCTTTTTCTTGTTCCAAAAGATCTGAAATTTTTTGACGATAAAGGTCAAATCGCTCGGTTTGCCGAAGCGCGTCGCCTTTGCTCCCTTCCCATCTGTCCCAGTCCAAACCGAGCCAACGCATGCCGTCTAGGATGGCTTCAATGGCTTCATCTGTCGAGCGAGATTGATCTGTGTCTTCAATCCGAAGGTAGAATTTTCCCTGGTGATGACGGGCATAGAGCCAATTGAAAATTGCCGTTCTGGCCCCGCCGATATGCAAAAAACCCGTTGGACTTGGGGCGAATCTTACGCGAATCTCTGACATTCATCTTCCTTTCTTGAGGTTCTAAGGGACTGGATTATCTCAGGATATTCAAGGCTTGTAAAGGGGAGTCCAGCATAGAACAAGGTCTACGCTGGATCCGCTGGTTATTTCCAAGCGCCACGCGTGTTCCTTGGAAAGGCTTTAATCCAGAGGGAGCTGTCTGGCGTGCCCAATTGTTTGATTTTTTCCACGAGTTCAGCATCCCAGCCCCCGGCTTGGAGTACCTTTGAAAGCGCAAAGACGTCAAGGTAGGAGACCTCTTCCCATTTCCCCTTTTCTCGAATCAGGTTTTCGAGTGCGGAACGACCGGGATCGTTTCTGCCTGGAAAGCGAATATTGTCGTAGACCTTAATCCGGACTTTGTGGTTTTTGGTGAAGACAACTTCAATGCCTTTTTTCTGCGCATAGTCCCAGAGTGCGGCTTTCAGTTTCGCAATTTCCGCTTTGAGTAGTTCTTCCTTGGATTGGAGCGTAATCAGTTTTTCAGCAAGGCCGATGCCTTCTTCGCCAAGATATTCATTTTCAGACAAAGACGCGGTGTCGTAAAGATGTTTGAAAAGTGGGCAGTGTTGTTGGTATTCGCACCAGTTGCACAGACCGCTTTGCTTGGCAGGAAAGTCCGTTGCCGATTCAATCTCTCGAATGAGGGCGATGGTTTCTTCACGAAGCGTTTCCAATTCTTCTGGGCTTCGTCGCGAATGAATTTCCTGGTCGAAAATCAGAAAATGCCAAACGAGTTCGACCTCTTTTGTCTCGGGCCAGAGTTGAGAGATCGCCATTTGATAATAGGCCAGTTGACGGTCTTCGTCGAGTTCCGTCTGCGTCGGGAGAAAGCCTTTGGTCTTGTAATCATGAATCCAGATTACATGGTCTTTCGGCTGACTGAGCCGATCGATGAAGCCTTTCATTACATATTTCCCCTCCGGATCCAAGCTGAATTGAACGGGGTGTTCAATGCCCAGGGTTCGGCTTTGATTGAAGGGTTTGTAGCGATGATAGTAATCTTCAATACAACGCTTCCCAAGGGCGAAGTAATCCTCCGGCGCTAACTCTTCCTTGACGATGCGGACATTTTCATGCCAGGCCTTTTCCCAGAGCTGCTGATACAATTCAATGAGAGGTTCAAGAGAGGCGGTTTTACAAAAGCGCAGATCGGTATAAAGCTTTTGAAGCACTTCGTGGACACGGGAACCCATAAAGGCTTCAATTCCTTCAAGTTCGGAAGGGAGCATATCGATATACCTAAACTTAAATTTGAGTGGACACTGACGATAGCTGTCCAAGCGTGAATGCGAATAGATCAATAGGGCGTCCTATCTATGGGGTTGAATCCGAGTTGAGTCAGATTGTACGACTGCTTCGTTTCGAAGTCAAAAAGGCAAGAGAGCGCTTGGGTGCTGTCCTGGCCCTAGCATGCCTTTTCTTTGAAAGCGTATAGCGAGCCACTGGAGTACTTCGCGATAGAGCAAATGAAAGTGAACGTGGAGCCGTGGCGTTTATCTTAAGGTTTCACATTTGGGTGGATCTGAGAATTATCGAATTCCCAGAGTAAAAAGAGATTGGAGGAATCGTGCCTGTATTATTTTTTTTTAATAACCATAGCATCTATGAGGAGACTAAAAAGGAAACCCTTTTTTATCTCAAACCCCCAGAACAATGAGCGCTAAACACTCCATTGCCCTGGCGGTTTGAGAAAGGACTTCTATTTCATCCTGAATATGCAGTTTTTGATTTAATCTTTAGCACATTAATGATTTTTTATTGATCCCGCACACAGAGGACAAATCGGCTGTTTTCCCGTCGAGCTTGAGTCGTTAGCCCCGTGACAAAACTCACTTGGTAGGCCCAAGCGACTTGGTTGTTTTCGCTGTCACGCGACCAAGAAGTGAAAAAATAGTCAAACAGGCTCGTATCGATAAAACCCAAGTAGAAAGGATGCAATAAAGTCGCAAGTTGCCCTCTACCCGGAACTTTCCAGTCCGTATAACCCGCAAAGTCTAGATCGCCACAGATACTGCGAATAACGGTCCCATTGTTGAGCGTATCATGGCCTACGCCAATGGCCTGATACCAATTTCCCGACATATCACGGTTTTGTTTAACAACACCTGGATCAACCCACATGAGGGATGTTTCTGTGTCTGAAATCGTCCCATCGTCATTGTCGATAAGATTTGGATCTTTTTCTGTCGATTGAGGCAGTACGAGATTCAAGGTGCCAGCATACTTCTCTACTCTTGTGTTTACCCCGCCAGATGTGGGGCCAGTGTCTTGTCCTACGGTTAACTCTTGAATAATGAGCTGGTTCGTACTTTCCAGATATCTCATTTTCCCAAAAACCTTCTCAGGGCCAAGCTGGCCGACCGTCGCGCTTCCGTAAACCACGCCAGCGGTTCTTTGGTCCGGAATAATGAAGGTATCTGGACCCAACGCTGTCTCCCGCTTTGCGGCGATATCCGGAGACCATGAGGGTACCTTCATAAGCGTGATGTCATTGCCTTCTATCTTGAAGAAGATCGTCACTTTTTTGTTGGTAATAGGAAAAGACCGAGAGGTCCCATTGACCCATTCGACGACTGAACCGCTAAGACTGCCCGAAAATTTTTGGATAGGGCTGTCTTCTGGGGTGTTGTAATACTTTACCACTTGAGTCGCGGTAGCCACATTCCCATCACTGTCAGTGACGCTAAAGGTCACCCTAGGTTGTGTCCCGAAATAGAAAACATTTGTGGGAACAGTGCTATGGGTAAGCACTACGGGATTACTTGTGCTTCCCGTCGGGAAAACGGCACTCGTCGAAATTTCGGAGATCACCACTTCGGCCGAAAGATCCGTCCCATCTCCTCCGACTGCAATGATGCCTTGGGGTATAAAATCATCCCCCATTTTCAGCTGGACGGTGGGCTCGCTGAAACATATTTTGGGCAGGCCTTCACCATCGCAACTTGCTAAGAGCAGGTTCTGCGTTTGTGATGTAGGCGGTTCTCCATTCCCATCACTACCGCCACCACTGCCGCCACTACTCCCACATCCAATAAGCCCTAGGGTAAAGACGAGCGCCAGCAAATTTTTGATACCACTTCTGAACAGATGTATTTTCATTATTGTCTCCAATGATCAAAGGTATAGATTTAAAACAAACAAGTCATTTCGGCCGAGGCCATCGGAACGCCTCCTTTTTCGCGAATAGGGGCATCAAATGCATCGAATGGTATTTCAGGCGGTGGAATTCATTGACCCGAGCCGTTTTACGTCGTATTCTTTATTTTGTTAAATATTTCTTACTTTAATTTAAAAAAATCGTAGAGACAATACGCCATATGGCGTATTCTTGAGGGGATAATAATGACGCATCCAGGATTGAAGGTGCCTGCCGACAAGGGTCTAGGCCTGCATTACATCGATCAAGGTACGGGTGTTCCAGTGGTTTTTGTTCACGGGGATATTCAGGATTACCGGACCTGGAAGCCCCAAGGTAATCCTTTTTCTCAGGACGATCGGTTCATTTCCTACAGTCGGCGCTAACATCATCCGAATGACTGGGTAGGGATGGACTGGACTATTCGGCGGCAAGCCACGCAGAGGACCTCGCCGAGCTCATCAAACCGCCCGCGCTTATGCCCTTGATAACGCCCCTGCCTTAAAAGCCGAGGTCTTCGCGCCAGCGTTCTATTCGCCCTTTTCGGAGGATGACGCCCAATAAATTAAGCAGCCGGTACTTCTGGTCTGCGGGAAAGAAACGATGCCGGTTTACGATCATCACTGACGCCCTTGAAAGCCGCTTGCCGCGGCAAGCGCGGGTGAGCATCCCGAATGCCGAGAATTTAATGCACATCGATAACTCGTCTGAATATAACGGGGCTGTTCTCGCCTTTCTTAAACTGCATTAAGCTGACGATATGAATTCAAGTCCAAGATTACAGCCGAAGGAATATGACAGGCTGCTCAAAGCAATTGAGCAGGTCTACGAGATTAATCATCCGGACGATTTCAAAAATACCTTATTGCTCCTAAGTCAACTTGTTCGTTCAGATTATGCCGCCTTTACTGAGATGCCGGCTTCAAAGGGTCTGCCCTTGTTAGTGGGCCACAATCCCATTCTTAAGGTCATGCGCTCTCACGCCTCGGTACGCCTTTCCCCTCTCCTTTATAAGGCATTTTCACATCACCTCCACCAACATCCGATTCTGACGCATTTTAAAAAAACGCGCGACGGACGGCCCTATAAAATATCTGATTTCCTTAACCGGAAACAGTTTCATCAGCTCGAGCTCTACAACAAATATTACCGGCACATGGGCGTTGAATCACAGATATATTTCTTCCTGAACGTGGGCCAAGAGACCCTCATCGTCATCAACCTGAATCGTAGTAAAAAAGATTTTTCCGAGCAAGATAGACTGATGCTGAGCCTGATTCGGCCCCACCTCTTTAGGGCCTACCGGAATGCCAGCAATACGGCCCAGTATCTAGAGGAGCAAAGCCTTTTAGAATCTGCCATCGAACAGGAAGGGCGAGGGATCATTCAAGTGGGTTGGGATGGTACGATTCAATCGATCTCGGCCTACGCCAAGTCATTATTGACAAGCTACTTCTCCCTTAGCACACAAAGCGCTACTCGCTTACCCCTCTTAGCCCAAAAGTGGTTGGAAGATTTAAAGCTGTTGGGTCGGCAGGCACATCATCAACCCTTATCCCTTAAAAAGAGGGGGAAGACACTCCTTATTCAAACACTTCTCTCAAAGAAGTCCGGACCGCCGATCTTGTTATTGACCGAGATTGAAGATCCCTCTACATCGACGCAAGGACCAGCAGAAGCCCTGGGCCTGACAAAGCGAGAGGCTGAGGTTTTGCACTGGGTGGCAATGGGAAGGACAAACCAGGAGGTCGGTATCATCCTCGCTATCCGTGCGGGCACCATAAAAAAACATCTGGAAAATATCTACCAAAAACTTGGCGTGCAGACCCGAACGGCCGCGGCATTACTGTATAAAAGCCCTCCTGAACGGCAAGGATAATTGGGGCTTGTTCTATAGAATCACATGTCGGATTGTTATCCTCATCTTTGGAAAATCAATGAGTTCCGTTTGAAGATTTCGATTTAAGAGCGGAGTTCAATATGAATCAATTAACAATTGGGCACTGCTGTCGTTTACCCTGTGTACATTTTATGGGTTTTGGGAAGAAGTTAAGCCTCTTTTTGGTAAGCCGACATGATGTTAGCGCGGGTAATTAAGCCGATAAGGCGTTTTGGATTTTCGACTTCCACGACTGCGATACGGTCTGTATGGTTTTCTTGCATTTTTCGGGCGACCTCTATTAAGACGTCTTCAGGGAAGACGGTGGGAATATCTCTGCGCATGATGTGATCGATAAGCGTGTTTTTTATATCGAGGTGATCCTGTGAAGCCTTGTGGACTTCTATGTAGGTGACCATGCCCGTCAGCTCACCTTGTGCATTAACGACCGGAAAGCCCGTGTGATGACCTTCTTCGATCACCTGTGTGAGTTTTCCTACCGTCATGTTCTGCCAGACAATCTCGACATTTTTCACCATGACTTCTGCGGCGGTCAGGCTCATCACGGGATCATGAACCGTCCCGCCTTCAAGGTGGAGGCCCCGTTTCAATAAAACACGCCCGTAGATTCCGATTTCCTTCATTTGTTTGGCCATGAGCATGGTAATGGTTACGGAGAACATAAGGGGGAGGATGATCCGGTAGTCTTGGGTGATCTCAAACATCATCACGATAGCAGTCACAGGGGCATTGGCGACGACGGAAAAGATCAGGCCCATGCCGACGAGCGCGTAGGCGCCCGTGGGGCCGATATTCGGGAAAATCGTGTGTGCAAACTTGCCAAAAACGCTTCCCATCATCGCCCCGATGAATAGGGAAGGCATGAGGATGCCCCCAGATCCCCCTGACCCCAATGTGAGCGATGTGGCGATGATTTTTCCTCCGATTAGAAGGATGAGGGTCAGCATACCCCACTGGAGGGGATCTTTGTCCGGGGAAAGGATGGCGGTTACCTCAAAGTAGCCTGCACCCATTACTCTTGGAAGAAAGAGGCCGATGATGCCGACAATAAAACCGCCGATCATCGGCTTCATGGGGTCGGGGATATTTTTGATTTTTTCGGCCTGTTCTTCGAACCAGTGCAGGGTGACAGCGAATCCACTGGCCAAAGGGGCCGCGATGATACCGAGAAGGAAGTAGAGGCCAAGCTCAGCGGGATGGTGAATACCGAAAGAGGGGGTGGGTAAAAAGGTGTTGTCTCCGAGAAGAATATGCGAGGTGATGGAGGCGATCACGGAAGAAAAGACCACCATCGAAAAGGCTTGGGTCGTGAATTCGCGCAAGAGGACTTCCATGGCGAAGATCACGGCCGCGATGGGGGCGTTGAAGACGGCGGCCATGCCCCCTGCCGCCCCGGCGGCCGCCATGGTTTTCATGTAGCGGGGCGAGACCCGAAAGCCTTGACCCACGGCAGAGCCGACGGCCGATCCGATTTGAATGATAGGCCCTTCCGTTCCGGCCGATCCGCCCGTGCCAATTGTCAATGCACTTGCGATCGATTTGATTAAAACCACACGTGGCCGACCGCGACCGCCTCGCCGTCTAATCGTGTAGATGGCCTCGGGCACGCCATGGCCCTTTGCTTCCTTGGCAAAATAGTAAATTAGAAGGCCGCCCAATAAGCCTCCGATCGCTGGAAGGAAGATACGATACCACTGCCCCAAAAAGAAATTCGCCGAAGGCCCCTCTTGGCAGCAGAAATGGTGAACCCCATCGATCATGTGTTTAAACACAAATGCGGCGATTCCAGAGCTGAGCCCAACAATGACGGCAAGCATCATCAAGGTCCGTTCTTCGGATAAGGTGATGAGGTTGAAAAAACTAGATCCGGATTGGCGGAGCCGGGCGAAGCGACGTTTTGCCCTAAATCCCATATTTCCGGCCTTTCGCTATATAAACCGATTTAGACATTAGTTTGATGGAAGACCGGCAACCCGAACATGCCTGAGGGCGAAAGGGGGCTGCATTAATGATGGCTTGGGCAAGATGAGATGTCCTGAACTTGTGAAAGCGAAAACCTGCTTGAAAAGATGGAAAAATAATACATTGAGGACGAGGGTTCCGTCGTAGTGGAAGAGGCGAGCACATTTCGTTACTTTGGCGCTCATCTCGATGAATGTTGATAGGCGACTGTATATGTTTGTAATCAAAAGATGAGGTCTTGTCAAGGAAAGTCCCATCGGCTTCTATAAATAACTTGCCTCTTAACAATTCACAGCTTGCTTCAGAACGGGTGTATGTTGCACACACAGGCTTAAAAGTCGATTGGGAAGTTGGGACTCCCATTGTCTTCGATTAAACCGGTAACAGAATTCATTGAGATACTCTTG
>JAJDBW010000004.1 GCA_029261155.1 Nitrospirota bacterium | reverse complement strand
TTTACAAGAGTATCTCAATGAATTCTGTTACCGGTTTAATCGAAGACAATGGGAGCCCCAACTTCCCAATCGACTTTTAAGCCTGTGTGTGCAACATACACCCGTTCTGAAGCAAGCTGTGAATTGTTAAGAGGCAAGTTAGATAAAGAAAAGGTTTTGATCTCCAGTCTCATTCAAGTGGCTGGGCATCGGAACTCTCGAGGACAATAGGCCTTGAGGTCTATCTTAAGTTGCGGAGGGTGTTTTGATTCGATCGACTTGTAGAAAAGCGTCTATCTTTGATTTTTCCAAGCAGTAATGTTTTGGCGAGGTTCCTTCACCTGTTTGAGGAGAATCCGACCTAAAATGCGCACCAATACTTTCTCGTCGCTCAAGGGCAGACACAATAATCGCCAAGGCGCTCCAGAGCATATTCCTCGTCTCAAGTGAAAGCCTGGATTGACCTGGCGTAAGCAAGACCTCCCGCCATTTCCGGCATCGCTCAAGTGCGCGTTGGAGCGAACCCTCTGAGCGAACGATGCCCACTTCATGCCACATGGTTTCTCTCAATTCTTTTTGGACTAATAGATCTTCTTCTATGGAGCGCGGGGGTAAAGCGAGATCTCTGGAAAAGGAACGTGCATTGCTGAGATCGAATGCGGAGACCGCATCCCGCATCTCTGTCCCGACGGCGTCTCCGACACGTGCTCCGAAGACTAAGCCTTCTAAGAGTGAATTGCTCGCAAGACGATTGGCACCGTGTACGCCCGCAGCTGCAACCTCGCCGACGGCATAGAGACCCGAAAGGCTAGACCTTCCCCAAAGATCCGTTTTGATTCCGCCCATCATATAATGCGCACTCGGCGCAACGGGAATTTTGTCACTGGTAATGTCTATCCCATATCGGAGACAGGTTGTATAGATTGTAGGGAAACGCGCCTTCACAAAGTGTGCATTCAAATGCGTCATGTCGAGAAAAACATGCCGACGACCACTCAGTTTAATCTCGTTCCAAATGGCACGCGCGACCAGATCCCGGGGAGCCAATTCAGCATCCGGATGATAGCGGTCCATGAATGGCTTTCCATCGATGTCGAGAAGCCGTCCGCCCTCGCCCCGCATGGCCTCCGAGAGTAAAAAGGAAGGCGCTTCTGCTCGGAAAAGGGCTGTTGGATGAAATTGGAAAAAGGCCATGTCTTCCAATTCAGCCCCAGCCAGAAGTGCCATGGCCAGACCATCCCCTGTGGAAACCGAGGGATTCGTCGTCCGTTGGTAAACCTGTCCGGCGCCACCGGTCGCCAAGACGGCTGCCTTGGCCTCAAACAAGACAATCGATCCAGATCGCTCATCCAAGGCCCAAGCGCCTCTGCAGACCTTTGGCTGGTCTTTTGTATTCGTCACCCAAAGGTCGATCGTAAACTGCCCATTCAAAATGGAGATATTTTCGGTCTCGCCAATCGCCTTCAATAAAGTTTTAACTATTTCATTACCCGTACTGTCTCCTCGAGCCCGTAAGATACGGTCATGGCGGTGCGCCCCCTCCTTCGCCAAGGCAAAATGCTTCCCCACCTTGTCGAATTCGGCGCCCCAGCCAATCAACTCATGTATGCGTTGAGGTCCCTCTTCAACCAGTACCTTCACCGCAGCTTCGCGGCAAAGCCCTCTGCCCGCATCAATGGTATCTTGATAATGGGATTGAACGCCGCCTTCCTCCTCGTTTAATGCCGCGGCAACGCCCCCTTGCGCAAACTCCGAACTCGATTCCCCCTTCAACCCCTTGTTCAGCACGCAGACCTTCCCATAACGGCTCGCGCCAAGGGCCGCCCTCAAACCGGCAATCCCGCCACCGATAATGAGAAAATCAGTCTTGTTTACGCTTGTCTGCATCTTAGTGAATCCTCATGATGAGAGTATATCCCTTATCTAAAAACGCCGAAGGGAGAATCTCCAAGGACATTAATTAACTTTGGATCCTCAGAAGCCGCCAATATAAAAATGGCCTTGCCGCTTCGTTCAAGCACTGGGAGATCTGCCTCCGATTTCCAAACCCCCTTCCAGTGCACCGAAGTTCGAAATGTTGACTCGCCCAATTCGACCCGATGAATGCGAAGAGAAAGCTCCGCTTTCGAATAGTGTTTAAAATCACCGAGCACGCGATCTTCTAAGATCGGCATAGAGATGGATGCAGGATCGACCTCGGCAAAAAACCGCTCCTTATCTTTTTTAACATAAGCCTCTCCTAATTCAGAAAGCGTCTTTTGAATTTGCCCAACTTTAATAGTTACCGGTGTCGGCTTTTTTTGCTCCGAAGCACAAGACCAAAACAAGCCCGAAACAACGATGAGTAAACACACACTCATCAAGCAGTGAAGCATGCTCACAAACAAATGGGATTGGGTAGAAGACCTAGGGAAAAGATACTTTGGTCGCCGTGTGAAGTGAGGGTCACACATCTTCGCTTTTTCAATTATATTCATTGCCGGATTATAGATAAAGGCAAGTAAAGGGTCAAGGAAAGGATTATTACGACACATTGAAAATAAGAAGACTGCAAGCTAGAGGAAGTGCTCACATGCCTCAAGGTCCCTCAAACTGCGCACCGCTAAAGCCATTTTGGCGCCAGGCCTCGTAGAGGACTACGGCGACGGCGTTGGACAGGTTTAGGCTGCGGTTATTGGGAAGCATGGGGATACGGAGAACTTGGTCTGGCGATAGGCTTTCTCTTAAAACATTCGGTAGGCCCTCCGTCTCGGAACCAAAAAGAAGGGCGTCTCCAGGTCGATAGGAGACGCTGCTGTAATCGCGTTTGGCGAATTTGGAACAGGCAAAGAGTCTAGGCGGTTTCTCGCTCTTGAGAAAGTCATCCAATGCGGCGTGCACCCGGATGCGGGCAAACTCTCGGTAGTCCAAGCCAGCGCGGCGCAGCTTGGCATCGTCCAAAGCAAAACCAAGGGGTGCGATCAAGTGAAGGTCGGCGCCGCTATTTGCGCAGAGGCGGATAATGTTCCCAGTATTCGGCGGGATCTTCGGTTCGTATAAGACCACTCGGAACATCATCGTCGTCTGAAATACTTTAAAGTCTGAAGGTTGATTTAATCCTCCAGATCCGGACGGTCCCGCAAGCGTTTCTTCGTATGAATGCGACGTTTTTCGTCTAACTCACGCTCCCGCGTTCCTCGGCTTTTGTGGGTTGGGATCCGCGTTTTCTCAATCCGGTTACTCTCTTTTAGCCGTTCGATTAAGCGTTCGAAGGCCTTTTCCTTGTTTCGCCCTTGGGAACGCGACTCCGTCGCGGTGACCACAATACCTGAAGGTTCATGAACGATCCGCACGCCCGAGTCGGTGACATTCCGGTGTTGTCCCCCTGGGCCACTGGATCGAAAGGTTTGAATCCTCACCTCCCGCATCAGCCGACCTCGGTCGGTTGAATAGGCTTCCTTTTTCGGCCGAGACTCTATTCGCTTGGGGCTCTCAACCTCCTCATCAATTGAATCTTCCTCCGAATCTTCTTCTAGATCCTCTTCCTCTTCGATGACCTGGTCTTCTTCTAAGTCATCTTCAATATCATCGCCAGTGTTGTTTTCCATGCCGACTTCCTCACATTTCATTCTCGGGGATTTTATCAAATTCCAGGCTGTCTTTCATACTCTCTTTTATCATGAACTTAAAGCCATGCAGATTTAGTCTTTCGCATTGGCTTTAAAGGGTGATAGACTCCGGGTATCAAGCCGTATTTTCATCTGCGGTTGCAGCCTTTTATAATCTTGAGTACGGAGCATTGTTTATATGAAACCGACGATCGCAATTACCATGGGAGACCCTTGCGGGATTGGCCCGGAGGTCATCGTGAAAGGCCTTTTGGACAAAACCCTTTACGATGTTTGCCGGCCCTTTGTGATTGGCAGTTTTCAAGAGATAAAAAAAGCCGCATCCCTCTTCGCACCCCAGCTTAAGATCAAATCGATCAAGTCGATTAAGGACGCAGAATACAAAATAGGTGTCCTTGAAATTCTTGATGTCGGAGAGGGCGAAAGGCAAAACGACATACAATACGGCAAGGCGCATCCAGCGGGCGCGGCCTTGGCACTGGCATCCATTCGTAAGGCCGCTCAGTTGGCTCTGGATCGAGACATCGACGCCATTGCCACCGCGCCAATTCATAAAGCGGCGATGAAAGGTGTCGGTTTTTCCTTTCCGGGGCACACCGAATTTTTTGCAGAAACGGCCAAAGAAGCAAACTTTGGAATGATGATGTTCGGCGCGGGACTCAAGATTATGCTCAATTCCATTCATTTGCCCTTGCGAGAAGCCATTGTACAACTCAATAAAGATGCGATCTTAAAAAAAATCAAGCTCACAGCTGCCTCGATAAAGCAAGACTTCGGAATCAAAAATCCGCGCATTGCCGTCGCGGGCCTCAACCCCCATGCAGGCGAAGAAGGTCTTTTTGGCGAAGAAGAAACACGAGAAGTGCTGCCCGCGGTGTTATCCGCGCGAGAAGAAGGGATTGAGGCCTCAGGCCCTCATCCGGCCGATACCTTATTTTATCAATTGCGATGCGGTCTTTTTGACGCGGCACTCGCCCTATATCACGATCAAGCCCTCATCCCAATCAAACTCTTGGCCTTCGGCAAGGGGGTGAACATCACCGTCGGCTTGCCTTTTATCCGAACCTCCGTCGACCACGGTACGGCCTTCGATATCGCAGGCAAAGGCATCGCGGATGCGGGGTCCATGAAAGAAGCCATAATGCTCGCGGCAAAAATGGCCGGCCATCGCTACTCCCCTTAAATTCTCCTCGGTCTTAAGTGTTAAAACCTCCTTTTCAAAAAAACGAGTATGCCTAAGCGATTCGACAAAGACAATTTATTCACGATCCCCCTAGCACTATCCGAAAGCCACCAGGCTAAGAGACGATGGGGACAAAACTTTTTGACCGATCCGAATATCGTCTCAAAGATTCTCGACAGCGCGGAAATTCAAGCGGATGACCAAGTCCTTGAGATCGGCCCCGGCCTCGGCATTTTAACCCAAGCGATCCATGCACGTGGGGCACAACTTACCGCCATCGAGATCGACCCACAACTGATCAAAACACTTCAAACACGATTTCAAGCTTCTAGCGATTCGAATGCCAGGGGTGATCGTGTAACCTTAATTCACGGGGATGCCCTCGCCTTCGCTTATGAAAATCTAATCGCCCCCTATAAAGTGGTGGCTAACTTACCTTACAATATTTCAACGCCCTTACTTTTTCGTTTGCTTGAAGAAAGTGCGCGTATCGAACGGATGGTCTTAATGCTCCAAAAAGAAGTCGCCGTACGGATTGTTTCCAGCCCATCCAAAAAGACCTATGGCGCGCTTTCGGTTATGGTCCAGTATTATGCCGATGTTGAAATGCGCTTCCGTGTTTCGCCCACCTGCTTCCGGCCGCGCCCTAAGGTCGCATCTGCTGTCATCTTGCTCAGGCCTCTACCCCGCCCCCGCATCACAGTGGGCGACGAGATGCTCTTTAAGCGTATCGTGAGAGCTGCATTCCAACACCGAAGAAAGCAAATGCCCAACGCCCTGCGCTGCGCCGGCTTCGATGAAAAACGCGTCATGACGGCACTCGGGCAAATGGGTATCGATCCGAAACGAAGAGGAGAGACCTTCAGCCTAGATGATTTTGGAAACCTCTCAGATTGCCTCTTAGAAATGAAAGCCGAAAACGAAAACAGATAACTGATGCTAGACGCGGCATCGATGAAAAGCTCAACCCGGCTCCAAGACTTAAACCTTTGATTCAGCAGTTAAAAACAAAGTAAATGACAAGAGATCCGTTTGATTATTCCCAGGGACTGTGTTAGGTTTTTTTCATTTTTAAAATTCAAGAGGAAAAATAAATGGGCTCAAAACGGCCTGAATTGCGCTATCGAGATGAAGTGATCGGACTGAGCCTCATTTTGTTTGGTTTGTTGGTGGGATTCAGTCTTTTGAGTTATCATGTCGAGGACCCTTCCCTCTCGACGGTCTCGACCTCCATCGAAGTTAAAAATGCCATTGGGAAAATCGGCGCCATCTTTTCCGATTTAATGATTCAGTCCTTCGGAATCGCTTCCCACCTGCTCGCACTCCTCCTCATCGTCTTGGGCATTAAATCTATTTGGATAAAATATAAACCTGTGCAGGCCAAACAGTTTGTCGGCGGTTTCCTCCTGATGGCCTTTACCCTTGCCGGATTGGCCGCTTTAAAGGCAGATGGCAGTCCTGTCCTCCTCCCTCCCAACTTCAGGGGCGGTATGGCCGGACAGCTTCTCTCGGACTTCCTCCTGCATTACTTCGCGCTCACAGGCAGTGTCTTCATTCTTTCTTCTTTATTACTAATCGGCATTTTGCTTGCCTTTCCTTTTTCTCCTTCTGCCGCATTAGCAAAATCAGTGATTGTGCTCCAAAACCTAAGCCAAACGATTTCAAATAAAAGCTTCAGTTCTAAAGGCAGAGGCAGGCTAAACGGCCTGCGCCCACGGCCAGAGCACACGACCGACGAGCCCGCCCCGCTCTTTGCAACCATGCCCACCCTAAATGATCCGCCACCGGCTCCGCGGGTCCACGAGGCGCCCCAACAGGAGATTTTCGATTTTGTACGGGAAGACATCGGCGACTACCAACTGCCTCCGCTTTCGCTCCTTCCGGATCCGACCATTCTAACAAGCCAAACCTCGCGACAGGAATTGATCGCGCAATCTCAAATCCTTCAGAAAAAATTGCTGGACTACGGGATCGAAGGTCACGTGACTCAGGTACATCCTGGTCCGGTAATTACCATGTTTGAATTCGAGCCTGCCCCCGGCGTTAAATTAAACAAAATCACAAACCTTTCGGACGACCTGGCCTTGGCCATGCGGGCCGAGACCGTCCGCATCGTCGCGCCCCTCCCCGGAAAAGCGGCGGTAGGCATCGAAATTCCAAACCTACATCGCGAAGAGGTTTCATTAAAAGAAGTGCTTTCTTCACCTTCCTTTAACCGGATCTCTTCGAAGCTTCGCCTGGCCTTGGGGAAAAATATTTTTGGCACCCCCGTTTCGGCGGATCTGGCCAAGATGCCCCACCTCCTCATCGCGGGTGCCACGGGTGCGGGAAAAAGCGTCGGCTTAAATACAATGGTGCTTTCCTTGCTCTATTCCGCAACGCCGGCCGAAGTCAAAATGGTGATGATCGATCCGAAGATGCTCGAATTTTCATTGTATGACGGCATCCCTCATCTGATTACACCCGTCATTGTTCGTCCTAAAGCGGCGGCAGAAGCGCTGCGTAAAATGGTGGTCGAGATGCAACGCCGATATGAGCTTCTTTCAGAAAAAGGCGTGAGGAATATTGAGGCCTATAACAAGGCCGTCGAAAAATCGGATGAAGAAAACCCCCTCCCTTACATCGTCGTCTTTATCGACGAATTGGCCGACTTAATGATGGTCGCCTCCAAGCAGGTTGAAGATTCGATCGCGCGGCTGGCCCAAATGGCCCGTGCCGCCGGGATTCATCTCATCCTCGCCACCCAGCGGCCTTCGGTCGATGTCCTGACCGGATTAATCAAGGCAAACTTTCCGGCGCGCATCGCCTATTGCGTCGCCTCGAAAACCGATTCACGAACCATTTTGGATGCAAACGGCGCGGAACAATTGCTTGGCAGCGGCGACATGCTCTACTCCTCGGGGGTCGGCAAGATCGCTCGCATCCATGGAGCCTATATCTCGGAACCGGAAGTCAAGAAGGTGGTCTCTTTTATTAAAGAACAATCCGACCCGCATTACGAAGCACTCTTTTCAGAGGAAACGACCGCGCCGGGAGGAGGATCCTTAGACAACAGGGAAGATCATCGCGACGAGCTCTACGAGCAGGCCAGAGAGTTGGTGATTAGCACCCGGCAGGCCTCGGCCTCTTTTATTCAACGTCGAATGCGTGTCGGCTATCCGCGAGCGGCGCGCATGGTCGAAATGATGGAAGAAGACGGTTTGGTCGGACCAGCCATCGGAGGCAAACCCAGAGAAATTTTTGTTCGAAATGAAGAAGGAGAACCCATTTAATGAAGTCGATGCTATCCCTGGTATTCATCCTATCTCTTTTTACGATATACCCGATAAACGCTCAGGGCCAAGATGTCCGTTCAGACGAAAGCATTAAAGAGATCGTCGCGCAAATTCATGCGGGTTACAATAAAATTAACGACTTAAAATCGAATTTCGTGCAAACGGTCGAGATCATGGATTTCAACACACCCTACGTTTCAAAGGGCCAATTCTTTATCAAAAAAGGGAAAATGCTCTGGGATTATCAAGAACCCAGCAAGCAGCAAATTTTTGTCGACGGCGGAGGCTATCTCTTCTATGTCCCCGACCATAAGCAAGTCATTCGCAGCAAAGTGGGTGGACAGGCCGACAGTCACCTCCCCCTCAATTTGCTCTCCGGGCGAGAACAACTCGACAAAGATTTTATAATTTCCTACGAAATCGAAAACCCTGTCCCGGGCGCGCCAACCCTTTTGCGCCTCGTCCCCAAAAAAAGGATGGGCCTTATCAAAATTGTCATTACCCCCGTTAAGGCACCCAATATTGAGGGTTTAATCATCGATAAAGTCGTCCTCCATGAAGAGAACGGCAATATCTCGACCTCGTCATTCAAAGAGATCGAAATTAATCAAGGCCTAGACGATGCCCTCTTTGTTTTCAAGATCCCTAAAGGGGTTGAAGTCTTGAACGCCCCATAAAAACCCCTTTAAAATAAAACACTCAGGACGGACAAGCATGTTCGCATCGTAGATCGTCCGCCCCTTTTTCCAGCGCGATTGACAGGAAAAATCCATTCTGATACAAAGTGGCCTCCTTGCTTTCGCAATGGGCGATTAGCTCAGTGGTAGAGCGCTTCCTTCACACGGAAGAGGTCGCTGGTTCGATCCCAGCATCGCCTACCAATCATTTCAATGACTTACGGATACTACCCCTCTTTCATAAGTGATGATTGTGATAAATTTGTGATAAAAGTTTCCTTATTATCCAATATTTTCACGCCATCACGGAGGCTTTCCGGGTAGTGGTGAGCATAGCGTTGCGTCATTAAAGGAGACTTATGGCCGAGTAGCAGCTGTACTTTATAGATATCCACTCCTGATTGAACTAGTCGAGTCGCAAAGGTGTGCCGCAAATCATGAAAATGGAAATCTTCAATCCTTGCTCTTTGGATCGCCAAGTTAAATGAGCGCCTAAGATTATCTATATTGATCGGCGTAAACGCTCTGCTATGAAACACAAGTTCTGTCTTGCTCTGCCTTACCTTTGCCTTGCTCCCGAGGAGATCAAATACAGTCTGGTTGACAGGAATAGTTCTCCTCTCACCATTTTTTGAATGGAACACAGTGACCGTCTTCCGAAAAAGGTCTACTCCTTTCCAAGTCAACGAAAGGATCTCCCCTCTCCGCATCCCGGTATGAAGGGCAAAGAGAATAATCTCTCGGAGCCAGGGTAAAGAAAACAGGAATATCCTTTCTTCCTCTCCCTTAGTCAGCCATCGATAACGTTTGTTATCCTCCTTCTCCATTGCAACTTTGCTAACTGGATTTGTCCGGCACCATTCCCATTCCTTGATAGCCAAATTAAAGGCAGCCTTCATAACACCTAATTCCCGATTGATCGTTGACGCCGCTGCCCCATTCTTATACCTACTGGTCTTGTAACGAACGATCAGTTTTGGGGTAATTTCAGCAAGCAAACTCTTTCCGAAAAAAGAGCAGAGATTTTTTTTAAAATAGACGTAAGATCCACGACTCGCCTTTTTTGAAATGTGTTCCTCTATGTATCTTTCGATCATCTCCTCAAAAGTCCGCTCCCCCTCCTCAAGTGTTTCAAAGAAATGCCCCTCAATAATATTGACTCTGACCTTTGCCAAAATTGCCTCAGCCAACTTCCGGTTTGCCGTTCCTGTTGCTCGTCTGATCTGTTTTCCTTGATGTGAGATTGCTATCCACCAAATCTTTCCTCGTTTATACAGCCCCATCTTTTTTCTCCTTTCTTTGGGCTGATTTTAGAGTGGTTTCCTTGCAGGAGCCATTGTAGACTTCTCGCTTTGCCCTCGCAATAAGAGAATCAATATCACTATCTCTTTCTTTGAACTTCATGAACTTACTTTCAGATTCATTCCGTTGGAAGCTTTCCAGCCAAGCAGCGATCTCATCTTTTCGAAATCGAATCACACCGTGTATTTTTATTGATGGTATTTTATTTTGAGCGCTCCATGCATAAAGTGTGGAAACTTTGATCTGAAGATAGTCCGATAAGGCTTTGATATCAAAATAAAGCACTTTATTCTTGACTGTAGTACTCATAACTAACGCTTCCCGTTTATGTCAAAGACATACAATATAAGCTGATATGTCTCTCTTTTTTTGAAATACGATAATTATCCTTTTGAATCAGGAGAGTTTAAGATGTTTGACCATATTTTTTTCAAAAAACCATTGTCCAGACTTTAGATACTCCCAAATACAGTCAAGATGAGGGATATCCAGAAGTGAATATAATATTTATAGTTTTACTTAGTCTCTCCTATCCATATTCTGTAACCGCGAGAGAGGCATATGGACGCGGAGTTTTAAGGATGTGGGTTCAGGGCAATCGCAAATAATGAAAGTATCGCCTTCTTCAATAAGGACTAATGTACTGTCCTCGTATCCGAAGGGTTTGACGATGACTTCGTCGCCACGGCCTTGAGGGGGTGCCCATAAGGGCATACCGATTAGAAATATGAACTTCACGGCGGTGGGCTTGAGTTTCGTCAATCTTTGTCCTCGTAAAATCCTGTTCGGTCTGTCCGCAAAACAAACGATACCAGGGGTGTGGCAACAAAAAATACCCAAAATATCGTCATTAATATACCGATTTTTAGGGTGTTTTTTGTTGCCGTGAGTGTAATACGATCTGACCAAATGCAAGGAATATGGCTTATGCGACGGAATCAAATCTTAATTGGAAAAAAGTTTAAGAGGGAACTTAATACGCTTGAGGGAAAGATATGAGAAAACCCTTAGCGAGACGAAATAGGAGATCGCCAAGCCCAAGGATGGCCTGGAGAGTGATGAAGATTAGTGGAAAATTCGAAAGGAGATTCGAGCATAGGTCGAGCCCTTGTAGGCCCTGATCGATGAAATCGATGCGGGTCAAGTAAAGAACTAGATGGCAAGGGCTTCCAATACATGAAGATAGGTCACGGCCTTAAGCTCAAGAATGGTAACTTTATCGAATCTTAAACTCCTAGCGGATTCCAGGACCTCTTCCATAATGCTTTTATCTTTCATTTTTTCACCCTGATTTTATCTTATGCCACCTGGTCATAGAGCCGGAACTTGATCTCATCGTCGGGAAATTCGCACGGCCTAAATATTCTAGTACCCTCACAATTTCCGCTTCATGAGAAAAGGCTTTCGTCGCCGCAGTGATTCGCATGGAATGGTCACAAATACCATTCTCTTCCACATTGATCTTGCCTCCTGCCCGTATTTTCTCACCATGTTCCGATCGATCGATTTTGGGTTCAAGGGATTATGTAATTTCCCTATCCGATTATTTCGGACCTGCCGGAGTAGAAGACTCTTTAGATATTGCCGATCACATGTAACATTTCCGCACAGGTGATACATAAATGTTACGCCTGGATATTGTAATTTTTAAGCAGTCTGTAATCCCCTAATTATGGACCATTCGATTCACAATTTTATTTACTAATAAAACCAATATGTTAAACTTCAAAATTTCGAAACATAGCAATTCGGTATGTGATTTGCTCATATCGTAGGTTTTATCACGAAAAAAGGGAGAGATTGTTACAAAACCGGACAGTGATTTTTGCAATTAAAAACAAAAGACGAATAAATGAGAGGAAAATTGATGAAACCAATTTATATTATGGCAGTTCTCTCGATTACTTTTTCCGCTGTTGTTTATGCAAAAGATAGTAAAACTACGTCCTCTGAAAACAGTGAGATTGTCATATCAAGAGCCAATGATCCTGCTCTTCATAATGATTTTGCATTGTTACAATCCGATGAATTCATTTACTCGAACTCAAAAAGATTCGAGGCTCTAAAAACTTCTCCAGGTACTGTCTCAGTAATTACACCTACGCAATTAGGATCAATGTCCGGAAGATTTATTCCCCAAATGTTACGATTATTTCCCGGTATTGACGTACTACAAATTTCAAGAACGGAATTTTCTGTTAGTACTCGTGGGTTTTCAAATCGGTCTCAATTTAGACCAAGAGACCTACTCGTTTTAATTGATGGGCGTACGGTCTATGATGATTTTTCCGGGTCCGTAGAATGGGAGACCTTTGATATTTTTCCTCAAGATATTGCCAAGATCGAAGTTATTCGTGGAGCAGGTTCAGCCGTTCATGGACCGAATGCATCTCGTGGAGTTATAAATATACTTACAAATCCTCCAGAAGTTTTACCTAAATTTGGTTTACATACGAACATTGGGAAGGATGCCTTCGAGCAGCGTATTTCTTCAGCTCAATCGGAAAATGGAATATTATGGAAATTTAATGCTGGTTTTGAAAAAGCGGACCTCTTCGATAGGTTTACCGATCCAGGACCGCTAGTAGATGACACTGGCATTAAGACATGGCGTGGAAATGCAGTTTTTATAAAGGAACTCTCTTCGAGAAGTGAATTAAAATTAAACATGGGGACGAATACCGGAGATATCATTCAGACGACAAGTTCTGGTCAGCTTCTTCAAAATGACCAAACAACGAATCACGTTCTTCTTGAATACGATAGCGCGTTATATACTATTTGTGAATGGCATTGGGATAATGATCCACGTGGCGGTGCAAAAGGCGCCGAAAAAGTGAGCCACCGTCTAAACTCTCCATCAGGATTAACAACTCTGATGGAAGGGGAAGGATGTATAACGTGGATATGTATGCCAAAGTTC
>JAJDBW010000030.1 GCA_029261155.1 Nitrospirota bacterium | reverse complement strand
AACTTTGGCATACATATCCACGTTATACATCCTTCCCCTTCCATCAGAGTTGTTAATCCTGATGGAGAGTTTAGACGGTGGCTCACTTTTTCGGCGCCTTTTGCACCGCCACGTGGATCATTATCCCAATGCCATTCACATGGATCAGAGGAACTTATGACTCTTGCCGCAATGGTAAGCTGTCAGGATGGTATGAGCGATACTTGGTCAGAAGCCGGTGTTAACGATAAGGGTCGCTTTGCAATTCCAGCCGGTACTTTTGTAGGACTTAAATCAGACTGCACCATTCGCCTAAATATCCAGCGCAATCGGAGTGGTCAACTCGATGCGAACTTTGGCCAAGGCGGCATCATCAGTGGAGGGCAATCACGGACCGTGAATTTTAATACGGTGGAATGAAGCGGGAAAACTAAAGTTTAATTTGCATGCTGTGATACACTTTCCAAACCCCATTTGTAAATAAAACGATAAACACCGTGAAGCAAAGATAAAAGGCGATTTTGTCCATATCAAAAGCGACCATTGCCAGCAAACCCCAAAAAGACCCGAATACTAGGCTAATGAGTCCTTTTCCCATATCAGATTTTCCGATAAGTAACCCGCCGCAAGTCGGACACTTTTTATCGGGTTGTTGATTCAGGGTGCGTTTACAGGGATAGCAAAAATAATTGTTAGGCATTGGGTTTTCGTTTATTCAAAATTGGGGACCAAATTCGTTCAATCTTTTCAGGGATTCGCAAAATTTTCTAGCGCCTTTCCACTCAAGCGGTAACAGATCCACTCGTCTTGCGGTGTTGCTCCGATCGATTCGTAGAAGTCTATTGCGGGTTTATTCCAGTCGAGCACGCTCCACTCGAAACGCCCACAGTTATTGGAAACGGCGATGCGGGCCAGAAATTTCAACAAAGCTTTCCCCGTACCCATTTTTCTGTACGCGGGGCTGATGTATAAATCTTCTAAGTACAAGCCTCGTTTGCCCAGCCAGGTTGAATAATTAAAAAAGTAAAGGGCGAAACCCACCGGCTGATCGTCTATTCTGCAAATCAAGGCGTGGGCGCTCGGGTTTTCGCCGAATAGGGCCTCGGCAATCTCCGATTCCGTGGCCCTGACTTCATGGGCCGCCTTTTCAAAGGCGGCAAGTTCACGAACGAACTTCAAGATCAAGGTCGAATCGTCTGGTTTCGCTGTGCGAATATCAATTTGGGACAAAACACATGCCGACTATAAACGAGAAGCGGCCTCTTGCCGATTACGGTGTGAGATCCAGCACTTCCTCTATGGTTTGAAAAGGCACTGCGGCGTCCTCGTTCACTTTCTTTAGGACTTCCGGGTTCGGGCTTTCGAATAAACAGGTGCATTTCGATGCCACCGGATAAAAATTGCTCCGTATGAGTTTCACCGGCGTCCCCGCTTCCGAAAATTTTTTGCTGGATGCAATAACGGCTTGTTGCGCACCCGCGAGTTGATCCATTGTGATGCCTGGTAAATCGCGATGCACTGCATAAGTTGGCATTCTACACCTCCTTTTTTATGGTTGAATATGTCCCTATTTTGGGGACGATCTCACTAAAAATCAGGGTGTTCATTCAGGATAATAACCATAGCGAAACACAGAACGCAAGGGTCAAGGTCGTCAGTCATCCGATACTTGCCCTTTATGCTTCACGAAGGATAATATTGAAGCGATACAGATCAAAACCCTCTTCAGCTTTTTCTCTTTGGGCGATCATCAAAGCACGGTCTGCTGCCGACTTCTTTTTTAATAGGGCATCCGTTTCGTTTAACTTTTCACCGGGAAAGTACATTTGAGTCGTGAGTTCCATATAACCCTTTTTCGCAATTTTAAAGTGAATGTGCGGTGGCCGAACCCAGTTGGCCGATGCGGGGTATTCGCCCGGTATGACCGTCTTAAACCGGAATCCACCGTCTTGGCCGCTTTGCACGATGGCCCAGCCCTGAAAGTGGGGATCGAGCGGCGCCGGATTGTCATCGTGCGGATGGCGGTAACGGCCCTTGGCATTGGCCTGCCACAAATCGACGCTGGCATCCTCGATACCCTTGCCCGAAAGATCGACAATTCGCCCGGCAATCATCACCTGATTTCCTTCTGCGACGCCATCCTGGCCCTCGAATTTCGTCAGATCGAAATCCCGATCTTTTTGAGCCACGACCGGATAAAAGGGCCCTTCCACTTCCGGCGGCGTAGTGCCGTCGCTGGCACGCACGCAGCCATTGAAGCCAAAAAAGGTGGTCATACCTCCGAGCAAGCCGAGTTTAAGAATACGCCTTCTTGAAAATTGAGTCATCAAGTTATTCACCTGATATGAATTGGAGGATTTGACTACTATTCTTCACTCAAATTGCCAAGATGGACACGGTACCATTCGCCGCGATTTGTCCGTGCAACACCATCCCCGACCGCCCGTATGGTGTCGGCACTAAAGAGCACGATGTTAATGAGTGTACCTCGATCCCCGATTAACGTGGCAGTCCCCACCGGGGTCGCTCTGCCATTTCGACTATAGCCATAGACCTCAGACCAAGAGGGATCTTCATTTCCGGGAATTACAGAGGCCGCGCCCAACTCTACTTTACTTTCCGAAGGTAGGGCAGGTCCCGTATGAGGGATTGGCGTTTGAGGGGCTGTAGTTTTAGAAAGGGTATATTCACCTATTAAAAATTCTCCGTTCGCCAATGTCGCTGCTGCCTTTCCGTAACCGAGATGATAGTTTTTTAAACTGACTTCAATGATTGAGCCATCATCCAGATTGTACATCCTTCCAGAAATATTCTTTGTGATACATCCAGAGAGCGTCAATAGCATTATGAAAACAATTAAATGCTTCATATTCTCATCCTCCGTAGAAGCAGACTAGATATTTGTGTTAGAGACAAAAATCTAAGGGCTGTGTCATGGTGCAAGAATATTTCAAGCTTGGGAAAAAGTCAAAGAAAGTTATCTAGATATATAGCAGATTGGTCGATGCTAACTCCTGGCATTCTGTCATTTTGTAAACAATGTAAAATGATACGCAAGAGAAAGCCCAAAGACCTTTGCCCTGAAATTTCCTTTTGGCGCGCTCATATAGCCTGTAGAGCCGATTAAGGCCAATGATTTACTGAAGGCATAGCCCAAGCCGATATTCCCTTGCCAGACTAGGCCACCTGCGACATCGAGCCCGCCGCCGCCTGCGGCGCCCACTAATCCTTCGAGGTCTAAAAACACCGGCGTATTTAAAATAGGCAGGTGATACCCTAAGCCCCAGAGCCCGGTCATATATCCGCCTGCATTTCCATCATAGGCGCCAATGCCTTGGCCGCTCACATAAAGATAGTCTCGAATAAAATAATCCGCCTGCATTCCAAGGAGATCGACATTCTCATCGGTGTGATGGTTTCGCCATGTCGATCTTGCTTCAACGTAAGTCTGATGGGTCATCCTGAGCCTTAAATGTTGCCACTGATAATCTGACAATGAAGAGAACTTTATGGCTTCTCTTTTGACAAGGGGCACACCATAGCGTACGCCCAGCTGCAGGGAAAAGCTCGTCGCCTTAAAGTCGCCATCAGGTGCATGAACAAAGCCACCCGCGAGTCCCAGAAAAAGTGCATCCGTCAGATCGTGCTGGAGACCGAGTGAAACATCATAAATGAAACCACCTCCGGTCGAAACGGAACCACCGCCCGCAAACCCTATTTGTGTTGCAATTTTGGCAAGCATTAGGTCCGACAGCCTCAATCGGTATCCCCCCCCGATCAGAACTTGCATATAGCCATTGCTGCGACCGCCCATGGCCCCTTCCGATTCAATCTTTAGAAAGAAGTTGCTCTCTAAAGCATGCACCCATTCAACACCCATCAAATCAATACTGCTGTGCTGAGGGCTACCCCCATCCGTGACGACCCCCTTCGCTACTTTATACCTTCGGTAAATCGCGGAAAATTCCCGTTCGGATGCAGGAATCTTTTTATCGGCGTGTTGAGTAAAAGCGGGTTTTTCGAGCCAAGCGTGTGAAATGAAGAGTTCAAATGGAAAGGAATAAATTAAATAGGGTTGCGTACTACGAATGTTGCCATTCGGGAAATGGACATGGCTGATGCCGAATCCAACATTCCCCCAGTCCCCGGTTTCAAGAGACAAACCCAGATGAGGCCGAAGCATTAAACCACCCCCCTGAAGCGTGAATCCGCCTCTTCCACCCCCAGCCCCCACAAATAACCCACTCTTTAGATTGAGATGGTCATTGAGTGCCATCCTGAGATCAGCTGCAATCCCCAGCGTGATAAAACCGCCCCGTTCTCCTGTAATCGCCCCATACGAACCCAATCCCATGGAAAACCACGGGTTTATCTCATACAAAAAAGCGCCCCCCATTAATCCCATCTTTTCGTCTTTAGGAAGGGTCACTTCTTCAAAGCTAAACTGGAGTAAACCCTCCGTGGGCGCTAAGGCATCGGTCGTAGCGCTCCATGCTGGGAGAGAAACAAAAGAAAAGAGTAAAAAGAGAACTAGGCCTAAAAGAGTCTTTATCGATAATCGCTTTGTCATAAACAGATGGAATGGTTTTCAGTTAGCGTAAGAACCCTGTGCCTTATTAAAGCGGCAATAAACGAAATCACAAAACTTCTCCCTTTGAAAAAGGAGGAATGAGAGGAATTTTATCCTGTTCCGGATCATGGGATCGAACGGAATCTTATTATCGTTATCGTCGCCAGGATCATACCTACTTTATCATTATTTTTGTATATATAAATGTGGAGGGAAGAATTGTTATATGTGATATCCGAAGTGGGCACAGATATTTTTCTATTAAAGAAGTGGAAGTTTATTTCAATCTGATTGGGGTCAGGTCTGCAGTGCAAGCCCGCCCTTCGAGAAGATGTCTTGGAGACCCAGTCTCCGAGGAAGTAAGTGGGATAGCAATCCGCAAGAGTCTGGCCAGGTCGGATTATTAAAAATAGTTATACATTATGTCAAGATTTGGCCCCTATTCTTTTGTTTTTTTAATGACCCTTTTTTTTGCGGTTGGGTTAAAAGCCATATTTTTCGGCATCTTTGATTCTTAACTGGTTTAATCTGGGCGCTTCGAAAGTGCCTCAGACAGAAAGCCTTGTAGTCGTGCATCGTTTAGAGATTCGGTAAGAGTTTGAAGTTCCTTAGCTAAAGCCAATAGTTCCTCAATGGTTGGTAGTGGATGCCATGTGTGATCAGCGCTACGACGCAAGGGTTCGCCGTCTAATTCCTTCGCCCAGATGCTGTGTATTAATTGGTTCCGTGTGCCCGTAGCACGTTTGCAACGCTCTAGAAGAGCTTTCAGTTTCAATAGAGGCTCTCCCACTCCAAGTCTTTGACGCGCTAGTTTACTGATACATTCCCGTAGCTGGCGTGAGCCATCGTAGGAAGTAGCGTCGAGAGCTTCTTCGGGTGTTAGTCGTGCCAGGGTCTTAATAGTCATACGTAAAATATGGCTAAGGTGCTCATGACGGAGGGTCACCTCGCCAAATGCTGCCAGCAAGTCTTTATCATTCGGAACATGAAACGTAATCATTGTAGCCATAATGCAACTCCAATGAGAAAAGCCGAAGGCGAATCAGGGTTTGGATGAAATAACTGAGCTATCGTTTCCGTATAATTCTTTACCCTAGACTGAATTCAGGTGCCGTTTAGAGAAACAAATTTATACAAAAATAATATAATCGCCACCAAAATATATCATGATTTTTCAAAAGTCAAAACAGGATCTTTTAATTTGCCTCAATCCTTCCGTGCCTCCAATGCTTCCCAACGCCGATATAGATCATTCACTTTTTCTTCCGCCGTATGCAGTTCTTGGGATAAGGTCATCAAGCGCTCGGCATCGCTTTGGTTTGCAGGGTCGTTTAATTTGGATTGAACCGTCGCAAGCGCAGTCGTGGCTTTTTCGATTTTCCCTTCGAGGCGGCTCAGTTCCTTCCGTTCTTCATAACTCAGTTTTCGGGTACTCGCTTCATTACTTAGCGTAGAAGTTGGATTTTGGTCGAGTTTCTCTTTTGAAGAAGACGCTTTTTTCGGAGTGGGTTTTTTGCCCTTCTTTTGATTTCGTCCCGCTTGCCATTGATAAATATCCGCATAAAAAGCGGTGTGCCCTTCTCCTTCCAAACTGAGCAGGGTGTCGCTCAATCGATCAAGAAGATAACGGTCATGCGTGATGAGCACGAGCGCACCTGGAAATTCAGCAAGGCTTTCCTCTAAGACCTCCAGGGTGGGGATGTCCAAGTCGTTGGTCGGTTCATCCAGCAATAAAAGATCGGCGGGCTGTAAGATTAAATTGGCGATCAGCAAGCGGGCCTGTTCCCCGCCCGACAAACGTGAGACAGGCAAGGCCAATTGCGGCTCGGTAAATAAAAAACGCTTCGCCCAGGAGACCACATGCACGGGCTTGTCGTGATAAATCACCTGATCGCCCGAAGGGCAAAGCGCCCGCTTCAGGCTTTGATTCTGATCCAACTGCTCGCGCTTTTGTCCGAAGGTAACTGTTTTGAGCCCATCGGCCTTTTTAATGTGGCCCGTATCCGGCTTTAACTCCCCGTTAAGGAGATGAATGAGCGTGCTCTTTCCGCTGCCGTTGCTTCCGATCATCCCTAAACACTGCCCAGGAGACAACACAAAATTCAGATCTTGAAAAAGCGTGAGCCCACCGCGCTCAATGCCGAGCTTTTTGACTTCCAGCAGCTTCTTCGTTTTTCGATCTGTACTCTGAAATTGGATGCCGGCACTACGGTTCTGTGCGTTGCGCGCCTTGAGTGTTTTTAGGTCTTCTTGCAGGACCGCCGCGTTATCGACCCGATACTTGGCCTTGGTCGTCCGTGCCTTGGGGCCACGGCTCAACCATTCCAATTCTCTGCGAACCTTGCTCGATAGGGCTTGCTCGTGCTTCATCCCCTCGTTAATTGTTGCCTCGCGCTTTTCCAAAAATGTACTGTAGCTGCCTTCGACTTTAATAAAGCCTTCGGCATAACGCTTGTTGAGTTCGATAATACGATTGCTTGTATTTTCTAAAAAAAAGCGGTCATGCGTGACCAGAACAAAAGCGAAAGTCGCGCGATTCAGCAGCGCTTCAAGCCAGAGGATCCCCTCCAAATCGAGATGGTTGGTCGGCTCATCTAAAAAGAGTAGGTCCGGTTGAGCAATGAGGGCTTGCGCAATGGCGAGACGTTTTCGCCATCCGCCTGAAAGTGTTTCCACCTTTTGTTCCAAATCCGTAAATCCCATGGGCGAGATGAGGGCCCGAAGCTGAGGATTGGCCTCCCAGTTTTCCATGTCTTCGGCTTTCAAATAAAACAAGGTGTCCAAGACTGTGGCTTGCGGATCGAGCTGGTCATCTTGAGAGACCGCAACGAGATTTAAATTTCGCTTGCAGGAGATGCTGCCGGAAGAAGGTGTCTCCTCTGCGGCGAGAATTTTGAGCAAGGTAGATTTGCCCGAGCCGTTGGGCCCGATGAGCCCTAAACGCTCGCCTTCAAAAAAACCGAGGGAGAGATCGGAAAACAAGCATTGTGTTCCGAACGATTTACTAATGGATTGGCAACTGACAAGCGGACTGGATGACATGGGTATCAATCTCGGCAAGCGGAGCGAGGAAAGGGGCTTCGCAGCTTTAGGGTTTCTCCTTGAAGGCGCCGACAAACTCGCGAAGGAGGCGATCGATCATCTTTTCGAAATGTTCGTCTTTGTTAAATTGGTGGTCTGCGCCCGACATTTTCTCGAACTCTTTTTTGGAAGTCAGTGTTTGATAAAGGCGCTCGCTTTGTTCCACCGGCACGTCTTCATCCGCGTCGCCATGGACGATGAGGGTTGAAGCGCGAATTTCCGCCGCTTCTTTGTATGCATCGATGCCGAGGAGATCTTCATAAAAGGCATAGTCCAGGCGCGCGCGGCCGTCGTGGCTGGCAAAACTGAGAATACCGTCTTTTTTCCAGGCGCTCATCCCCGCTTCCCCCAAGAGCCCATGCCAGAGCGGGGGATAGTCTGAAACCGGGCACTTTAAACCCAAGGCCACCGTTTCAGGATGCCGTGCCGCCAAAAGGATTGCGACCAATCCTCCATAACTCGAACCCATGATGGCGAGTTTGGAATAATCGCTTTGCGTAATCCATGAGATAATTTCTTCGGCTTGGTTTAAGCATCGCGTCAAGGTTAAATCCTGAAATGGATGTCCATCCTCGCCGTGGCCATAGAAATCGAATCGGCAGGTGGCGATGTTTTTGGCCAGCAGTTTCTCCGTAAGTATTTTATTGGTGCTACTTTCCTTGCTCGACATAAACCCGTGGCACAGCAGTACAATGTTAGCGCTGGGTTTTTCCGGCTCGGAAAGAACCATTGCAATTTTATTTTCGGAATTTATTTTAAGTTCAATCGTTTTTTCCATAAAACCTTCTCCTCATCCTGCAAGGTCCGGTGACGACAATCCATATTGCCAAATTGATGAAGCGATTTTAGACCTCTGATGGGTTTTCTTTATTGATCTGAGCCACCTTATGAATTATTATGCTAAGCTTTTACCTAAGAGAACATGATGCCTTATATCCCAGTCGGAAAACTAAATGATATTCCCTTTAAGTCGGGCTTAGTTGTCGAGATCGGCAAGTTTGAAATTGCGCTCTTTCGTTTAAACGACACGGTGTATGCCACCTCGAATGTCTGCCCGCACCAAGGTGCTGGCCTTGCGGATGGCGAATTGGAAGGCGAAGAAATATACTGCCCTTGGCACCGCTGGTGTTTTAATATCAAAGATGGCGTCTCTCCCCTCAATCCGAAATTAAAAGTGAAAACCTATCCCGTAAAGATGGATGGCGAAGAAATCTCCCTCCTCCTTCCCGACGAATACGACGGTCCCTAAGCGAAAACGTGGCCCAGGCTAGGGCCTGAGGACGATCTTGCCAAAGAAATCGCGAGATTGCATTTTTTCTTGCGCGGCGCGCGCTTCCGAAAGCGGATATGTCGAATCGATTATCGGTTTTAATTTCCCCTCCCCGACTAATCGTGCGACCGTATTCAAGTCCGCACGCGGCCCCATCTTCGCCCCCATAATCGTCAACTCCCGAGAAAAAACGTAGCGAAGATCAATCTCGGTCGTCGGACCACTCGTCGCCCCGCAGGTCACCAAGGTGCCCTGCGGGGCCAGGGATCGAAGGCTTTTCCCAAAGGTGGAGGGGCCGACATGCTCGAAGACAACATCGACACCCCGCTTATCCGTTATTTCAGCAACCTTGCTCGCGAAATCGTCTTGGGTATAATCGATAACAATATCGGCCCCCATTTGGCGTGCGGTTTCTAATTTGGCCGTATTGCCTGCCGTTGCGATCACGCGCGCGCCCATTAATTTTCCAATCTGAATTGCCGCACTCCCAACACCGCTTCCACCGGCCAATACGAGGAGGTCTTGTCCTGGACGCAGCGCGGCGCGGGAAACCAACATATGCCAAGCGGTCAAGAAGGTCAATGGAAAGGCCGCGGCGTGTTCATAAGTAAGGGAATCCGGTATGGCCATGATATTCGTTGCGGGTGCCTTTACAAATTCGGCGTAGCCGCCATCCGTCGCAGCCCCCAAAATACGGTATTGGTCGCAAAGATGGTCTGCACCGGAAAGACAATACTGACATCGAAAACAAGAAAGGCCCGGGGCGATAAAGACCCGCTGTCCAATTGAAAGCGCGGAGACATTGCCACCAAGGCCTTCAATAACACCCGAAACATCGCAACCTGGAATATGGGGAAGTGAGGTTTGATAAGCCGGAATGCCTCCCCCAATCCAAAGATCGAGGTGATTCAGGGCGCAGGCCTTCACCCGGATGAGGACTTCATCGAGGCCAGGTATCGGCTTCGGGGCGTCTTCGTAGATCAGGACCTCCGGCCCCCCGAAGCGCAGAAAACGCACGGCTTTCATGGTTTGGAAACGGTCTTCAATCGACATGGATCGGTAATTCCGAAAGATTAAGAGATGTGCCGTGCAGGCTGAGATCTTCCGATTCGGCCAAGTAAAGGAGGGCTTCCGCGACGGCCTGCGGCTTTTTTAAGGTTTTAGGATCTTCCTTCGGATAGGCCAAAGCCCGCATCTTGCTGCGCGTGGCTTCCGGATTTAAAGTAATCACACGAATACCGAACGCGGCCACTTCTTCGGCAAGACACTGCATCATGCCTTCCAAGCCGAATTTCGAGACAGAATAGGCGCCCCATCCAGCACGGCCCTTTCGGCCGACAGAAGAGCTCAATGAAAGGATTGTTCCGGAACGGCGTGGGATCATCTTACGCACGACCGCTTGCGTCACAAAAAAGGTCCCGTTTAAATTAATGCGCATGACTTCTTCCCAAGTCTCGGGCGGCGTGGTCGCCAGCGTGCCCCGGTGCCCCAAGACGCCGGCATTATTGATCAAAAAATCGATTTGGCCCCACTCCGAAACAATCTGCTCCACCATCCGGATGACCTCCCGCTGGGAAGCGAGATCGATCTGAAAAGAACGCACCTTTCCGCCTGCGGCTTCAATCTCTTTAGCCACGCCACGAAGCTCGCCCGGACTCCGGGCACAAATGGCAACCTTCGCGCCTTTATCGGAAAAAAGGCTTGCGGTCGCGCGACCGATGCCGCGACCGCCACCTGTAATCAAACATACCTTGTTATTCATCATTTGGAAGAATAGAGCAATTGAGGAGGGACTTCAATGTGAAAATAGAGGCGGCGAATCTCAAGCCTTTGAATGTCTTGCATTCATGGGATCTCTTTGATATATTTACCAAAATGAAATTCTGGGAATAAGTCGTCTTCGCTAAGTATTTGTCCGTTTACTAAAGGCAAGTCCAAACCACGGACTCCTGTTGACTAAGTCTTCGATTACATCAGACAATTCGAATGGAGACAGGATTCGCAAATTATTTTAAAGGGTGATGGTATGTATGGGGTAATATTGGCAGGAGGGAGCGGAACACGCTTTTGGCCTTTGAGCCGCGAGGAATATCCAAAACAACTGCTTAATATTTTTGGAAACCAAACCCTAATTCAGGCCACGCTTTCGCGTGTCTCCGACCTCATTCCATCCAAGCAGCTTTATATTGTAACCAATCCAAAACAGGCCGAACAAATACAATTACAACTCCCTTCAAGTGGTGAATTGGGTCCTCACTTTATTTCGGAACCCTTTGGCCGGAACACCGCCGCCGCGATTGGACTCGCTGCCGTCACCCTTCGAAAGCAACTTCAAGACGGCGTTATGGTCGTGTTATCTGCAGACCATTTCGTGCGACATACGCCCGTCTTTCTAAACGCCCTCCGTCAAGCCGAGCAACTTGCCGAAGAAGGCTACTTGGTGACCATCGGAGCGAAACCGACACGTCCGGAAACGGCTTATGGTTATATTGAACGGGGCAAGGTCTTAAGTGAGAATTCCCCTGCCTCAAAGGTGCTTCGTTTTATCGAAAAACCGAAGCTCGAAATCGCAGAGGGTTTTTTTCAAAAAGACGCTTTTTTCTGGAATACCGGGATATTTGTATGGAAGGTCTCGACCATATTGACTGAGATTGAACGCTTCTTGCCAGAGCTTTCTGAAGGACTTAAAGCGATCGAGGATAAAATAGGAACAAAGGAGGAAGGAGACTGCCTAGAGGCCATTTACGCAGAGCTCCCCGCCACATCGGTGGACTACGGCATTCTCGAAAAATCGGATCGAATCGCGGTCATTCCGACGGACATGGGTTGGGAGGATGTCGGCTCATGGAATGCCTTGGATGAGGTCATCCCGAAGGACGCGGACGGAAACATCATCACGGGAAACGTGGTGAATGTCGATAGTAAAAATAGCACAATCTATGGCGATAAGCGGATGATCGCCGTCGTTGGCTTGGACAACATTGTTGTCGCCGACACCGACGATGCCACACTCGTCTGCGACAAAGCCTCGGCACAGGACGTCAAAAAGGTGGTGGCGATTCTCAAAGCAAAGAAAGCGGAATCCCATCGCGTTCACCGGACGATCATCAGGGCCTGGGGCAGCTTTACAACCTTGGAGGAGGGCCCAGGTTACAAAATCAAGCGCATCGTGGTTAACCCGCATTCTCGACTCTCGCTTCAACGCCATAAAAAACGGAGCGAGCACTGGGTTGTGGTGTCGGGCACCGCACGCGTGACCTGCGGCGAAAGCGTGTACACCATTCAAGAAAATCAGAGCACCTTCGTACCGATGGGAGTTAAACACCGCCTGGAGAATCCGACCGACGAGCCACTTCAACTCATCGAAGTCCAATCCGGACGCTATCTCGGCGAAGACGATATTGTCCGTTACCAAGATGATTACGGTCGCGCTAAAAACGGCAGAATTGAAAAGAAGAAAGGCTAGGTTGCTTTAAGTGTCTATCTTTCGCGAATATGATATTCGAGGCATCGTTGGGGAAGATTTAACGGAAGAAATTGCCAATGGCATCGGAAAGGCCTTCGGGACCCTGATGCACCGGCGGGGCGCCAAGCGCATCGCCCTTGGCTATGATGTCCGGCTTAGCGCAGAGAATATGCGCCAAGCGCTATTATCGGGCCTGCTCACTTGCGGTGTTGATGTCGTCGACATCGGAAAATGTCCGACCCCTGTGCTTTATTTTTCACTTTTTAACTTAAAGGTCGACGGCGGTGTGATGATAACCGCCAGTCATAATCCCGGCCAATACAACGGCTTCAAGCTGTGCAGCGGGCAACATACACTGCATGGCGACGAAATACAAAAGATCCGCCAGATGATCGAGCAAGAGGATTTTGACCGTGGCGAGCATGAAGGCCAGCTGAGCTCTGAACCCAATTTTTTAAAGGCCTATCTCAACTATTTCGTTCAAGCCTTTCCTTCTTTTAAGAATAAAAAAGTCGTTATTGATTGTGGAAACGGTGCGGCAGGCCTCATTGCGGAAACGCTTTTTGAAGCACTCGATTGCGAGATCGTTCCGCTTTTTTGTGAACCCGATGGGACTTTTCCAAATCACCATCCCGACCCCACCGTTGCAGAAAATTTGGCCGATTTGATTGCCGCCGTCAAAGAACACAAGGCCGACGTGGGGATCGCTTTTGATGGTGATGGCGACCGTATCGGTGCCGTTGACGAACATGGCGAGATTATCTGGGGTGATCGACTTACGCTTTTCTTTGCGCGTGAAATCTTAAAAACGCATCCGGGCGCCACGATTATTTCCGAAGTCAAGGCCTCGCAAATTTTGTATGATGAAGTCACGCGTCTTGGCGGACATGCCATCATGTGGAAGACCGGTCATTCCTTGATTAAATCGAAGATGAAAGAGAGTGGTGCGCTTTTGGCGGGTGAAATGAGTGGCCATCTCTTTTTCTCAGATCGCTACTTCGGCTACGACGACGCGCTCTATGCCGCTTGCCGATTGATCGAAATTCTGGTTAAAGAAAACAAACCGCTCTCCGCTTATTTTTTGGATCTTCCAAAAAGCTTCACCACACCTGAAATCCGAGTCGATTGTGCGGATGATAAAAAATTTGAGGTCGTTGAAAAGTGCCGTGCCTATTTTGCGGAGCGATATAAGATTATCGATATCGACGGGGTTCGCATTTTATTCGAAGACGGTTGGGGGCTCATCCGGGCGTCCAACACTCAACCGGCCTTGGTTCTGCGTTTCGAAGCCAGCAGCTCAGTAATCTTAGCCGAACACCAAAATCTCATCAATAAAGTCCTCGCAAGCTTCATCGAATAAAAATAAGAATGCCCTGCCGTGCTTTAAGGAAGTAATTGCGTGAAGTAATCGAGGGCTGGAAAGATACCTGCGGCTTCTTTGGGGGCTCGGCTACTGGCATGATGTTTGTGGAGCAGGTGTTTAATGCCAAAGGTGTGGGCCGCAAGGAGCACATCTTCATTATCATCCACTAAGACCGATCGCGCCTTATTGAATTGAAGCACCGATTCGGCCTCTCGCCAAAAACCGATCTCTTCTTTTGGCAAGCCCACATCGCTGGAACAGAGCACCGTATCGAAATAGGGCAAAAGTAAAGTTTGCTCGAGTTTGATCTTAACTGTTTTCGGGTGGGCGTTGGTAACGAGGATAACGGCTTTTTGTTGATCGCGTAAAAATTGAAGGAAGGTTTCGACACCGGGATGAATGCGGACTTGATCCCGAATCTCCTCTTTCATTGCAACGATATCGAGACCCAGGCGATTGGACCAATAATCGACATCGGTCCAATTCAGCGTTTTTTCCTCAGCTTTGTAGGCCGCGAGTAGTTTTCGCCGTGCTTTTTCGTAGGAGATTTTCTTGCCCATGGCATAGCGTTTCGGGACATGTTCCTCCCAAAAATAGTCATCGAAATAACGATCCAATATCGTTCCATCCATATCTAATAAAGCAAAATCGATATCATGCCATGGAAGCATGTTCTATTTCTCCTTCAAACTAAGTCTATTCATAGTGTATGCGGACGACTCAGGATCCGTCAAAATTGGAAAGGGTTGTCTGGAAGAAAGTGATGGGAGAGACAATGGTCGGTGTCGTGTTTATTTTGAATCCGGACTGGCTTGAACTGAATCGGTCAGCAGCGTCACTTCGTTGTTGAGAATATCGAGAAAGCCGGGTCCGATTGTAAGTGTTTGTTTTTTGCCATCGGATTTTGTGAGTACGAGGCGACCGGGTTCTAAGGTCGAAAGCAATGGGGCATGGTTGGCCAACACACCAAGGCTTCCAGCCCCGCCGGGAGCAATAATGGACCCGACCTGACCTTCAAAAAATATTTGATCCGGTGTAATCACCGTGAGATGAAAAGTTTGAGCTGCCATATGCGCTTACCGCCCGTTTATTTTCAATTAGTCTTTCTTAAGACGTTCGGCCTTTTCCCGAACCTCATCTATCGTGCCGACCATGTAAAAGGCCTGCTCCGGCAGATCATCCAGCTCACCATCAACAATCATTTGAAAGCCTTTAATCGAATCCGCTAAGCGTACATATTTACCGGGTGTTCCGGTAAAGACTTCCGCGACGAAGAAAGGTTGCGAAAGGAAACGTTGTATCTTTCGGGCGCGTTGGACGATGAGACGATCTTCCTCCGAGAGTTCGTCCATCCCCAAAATTGCGATAATATCTTGAAGCTCTTTATATTTTTGTAAAATTGATTGGACCGCCCGCGCGGTATTGTAATGCACGTCACCGATAATCCGCGGATCGAGCAGGCGCGAAGTGGAATCGAGCGGATCGACGGCGGGATAAATCCCCAGCTCTGCGATTTGCCGAGAAAGCACTGTGGTGGCATCGAGATGGGTGAAAGTCGTTGCCGGGGCGGGATCGGTGATGTCATCGGCAGGCACATAAATCGCTTGCACGGAGGTGATCGATCCTTTTTTCGTTGAGGTAATTCGCTCTTGAAGTTCGCCCATTTCCGTTCCGAGGCTAGGCTGGTATCCCACAGCGGAGGGCATACGGCCTAAGAGCGCGGAAACTTCGGAACCGGCCTGGACAAAACGGAAGATATTATCGACAAACAAGAGAACATCTTCTCCCTTTTCGTCTCTAAAATATTCTGCCATGGTTAGGGCGCTTAAGCCAATTCGTAAACGCGCGCCAGGAGGTTCATTCATCTGGCCAAAGGCGAGGACCGTTTTATCTAAAACACCGGACTCGGTCATTTCGGCATAAAGATCGTTGCCTTCACGGGTTCGCTCTCCGACGCCCGCAAAAACGGAATGTCCGCCATGCTCGGCCCCAATATTACGAATAAGCTCCATAATAATAACGGTTTTTCCGACCCCGGCGCCGCCGAAAAGTCCAACCTTACCCCCTTTGGCATAGGGTGCAAGCATATCGACCACCTTGATGCCTGTTTCCAATACTGAGGTCACCGGAACTTGATCTTCAAAGGCCGGGCTGGGCCGGTGAATCGGCCATCGCTCCGCTTTATCTGGGAGACTGCCCTTGCCGTCGATGACATCGCCGGTGACATTAAAAATTCGGCCAAGTGTCGGTTCCCCGACCGGAACGGAAATGGGTTCTCCCATATCGACTGCTTCCATGCCGCGCACGAGACCGTCAGTGGATCGCATTGCGATGCATCGGACAATATCGGTTCCAAGATGTTGCGCGGTTTCGACAATGAGATCTGTATTCGTTTTCGGATTCGAAATTTTAACCGCATTTAAGATCTTGGGAAGCTGGTCAGATGGAAATTGAATATCGACCGTCGGCCCAATAACCTGAAGTATCTTTCCGGTAGCCATACACACGCTCCTTAATTAAATTCCCGTACACAATAACATCCCTGTCTTCGTTCAGGGATGATTGGGAGTATAGAGTTAAGCCTTCATTGCCTCGCCGGCCGTCACAATTTCCAAGATCTCTTTTGTAATGGCCGCCTGGCGCGCTTTATTTCCCATCAAGCTCAGACGATCAATCATTTCTTTCGCACTGTCGGTCGCACTTTTCATTGCGACCATCCGGGAAGAATTTTCCGCGGTAAAGGATTCTAAAAGTGCCGTGTACATTCTTGACGCGATTTGGCGGTTTAAAAAATGATCGACGATGGTATCAACATCGGGTTCGAATATAAAGTCGGACTTCAATCCAGAAGTCGATTCTTGTAAATTGAGAAATTTCTTTAGTACAGGTTTGTTCGACAAGGCCGAGACAAATTCCGTGTAAATCACACTCACTTCATCCACATTTCCCGAAAGATAGGCCTCAATCAGCTGCTTGGTGATCTCTGAGATAAGTTCTCTATCAGGCCGTCCCGACAGATCTAAAAATTTAAGGAGAATCGGCCATTGTCGCCGTTTAAAATAGTCGTAACCCTTTTTACCGATTAGAATGAGTTCGACCGGTTGTTGTCTCTCTTCTTTTAAAAAAGACTCGGCACGGTTGATGACACTGGTGTTGTAAGCGCCACAAAGGCCACGGTCGGAAGTCACAATCACTAAGGCAATCTTTTTAACCTCGCGCGCTTCAAAAAAAGGGTGCGAGATCCCTTGTGACGATTCCATTAAATGCGATAGAAAGATCTCCATCTTTTCGTGGTAGGGCTTCGCACGACGAAAAATCATCTCCGACTTTTTAAGGCGAGATGCGGCAACCATTTGCATCGTTTTGGTAATCTGCTGGGTTTTTTTTGCGGAACGGATGCGAGTTTTTAGCTCGCGAAGGGTTTCGGCCATCTGACTAAACGGCTCCCGTCGGCTGCCACCCTTTTTTAAAGGCGATGATGGCGTCGTCCATTTTTTTGTTTAAGGCCTCGTCAAGTTTTTTGTTTTGTTCGATTTCTTGAATGACCTCAGGGTGCTGATCCGCCATCATTTTCAAAAAAGCCGCCTCGAAGGCCTCTACATCGCCTGAATTCAAATCATCAAGATGACCCGCGGTGCCGGCATAAATTGCCATTACTTGTTGGGCGAGAGAATAGGGATGGTATTGACCCTGCTTGAGAACCTCAACCATTTTCTCGCCCCTTTTTAGTTGGGCAAGCGTCGATTTATCCAAGTCAGAGCCGAATTGAGCGAAGGCCGCTAATTCGCGATATTGCGCCAAATCGAGTCGCAAGGTTCCCGCCACTTTTTTCATGGCCTTTGTTTGTGCCGATCCCCCGACTCTGGAGACGGAAAGTCCGACGTTAATCGCGGGACGTACACCCGAATAAAACAGATCAGGTTCGAGATAAATTTGGCCGTCGGTAATCGAAATGACATTGGTGGGAATGTAGGCCGACACATCTCCCGCTTGCGTTTCAATAATGGGAAGTGCCGTTAAGGATCCGCCTCCCTTGTCCTCACTGAGTTTGGCCGCACGTTCGAGCAGACGTGAATGCAGAAAGAAGACGTCGCCTGGAAAAGCCTCACGGCCCGGAGGGCGACGAAGGAGGAGCGAAAGCTGGCGATAGGCGGTGGCATGCTTAGAGAGATCGTCATAAATCACCAGGGCCGCTTTTCCGTTATACATGAAGGCTTCACCCAAAGTGCATCCGGCATAAGGCGCGATGTATTGCATTGAAGCCGGTTCGTTCGCTGTGGCGGAAACGACGGTGGTGTATTCCATTGCACCATGTTCTTCAAGGATTTTGACCACGGCGGCGACGTTAGAGGATTTTTGGCCCACTGCGACATAAATACAATAGATATCGCTCTTCTTCTGATTGATAATGGTGTCGATCGCGATAGCGGTTTTACCGGTTTGACGGTCTCCGATAATGAGCTCTCGCTGTCCTCGGCCAATGGGAATCATCGCGTCAATGGCTTTTAGACCTGTTTGTACGGGCTCGGAGACCGATTGGCGCTCGATTACACTGGGAGCCAGCCCTTCGAGAACGCGGAATTCATCGGTGACGATCGGGCCTTTGCCATCAATGGGACGACCCAAAGCATCGACCACACGGCCTTTCATTGCCTCGCCAACCGGAATTTGAGCAATCTTCCCGGTTCTTTTGACGACGTCCCCTTCTTTAATGAGACGTGTTTCTCCAAAGAGAATGGCACCGACATCGTCCTTTTCGAGATTCAACAACATGCCGACAACGTCATTGGGAAAAGAAACCAGCTCACCCGCCATCGCATTCTTCAAACCGGATATACGGGCAATGCCGTCACCGACACTCAAGACGGCGCCAGATTCCTCAAAGGTGACGTGAGATTTATATCCTTCTATATATTTTTGTAAAACGCTTGTGATCTCTTCCTGCTTAATTTTCAAGAGCATTCCCCTTCTCGGTTAAGATCTTCCTCGAAATGCCTTCCCGCAATTGATCCATCTGGCCCTTGAGGCTCCCGTCAATGATCCGGTCTCCCAAGTGCACCGTAATACCGCCTAGAATCTCAGGGTTCACAGACATTTTCAAAAAAACAGGTTCTCCCGCTAGGTCTGAAAGTGTGGTCTCAATTTTTTTAATAGCCGATTCGGAGAGTGCAATAGCGGTCGTGACTTTAGCGGTGATCTTCTTTCGCGATTCTGCCGTTAAATCAAAAAATCCATCAATAATGGCGGGCAAGAGTGGGGCTCGCCCCTGCTCAATGGCAAGCGATAGCTGAAAATGAATCAGCGGAGAAATCTTGTCCCCTAAGAGTTCACTGAGTGCCTTTCTTTTTCCCTCTGGCGTTACTTTTGGGTCCTTTAAAAAAGGCAAGAGTTCTTCATTTGATGATAAGGTGTCACGCAAGTCAGTTAATTCCGACTCGATCCGATCAATCAGCCCTTCACATTTTGCCACACCAAATAAGGCGAGACTATAGCCTTGAATAAGATTATGGAGTTCGCTATCGAATTTTGGCATAATCCTCTTTGACCCGCGAAAGAGCGTCCTCGATCAATTTTTCATGATCTTCCGGCTGCAAGGTTTCGGATATCATCTTGGTCGCGACTTGAACAGACAGTTCTGCAACCTGTCCTTGGAGTTCCATGAGCGCCTTCTTTTTTTCTCTTTCAATTTCTTCCTGCGCTTTTTTAACCAAGGCTTTCGATTCCTCGGCCGCTTTCTCCATAATTTCCCGCTTAAGTTTTTCGCCGACAGTCCGACCCTCTTCGATCATCTTTTGGACTTCAGCACGGCCTTCGTCGAGTTTCGCTTGATACTGAACAAGCAAAGCCTCGGCTTCTTTCCTGGCATTTTCGGAAGCCTCAAGGTCCTCACGTACTGTGACTGCGCGGCTCTCGAGGAGTGCAACAATCGGTTTATAGGCAAACTTGGCCAAAAGCGCCAGTAGTGCACCAAAGGTGACCAAGGTCCAGATAATTAATCCCGGTTCTGCCTCGAACATGATTTACCTCGCTTTATTTAAAGACCAACAAGAAGCTAATCACCAAGGCATAAAGTGCCAAGGCCTCAATAAAGGCGACACCGATCAACATCGTGGTTCTCAATTCACCCGATATTTCAGGTTGCCGCGCCATGGCCTCCATGGTCTTACCCACCATGAATCCCATTCCAAGGCCTGTCCCGAGTGCGGCCAGACCAATTCCAAGTGCTGCTCCTAAAAACTCCATCTCCACCTCCTTATAATAAAAAATCTGTAGCGAATAACCCGAATTAATGTTCCATATGGATGGCGCCTCCGATATAGGAGGCCGTGAGTATAGAAAAGATATAAGCTTGAATTAATGAAACGAATATTTCAAAGGCCATCATGATAACCACCCCGATCAAAGGCAAAGGCGTAATGATGACGCTCTTAAAAAGGATGATCATCGATAAAAACACCAAAATCACCATGTGGCCCGCCATCATATTAGCGAAAAGACGAACAGCAAGCGAAAAAGGTTTTGCGAACAGTCCGATGATTTCAATCGGAATCATAATGGGCAGCACCCATGCCGGGATGCCGGAGGGGACAAAACCCTTACAATAGCCGACAAAACCATGATTTTTAATCCCCGCAAATTGGACCAGAAAAAAAACGATGATGGCCAAGCTTGCCGTAACGTTTATATTTGCAGTTGCGGTAAAAGATCCGGGAAGAAGCCCTAATAGGTTGGAGGACAAGATAAAAAAGAACATCGTGGCAATTAAAGGAAACCAGGGTTTTCCTTTCTCGCCCATAACATTAATGACCAATTCGTTACGAAGGAAACCGACAAGTACCTCAACCAGGTTCTGCAATCCCTTGGGGTACTTTTTTAATGTCATTGCGACAAAGGTGAGTACGATAAAGACAAGTCCCGCTGCAATCCACATCCATAGGACGGCTTGGGTAATGGATAAATCAATTCCAAAAAGATCGATTTCCTTGATGTTATGTAGTTCGAAGTGATGAAGGGGATCGACCGCCCCGCCGCCTTCTTCCATTAAAGTCTCCTCTGGGATTGCGTGCCTACCGATTTAGTTCCAGTCATAATTAAGTTACCTGCTTTCAAAAAGAGAAGGGAGGAAATCCCAATAAGGAACGCCATGAGAACGTAGGAAATATTAAAAACCGAGAATTGAGTTAATATGAAGAAAATGCAAGAAATAACAACGATACGGAGCACGACACTCCCGAGTAGAAAAGGGCGTATTAGAGAACCCGCATGCTTCGTCACTCTAAATGTAGATTTCTGGAGGAAGTACGCATAAACGATTGCCAAAAAAAAACCCATCACCAGGGAGTGAATCAATTTTTTCTTCCTCTGTCTCTTTGAGACCCGATAAGACGATAGATATTTAAAAACCCCGCGGCCACACCGAATATAAAACCGATCAAAAAGAACCAGGGCTTTGTTTCAAGAAATTTGTCTAAACTGTATCCAACACCTGCGCCGATCAACACGGCAACAACGAGTTCAAATCCTAAGTTAGCATATCGTTGTAAATATCGCCAGCTCGTTTGCTCGCCTTTTCTAGGGACCAAGAAACTCCAGAAATATCGAAGACGAATTAAAAACGGGTATGTCTATCATATACGCTAAATTATTGTCAATCAGATTATCCAGATTATCGTGCTTGTTTTGTAATGACCTGCTAAATTAGATTCCTTGCTACCCTGGATACTTACCAACCTTTTAGGATTTTTCTTAATTTTTCGACATCGTCTTCGTCGCACCAAACATAGGCGGAATAACGCGTCTCGAACCCGATCGCGTTTACGGAATGGAGATTAATGCCTTCCTGAGCAATTCGGTCAAGCGTGTCGGCCAAAGCGCCGGGACGATCTTCGCCAACCAAGTGGAAGCAGCTCCCTTCTTCAAAGGTCCAGTCTGCCTCTAGTGCTAATTTTCTAAATTTGTGCGGGTTATTGGGAATGGCGATTATTTCGGCGTTTCCTCTTCCCGTGCCAAAGCTCCAGACACATCCAAGGTTTACTTCTTTCTCGGACATCAGCATCGAAAAACGCGCAAGTTGCCCCGGTTTGTCCTCTGCATCAATGGTAAAAAAAGTGGTTCGCTCTATATCCATTTCTATCTCTATCTGATGTAAGGACCGAGTGTCGAAGGATGTTAAAGGTACAGGTCTTAAAACAATTAAAAATCGATGTCTAGTTAAAATATCTATAGCGTGAAAGCTTGTTTGCCCAGGAAGAGTGAAGCCACATAAAAGATCCCGTAGGCTCTTAACAGAAAGGAAAGCCTTTTAAGGACAAGATCACGACCGAAATAAAAATGCCCTGAAAACGAAAATTGAAAAAATCGAAGTGCTTAGCGCGGGAGGGAAAGATACCGTTGTGCTTTAATCCGCTTTTTCCTAGCTTCTTTTTGTTTCCTCTTGCGTTTTACCGAAGGCTTTTCGTAAAAACTTCTCCGTTTTAATTCTTTTAACAAGCCCTCTTTAGCCAATTGTCGTTTTAACGCTTTTAGTGCTTTTTCAATCTGATTATCGTATACCTTAATCAAATATATCCCCTTCTCCTTTTATGTCTCTAAGTCTTGAGGCGCCCTATCTTTAAAAAGCCTTTTAAATCAACTAGATGGTGGATACTAAGAAAAGAATGCTTAGCGGTATAGCCACAGTCTTGGATGGTATCTCTTTTTTTATTCAGTGTCAAGAGAGTGCTTTCATTTAAAAGTTTCTCTATGCTATAATCCCCTTTTCCGATGGTGAGTGTAGCTCAATGGCAGAGCACTGGTCTGTGGCTCCAGTGGTTGAGGGTTCGATTCCCTTCACTCACCCCAGTTCAATATTTTTTTAGCCGAGCCGCATAAATAACGTGGGGACTAGATAATGGATAAAAAGGCTATTAACGAAAAAACGACGGCACTTTTGGCGCTGGAAGCGAAAATGATTGAAAAAAACACAGATGTTTATAATTTAGAAAACTATATTCCGGAGATGTTCTCCCAAATTGAAGAAGTGATCTCATCAGATCATCCCGAACGGCTCTTAGATAGCACCGAGCTCAAGACCTTCCAGACCCTTATTTATGAACACACGGGAGGAGAACGGAGACAGGGAGATGAACGCAGAAAGATCAGCAGTGAAGAGGCTGCAGCGCAAAATCGACGTAGTGGCGATCGCCGCTGGTATGGAATAGATAATGTAAAAAAATGAGGCAAGGCCTTAAAAAGCTTTATTTATAAAGGAATTTTAAGTGATTTTGCGTTGTCTATTTTTATGACAAAACACTGTTCCTGCGCGATACCGAAGCCATGCGCCCATAGCTCAGCTGGATAGAGTACTTGGCTTCGAACCAAGGGGTCGGGGGTTCGAATCCCTCTGGGCGCACTTTAATATCGGACGTTTTCAAGTTCAAACTGAAAACGTGGTTTTGCTTAGATCGATGCATTTATATTCGAAATAAAAAAAGGGGCTTATTCAGCCCCTTTTTTTATTATCTCACCCTCTTCTAAAAAACATCTCGTTATTTTCCCAAACTACGCTCGTAGAGGAGAACGAGCCAGGCTTCTTCTTCTGTAATCACGCTGCCGACCATGGGCATCATTGCTGTGCCGGGAATCCCGTGGCGAATAACCCAAAAGAGCTCACCGTCCGTACGCATGGCATGAAAAGCCGTATTGGTGAAGTTTCTGGGTGAAGGGTCCAGGCCGGGGGCCGCCAATCCATCGCCCCGCCCCTCTTTGCCATGGCAGGTAAAACAAGTGCCGTTTCCTTGATAGAGGGCCTTGCCTTTTTCTATATTTTCCTTTGTGGCCGGAAACGGATTCTTCTTGGCTTGAATTTCTTTGAGTTGCGCGGAAGGGACCCTGGGCTTAGAGAGATCAGGCTCTGCGGCAAAAGAGATGGACACGATAAGTAAAAGAAACGGGCTAATCCAGTAAAACAATCGTATCAAGGGGTTCTTCACTTTCGACTTTCGGAAGTTAAGGAATGTCATGGAGGCTTCTTTCGTAGAGGATAATTAAGGCGGCCTCTTCGGAAGTGACTACACCCGGCGCATAGGAAAGCATGCCACTCCCTGCGCTTCCGTTATGGATAATCCAATTAAATTCACCGTCGGATTTCATTTTTAATCTGGGATTATGGAAATTTCGAGGTGCCGGATCAAGGCCTGCCCCTGCAAAACCGTCGCCTCGACCCTCGTGACCATGACAGGTAAAGCAAGTACCTTTTCCTGTAAAGAGCGCGCGTCCCTTGGCGATATTTTCGGGAGTTGCAGGAAAAGGATTTTTCCATCGTCTCGCTTCATCCATTTGATCTATAGGAACACGCGGGAGCAAGGGATCGCGTTCGGCTGCGATCACAGGGCTCAGGTTGAAGCCAAACAAAAATAACAGTGCAAAACCCAGTTTTGTGAAATAAATCTTCATTAAAAGCATAGACGCGGACCTCGAACTTTTTATTTTGTAGATCGATAGACCAAGTTTCAATATATATAGACTCTTGTAAGCCTGTCAACCTATTTTTAGATTGACACCTTTTTATTTTCTCAAGTAGAATGGCACAGTTTTTCTCGAGGATATTGAGTCCCAAATGCGCCTTTCCTTAGCCCTCTGTTTATCGATCTCTATTCTAATTTCAGCGTGTTTTAGAAAAGCACCGGAAGGTATGGTTAGCATTCCTGCGGGTGAATTTTTGATGGGAACGGATCAGATCGATGAAAGCCTGTTGGCCGAAGAACACGGCATCGTGAAACCTTGGCTCGTGGATGAAGGTCCGGCTCGAAAAGTGTATCTCCCCCGTTATTTCATCGACAGGAATGAAGTCACCAATGCAGAATACGCCGAATTTATACAGGAGAGCAATCGTCCGGCCCCGCCCTATTGGGAAAACGGTGTCTACGCCAAGGGAGACGATTCTTTTCCAGTCGTCATGGTAAAGTGGGATGAAGCGCAAGATTATTGCCGCGCGAAGGGCGGTCGATTACCCAGTGAGGCCGAGTGGGAAAAAGCTGCGAGGGGGATTGAAGGCAGGCAATACCCCTGGGAAGGTGAATTCGATGTCAACAAAGCAAATGTCGGAGGAAAAACCGGCAACCTTCAACCCGTCGGCACTTATCCCGAGGGACAAAGCCCCTTTGGCGTGTACGACATGGTTGGCAATGCCTGGGAATGGACTGCAGACTGGTACTCGCCCTACCCTGGAAACGCTTATCAGAGCACCAAGTACGGAGAGCAGCTTAAAGTGATCCGCGGAAATTCTTGGTCGTCGATCGGTCATTTCCCGCCTGAGATTCACCACGAGGTTCTGAAATTTCACTCTACGACAACCTTTCGGCTTTTCGCCCCGCCACAGGCGACCATCAGCGATGTCGGTTTTCGATGCATTCAACCCGCCTAATCTAGACAAAGAAAGCCGGATGCATGACTTTGAACCTTCACACCTCCAGCCCGGCTGTCTTGGGCGCGACGCCGCGCCATCAAACAAACCCCGCCCCACTAATTAGAACGATTTCCACAAAAAGCATCACACCCACGCTTGCCTTTCAATGGAGTCGATGGAAAGAAAACTGCATTCTCCTCGATGGAACGATGGGCGGCTGGTTCGAGGGAAGCTTTTCCCTTCTTGGGGGAGATCCTTTCGCACGCTTTCAAAGCAAGGGGAAATCCTCCCGCTTTGACTTGTTACAAGAAGGGGCTCGCAATCGCAGCTTCGTCTATCCGGACGCACCCATGACAGCCCTTCAGTTCTGGCTAAACCGTTTTCGGCCCAGCGACCATTCAACACACAATGCGGAAGCGATCCCTTTTCTTCAGGGTGGCGTTGTGGGCTACTTTAGTTATGAATTGGCGCAGCAGTTTGAAAAACTCCCGCAGCCGAGGGAAGGTCAAGCCGATACCCCGGACATCAGCCTGCTTTTCTTGAATCTTTTTATCCTTGCGGATCATCGAAAGGACGCCCTGCATATCGTTTACAATCCCGTCCCAGAAATTCGGATGGGCAAGGAAGAAAAAGCGGCAATCAATCAAGGCCTAAAGAAGATCAATGCCCTAGAAAAACGCATCAGAGCCAAAGGCCCACTCGAAAACGAAGGCGAAAAACTTCACACGATTCCGCGCTTGAAATCGGACTGTTCTCCTGAAGAATATAAGACTTCAGTCCGGCGGGCCAAGGCCTATATTGCGCAAGGAGAAATCTTCCAAGCCAACCTCTCGCACCGCTTTACTGCCCCCGCCCCGATTCAATCACCTTTTCGTATTTACCAAGGTTTGGGCATAGTGAACCCCTCTCCTTTTTCAAGCTATCTTGAAATCGGCGATTTTAAAATTGCTTCCAGCTCCCCGGAACGTCTTGTCCGCGTTAAAAATCAAACAGACGGTGCCCTTGTCGAAACACGACCCATCGCCGGAACCAAGCCGCGAGGCAAAAATCCATCAGAAGATAAAGACCTGGTCGAGTCTCTCTACGGTAGCGAAAAAGAACGGGCCGAACATCTTATGCTCGTTGATCTTGAGCGGAACGATCTGGGAAAAATCAGCGAATACGGGAGCGTCCGCGTCGATGCCTTTATGGCCTTGGAACGCTATTCCCATGTCTCACATCTCGTCTCAAACATCCGGGGCAAACTACGACCCGGACTTTCACCCCTTCAAGTTTTGCAGGCTGTGTTTCCGGGGGGCACCATTACCGGCACGCCCAAGATCCGCTGCATGGAAATCATCGCTGAGCTCGAGAAACGGGCCAGAGGTATTTATACCGGGTCAATCGGCTATATCGGTTTCGACGGAGAAATGGATTTAAACATCGCCATTCGAACCTGCGTACAGCATCAAGGTCAGCTGTCCTTTCAAGTCGGCGCCGGCATCGTCGCCGATTCCGACCCCGCTTTGGAATACCAAGAAACCCTGCACAAGGCCGCCGCCTTTATCGAAGTAATCAATTCCTTGTAAAAGCTCCAACCGCATGGTAAACAATGTCCATGTGGGTCTATTTAATTGACAAACTCGTTCCGGAAGCCGAGGCCAAGGTTTCTGTCTTCGATCAAGGCTTTCTTTACGGGGACGGCCTCTTCGAAACCTTTCGTGCCTATTCCGGAAAAATATTCGCGCTGTCCCTTCACCTCGATCGGCTCGCTGCCGCGGCAAAGCGAATTCATATTCCCATTCCTCCCCTCCCGCAGCTTGCTAAACAATTGGAGGAAACCCTGCGGCGGAATGATCTTAACGACGCCATCCTACGCCTAACCTTAACGCGGGGTTTAAGCATCAGCGGCTTGCGGCCAGATCTCTGCGAAACGCCTACCCTTGTTATCACGGCGCGGCCTTTTACCGGCTATGACGATCTTTATGCTATAGGGGTTTCTGTGACGATCAGCACCATCCGCCGCGTCTCTTCCCTTGTGGGAGAACCCTGCATGAAATCGCTTAACTTTATGGACAATGTCCTTGCACGACTCGAAGCCCATCGCGCAGAGGTCTTTGAGACCCTCTTTCTCAACAGTGAAGGCTTCCTCGCAGAAGGCAGTATTAGTAATCTCTTTTGGATTAAAAATGGGGAAGTAAAAACCCCTGCCTTGACGACACCGATATTAAACGGCATCACGCGAGAGGTGTTAATATCCGAGATAAAAAAACAGGCGATTCCCATTGAAGAAGGCTTGTTTCCCCTTGCAGATCTTCTGAATGCCGACGAGGCCTTTTTAACCAACACCGCCTTTGAAGTGATGCCACTAATCGCGGTGGAGGGCAAAAAGGTCGGCTCCGGCCAACCCGGGGAAATGACAAATCGCTGCCGTCAAATCTTTATCCAAGCTGTAAAGACAATCAAGGCCTAGTCCGGCACCCGTCACACGCAGAAATTTCTGAGCGAACGACTCGGAGACCGTTTTAAAAGATTAAGTCGATATGGTCGAGGGTATATGTAAGGTAGATCGAATATTTATCGAATTAAGCGAAACTTGACCGGGTTTTCTAAATCCAAACCGGGTTTAAATTACATCTTAAAAACCTTGAAGAAGGTAGATCTCAAATTTAGGCTCAAGCACTTCTTAGCGTTCAAGGCTGTAAACTCTGGAACATCCTCAGCGCCTCCACGTCTTCCTCATTAAAACCTGATAGTGTACTTCATATTTAACAAGAGGAGGGTAAATCGAGGAAAAATAAGGAAATCACAAAGGACACCAAAATTCATAGAAACGGCCAAAACGGATCATTCCGAGTCTTTCCCCAAAACCCGGCCTTCGAGAATGCTCCAGGATGGAGGAACTTAATTCCGGCTTGAGTCTGACACCCCCCAACTCGGCCTTTTACATTATTTTGAAGAGATCGAGAAAGCGGCATAAGAAAGTGCGGGGAAGTCACTGAAGCCGCCAAAAGGGAACTCTACGATTGTCTACCCTTTCTCTTAATTCAATGTCAACAACATGAAAAAACCTTGTGCATCAAAAGAATGCCGATCTACCCGCCCTGAATTTTTTGTCTTTTTGTTTTATTCCCAAAAAGAGGTACCCTAATGGTAATACGTGTCATGCGGCCATTTAAAGGATATCGATCCGAAATAATACCTGTTCTCTTTTCGTTCAAGCTGCTGGTGCAAGGTCCTGAATAGATGGTTCCAATTCTTACTCGGCTGATCCTGCTTTTTGTGTTGCTATTCCCCTTCACAGCCAACGCGCGCACCTTTAAAGCGGAAGGGAGTGATTTATTAATCGGAGTTGGGGCTGAGCAGATGGCTTTAGGCGGCGCGGCGGCGGCAACCACCGATGACATTTATTCCATTTTTTGGAACCCCGCAGGGCTTTCGGAATTAAAGGAAAGCCAGTTTTCTATCTCCAAGCAAATCAACTCCAGCTTATCACCGATCAATTTTTTAGCCCTGAGTCTGGTCAGTGATCGACTTAATTTCTTTGGACTGAAAACCACCCTCTCTTTTGCGTGGATTTCCAGACTACATGCCAGTGCAACCGGGGCCTTTAAGGAGGACGAATTGGAAAGCATATTTCTACGTTATGCGCTCCCTGGAATTCCTGGAAATTTTGACGGAGAGATTGAAAGTAAAACGAAAGACTACCGCCTGAGTTGGGCCCTCACCCCCATTCATCACCCCAAATGGAGCTTTGCATTTTCTGTGAGCCGGATAGAATGTGGTACCGCGTTTTGTGGCGTGACAGCCAATGATCCGGGAAACGTCATCATTTCCTCCTCAAATGCGACCGCCTTCAGTTTTCACTTTGGGGCAAAGTATTATTACAACGACGCCTTAACCTTTGGTCTCAATGTAGAAGACATCGACACAAAACTGGATGTTGATATCACGACAACAGACAAGACAGGGACAACAAAAACAACATATGTTGTGCCTCTGCCCAGAGACATCGCCATCGGCGTAATGTGGCAGACATCGCCAGAGATTAAGCTATCCCTGGACTATCAATGGCTTTCTGGCAGCTATGGTGAATACGAAATCCTGTTTAAAGTGTTGCGAGGCGGATTCTCCTACAAAAGCGATTGGCTCACCTATCGAGCCGGCCTCATTGCGCCATTGGCCCTTGAGAGCAACAAAATTGAGAACCTAAAAGACAAGCTGCCGTTCCCGCTTGTGCCCACTGTCGGAGTCGGTTGGGTGGGTGATCATTTTAAATTAGATTTCGTCCTCTACCTTCACCCACTCATGAGTCATAATCGGAACAAACCCTACCCCACAATGGATATTTCGGTCATCTATCGCTTTTGATGGTTTCTATCTCCTGGCGCTAAGGAGGGGCCTCGGTATTTCGTGACTTCCTCAGGTTCGATACGACAGATTTGGTAATTCTTTTTCCTAAAAATCAGGTCATTTAAGACGAGTGAGTTTTGTCAAAAGGGAACCCTTTTGACAGGGATTTCTTCACTTCCTAACTCATTGATAAATAAAAATCTTGATTTAATCAAAAGGGCGTCTCAAAAAGAACTCATGAAAACTGGACAGGCTAGGCGTTCTTTGGGGTTCTTGCGTGACGCGTTTGGTCAAGGGCTGGTGCGCGGCCGTAGGTCTTAGAGGAAACTACGGAAGCCACACCTTGAGGAAGACTTGGGGTTATTGGCAGTACAAGCGCGGAACGCCGGTCCCGCTACTAATGGAGGCCTTTGGCCACGCAATCCAACAGCAGACCTTGACCTATTAGGGGATTCGGGAAAAAGATGTCAAACAGATTTACGATATGGAGTTGTGATTTTGTAGGTCATTTTTGCTTCGACGTCGTCGATTGAAAGGTTAAGGTCCTTCTGCCGCTTCCGCTTCACTCTGCCCTATCTCGTTGGCGCGTTCCAACGCAGCATAAATTTGCTCGAGTCCTTAACATCCCGCTCCTGAAGTTATTCTTTTTCTTAGGCTGATAAGACCGATGAGACCTGATCCGAGGAGGAACAAGATTGAAGGTTCGGAAATTGGCGCGACAAAGGTCTTAAAACCCACATCATAACCCGATCCGGTAGATTTCCAGCTCGTAATACCAAAGCCTGGATTTCTAAAATAATGGGCCCCGGCAACATAGGAATCATCGGTCCTTCCATACAAACCATAATCGGTGTTGTTCCCAGACTCTCTCAAGGCCACAGCCAGAATGTCTCCTGCTGTTACTGAGACGTCAAAAGAACTAATATCCAGGCTAAAAAAACCCCGTGTTGTTGGGATGCTCGCGTAGGGCACGACCAAGCTTGCCAATGTTGTCACATCGCTTTCGATCGGAACGCCGCCGAGCGTTTGTCGGATATCAAACTTCAGATCTTGCGGGGTAAACGCAGGCGCGTTCAACTGCCTTATAATATCGACATCAATTCGAACCAGTTTCCCAGTAAGGCCAACCGTAAAAGTTTGGGCCTTGTCCGTTCCTCCAATGCCAGAGAAAAGCGTTGGCGTCGCGCCGGCATCGAAAACCTGGTCCAGCACCGGGACTGCCTGGGTTTCACTTACCCCAAGAAAAAATATGGCCACTGTAATAATGTATATGAATTTTTTGCGAATATTACACATCATAAAGTTCTCCTTAGCTGTTTCCGGAGCCAATCAATATCCGTGACCGTCATCAGCTCATGCTCGATTAGCATCTTATATTGGGTCTCACAAAACCGGCGCGGTAAATATGTCTGACTATATTACTAATTTCATGCAAAAAAGTATACCATACTAACTTTGCGTGGTAAATTCGCATTTGCCATTCGATAGGGGCGATGAAGCTCCTCTTCTAAACTGTTGTCCGGAGAGTCCGCCCCTTTTCTTCTATACAAGTAATTGGCATTTTTTTAAAGTCTCCTTCGACCCGATGCAATTAGACATGGATGAGGCAGGACAATTCATCGGTATAGGGCTGATCGACTTTATGGGATTCATCCCAATGACCGTCGCGGGCTAAATCTAGTGCTTTAATATAATCACAAGACACATCGCCTGTCCTTGGTTGCCCCGCTCATCTCAGCCGTTGGTTAGGACATTTTGTCGCGCAATCGCTCCGCGGATATGTCGAAACGGTAGGTTTCTAGGTGTGCCTCGCGCTTCTTTGTGAAGTGGAACCCATATTCGGATTCCTTAGCGCTAGGATACTTTCTATGCTGTAGCAACCCACTTTTGTCCCGGTCCCAATCGTGTCCGGAAAACAAATAAAGAGCCGGGGGATTACCCTCTGTGAGACAGACCAGACATACCCAGAGGCTCTTTACGAACTTGCTCCTGGTTATCCATGTGTAGTTCCCTTTCGTTACGGTCTTTACCTGGACGTCATAGTGAACGCCTTGGTCATTTCGGACCACGAAGTCGATGCCTCGGTCATCAATTTCTGCTGTGAACACAAGGTAACCGTACATAACAAATTCCATCTTTGCCAGATACTCGCCATAAGTGCCCTTCTGTAGCCGATTCAACTTTGACCAAGCGTAACGCACTATCTAGACTCTAACCAATCACTGTTTCGTTTTTCCGGATCATACCAAGCAGGTTAAAGTCCTGCAAGCTGCTGCCGCATGTCATCCTAAATTCAAAACAGAACACTCCCCCTCCCCCCTCAAAAAAATCGGGAGGTCAAAAGATCCTTGATCGCCTGAAAAAACCCAAATAGCCCGGTCATGGCAGCGGGCGTGCTGGAGTCCTACGAGGGCGCGGCTTCTGCTAAACCGGCTTTCCCTTATTTCAGGCTACCCCTTTAAAAAAGTCTTTTTTTCCTTCTTCCCCATCTTTATTAATACGCTTCTACACTATTTAATTCCAGTAATAGGAAAGCGGGGTTTCATTTTTATGGAATTCAAAAGCCAGCGTTTGTTTCAAAATTAAAACAAGCCATTTATGGGGTGCTTTTCAATTTCATCTTCGATTTATCGCGGCACTCTATTTGCTTAATTTAGGACTAGGATAATAGACAATTTCCAGAATAAGATAGGGGGTATGACATGGAATGTCCGAGATGTGGGGGCTTGATGGTGATAGAGCGATATCAGGATTACCTGGAAAGCGCCGGTGAAACCCATTTTATGGGCAACCGTTGTGTGATCTGTGGGGAGATCTTGGACTCAACGATCCAGAAAAATCGGGAAGAGAAAAACGGTGCGGTCTATCATGCTGACCGGCCAGATCACGCTGAAGAGCATTACCCTTCCGAGTTCTTAGGGATCTCCAGGCATCAAATGAACTGATGGGTCTTGAAGTTCCTGTAAAACCTTGAAGGTCTATTGACTCATCGAAAATGATGGCTATAGTTTAAAGGAATGATGTGTAAGAAATAAGCGCGTTGTTTACAGAATTTCGTGTAATTTAACGAAGAGGAGGTTCTGTAGACATGGTGATGCACAAGCGGATCAGGTTAACGCCCCTAGATCGACAGGAGATCTGGCGTTTGTGGAAAACAGGGC
>JAJDBW010000029.1 GCA_029261155.1 Nitrospirota bacterium | reverse complement strand
CTGTTTTCCACAAACGCCAGATCTCCTGTCGATCTAGGGGCGTTAACCTGATCCGCTTGTGCATCACCATGTCTACAGAACCTCCTCTTCGTTAAATTACACGAAATTCTGTAAACAACGCGCTTATTTCTTACATCTTAGCCATGTTCTCTTTCTCAAGTTATCCCTAAATAACAAAGAGAACCAAGGCTCGTGCACACTTTAGTAATATATCATAGTACTCCTGATTATAATTTTTTCTGCGGGCTTGGTTTTATAATGAGTTCCAAAGCCAGAAAATAAGTGCCTGGTCTTTCATTGCAACATCCGACCTATTTCTTCTTGAATTCAATAATTCTTAGACTAAACTAAGACCCTAGCTTGTAGATAAAAGCATTCGGAATGGGTGCTGTTTTTGGCATTGTTTTGGTGGGACGAGTGCGGATTACGCGCCGTGCTTTATTCCCATTCAATCGTACTGGGGGGCTTGGAGGAGATGTCGTAGACGACGCGGTTGACGCCCTTTACTTCATTGATGATGCGGTTGGCGATGTCCTTCATGACATCGTGGGGAAACTCGAACCAATCGGCGGTCATGCCGTCTTGACTCGTAACCGCGCGCAGGGCGATGGCGTTTTCGTAGGTCCGCTCGTCCCCCATCACGCCCACAGATTGGATGGGAAGATAAACGGCGAAGGCCTGCCAGATGTCATCGTACAAACCGGCCTTGCGGATTTCTTCAATAAAGATGGCATCGGCTTCTCGAAGATGATCCAGGCGCTCCGGCGTGACGCGGCCGACAATGCGGACGGCCAAGCCCGGCCCCGGAAAGGGATGGCGATACAATAATTCTTTTGGAATGCCCAGTTCGAGACCGAGCTTTCGGACCTCGTCCTTAAACAAGGTTTTAAGCGGCTCGACCACCTTCATCCGCATGCGCTTGGGCAGCCCGCCGACATTGTGGTGGGTCTTAATCGTCGCCGAAGGCCCCTTCACGGAAACCGATTCGATCACGTCGGGGTAGAGCGTTCCCTGTACGAGAAAATCGACCGCGCCGACTTTTTTCGCCGCTTCGTCAAAAACCTTAATAAAAGTACGACCGATGATTTTCCGTTTCTGCTCCGGCTGCGTGGTCTTGGCCAATTTAGCCAGAAACTGCTCGGAGGCATCGACCTTTTTCAGGTTCAATTTCAGCGACTGTTTAAAGGTTCGCATCACCTGCTTGGCCTCGTCTTTTCGCAGCAGGCCATTGTCGACAAAAATACAATGAAGCCGCTTTCCGATGACGCGCTGGACAAGGACGGCGGCCACGGAGGAATCGACCCCGCCACTTAAGGCGCAGAGGGCCTTGCCCTTGCCGATGGCTTGGGCGATTTCTTCCTCGGCCAAATGGATGAAGGAGCCCATGCTCCAAGTGGGCCGGCACGCACAGATCGCATAAAGAAAATTCTGCAGAATCTGGATGCCCTTTTCCGTATGGGCAACTTCGGGGTGAAACTGAAGGGCGTAAAATCGGCGTTTGGGGTCTTGAATCGCCGCCGTGGGAGAATTGCCCGTTTTGCCGATGGCGCGGAAACCGGGGGGATACTGTTCGATGCGGTCGCCATGACTCATCCAAACGGGAATGCGATGAGGCAAACCCCTTAACAGTGGAGAACTGCGATCGACAAAGAGCTCGGCGCGGCCAAACTCGCGTTTATGAGAGCGGGCCACGCCGCCACCCAAGACATGGGTCATGAGCTGCATGCCATAGCAGATGCCCAAAATCGGGATGCCCAGCGAAAAAATCTTGGGGTCGCAGCGCGGCGCCCCCTTTGTCCTCACCGAAGCGGGACCGCCGGAAAGGATAATGCCCTTGGCTTGGTGGGATCGGATCTCGTCAATCGATAGGTGGTAAGGTACAATCTCGGAATAGACCCGGCTTTCGCGGACACGGCGTGCAATCAATTGGGTGTATTGCGATCCGAAATCGAGGATGAGGATTTTATCGAGCGGGCTGTCCGTCATTGCAGCGGCGGACCTTCAGGGTTTGAAGCCGACGGGATAGGCCTACATCCCCATTTCATAATTGGGGGCCTCTTTGGTAATAATCACGTCGTGCGGATGGCTTTCGCGCATGCCGGCTGGGGTCACGCGGATAAATTTGCTCTTGCTCTTGAGCACGGCAATGGACTTTGACCCGCTATAACCCATGCCTGCGCGGAGACCGCCGATCAACTGATAGACGACACCCGACAGCGTCCCTTTGTAGGGGACGCGGCCTTCAATGCCTTCGGGCACGAGCTTGGACACCGGTTCGAATTCTTGGAAATAGCGGTCGCTGCCGCCCCGCTCCATCGCGCCCAAGGATCCCATGCCCCGATAGACCTTGTAGCTCCGGCCCTGAAGCAAGACGGTTTCGCCAGGACTTTCCTCCGTGCCCGCAAAAAGGCCGCCCAGCATCACGGCATCGGCGCCTGCAGCGATGGCCTTGACGATGTCGCCGCTGTACTTGATGCCGCCGTCGGCGATAATCGGAATTTTTTTCGTCTTGGCGGCCTTGGCGCAATCCGAAATTGCCGTCAATTGCGGCACGCCCGCACCGGCGATAACGCGCGTGGTACAGATCGACCCAGGACCGATGCCGACCTTCACGGCATCCACGCCGTTTTTAATCAAATCAAGGGTGGCCTCCGCCGTCGCCACATTCCCGCCAATGAGGCCGATTTCGGGATAACGCTTTCGGATGGCGCGGATCACTTCGAGGACGGAAACCGAGTGGGCATGGGCAGTATCGACGACGATGATGTCCGCCCCGGCGCGAATAAGGTGATCGACCCGCTCCTTCGAATCGCCCCCCGCCCCAACGGCAGCCCCAACCCGAAGGCGACCCAATTCGTCCTTGCAGGCCCGGGGGAACTTAATCTTTTTTTCAATGTCTTTAATCGTAATCAGGCCCTTGAGTTCAAAATCGTCATTGACGACGAGCAGCTTTTCGATCTTATGCGTGTGAAGGATTTTTTGGGCCTCTTCCAGGGTGGTGCCCTCCGGAGCCGTAATGAGGTTCTTTTTGGTCATCACCTTGGAGACCTTCAGATTCATCCGATTTTCGAAACGGAGGTCGCGGTTCGTAATGATGCCCACCAGCTTCCGATTTTCCGTCACCGGAATGCCGGAGATGTGGTATTGCTTCATCAGATCGAAGACCTCGCTGAGTTTTCGGTCCGGTGAGATGGTGATCGGATCGACGATCATTCCGCTCTCAGATTTTTTGACCAGGTCGATCTCGGCAGCCTGCGCCTCAATGGAAAGCGCCCGGTGAATGATTCCTATGCCGCCTTCCCGCGCCAAGGCAATGGCGAGCTGGGACTCGGTCACCGTATCCATGGCCGCGCTGACAATGGGAATTTGCAGGGTAATTTTATGCGTAAGTCGGGTTTGAAGATCGACATCCCGAGGCATGACGTTGGAACGCGCCGGAACCAGGATGACATCGTCGAAGGTGAGGCCTTCTTGAAGTTTTTCGGGCAGCATCGACTCTCAATCAAGGCGATAAAAAAGAATCGATATTACTAGCATACCTGACGATCCAAGGTCAAGAATTCAAAACCTACCTGGCTTTAACGCTTGCCTTGCCGCACTGGGATTCACCGACCGTTTTGAGTTTGAAACCGCTTTTGATATAGGATTTGTATTTTAGATCTTTTAGAACCTTGTCGCGCTTATAGAATGGAACGAAGTCACCATGCAGGCCTCTCCACCCACTAAAAAAGAACCTTCCGCCAAAGCCTCGGGTTCGACCCTGCCAATAGCCCGCTTTCTCTTGACTTTTAAAACAGTCTGGACCTTGTGTGCAGCCGCGTTAATCTTCACGGTTTTTTGTATGACCTCCACGCTCGCTCACGCACAACTCGCCTATTTCTCGGACTATTTTTCCTTTGTCGGAGAAGACGAACAAGGCAAAGTAGCCTTTGCGCTGGATACCAACCGTGGACAGGATGGGGAGGATTTTCAGGCGGAGCATTTTCTCGTTTTGCACGACGGAAAAAAGGGCTGGGTCAAATTGGAAGGCAACGGGGCCTACCCCAATACGGAAAAGGCCCTGCAAGCCCTGCCCGATTCCAATCATTTCCAATTTGAAGGCCAGCCTGAAACCGGCATGCGGATCACGGGTTCCACAAACGAGCTGACCCTTGTCGTCGAGGCACTTCCCACGCTATTGGAACGGCGAAACGGAAAGAACGACTACCGCATGGGCGCGGCGGCGGCAGTGCTCAAATGGCAAGGGCGAAGCCTAAGCGGGCGCGTGATTTACGAGTTCGTTCATTTTGACAATTGGAATCGTTTAACACGCACTTATTATGGATTTTGGAAAGATTTTCACGGCCTCTACTTGATGGCCCAATCGAAAGACCCTGGCCCGCCGGGCGATTTCTACATCCACACGCAAAAAAGCGAAAAACTTGCACCCTTAATCGGCAAGGTCGATGGCTTCGCCACGCTCGGGGGAAAAACCTTACCTCTCTCGGAAGCCGAAATAGAAACGACGGCCAGCGATTTTGCCCTGGGCTTTTATCGCTGGCCCCGGGGCTGGCGTGGACGCTTGCCCAATACCGCGCCTTCGCTCAGCTTCGTGATGCGCATGGCGGAAAAACAAAACTTGGCGAACTGGGTTATCGGCGGTTTTGCGATGGGCATCGTCACGGGCGAAGTACAGCTTGAGGGTAAGACCTATTCGCTTTACGGCATTGGAGAAATTATTAAGTGATCGGGGATTGATATGCTATACTCGCCTTGGATTTTCTAATGTGTTAGAAAAGTGGAGATGTAAAACCCTTCAACCCTTTGAAGGCGGATCATGAATGCACCTTCGGCACGATCTCTTACCCTTTTAACGCTTTTGTTCTTCAGCCTGGCGGTCTCCGCTTGCACACCCCCGTTTCACTCCCTTGCGCCCACGGATATCATTGATCCCAATCAGGATGCCATTGTCTTTGGACACCTGATTATCGATTGGCAGCATATTCAATTTCAAAACGCCGGCGATCGCCTCGGTGAAATGACCCTCACCGTAATTCACGAAACCACGGGAGAAGAACACAGCATTGTTTGTCAGGATACAAGTCTCAACTCCCGATTTTTTGTCACCCTTCCTCCAGGCAAATACCGCCTTGTGAAATGGGTCAAGGGAAAATATTTTAGAAACATGTACGGCGCATTCGAAGTGGGCCAGGGCGAGGTCCGCTATATCGGCACCTTAAAATGGTTTCGAGGGCCCTTCGATCGATTGCATGGCAATCTTTTTATTGACGATCACTTCGAGGCAGAGGCGCGGCATTTCAAAAAACGTTTTCCGAATATCGCGCAAGCCCCCGATAAGGCGATTGTCTATATAGATTAAGATCCAAAACCCCAAGGTAAAACACTAAACCACCCTAATCTATTGGAGGTAGATCATGAAAAAGATGTTTGTTCTAAGTTTATTCCTTGTGGCACTCACGGGCTGCAGCGCCTTTCGATATAAAACCCTCACGGTGGCGACGGGAAACGCTACGCCGGGCGCCGGAAGCAGCGTCACCTTCAAGGGCAAGCTCCTGCCCTTGGAAGGCAAGGCCATCCGGGTGGGGGACATCCTCCCCTCGGCCATACTTACGGCAAACGACCTGTCAGAACAAAACATCGCCGACACGCGCGGCAAGGTCCGCATCATCAGCGTCGTCCCGTCTTTGGACACCCCGGTCTGCGAACAGCAGACCCACGCCCTCAGCGAAAATTCCGGCGACTTAGATAAACATGTGCAATTCATCACCATCAGCATGGACCTGCCCTTTGCGCAAAAGCGTTTCTCTGAAAAGGCCAAGATCCACAACGTCCTTTTTTTATCGGATTATCGCTCCGCCGATTTTGGTCTAAACTACGGACTTTTGATCAAACCCCTTCACCTGCTTTCCCGCTCTATTCTCGTGGTGGACAAAAACAACCACGTCCGCTACCTCCAAGTCGTCCCGGAGATCACCCAACTGCCCGACTTGGAAAAGGCCCTGCGCGCCGCCAAGGCACTCATCTGATAAAAAACACCGCTCAGGCTCCAGATCGGCACCGGCCCTTTCGCATGAACACGAGCGGCATGTGCCACCGCTTGACCCTCGCTTGAGGCAGGGCCTATACTAAAACCATCCCGCGTAAAGATTTCCCGCGCTTCAAGCGACAAGGACCAATGATAAAAGCAATCGCAAAATTCCTTAAGATCCTGAATTCCGAAACGGATCCCACGCAGATCAGTCTCGCCTTTTGCTTTGCGATGATCGCGGGCCTCAGCCCCTTGCTCAGCCTGCACAATCTATTCGTTGTTCTCCTGGTCCTGGTCCTCCGGGTCAACCTCTCGGCCTTCCTCTTGGGCTTTGTCGTATTCTCCGGTATCGCCTACTTGCTTGATCCTGTTTTTCACCAAGTGGGTCTCACCCTCTTGAATGCGCCAGCCCTGAATGGGCTTTGGACCGGGCTCTACGACCAGGCCCTTTGGCGCATCGCCCGCTTCAACAACACCTTGGTCATGGGCAGCTTGGTTTTGGCCTTGGCCTTATTTCTGCCCTTACTCCTGCTCTCCAATCGCCTCATTCGGCAATACCGCGCGCGCTTTCTCAACTGGGTCTTAAAAAGCAAACTCATGCAAGCCTTTCGGGCGACGAAGCTCTACGAAGCCTATGAAACCCTCTCTCAGTTTGGGGGCAGCGGCGGATGAAGCCTTGGATCCGCTGGCCCGGCTTGCTGATTTTTCTCGTTCTCGCCGGATTAAGCTATTTTCTCCTCTATCTTTTTATCGATGACTTCGTTAAGGCGCGCATCGAAGCCGCCGGCAGCGACTGGGCAAACGCCAAGGTCGAGCTCGACACCGCTAAACTTTCCTTCTTTCCGCTAGGGCTCCGGCTCAAGCGCCTTCAGGTGACGGACCGAGAAAACCCGATGCAAAATGCCGTGGAGATTGGAGAGATCGCCTTTTTAATCGACCCCGGCGCGGCACTCGATCGAAAAATTCACATCGAGGAAATGACCCTCGAGGCCCTCCGTTTGAATACACCCCGAACAAGCTCTGGCGCGCTTGCGCCGGAGCCGGAAAAACAATCTCATGAAGCGAAGAAGAAGAAAGAAACGGAAGGCCTTCAACTGCCCGCGCTCGACCTGCCGGATGTGAAAGAAATTCTCGAAAAGGAAAATCTCGCCTCGCTCAAACTGATCGAAGACCTTCGCGAAGAAGCGAAACGGGAAGAGGCCAAGTGGAAAGCCCAAATAGACGCCTTGCCCGACAAGGCAAAATTTAAGGACTATGAGCAGCGTGTAAAAAAATTAAAGGATGCGAAAAAAGGCGGCCTCAGCGGCATCTTGGGCGGGGTTCAGGAAGTGGCATCCCTGCAAAAGGAAATCAAGGCCGATCTCGACCAAATCCGTTCCGCCCAAAAAATGTTGAAGACCGATCTCAGCCAACTCAAAGGCCGCGTCCAAAGCCTACCGAAAGTCCCCATGGACGACATCAATCGCTTAAAGGAAAAATACGCCCTCTCGCCAAAAGGCCTCAGCAACATCAGCCGCATGCTCTTAGGCGAACAAATCGGCGATTGGACGGAAACCGCTTTCCAGGCCTACGAAAAGGTCCAGCCGCATTTGGCCAAGCTGTCGATGGAAGGAGCTGAAGCGGATCAAAAACCGGCGCGCGGAAAAGGGATCGACATCCATTTTCGGGAACAAGGCACCCTTCCCCATTTTCTCATCGACAAGGCCCAGGTCTCGCTTCAACTCGATGCCGGAAATTTTTCCGGAGACATTCAACACATCACCACGCAGCAAGCCCTCACCGGCAAGCCGCTTGCTTTCAATTTGTCGGGACAAGCCCTTAAGGATTTCGAATCGCTCAGGCTTGAGGGCACGGTCAACCGCGTCGATCCGGCGCAGGCCCTCGATACCCTTCACATTAAAGCCCAAGGCCATCGCCTGGGGAACTTGAGCCTCTCGAAGAGCAAGGATTTCCCCGTGGAGATGAAAAACGCCCGTGCCGATTTCGATACAACGGCGAAGATTCAAAACGGCCAACTCGACGCAAAGCTTTCGGCCCAAATGAACGCGGTGGTCTTCGCCGTCGGACTCAAAGAGGACGCACCCACCATGGCCCGCGCCATGGCCGACACCCTAGCCGAGGTGAAAGCCTTCGGCTTAAGTGCCGAAGCCAAAGGGACGCTCAGCGACTACGATCTTAAGATCGCCTCCGACTTAGACCAAGTCTTCAAAAAAGCCATCGGCAATCAGGTGAAGGCCCAAGCGGCCCAATTCGAGGCCAAGCTGAAATCGGCGATCACGGCCAAGGTTGATGAGGCTCTGGCCAAGGCCCAAGGCGAGATGAAAGGCCTCGATGGCCTCTTGGACGAACTCGGCGGGCGAGAAGCCCTCGGCGACAAGGTATTAAAAGACGCACTCAAAAAAGCCACCGGGGGCCTGAAGCTGCCGTTTTAAAAAATAACGACAGGAGGAAAAACGATGCAAAAGCGATTGCCTATACTTTTGGCCCTTGCCTTGACCCTCTCGTTCTTGATGCAAGGCTGTCTTTACTCGCGTGTGCAAAGACCGCTCGATGAAAATTTCGATCAAACCAGATTGGGCTCAAAAACAGGACGCTCGCATTTCCAGTCGGTGCTTTGGCTGGTGGCCTGGGGCGACGGCGGGACAAAGGCCGCGGCGGATAATGGCGGCATCACCACCATTCTGCACGCCGATACCGAGTACACCCTCATCCTCTTTGGTCTCTACACAAGGGCCACGACCATTGTTTATGGCGATTAAAACCCCGCTCCTCATACTGGCCCTATTCCTTTCTTTCGGATGCAGCCGCTTCACGCCCGGCGTGCTCTACACGCATACCGTGAGACCCATTTCCGCCGACTTCGACCGTACCGCCGTCGGATCAAAACGGGCCTATTTGGATGAGCACCGGGTCTCCGAGCCCTTCAGCGGCGTCGGACTTTCCGTAGAATGGACCGCCGAACGCATCCGCACTGCGGCGGAGGCCGCCGGCATGAAAACCATTACCTTTACGGAAGAGGAAACCCTGAGTTTTTTATTGGGACTTTACCAACGCCGCCGTTTAATCATCTACGGCGACTAGGGCTTCGGCGCTTTACTGCGCAGCTTCCCAGGCGAGAAACTGATCAAGTTCCGTCTTGATTGATCGCAGCACAAAACCCAGAACCGCGGCATCGTCCAAATAGCCAATGCCGGGCAGGAAATCGGGAACGAGATCGAAGGGGTTCACAAAGTAGATGACGGCGGCGACGACCATGAGTATCGTCTTTAAAGGGACCTGCGTATAGGCCCCGCTAATCCAAGCACGGATGAGGCGGAACAGGGCCTGAAGATCCTCCCAAATTTTCCCGAGAAAGCCTTTCTCCCGATCCGCCTTATGGATCGCTTCCACCAGAAGATGCTCCGCCTTGGCCTTGTCGTTGACAAAGTCGGAGGCCTTCTTTTCCGCATCGTCAAAGCCTTCCGGTTTTTCATCTTTCGGCATCTAAGACTCCTTCAAAATCTGGGCAGCGCATGCGAAGCCCGGCTCAACGCGCGGCATCGAAACCGGAGAATTCAATGCCGCTTAAGTCCGCGATTTCTTTTTTCCAAGTCGTAATGTCTTTTGGATTGAATTGATTAATGTGATCATGGCCGCAGGCCCGGGCCATCACCTGCATCAGCGAGACGGACGCCTCAAAAAACCGCGCCAATTGCGCTGCCGATTTTTCGACATTTAAACGCGCCCGCAACTTGGGATCTTGCGTGGCCACGCCGGAAGGGCAGTTATTGGTTTGGCAAATCCGCGCGGCAATGCAACCGATGGCCTGCATCGCGCTATTCGCAATCGCAATCCCATCCGCGCCTAAACATAAGGCCTTGATAAAATCGGAAGGCACGCGCAGGCCGCCCGTAATAATTAAGGTGATGTGCGAAGCCCCGCGTTGGTCGAGACGATAGCGCGCCCGCGCGAGGGCGGGGATGGTGGGCACGGAGATATGATCGCGAAAAAGCAAAGGCGCCGCGCCCGTGCCGCCGCCGCGTCCGTCGAGGATGATGTAATCCACCCCGGCCTTAATCGCAAAATCGATGTCGGCTTCAATATGATTCGCCGAGAGCTTCATGCCGATAGGAATGCCGCCCGTAAGTTCGCGCACATGGTCGGCAAAATGCTTAAAATCATCCGGCGTATCGAAGTCCGCAAAAGTCGCGGGCGACACGGCGGACTTGCCCTCCGGCAACTTCCGTACTTGGGCGATCTTGCCGACGACCTTAATCCCCGGCAGGTGTCCGCCCGTACCCGTCTTCGCCGCCTGGCCGCCCTTAAAATGAAAAGCCTGCACCTTTTTTAAAAGCGCTTCGTCGAAGCCGAACTTGGCTGATGCCAATTCATAGAAATAGCGGCTGTTCGCCGCCTGCTCCTCCGGCAGCATGCCCCCTTCACCGGAGCAGATCCCCGTCCCGGCCTGCTCCGCTCCCTTGGCCATCGCCGTCTTAGCCTCTTCCGACAAGGCCCCGAAACTCATGTCGGAAACGAAAAGGGGAATTTTGAGACGAAGCGGCTTTCGCGCCTTGGGCCCAATCACCAATTCGGTGCCGATGGCCACATCGTCCAACAATGGCTTGGTTGCAAACTGCGCCGTTAAAATTTGAATGTCGTCCCATTCCGGCAGGGACGTCCGCGGCACCCCCATCGCGCCTAACTCGCCGTGCTGTCCGACTTTGGAAAGCCCGTCGCGCGCCAAATCATGAATCTGCTTCAGCGTCGGTTCCTCTGTTGTTGGACGCACACCTTTGGGCGGATCGTCCTCGGATGAATCTTTTGCCATCGGCAAGGTATCGGCCTTAATCTCCTCTTCCGTCAAGGTCGCGTGCGTGCCGTCGCAGTAGGGTGGGTTGTCCGTCCGCTTGCAGAGGCAGAGCGCGGCCTCTTTGTTTTTGTCGACTTGGAATGCTACAGGAGAGAAGCCAGTGCCGCTGTGCGAACCGTCACAAAAAGGCTGATTTTGACTCAAGCCGCAGGCGCACCAGTGGTATTCTTTTCCGGCTTCGAGTTGAACAGTGATTGGCAGTGTGTCGACGATTTTGGGGCGTTTCATTTAGACCTCTTTTTTATTGAGAATTTTAGATGTTCACGAGGACATGTCATAGATAATTACCGATATTCTGGCAGTCACCGTTATCCGCCAGTACATATTACGTGCGATAATTACGTCAACCTATTCCATGATTCGTGTAAGAACGCATGTTGATTAAGCGCTATTACTTTCTTTGGGGCATCTGGCCAGTCATTTTCCCAGCACATAATTACGTCGAACCTTGGTTCTTGTAATAGGGTTGAATTACAAAATTCGCTGGCTTTATATGCTGAGTGAATCCAATGTCCACTATTGATTTCTGTCCGAATCAACTCATTTACTTTCCGAATCTGTGGAATGCTAGATTCCTGCCCATGGTCCCTTACGAGAAGGATCCAAAGCTCCATAATGTTACTCATTATCGGTTGAATATAAGACAACATAGTACCGCTCACAATTTTATAGAGCGGTTTGTCCATGACCAACCCTGTGTTTAGAAGCTTCTCGCGCCAAGTAAGACACTCTGATTTGAACTTTATTAGAGAAGAATAGATCTCTACTACACGTTCTCGTTCGTCTAAATTCAAACACTGAATAACGTCAAAACTTAAAAATCGTTCGAGCACTTCGGTGCTGGGAAAATAGTGAGGATAGTGCAGGTTTTCAGGGTCATTTAGATTATTGAGATATGATTGTTCGTACTGCCCGACAAGGTTGAGATTTTTCCAGAGCTCGGTGACCAAAATTCGGATCATTCCTTGGCGGACCTTCCTAGCTTTATACCATCCAATAACCTTATCGGAGAGTATCGCAAAAGGTAACACAAGAAACAGGCCGATAGCAGATATCAACCCACTGTGCTCGTTAAACCACTCATTCATTTAATATACTTCAGGTATCATAAGGGAAAACCTAACTTTGCTTCCGCTCTTTCTTCTCCGTCGCCATATTCCCCGCCCACTCCGTGTTTTCTTTCGAGACGAGCGATTCCACGCGCTGTACTAAGAGCGGGAAGGGATCTTCGCCACCGTAGGGACCGGTCTTGGTGAGGTAGAGGAATTTTTCGTGTTTGAGGGATTCGGCGGTGGTGCGGTACTTGATCCAGTCTTCTTGAAAGTTGTAGAGCGTCATCAGACCCGCGAGGATGGACACCGTGACGCCCAGGCCTCCCGCGACAATGGCGCTGATGTCCGATCTGTCAAAGAGCGGCCCCACCATGAAAGGGATCAAGGCGGCGCAGGCGATTTCGACGGCCCGCATACGTTTGTAGTTCCGCTGGCACAGGCCGCTTTTCCGATCGTACCAATTCAATTGATCGTCGAGCCGGTCACGCAGGTAGGCCCCTTCGTCCATCGCAGTCGAGGCTGTGCCCTCGGCCTCCAATGCCTCGTCCATATCCATGTTTTCCCTCCCTGGAAACCGCATGCCCTTGAGATCCTTTCGGGAAATATAACCGAAAGCGCCCGGCAAAGGCAAAGCCCGATGGGACTCACACCCGCACAAGAGGCCACTTGATTTTAGGACAAAATCACTCTATTTTCACTTTAGGCATTTAAAGCAAAATTGGGGTAACGAAATGAACGCGGGCATGCGCCTTGAGGCCCTCTCGTTTTCGAGACAGGGAAAAACAATTTTAAGCGGAATCGACCTTCAAATCGAAAAGGGGGAAATTCTCGGCTTAATCGGCCCCAACGGGGCGGGGAAAACCACCCTAATAAAACTGATGATCGGGCAACTCAGCCCGGATGCCGGAAAAATTACGCTAGACGGAAAGGCCCTGGCTGACTGGGAACACAAAGAGCGAGCGCAACGACTGGCCTATCTGCCGCAGGGCCCGGTTGTGGACAGCCCCTTTACCTGCAGAGAGCTTGTGCTGATGGGCCGCTATCCCCACCTGACGCGTTTCGAAGCGATGCGGGCAAAAGATACAGCCATTGCACGTGAGGCCATGCGCCTGACAGAAACGGATGGGCTTGCCGACCGTTTGATCACGGAACTCTCCGGTGGCGAACTGCAACGCGTGCTGCTGGCCCGGGCGCTGACACAGGAGGCCTCACTTCTCTTTTTGGACGAGCCGACGGCCAATCTCGATCCGCATTATCAATTGAGCCTGCTCGACCTGGTTTCCACATTGGTGAAAGACGAGGTCGGCGTGGTCATGGCCATACACGACCTCAACCTGGCCGCACGAAGTTGCGACCGCTTGGCCTTACTCCAGGCTGGAAAAATAGTGGCCCTGGGTCCGCCGGAAACCGTGCTGACCCTTGAAAACCTCCGCCGCGTCTACGGCATTGAGGCCGAGGTTGCCGTGCATCCCGCAACGGGAAAAATCCGGATTGCGCCCATCGGCCTCTCAAGCGCCAAACCCCGTTTTCAGGAAAGCGCACAGGCCCATGCTTGATCTCTACTTAAAAGGCGGGGTCTTAATGCACCCCATCCTCGCGGCCTCCATCCTGGCCCTCGCCATTACACTGGAACGTCTTTGGTATTTTTGGACCCTCCGCGCGAAGACGCTTGAACCCCGCTTCAAACGCATCGAACATTTGATATCGAAAGGAAAAGAGAACGAGGCCCAAGCCCTCGCCGCATCGATAACCGGGCCCATCGGCAAAATACTGCAAGTGGGCCTGAACGAAAAAGGAATCGAACCCGATTTGGCAGCGGAACGCATGGCCATCCACGGCGAAGCGATTGCCCGGGAGGCTGCCAAAGGCCTGGCCTTGCTTGCCTTGATTCCGCCGGTCACCACGATGCTGGGCCTGCTCGGCACGGTGCTGGGCATGGTTTTCTCTTTTCAACGCCTCGCGCTGATCGAAGGGGCCGCCTCCCCCGCCCTCTTGGCCTCGGGCATTTGGGTGGCGCTCATTACCACCGTCGCAGGGATGGCCGTGGCCATTCCGGCCTTAATCGCCCATCACCATCTGCAAAGCCGGAAGGACCGCTTGGTTTTCGAGATCGAACACTATGGCAGCCGCCTCCTGCTTCAACTAAAAAAGGTACGCGCGCTTTCGGGCCTTCAAGCCCCAGATCTAGAAAAGGGCGATTTCGAATCGGAACCCTTTCATTTCGCCATCGAAGAAGGGCGGCCTTAATGTTGCGCTTGAAATTGTCTATACGACAAGGCGCATCCGCGCCTTCTATCAATATGACTCCCATGGTCGACATGGTCTTTCTTCTCCTCATTTTCTTTTTGCTCACCTCAATGGCTATGCGTCCGCCGGTGCTGGATCTCAGTCTTCCGCAAGCCGATCATGCCGAAAAAAATCTTGGGAGGGAAGACCTTCAAATCGTCATTCACAAAGCGGGACAGATCGAGATCAACCGCAAACCGGTTCGCCGTTCCCAATTGCAGGCCGAGCTGAAAGCACAGCTTGCGGCCCAGCCGGAGAAAAAAGTCGTCCTCTCCGCCGACGCGCAAGCCCCCTTCGGCGTGTTCGTCAGTGTCATCGACACCTTGCACGCTTTGAATCACCATAACCTGGCGATTGCCAGCCAATCGCTGAAGGAGGCTCCATGAGGGCCTGGGGTCTGGCCTTGATCTTTTCGATCGGCATACACGGCGTCTTTATGTATCTGCCCGAACCCCAACAGGCAGGCATCTTCGAAGGCGGGAATACGATTAAGTTCACCGCCATCCGTGTACTGCAGGCCCCCGAAACCCCCAGGCCATCGCCGATAAAAAAGTCCGAAACAAAATCTGCGGCAACCCTGAAACCGAAGCGGCTGCAAAAAGAACAAATGAAGCTTCAAGATAAGCAAAAACCGCCGCCTCAAAAAATCGCCGCCCGACCCCCGTCGGCTGCAAGGCAACCGAAACCGGAACCCGCACCCAATAAAATGCTTGCGGAACAAGCTGAAGAAAAAGGAAGGGACCCTGAGGCTTTATTGACTGTTAAGTCACAATCCGAGTGGCTTTCCCCAAAACGTATTGATGTCGATGTGGAAGAAAAACCGGAAGGAATAGAACAAGCCTTTCAAGATTTGAAAGGGGGCTATCAGGTGATGCCACTCTATCCCCTTGCCGCGCGGCGCGAAGGCCGGGAAGGCGATGTACTGCTAAAAGTGAAGGTTTTGGCAAACGGCCGCATTGGAGACATTAGCGTGGCCCGCTCTTCACAGTCGCCCGATCTCGATGCCGCGGCGATCGATGCGGTCACACAGTGGCAATTCGAGCCGGCACGCCGGAACGGCATTGCCGTTCAACAGATCACGCTCCTTCCCATCCACTTCGATCTCAGGGCAAACTAGGATAGTCACAATGTCGCGTGTGGTGCTCATCCAGATCGTACTCGGCCTGATTACAGCCCTTGTGGCCAGCGGCAAAGGCCGCTCTTTTTGGGGCTGGCTGATCTACGGTGCGCTGTTTCCACCTTTCGCTCTGATTTATGCCTTGCTCTTAAAACGAGATGACGCGGCGCTTCAAATGAAGCGGCAACAAAAGGCCCTCATCCAATGCCCCAATTGCCAAGAAATGATTCCCCCGAATTCAAAACGCTGTCAACACTGTAATCATAAAATCGACGTCATCGACGTCTGAAGACCCCTCCAAATTAATCGCCCCTTCTTTTCGAAGACCCCTTATCACGCGCCGCCCAAGGCAGGAGCACCCTGGCCTCGCCCTCTTTCCTTCCGTATTTCCTTATAGGGCAAATGCATCTATTCGCCTTAAATCTAGCCCGGACAAAACCATTGGCACCGTCTTTGTCGCATACGAACGACATAAAAAACTTCAGTAATTTTAAGGGAATCGGCATATGCCCCCCTTATCTTTCTCCCCAGAAGCGACACCTTTGCCCCACGCGGAAAACAGGAAAAACACAAATATCTGATAAATATAGGGATTTTGAAAGAATCAGGATGGCACCTTCATTGCTACACCCCACTGGGACTGATGCACCCTAGGCTGGGCTTATGAGGGAAAATATGCTGTATACGAAGAAGAAAAGAAAAAGATTTGGAATAGACCGCCGTATTATTTTATCGCTCCTTCTTATGATGATCGGACTGAACCTGGGCCTTTCTGAATCCCTTGCCCAAGAACCAGGTGCCGAAAGTGAAACCGGATGGCTTGTGATTCATTCGATCGGAACGAACGCACGAGACTTCCCCCGTCTACAAGACTGGGAGGATGCTCGGAGCGGTGACTTAATCCATCGGCATTTCTTTGCAACTTCGAATCAAAATGCAGCTTTTTTGGAAGGCGAAACCGTCATCGGCCTGTCTTCGGGTGCTGAGGGATTGTACTTGAAAGAACGCGCCGTTCCCTCGGCCGCTGAGACGCAGATGAGTTTGGACAATGTCTTTGGCGTTTTTCAAGTCGGCGAAACCCTCTTGGGAACAACTTCCGGGGCAAGTGCCACATTAGACCTCGTTCATTCTACGACGGGAACCATCGAAAAAGGAGAGGCCTATGCCGACGCCATTTTCGATCAAGGCATCGTGATAAAAGGATCGCTTACCGATGCGCAGCATTATCTTTGGTTAAGTGCCGCGCCCACGCAAGAACACGCGGGACTGGCTGGCGGGGGGGTGGTCATCGATCCAACAGCTTCGGGTCATGTCATCGACCTTGGGGACGCCTATAGCCGTATTGAGGGCTTGGAAATTACCGGATGGCCAAATCAAAAAGGCAGTAACAGCTGGGAAGGGGTCCATGTCGCCGCAGACAATGTCCTGCTGGAACGGCTTTTGATTCACGATGACGATTATGCCGGCTTCGTGAATCCCAATTCCGATGCCATTTATATCAACGGCCTAACAAGCGGACAACGCGTCACCGTTCGAAATAGCCTTATCTACAATATCGGGCGCGGCGCGATCAATTATCAAGGGGCCGAGGCCATCGACATCACCCTCCAAAACGTCACGATTTTCAATACCGGACTCAGCGGCTCAAAAGCAGACGGGGAAGGCGGCATCAACAACCTGAGTGGGACGGCAACCTTGAATGTCGTCAACACAATTTCCATGGGCTCCAGCAGCGGTGAAGATTTTAAGAACAATGGATTTTATGGGAACGCGTCCAACAACCTTTCGTCGGATCAATCCGCGCCAGGCAACAATTCACTCTGGGGAAAGCTGGTGGGCGATCAATTTCTATCCATCGTGACAGGCAGTGAAGATTTACGCTTGAAGCCCACGGCCGATGCCGTAGACAGTGGGATCGACCTGACCTCGGAATTTGGTGTAGAAATCGACGGAGGAACGCGCGTGGCCCCCTGGGACATGGGTGCGGACGAATACCGAGAAGAAACGCTGACGATCACCACGGAAAGCTTGCCTGCCGGGACTGCGGGAAATACCTACCTGGAAACCTTGAGCCTTTCCGGAGGAATCGGCCCCTACAACTGGACCCGATTGTCGGGCACCCTTCCGGAGGGCCTCAGCTTATCCGGTGAGGGCGTGATTTCCGGGACGCCCTTTCTGGAAGGCAGCTTTGCCTTTAATCTACAGGTTGTCGACAGCACCGGCCTCTCGGCGACAAAGGATTTCACGATGGAAATCGGGTCCGGCGCCGACACTCAAGCACCGGCGATTTTTAATATTCAGGTGACGGCACTTCAAGCCAATGCCGCAAGCATTGCATGGACAACGGATGAAGCCGCCGACGGCCTGCTGAACTATGGGGAAAGCACGGCCTACGGACTGAGTGTGAGTCAATCCACCTTCAGCACAAGCCATTCGCTCCAACTTACGAATTTATCCGCAAACACCCTTTACCATTTTATCATTCTGTCGAAAGATGCCGCGGGCAATGTCGGCAGTTCCAGCGATCTGACTTTTACGACTTTAAGCCCGCCCGATCTCAGCCCGCCCACCACACCGGCAAATCTCGTGGCGGAAAGCATCGGCACGACGCAGATTACTTTCCGATGGGACCCCGCCACCGACAATGTTGGCGTTAGTGGATATCGCGTCTATCGAAACGGCGTCATGATCGCGACAACAAGCACAACGCGCTATTCCGATAGTGGCCTCTCGCCCACAACAAATTACGGCTACCAGGTTCAGGCCTTCGATGCCCTCGGAAACGAATCTCCCATGTCGGCCACGCTCGCACTCACCACATCCGCGCTCCCCGATCTGGAACCCCCTTCAATCCCCACAAACCTGAGCGCAACAGCGGCCGCCTCCTCTCAAATCGATTTAAACTGGAGCCCCGCCACCGATAATGTCGGCGTCAGCGGATATCGCATCTTTCGAAACGGCCTTCAAATCGGCACAACGCCGAATACCCAATATTCAGATAATGGCCTGACAGCGAATACCGCCTATACCTACAGCCTCGTTGCCTACGATGCCGCAGGCAACGAGAGCGGCCAAAGCCCTGCCCTGACGGAATCGACTTTTCCCTCAGGCACCCTAAACCAAGTCGACTTGAGTTGGAACCCCTCAAGCGACAATGTCGGTGTCGCAGGGTATCGGGTTTATCGAAATGGTATCGCCATCGCCATTACAGCCACGAATCGTTATTTGGATACAGGACTCATCGCGGGAGCGAGTTATGTCTATACCGTCGTCGCATTTGACATGGCCGGAAACGAATCCGAACACTCCACACCCCTCAGCGTAACGGTGGGGGTGGGCGGCGATACCCTGCCTCCCTCGACGCCGTCGAATTTGGCGGCGACGGCCACCTCTTCAAGCCAGATCAATTTAAATTGGACGGTCTCAAGCGACAATGTCGGTGTCAGCGGATATCGTGTCTTTCGAGACGGCGTGGAAATCGGCACGAGCACGACATCCAGCTATTCGGACACCGGCCTTCAAGCGAACACGGCCTATTCCTACCGCATCGCTGCCCTGGATGCAGCGGGCAATGCCTCAGCGCTTTCCAGCGCCGCGAGCGCCCTCACGGATTCACCCGAGGCCCCATCGGATCCTTTGGCCCTCACCAATCTCAACGTCGCAAGCGGTCGAAACTATGAGATTATCCATAACGGCCTCGCCGATGAGGCCCTGATCTACATCGACCGGACCTACGTCTATGCCGGGCTGCCCGCTGCCTTCAGCGGTGCCACTTATATCAAAACGGCGAATAGCGATAAAAAGTCGACCGGATCGAGTTTTCTTTCCTTCAATGTCAACCAAGCGGTCAGTGTCTACATCGCCCACGACGACCGGATCACCTCAAAACCCGCCTGGATGAATGCGTTTAGCGATACCGGTCAAAATGTGACGGTCGATGGAAAACTGCACAGTCTTTGGACACAAAATTTTCCGTCAGGCAAAGTCAACCTCGGAGGGAACGAAGGCGGAAGCAATAGCAGCATGTACACCGTGTTTGTCCTGAAAGAATAAGGACTCCTCAAGGAAGAACTTCCGAATCATCGAAATGAAAAGAGGGGAAGCCGATGGGCTTCCCCTCTTTTTCCATTCTGAAGCGATATCAAAAATACCCTCCACTTTTTGCGTCAACCTTGTTCTCAAGGTTTGAAAAAAACTTATCTCTGCGAGAAAGATCGAGTCAAAACCGGTAATAAACCGGAAGACCCAACTATTTCTCAATAAAACAGGGATTATTTCTAGGACACGCAAAACAGGATAAACCCCTCTGCATTTCCCGCCCACTCAAACCCCTTTTTCAAAATCTCCTGCTATAATTGCGTGTAGAGCCACAAAAAGAAACGCTTTATTCACGCAAGGCCAATGATGGCCTATAACATGACCTTTAATTCACCCACAAGTCACGGCAAACCTTCGCATCAAAATATTTTCAAGAAGGATAAAAAGTTCGAATCTCCTATTCTCTCAATTTTAAATATCCTTATGCCGATAGGTTCATGATTTCCGGGTCATCATCTTGGGCTTTGGAGCGCCCCAAGCGACTCTAATCACCATTCAACAAGGAGGGAAACTTTATTGAAACTTTGGTCACTGACCGTCTCATTACCCTTTCTTTTGAACTCGTGTACAACAAACCCAGAATCGTCATCAACCTCGACTCCGGAAAGGAAGAAGGCATCAAATTTTCACCGAAACTTTTAAAAATCGCCGACCTTAAATAAGGGGTATCTGAAATTGAATTTTCGAAACCTTAAAATTAAAACCAAGATGCTCATCACCTTCATTGTAACCATCGTCGTCTTAATGGCGATCGTCCTTCTTGTAATGACGGAGGTCACGAAGAGCAGCGTCAAAAAAAATGTGCATCCTTTTTTAGAGGTCTTCAGTCATATCGCAGCCAATGGGGTCGCCGTGGGCATGGAGTTTAACGATGCCGGAGAAGTCGCCGCGACAGGGAGTCAATTTGCTCAAAATAAACTCTTTTCTTATATTCGCGTCTTGGATACAACAGGACAGGAAGTCTATGCCTACCGAAAGGAGGGCCTCGCCGACCTTCGCTTGACCGAGGGCCAACACCCCTCCGAAAACGAAGACGAGCTATTTAAAACTGCGCCCGTCATCGCGAACGATAAAGAGATCGGCACCATCACCCTCGGCGTTTCCCTGGACGAACTCAACAAATCCCTCAACACGGCACGACTCGTTCTCTTGGGACTTTCTCTTTTTATGGTGGGCGTGTTCGTCATCATCATTTTCGTCATCTCAAAATTTATTTCCGAGCCGATTCAAAAAATGACGGCCCTCTCACAAAAAATTGCCAAAGGTGATTTAACACAGGAAATCAGCTTCAAGGGCCAAGACGAGATTGGTCTATTGGGCCAGGCCTTTTCCGCCATGGTCGGCGATCTGCGCCAGCTTGTGTCTCAAGTCAAAAGCGGTTCCAGTCAAATTGCAAGCGCCTCCGGTGCGCTTTCCGCCGCGAGCCAACAAGTCAGTTCGAATTCGGAACAAGCCAAGCTTCAGGTGAGTACGGTTTCCTCCGCCATCGAACAAACCAGCCAAAACGTCGGATCGGTTGCCGCCTCCGCGGAAGAAGTCACGGCGACGATTAAAGAAATTTCGCGCAACGTTCTTAAATCAACGGAAGTTACCAGTCACGCCGTCGATGTGGTGACCGTAACAAGCGGAACCATCTCCAAGCTGGGTGTCTCCAGCGCAGAAATAGGAGACGTGATCAAGGTTATCAACTCCATCGCCCAACAAACCAACCTGCTCGCTCTAAACGCCACCATCGAAGCCGCCCGCGCCGGCGACGCGGGAAAAGGCTTTGCCGTCGTCGCCAACGAGGTGAAGGAATTGGCCAAAGCCACGGCCGATGCCACAGAAGAAATCAGTAAAAAAATTGCGGCCATCCAAAACGACACCCAAGGGGCGGTGACGGCCATCAGCGAAATCGAATCCGTCATCAAAGAGACCAAAGAAATCTCCTTAAGTATTTCCAGTGCAATAGAAGAACAAGCCACCACCACCGGAGAAATCACACGAAATGCCGCCGAAGCCGCCAGCGGTACCAAGGATGTCGTTAAAAGCATCTCCGGCGTGGCCGACTTTTCGAAAGACACCGCCGCCGCGATGGAAAACGTACTGGCCTCCACGAAAAGCCTGGCCAAAATGGGCGAAGAGCTCACACAATTGGTCGGCAAATTTCACGTCGATTGATCCAGAGCGCCTTTTAAAATTCTCGCCAAGGCCATTAGACCCGCTGGACAATACACACCCAAAATAAATAATTTGACGCCCACTGTAAAACCGGTATGATGAGGTTCAATCTGAGGATCGAACCTTTATGAACCGTCTTTTTTTCTCGCTCATTCTTATCGCATTTATCAACACCGCCTACCACCAGTTCATCTGGGTGCCGCTGGACCCCGAACTTCTTTCCCCCATGCAGCTTCTGAGTGAAGGCATGATGCAATCGGCCAAAAACGCCGTCGAACTCGCCCTGGGCCTTATCGGCGTCATGGCTTTTTTCTTAGGCTTGATGAAGGTTGCGGAAGAAGGCGGACTGCTGAGGATTATTTCCCGCATCCTTAAGCCTCTGATGGTTCGCCTCTTTCCTGAGGTCCCGGCGGATCACCCCGCCATGGGGGCGATGATTATGAACATTTCGGCAAACGCAATGGGGCTGGGCAACGCCGCCACGCCTTTCGGTATTCGCGCCATGCAAGCCCTAGAGACCTTGAATCCCAACAAGGGCACAGCCAGCAATGCCATGGCGCTTTTTTTGGCGATTAACACTTCAAGCGTCACGCTCTTGCCGACGGGGGTGATCGCGTTGCGCGCCGCCGCGGGATCCCAGAACCCGGCCGGGATTTTATCGACCACGCTCTTTGCCACACTCTGTTCGACCACGGCCGCCATTTTGGCGGCACGTTTCTATCAGCGCTTTACAACAAGGCCAGATGAAACGAAGGACACTATCTCCGAAAGACCGTCAAAGGCATCTCTGCCGCCTTTGACCGAAGAACGCGATGACGCCTATCCCGCCTGGGTTTCTGTCCTGGCCTTGGGTGCTTTATTCGCCCTCGTCCCGCTCGCTATTCTTTACGGCAAAGCCATTGGGCCTTGGGTTGTGCCGGGTCTGGCCGTGGCCCTGCTCAGCTTCGGTCTGGCCCGCGGTGTCAAGATTTATGAAGTTTTTATTGAAGGCGCGAAAGCGGGCTTTGAGGTGGCTATAAAAATCATCCCTTACTTAGTTGCCATCCTCGTCGCCGTCGGCATGTTTCGTCACAGCGGTGTCTTGGATCTATTCATCGGGTTTATCGGTCCGCTCACATCGCAACTCGGCCTACCTGCGGATGCTTTACCCATGGCCCTCTTGCGGCCCCTCTCCGGCTCCGGCGCCTATGGCCTGCTCGCCGAAACGATCAACAACCCCGCCATCGGGCCCGACTCCTACATCGGCTACTTGGTCAGCACCTTGCAAGGTTCGACCGAGACCACCTTTTATGTCTTGGCGGTTTACTTCGGTGCGGTGCAAGTCCGAAAAACCCGGCATGCGCTCGCCGCCGGCCTGACCGCCGATCTTGCGGGCATCGCCGGCGCAGTCGCAGCCTGTTCTTTTCTATATGGATAAATCTTTGTGAATATAATCGCGTGTCGAAATCAGAACGCGCGATTGTATTTTTGAGACCTTGAAGTGCTTGACATTCTCAAGCGGCATGATCGATGATACTTCAATTCATCCTTCATCTGTCCACATCGCTTGATCTGAGGAGACGCCGCTTATGACCATCACCCTTGAAAAACTCACGAGTCCGATCTACCCGGCCTTTCTCAATGTCGGCGACTATTCGATAGCCCTCGAACCCAGCTTGATTACCGACTTAAAAGACATCGCGGAAGCGGAGGATAAGCCCGGTCCTTTTCTTGAGAAGGTCGTCGAGAAAATCGGAATCAACCGCTACCTACGTGAAATGATCGAAGAAGAAATCAAAAATGAAGAAAACCTCACAGTCATGAGCGATCGGCTTCGCGAAGAGATCAAATCCTTTTAAACGCTTCGATCAAGCTCTCCCTGCTAAGGGGGGGAAGGGACGCGGGCCTTCGCCTGTATAGCGGCATCGGGGACGGATGAGGCGGTTGCTGTCGTGCTGTTCCATAATGTGGGCGGCCCAGCCGGTGATGCGGCTGCAGACAAAAAGCGGGGTATAAATCGAAATCGGAAGGCCCAAAAGATAATAGGCCGAGGCCGAATAAAAATCCAAATTCGGATAAAGCCCCTTCTCCCGCAACATCGTCTCCTCGATTTCCGCGGAGAGGGAGGCCCACTTCAACTCTCCACGCGCTTCACCCAATGATTTCGCATGGCCTTTAATAATATCCGAACGCGGATCGCCCTTCCTCAGTACGCGATGGCCGAAACCCATGATCTTTTCTTTCTTCGCCAAGCGCTCGCTCAAATAACGCTGCACATCGCCTTCTGCCTCGATGTTCAAGAGCATGGCCATCACCGCTTCGTTCGCCCCACCGTGCAGCGGCCCTTTTAAGGTACCGATGGCCGAGGTTACGGCGGAATGAAAATCCGACATCGAGGAGGCCGTCACCCGCGCGGCAAAGGTCGAGGCGTTAAATTCGTGTTCCGCGTAAAGAATAAGTGAGACATCGATGACCTTGATAGACAAGGCCTCAGGTGCCTCTTGGCCGAGCAGGCTTAAAAGATATTCGGCATGCCCGCGCGGCCCTTCTTCCGGCGGTTTCGTATTCTTCTCTTCGGATGGATTCGCCAAGGCGCCCAAAAGCGCCGGGAGCTGTGCGCATAAACGGACGGCCTTCCGAAGGTTGGCCGCATGCGCGTTCGACCCCGTGTCGGGATCATCGAGGCCCAGAATGGACACCGCCGTTCGCAGGGCATCCATCCGATTCACCGATTCCGGGATCGCCGCTAAAAAATCGAGAACATAGGCCGGCACGCTACGCGCAGCAACCAGGGCGTCTTGAAAGGTATTCAAATCTTTTTGATTCGGAAGGGTGCCGAACAGAAGAAGGAAGGCCACCTCTTCAAAAGAGGCCTGCGCGCTAAGGTCTTCAATCGAATAACCTCGGTAACGTAAGCCGCCCCCCTCGTGGTCAACCTCGCAGATGGCGGAATCGCCCGCCAAAACCCCATCCAAGCCAGGAATCACGGGCGCGCTCATCGGTCTTCCCCTTCTCGTTTAAGGCGATCCAAGGCCATTTCTTGATCGCGTTGTTCATAGTCGTCATAGCGGATTAAACGATAAAGCGCTTCACGTGTTTGCATGCCCTCAATCATCTTCTCGGCGCTCCCTTCTTTTTTTAATTGTTCGAGCCCGCTTTCCATCGCCCCGGCGGCAATCCGAAAAAGCGTCATGGGAAACAGGACGATCCGATAGCCCATCGCAAAAAACGCGTCGGCGGAGAGGACCGGACTTAAGCCAAACTCCGTCATGTTCGCCAGTAGGGGTGCCTTCACTTTTTGTGCAAATTCGGAAAACTCATCTTCCGACTGCAAGGCTTCTGGAAAAATGATATCGGCGCCCGCATCAAGATAGCGTTGGGCCCGATCGATGGCATCCTTTAAATCGGTCACGCCTCTCGCATCCGTCCGTGCGACGATCATCAAATTGGGATCTTGGCGATGCGATGCTGCCGCTCGGATTTTTTGCGCCATGGCATCGGCAGTGATCAGCTGTTTTCCCGAAAGATGCCCACAGCGTTTCGGAAACTGTTGATCTTCAATTTGAATGCCTGCGACGCCCGCCGCTTCAAAGGCGGCCAGGGCCCGGAGGAAATGGACGCCTTCCCCAAAGCCCGTATCGGCGTCGGCAAGGGCCGGGATCTTTACCGCATCGGTAATATAGTTGACCTGCGAGACCACCTCCCTAAGACTCAAAAGTCCGATGTCCGGCAAGCCCGCCACCCCATTGGCCAAACCCGCACCGGAAATATATACCGCATCGAAACCAGCCTGTTCGATCAGTTGGGCGGAAAGGGCGTTAAAGGCCCCCGGCAACAAAATAGGCTTTTCTTTGAGGATGGATCGGAGGCGCAGGCCGGGGGATCGGTCCTTCACTTTTCCCCCCTCACTTCAAAAAGCTTCAGCAGAGGGCCAATCGTTTTTTCTTTTTCCAGCGCCCAAATCGTATCGAGAATGTTTTGTGTGGTGCGCTCGGAAAAAAGGGGCGCCGCCATCGACTGGAATTTCGATTCGACCTCCGCGTCGCTCATCTCGTTTCCCGGAAAACCCTTGGGCAAATCCACCCTTTCACTATATGTCTTGCCCTGGATTTTGACCGATACCGTATTGCCCATCGTCTTTCCGTACAAAAGGGAATGCGTCTTGTCGGAAAAGATGCGGACCTTTTGAATGAGGCGGCGTAGTTTTGGATCTCTTAGGTGATGGTCGTTAAATTGCGCCAGCCCGACTCGGCCATCCATCAGGGCGACGGCGACGATGTAGGGCAGAGAATGATCGGCCGTCTCACGCGACTGGGGATGCCACTTGTCGGGATCATTCCCGATGATCTCATAGGAAATATCGGAGGTCCGCACGCGAATGGCTTCGATCTTTTTTAAAAAGTCCTTCGGTAACTTATTCCGGAGATTCAGCGCGGCCTGTACAGCGCTCTGCGCATGGTATTCCACGGGATAGTATTTAATATAGGTGTCCATGATTTTAAAAGGTCCCTTGGGACGAAGGGCTGCGAGCTTGAATGCGCCGGAGACGATTTTCATAAATCCTTTTTCGCCCTCGAAGATGGGGGCGGGACCGCTCATGCCCAAGCGCGCCAGTTCCGCAGCAAAAACACCATTCCGCGCAGCGTTGGCAAAGGCCACCCCCTTCCACATCGAGAGATGGCCCACCCGGGTTTGCCGAAGCGCGTTGTTCGGGTTTCCGGCAAGCCCCAAGGCATGCACGGTTTTACTTTCGCTCAGCCGCCAAAGCTTCGCACACAACAGCGCGGTGGAAAAGGGTCCATAAGTGACATGATCCCAACCGCGTGGACGCAGAGCCGCTGCATCGCAAAGGCGGCATTGGATCTCGTAAGCGATCACGATGGCTTCGATCAAACGTTTGCCGCTTGCACCCACATATTCCGCGGCCGCCAAGGCGGCGGAAATATTATCGCTGGGATGCGCGGGTTCCTTGGAAAGATAAGTGTCGTTATAATCGAGGTAGCGAATCGCGGTGCCGTTGGCAAAGGCAGCCAGGTCGGGCGTGGTTTGATGGCGCGTGCCCAGCAGGGTCGCACCCTCATTAAGGCGAACGCGGCTTCCCATCTTCCGGGCAATCTGAGAAGCCTGGCTTCGCCAGCCGCCCAAGGCGCAAGCCAAGCTATCGATCAAACGGCGCTTGACCTCGTGGATGACATCGGGCGGAAAATTAAGATAATCGATCTGTTGGCTATAGCGGGCGAGCCGCGCGGCAAGGGTGGCTGTGGATTTTCCCATGGACTTCACTCCAAGGCATACAATCCTGACATATTCAGTCTACAAGCCTTGCAAAGAGGTGTCAATCAATCGAAGTCGTGCCAAAATAAAACGATGCCGGAAGGCTGGGTCGATTTTTAAAGTATAAAAAGGAATCGAGAAAATGAGGAGAAGGTTTTTATATCGAACTTAAGAAACGAATTGTAGTCCTGTATTGCGTCGGTCGGTCTGTCTGTCACAAGTTGTGTCGTGAGTTTGTCACAAGTTTTGTCATAAAGGTGTCGTAAGTTCAGGCCTTCAGGCGATAGACCAGTTGGTTGGTTTCGCCTTCCGATATCAGTAATCCCTTCTCCAACATGCCTTTCAGGTCGCGCTGCAGACTACGCCGGTTGACCTCGGGGAAAAGTGCTTCGAAATCCTGAATGGTCAACTTGCCGTGCTGCATGAGGAAGCCCAAGGCCTTCCCCTGCCGCGCGTTGAGACCATGCTTATTCACAAGCACATCCCGGCGGATGACCTGATCGCCGCGCTCTTTCACCTCCACCATCTGGGTTTCCAGGCCGGTGACAAAGTAGTCGAGCCAACCGGTGAGGTCCATGTCGTTTTCCCGCACGCCTTGAATGGCATCGTAAAAAGTACGGCGGTCGCGGTCGTAGTATTCGCTGATGGTAAACAGGCGCTTGAAATCGTACCCGGCTTTGTACAAACAGAGGGTCGATAGCAAACGAGAGGTTCTTCCGTTGCCATCGCGAAAGGGATGAATATGCACCAACTGAAACTGCGCGATGCCGCTCACCAGCACCGGATGCACGTCCAAATCGGCGTTGAGCCAGCCAACCAGCGCCGACATGAGCACGGGAACCGCCTTTGCCGAAGGTGGCGTATAAACGATTTCTCCCGTGGCAACATTGCCGATGTAATTCTGAATCCGCCGGTATTTTCCTGGGGAAGCCTCTCCGCCCCGAACGTCTTCAACCAACAAGCGGTGAATCTCGCAAATCAACCCCTCGGTGATCGGATCGCCATTGTCCAGCGCCTCGGAGACAAACTCAAAAGCCCTACGGTAATTCAATAGCTCCAGTGTATCGTTAGGATCGGCCTCCGGCACGGCCTCGCCCCTCCACAGGCGCTCGGCCTGATCCAAGGTCAGCCGCGTACCTTCGATGTGGGTGGTGTGGTGGGCTTCTAAAATCAACGCCCGGTCCCCCATCTCTTGCAGCCAGTCGGCGGAGAGCTTGGCCGCTTCCAGAAAGCCCCGTGCCCGCTCGACTTGCGTGAGAGCGGAGGTCATGCGGTGGGTGAGGGTGAATTTTGGGGTGAAATGGTTCATGTTAAATTTTCTTTCCTGACAGCTTCTTCTTGAATTGGCTAACATTATTTTTCGGCAATACCGGCTTCAACACCATCTGATCATCTTCTTATTCTTAGGGTAAAACCCAGGCCGAAATTCACCAGTAAGACATTAAAAAAACCCGGCTACTTTTCACCGGTTTTTTTTAATTTGGAAACGATGAGGTACAAAACTATAAACGGACACCTTAAGTCACCGTCGTTGATGGTTATTCCTCTCCTTTACTTAAGGCCCTTTTCCGCTTAGCCCCGATCTTTTTTAGGCTTTCAGCCGTAGGAAGATTCTCCGGTTGAGTTCCGCCAATCTCTTCAATCGTTCTACGGACTTTTCTTCCTACTTCATAATGAGCATTATTCGCGTTCTCTTTTCCTGTAATTTTATCCCGCTTTATCTTTTCTTCTGTTTGAGTCGCCCTAAAAAGGTTGGCTGCTAATTCGGTGCTTCCCATATGATCCAAAATTTGCTCACTTTTCTTCAAACCCTTTTTTCTGTGGATGTCTTTAGAATTCAGACCACCATATAACCCCCGATAACCATGATTTTGAAATATGGCATAATCCATTGACGCCACAATTCCTGCTTGTTTCACCGTACCCATTAAACGCTGATTGTGAGTTTTAAGTTCCTCTCTTATGTGCAGTCTTCTTTCTCGTTCAGCTTGTTCATCACCTAATTCTTGCCGTCTAGTTTGAACGGCAAAATAAGTTTGGCCTTTGGCAATTATCTCTTTGGATGGATGGGCATTTTGAATTATCAAGTAGCAGGCATAACGTGTTAGCATTACACTCTTTACTGCTCGTTTTGCACCCTTACCCACTTCGATCATATCGTTGACACCAACGAAATGATCTTTTACATCATGCCCGCTATTGAAACATGCTTGTTTTGCCTTCGTTATAACCCCTTCAAAATTAACGTAACTGGAATAATCTAAAACCCTCGCAAAATCACGACTTGACCACCAATCTATGCCGTGCTCGTTTCTTCTACGGATTTCTTCAAAGTCAGATGAACCCCCACCGGACACAACTTCATCATCCATGATTAACGTCCCCCTTCTTTATGAAGGATTATTGTTTTCAGAAGGCTTTCTGCGGTACGCTGATGGAGTTCGCCCTCTTCCTTTTTTTATTAACTCAATTTCTCCGCGCCGCCATAGCCGATGAAGTGTGTTTGTAAGTGAAACTCGGTTTACTAGTTTACCTTCATTATAATTATGGTCACTCAGCCCTATCTCAATTAAATCGGCCGTGAAATCTTTGTCCATTTGTGCGATCACAAGTCGAACCGCCTCAGAAAGGGGTTGATCAACCCCAGGTGCTTCTATCTTATTGCCTTGCTGTGTGCGAGAAAGTACATTTTGCGACCGCTTCCACACAAGCTCCAAGGCATCAAGGTTTTTTCGGTACTCGTTTTCGATGTCTTTTTTAAGTTGTAGATATTCGGAGTAATTCATGGTGTGTGATAGTAGCAAAAGAAGTGTGAAAGGTCAACCAAAAAGCAAGCGGGGAGCGAAAGGCATTAACAACAAATCTTGAGCCAAGGACCAACAACATGCTAGGTCTTACGCGGGACAATCTACAACCCGTCCCCCGAAAGCGGATCGCGGCTCGGAACCTTTTTTAAGATTTTCTTAAATTCGGTCTTTTTCGTTTTCTTGGCGCGTTCTTTCAAATAATCTTCCGTCATGATGGCGGAGATCTTTTCGGACAACGCGGACGAAATAAATTGGTTGATCGAAACGCCCTCCTTATTCGCAATTTCCTTGATGTGCCGGTGTATCGATTCCGGTAAGCGCAAACTTGAAGCACTCATGCGATTTCCTTCCAATACTGTTTTCGGCGTGATCGTGCGGATTCTGAAATGATCTTATGACTTCCATACTTTGTCAAAATTGAAGCACCCACATTTAAAAGGTATCCTTGCCGGACGCAATCCGGCATCCAGTTTTTTGAACGGGTTGGACTCGTAACAAAATGCTGGATTCCGGCTCGGAGGTCGGAATGATATACGGGAAACAGTAGACACAAAAAAAGCCCGGCGGAAAAACACCGGGCTTTTTTGATTTGGTGGAGGCGGCGGGAATTGAACCCGCGTCCGAAAATCTTGAGCCAAGGACCAACTACATGCTTAGTCTTTGATTTGAATCTCGCATTGGATATCGCGCAAAGACACGCTGCATCCGCTGCCAGCCTCTAGATCTTACCCGGTCTAGCGAGACACTTAGAACGGGCCAGCCTGCTATCTGGCATCTTGCCTCCGCACAGGCCCGGAGGGTCGATGTCACTGCCTTAGGCAGCGAGGGCTAACTGATCGTTAGCAATTATGGTTTTCCCATTTGTTTAACGAGCCCAATGGGACCTCGGCATGCGTTCCTTGACCTCCCATCCCCGTCGAATCCAAATCGCCCCCATAGCGATTTTTGTTGATGATCGGTTCTTTAAACCCTTCCTGCCCTCCTAAGTCAAATGGGGGTTCAAGGGCCTTCTTGCAAAAGGGCGACAATAATTAAATTGAAAACCACGAATATGCAATGCCGCTTCAAGCGCCTTTTTCGCGAAAGCCGCGTTCGATTTCGCGCTTGGCCGTTTTCTTAGCGGCACTCTCGCGCTTGTCGTGGAGCTTCTTGCCCTTGGCCAAGCCCAACTCAACTTTGGCCCAGCTTCCCTTGAAGTAGATCTTCAGCGGAACCAAGGTCAGGCCTTTCTCCCTTGTTTTTCCGATCAAGCGCTGGATCTCTTTTTTTTTGATCAGGAGCTTGCGGCGGCGCTCGGGTTCGTGGTTGGCGATGTTGCCGTGGCTGTAAGGGCTGATATGACAATTATAAAGATAGAGCTCAGTCTTTTCAAGCCCGGCGAAGCTGTCTTTTAAATTGACGCGGCCCGCGCGGATGGATTTAACCTCGGTGCCCAGGAGGGAAATTCCGCTTTCGAACTTTTCCAGGATAAAGTATTCGTGAAAGGCCTTGCGGTTTGAAATGACGACATCGTCATGGCGTTTCTTCTGCGGCATGGACACATCCCATATTGACTCTGTTGAACACCTACTATACGCTCTTGCCTATGAAGAGGAAACCGTCCTGGATCGCCCCGATTCTAAAAGCCATGGCAAAAGATATGGGCCTCGAAGCGGGCATGGATTTATACGCGCTCCAATCCCAATGGCAAACCATCGTTGGCCCATCGCTCGCCCCGCATACCTATCCCCAGGCGATACAACACAAAGTGCTCAACCTTCAGGTCGATTCAGCGCCTTGGATGCATGAGCTTGCATTTTTAAAGGCGGATATCCTTCAAAAGGTCAATCAAGCACTCGGCAAAACCGCCATTCAAAGCATCCGCCTCAAAATGGCGCCCGTCGTGCCCCTATCCACCCTTCCTCAGACACCATTAAGGCCCAGCGCCAACAAAAAAGCCCTTTCTCAAGAAGATAAAGACCTCATTCGCAGCCAGCTCGATTCGGTGTCGGACGATGCATTAAAGCTTGTCATTCGAAAGGCGATGGCGCATCATTTGCGAGAAGAAAAACGGGCTTGATCCTACTTAGTGGGTTTCGGGAGCGCGCTTCAGTCCTGCAATCTTTCGTGCGATCAGCGCCTGATCGGGATAGCTGCCATCCTGCAATTCCTGATACAAGGTATAGGCTGCTTCCTTTTGCTTTCCCATCTCGAGGCAATTGGCCGCGCGAAATTTGGCGAAGGGACTCATTTCCGCTTCAGGGTAGCGCGTAAACACCACGGTATAAACCTTCAGGGCCGATTTACAATTTCCCGTCATAAAATAACTTCCACCAATTCGGTATAGGGCAGAGGGCGCCCAGACACTTTCCGGTTGATCCCTGGCAAGCAGCTCCCATTCGACGCGGGCCTGGGCAAAATCGCCCATGGACTCGTAGAGCTCACCAATTTTGTAACGCGTGCGTTCAGCTTCTTCCCGGTCGGGCGTGACTTCGATGAGGCCTTCATACACCCCGATGGCCTCGGTAGGCCGATCCAATTTGAGTTCGTAGGTTTCGGCAAGGTAGCGGCGGGCTTTTAAGCCGAAACGGGATTCGTCTGAGGGCGGCTCAAGGGCGATGACTTTTTGAAAGGCTTCGAGGGCTTCTTCCGAATCGTTCAGATAGAGAAGCGCGGTCACACCTTTCCAATAATAGGCTTCCGGCGCGACAGCGCTTGTGGGATAAAGGTCGACGACACGTTCATAATCGTGTACGGCGCCGAGATAGTCCGCTTTTTGCCACTTTTCTTCCGCGGATTGAAGCATACGCCTCGACTGCCAATCCGCTCGGAAACGGAAAGCCAAAGGCACCAAAGCAGCGGCGAGGAGGACAAGGACGCCCCAAAAAAAGGGCTTCGTTCTCCAGCGCTTAGGCTGCGCGGCTGTGTGACCGGAACTAGCGCTCATCCCCTCCGTCGTCTTGCGCATCCGATTCGTCAGGCTCCTCCGCCTCGCTGTGTTCGGCTTTGTCCGCCAAACGCGCGACACACACGACGCGCTCGCCCTTCGCCATGTCGATCAAGCGTACCCCCTGCGTATTCCGGCCGATGACGCGCAAATCTTCCATCCGAAGCCGAACCAGTTTTCCGTGGGCTGTGATAATCATTACCTCGTCGTCCTGATCCACCTGGAAGGCATCGACCACGTGGCCGTTTCGCGCATTGGCTTGGATGGTGATAATGCCTTGCCCCCCTCGCCCCTGACGCCGGTATTCGGACAAGGCCGTGCGCTTGCCGTAGCCCTTTTCGGTTGTCGTGAGAATCGTCGTGTCTTGGTTCGGGGCCAAGGTTTCCATACTGATGACCTTATCGTCTTCCCGCAGACGGATTCCCCGCACGCCGGTCGCCACCCGCCCCATCGAGCGGACATCCTCCTCCGGAAAGCGGATCGATTGCCCCAATTTTGTGCCCAAGAGAATGTCATAGTCGCCGGTCGTCAAGCGGACGGAAATCAAACGATCGCCCTCCCGCAGGTTGATCGATCGGATGCCGCCCACGCGTGGATGGCTATAAGCCGACAAGGGGGTTTTCTTGATTACGCCCTCCCGCGTCGCCATCACAGCGAAGCGGTCTTCCTTAAATTCGTCCACAGGCAAGATCGCCGTGATCTTTTCCGTCTGCGGAATTTGCAGTAGATTGACGATGGCCTTGCCCTTGGTCGCCCGACCCGCTTCTGGAATTTGATGCACCTTCAGCCAGTGCACCTGTCCGGAATCGGTAAAAAAGAGGAGATAGTTGTGGGTCGAGGCGATAAAGAGGTGGCGAACAAAATCTTCTTCTTTCAGTCCCGCGCCGATCTTTCCCTTGCCGCCGCGCCGCTGGCTGCGATAGAGCGAGGCCGCATTGCGTTTGATGTAGCCGGTCTGGGAAACGGTGATGACCATGTCTTCCTGGGCGATCAGGTCTTCGATCTCGATCTCGCCCGTTTCGGGGATGATCTCGGTGAGGCGCTCGTCGGCATATTTCGTTTTAATTTCCTTCAGCTCGCGCGTGATCTCCTTACGGATAAGGCGGTCGTCGGCCAGCAGGGCCATTAGGGATGCGATCTTTTCCTTGATGGTTTCCAGTTCGCTCAAGAGCTTTTCACGTTCGAGACCGGTCAGGCGCTGGAGTTTCATATCGAGGATGGCCTGGGCCTGTAAAAGAGAAAGATCGAACTGACTCATCAAGCCTTGTTTGGCGACATCGGGAGACTCCGAGCCGCGAATCAGGGCGATGACCGCGTCGAGATGGTCGAGCGCGGTCTTCAGGCCGTCGAGAATGTGGGCGCGGGCCTCGGCCTGGCGGAGCTCGAAACGCGCGCGCCGGATGACGACCTCCCGCCGAAAATCCAAAAAGTGCTGGAGGATTTCTTTCAGGTTCATGACCTTCGGCTGGTTGTTGACCAGGGCCAGCATGATGACGCCGAAGGTGTTTTGCATTTGGGTATGTTTGTAGAGTTGATTCAGGATGACCACACCGATTTCGCCTCGTTTCAACTCGATGATAATCCGCATCCCATCCCGATCCGATTCGTCGCGCAGCTCGGAGATGCCTTCCAGCTTTTTTTCGCGGACCAGGGTGGCGATTTTTTCGAGCAGGCGCGCCTTATTCACTTGATAGGGAAGCTGGGTGACGACGATGGTCTCTCGCTCCGTCCTCGGATTCACCTCGATGGCCGCGCGGGCCCGCAGGGTCAGGCTGCCGCGCCCGGTTCGAAAAGCGCTATCGATGCCCTGCGTCCCGTAGATAAAACCCGCCGTGGGAAAGTCGGGTCCTTTGATGTGGCCCATCAAGGCCTCGATCGAGAGATTCGGATCGTCCAAGAGCGCGGTAAGGCCGGCGATCAATTCGCTCAGATTATGCGGCGGGATGTTGGTCGCCATGCCGACGGCGATGCCGGTGGAGCCGTTCATCAAAAGATTGGGGATGCGGGAAGGCATGACCAAGGGCTCGAGCACGGTTTCGTCGAAGTTGGGCCCAAAATCGACCGTATCCATGTCGATATCGGCCAAGATTTCTTCCGCCAGCTTTGTGAGGCGCGCCTCGGTATAACGATAGGCGGCCGCCCGATCGCCGTCGACCGATCCGAAGTTGCCTTGCCCATCGACGAGGGGATAGCGCATGTTGAAATCTTGCGCCATGCGGACCATGGTGTCGTAGATGGCCGTGTCGCCGTGGGGATGGTATTTTTTCAGGACTTCGCCGACAACACCGGCCGACTTGGAATAACGGCGGTTCGATAGTAGGCCTTCACGAAACATGGCGTAGAGGATGCGGCGATGGACCGGTTTGAGCCCATCGCGCACATCGGGGAGGGCGCGTCCGACGATGACGCTCATGGCGTAATCGATGTAGGACGATTTCATTTCCGTTTCGAGATTCACGGTCGTTCTGTTTTCAACGACGGGCATGCTGTGTCTCCAGTGAGTGGGCTTTCCCTTTTATTTGCGCGCAGGACAGGGAAAACCGATTGATCGCTTTCATGCTTTAAGGCGGTGTCAATTTAGATATCGAGGTTTTTCACTTCGGCGGCGTGCTTCTCGATAAATTTCCGCCGAGGTTCAACGGCATCGCCCATCAAGACCGAAAAGATGTCGTCGGTGTCGTAGGCGTTTTCAAGGGTGACTTTCAAGAGGGTCCGCTTTTCGGGATCCATGGTTGTCTCCCAAAGTTGGTTCGGGTTCATTTCACCCAAGCCCTTGTAGCGCTGAATGGAGAGGCCTTTCTTCGCCCGCTCCAGTACATGTTGAATGATGGCCTCCGCCGAAGTATAGTCTTTCTCGCCCTCGCCGTCGGTCAATTTATAGGGCGCAGCGCCCAGCCCCAGGCGCGGAGGCGATGCGCTTTTCAATTCACGAAATTCGGGTGAGTTCAACAAAACATCGTCGATCACAAAGTGGTGTGTCAGGCCGTTTTTCTGAATTCGACATTCGACCAGAAAGGCGGCGCGTTCTTCGTCTTGTTTGATTTCGAAATCAAAGGTTTCTGTCGGAAAACGTGCCGTCCACTGGGATTTCACGCCATCGAGAAAGGTCTTCAAAGGACGACGCTCTCTCAGGACTTCGCGCCCGAAATCCTCTTCCTGAGTCAAAATTCGAAGGAGATCGGCATCGATCCCTTTTCGCTGGAAGTGCATGATGATCGATTCGTAAGCAACAAGCTTCTTTAAAATGGATTTAAAGCGTGCGCCGCTGACGCTGGTTTTGTCCCGGGCCAAGAAGAGCTGGGCTTCGTCCCCGGCCAGGCCGATGAGGTGATCCTGCAGGGCGGCCTCGTCTTTGACATAGTGTTCCTTTTTTCCTTTTTTCACGCGAAAGAGCGGCGGCTGCGCGATATAGATATAGCCTTTTTCGATCAATTCGGCCATTTGACGGTAGAAAAAGGTCAGCAAAAGGGTCCGGATGTGAGCCCCATCGACATCGGCGTCCGTCATGATGATAATCCGGTGGTAGCGCACCTTGGCGATATCGAAATCCTCCGGTCCGATACCGGTGCCCAAGGCCGTAATCAGGATGCGGATTTCTTCAGAGGAAACCATCTTGTCGAAACGGGCCCGCTCGACATTGAGGATCTTCCCCTTCAAGGGCAGGATGGCCTGAAAACGCCGATCGCGGCCCTGTTTGGCCGAGCCCCCGGCGGAATCACCCTCGACCAGGTAGATTTCGCTGCGGGACGGATCTTTTTCGGAACAGTCGGCCAGCTTTCCGGGCAGCGTACTGCCTTCGAGGACATTCTTTCGACGGATCAGCTCTCGAGCCTTTCGGGCCGCTTCGCGTGCGCGTGAGGCATTAATGGCCTTTTCAATAATTTTTTTCGCAACTGCGGGGTGCTCCTCAAAGTATTCCCCCAAGCCACTGTTGACCGCCGCCTCGACGATCCCTTTAACCTCGGAGTTGCCTAACTTGGTCTTCGTCTGCCCTTCGAACTGCGGGCCGGGAAGTTTGATCGAGATGACCGCGGTGAGCCCTTCCCGAATATCGTCGCCGGAGAGGCTTTCACCATTTTTCAAGACATTGTTCGCCTGACCATAGGAGTTGGCCGTCCGAGTCAAGGCACCTTTAAAGCCCGCCATGTGGGTGCCGCCTTCGCGTGTGTTGATATTGTTGGCAAAGGAGAAGATATGATCCGCGAAGCTATCATTATATTGGATCGCGACTTCCAGGATGACCCCGGCCTTTTCGCGCTCGATATAGATCGGCTTGTGGAGCGGGTTTTTACTTTCGTTGAGCATGTCGATGAAAGAGACGATGCCCCCTTCGTAGCAGAGCAGCTGTTTCTTTTCGGTCCGTTCTTCCTCGATGGTGATTTTTAAGCCTTTATTGAGGAAGGCGAGTTCCCGAAGCCGCTCGGAGAGCCGGTCGTAGGAATACTCAACCTCTTCGAAGATGCCTGCGTCGGGCTTAAAGGTGATCTTTGTGCCCCGGTTCTTTGTTTTGCCGGTAACCTTCAAAGGGCCAATGGGTTTCCCATATTCGTAACGCTGCTGATACAGCACGCCCTCTTGCTTGATTTCAAGCTCAAGCCATTCGGAAAGGGCGTTGACCACGGAAACGCCCACGCCATGCAGTCCGCCCGAGACCTTGTAGGTTTCGTTATCGAACTTACTCCCGGCATGGAGGTAGGTGAGGGCGACTTCGGCGGCCGATATATTTTTTGTGGGGTGCATCTTGGTGGGAATGCCACGCCCGTTGTCCGTCGCGGAAATCGAATTGTCGATGTGGATAACGACTTCGATTTCGGTGCAATGGCCGGCCATGGCTTCATCGACGGAGTTGTCCACCACTTCGTAAACCAAATGGTGCAGGCCTTCGGGCCCGGTGCTTCCGATATACATGGCCGGGCGTTTCCGGACCCCTTCTAAGCCTTCGAGGATCTTGATCTTGCCTGCATCGTATTCAGACGGTTTCTTTTCGGCTTCCATGTTTTCCTTAATCTATTGTCGTGGACGAAACGCGGGAGGCCTTCGTTCCGACAGAGGAGGGACAAATACAAGTCATGCTTCTATATCCATAAAATCACCCGGCGCAGTTCACTAAACCCGCATCGGCATAATGACGGCTAAAAATCCCTCTTTTTTTTCTTTAATCAAGCAGGGAGAAAGGGCATCTTTAAACTCCAGGATGGCTTCGTCTCCCTTGAGCGCCGCCAGGGCGTCAAGAAGGTAGCGCGCATTGAAACCGGTCGTGAAACCCTCCCCGGAAAAATTGCTGTTGATCTCTTCATTGGCTTCGCCCATCTCCGGGTTGCTTGCGCTCAAGAGCACTCGGCCTTTTTCCAATTGAAATTTAATCGCGCTGGTTTTCTCTCGGGCTAAAATGGAGACGCGCCGGAGCCCGCCTTCAAGCGCCTCCTTTTGCATCGGCACGTGTTGATCGTTGCCTTTTGGAATGGCCTGCTTGTAATCCGGGAAATCCCCTTCGATCAAACGACTTGTAATCACCACATTTCCCCAACGAAAGACCAATTGGTTTTTCCCGATGGAAATCTCGGGCGCGGCGGGGTCTTCGCCTTCATCCAAGGCACGCTTTATTTCAAGGATAGCCTTTTTGGGAACGATGACCCCTTCTTGGTCTTCCAGGTCTTTGCCCTTCGCCTCCCCTTCGGCGATGGCCAGGCGATGACCGTCTGTCGCGATAAAGCGAAGGACGCCCTTTTCTTTGGTTATTTTTTCCACCTGAATTAAGAGGCCATTTAAAATATATTGGGGGGCATTATCCCCGGCAGCAAAAAGGGTTCGGCGAATTAAACCCGAGAAAAGCCCCGGATCAATTTCAATCCAATTCTCGCTATCCATGGGCGGCAAGGCGGGAAACTCTTCGGGGGGCAGGCCAACGATGCGAAAATGGCTTTTTCCGGATTCGATAACGACCCAATGATTGGGCTGGGATTGGATACTGACCGGCCCCTCCGGAAATTCGCGGACAATCTCGCTGAGTTTTCGGGCGGAAACCGTAATCCGACCGGGATCAATCACCTCCGCACTATAAGTCCCTTGTATCCCCGCCTCGAGATCAGTCGCGAAAAAAGCGCACGCCTCTTTCTGGGCCTCGATTAGGATATGGGTTAAAATGGGCATGGTATTCCTTTTTTCAACGACCCCTTGGACGCGCTGTATTCCGGCGAGAAGGTCTTTCCTATTCATTTTTACCTTCACAGCTATTCCTCCCTCAGACGTTTTGCTAGGCTCTCGAGGATCATCTTGAGGTTAAAATCCTCCGCTTTTTCTTTTTCAATCTGCTTACAGGCATGGATCACCGTGGAGTGATCTTTTCCGCCAAAGGCCTTCCCGATCTCCGGAAAGGAGAGATTCGTTAAATCCCGCGAGAGATACATCCCAATTTGCCGGGGAGTGACCAGGTTTCGAGTGCGCTTCTTCGATTTAATTTCAATGATCTTGACTTGAAACCGCTCGGCGACCGCGCGCAGGACATCGTCGGCAGTCACCACCTTTTTTCTTTCCTGTATGGTATCCCTGAGTACCCGCTTCGCCATTTCAACCGTGATTTCCTGCCCGGTCAAGGAACTGAAGGCCCCCAAACGAATGAGCGAGCCTTCTAATTCACGGATGTTGGTTTTGATGTGCGTCGCGAGCAAAAGGGCAACATCGTTATGAAGGGCTATATTTTCAAGTTCGGCCTTCCGGCGAAGAATCACAATTTTGGTTTCAAGGTCGGGGGGTTGAATGTCGGCGATGAGGCCCATTTCAAATCGGGAACGGAGCCTTTCTTCTATATCTGACATTTCTTTCACGGAGCGGTCGCTCGAAATAACCACCTGCTTACTCGCCTCATAAAGGGTATTAAAGGTGTGAAAAAACTCTTCTTGTGTCCTTTCTTTTCCAGAAATAAATTGAATGTCGTCGATCAGGAGGGCATCGACATTACGATAGCGGTTCCGAAACTCCGTCATTTTATCGTATCGAATGGAATTGATGACGTCGTTCGTAAACTGTTCGGAAGAGAGGTAGGCGATGCGACTATTGGGATTATTTGTGTCTATATAATTGCCGATTGCGCTCAAAAGATGTGTCTTTCCTAAACCCACACCACCATAGAGGAAAAGAGGATTGTAGGTAATGCCGGGCCGTTCGGCGACTTTTAAGGAGGCCGCATGCGCAAATTGATTGCTCGATCCAACGACAAATGTCTGAAACTTGTATCTGGGATTCAGGTTGGTGGTGTTTCTTTTCTTTTGTGTCTTTTCAGTTCGAGGGTTTTCGACGTTTTCCCCCGCTCCTTTTACAATATATTGAATAGAAACCGTGTCTTGCGACAATTCCTTTTTTAATGCATCCTCAATCAAGTGGGAATAATGTTCCTTAATCCAATCCTTAAAAAATTGATTCGGCACCGCAATCTGAACCTCCTCCCCTGAAACAGCAAGAAGCGAAGTTGGTTTGATCCAGGTTTCATAAACCTGCTCATTGATGCTCGGTTTGATTCGCAACAAGAGATCATTCCAAACCAAATCATTTCTCATAGGATAATCAGAGGGTTATTCACAAGATTATAAACAGCTGTGGATTAATTTAGGTACTATTTATCAAGATGTTCGTTGCTAAGTAGAGAAATAGAAACATTCTCTTGGGCTTGGTCTGACTGAGGACTGTGGAATTATACTAAAAGCCTCTAGACGAATCAAGGAGAGAAAGGAAGATAGAACATTTATCCACAGGGCTATACCCACTAAATTCCTTTTATTTTAAAGGACTTTAGGCGCTTACCCTCCATTTTTTGACGCTCCTACTATTATTATTCTAAAAAAGTTTTCTTTAAAAAGACAAAAATAAAATCTAACCGGATTCGTCTCGACCTATAATCTTCCGACTGGCCAATCCAGGTGCTTTATATTAAATCCTTTCGGGCTAGCTTCTATACAAAGCATTGATTTTTATATAATCAAGGCTTAGATCGGAAGTCCACACTTCGGCACACCCTTTTCCGGAAGACAATGCGATATTTAGTTGTAGTTCTTTATTTTTAAGGTAGTGTGCTACTTTTGATTCTGCCGCTTTTCCCATAAATTTTCCCTCATGGACCAAAGGTAGGTCGCCAAAAGACAGATGAATTTCCTCTGGCGAGACCTTCACCCCTGCATTTCCAATTGCAGCAACAATTCTTCCCCAGTTCGCATCTTCTCCGAAAAAGGCTGTTTTAACAAGGTTTGATTGTGCGACGGCAAAGGCAATGCTCTGGGCGGATTGGTTATCTTTCGCGCCCGTGACTCTAATTTCAATGCATTTTGTCGCCCCTTCGCCGTCAATGACAAGCATTTTTGCAAGGGAGAGGCAGGCCGCCTTGAGTAGCGCGACGAAATCTCGAAAAGGCGGTCCTTTTTTGTTGATGGTCTTCCCTTTCTGGTTATTTGAAAACAAAAGGACCATGTCGTTCGTACTGGTATCGCCATCCACTGTAATTCGATGAAAAGAGCCATCCACAGCTTCTTTTAGGGCATCCTGGAGAAGTGGCTGGGTCATGTTGACATCTGTTGCCAGAAAGCCCAGCATCGTTGCCATGTTTGGATGGATCATGCCTGATCCTTTAGCAATCCCTCCGACGCGAATCTTTTGTTCTCCTACCCTTCCCTCTAAGGCGATCTCTTTTGCAAAGGTATCCGTGGTTTTGATCGCTTCCGCCGCCGAGAAACTTCCCTTCCTTGACAATATATCTACCAGATTTGGAATGGCAGCAATGATAGGGTCAATCGGGAGGGCTTCCCCAATAACGCCGGTCGATGCGACATAGACAGATGTTTTGTCTATTCCGAGTTGTTGTGCCGTGGCTGTGGCCATGGCCTTGGCATCGTCCAGTCCTCTTTTGCCCGTAAAGGCATTGGCGTTTCCACTGTTGACAATGATGGCCTGTCCGCGTCCTTTTTTGAGGTGCTTTTTACAAAGGAGGAGAGGTGCTGCGCAGAAACGATTTTTTGTAAACACGCCGGCAACTGTGCATGTGTTTTTATTAAAAATCAGGGCAAGGTCCGGCTTGCCATTTTTTTTAATCCCAGAATAAAGCCCGGCAGCGACAAAACCTTTTACTGCGGTAATTCCCCCTGAGATTGAACGGAACTGAGCTGAAATTTTCATGATTGCCATGGTGTTGAACTGTTAGAAATTAGAAAGCGGTTTATCTTAGGGGTAGAGGCCTGGCGCAGACAAGCCTGTGCCTTCGTCCCAATTCATCATAATATTCATATTTTGTATGGCTTGACCCGCCGCCCCCTTGCCCAAGTTATCTATCGCAGAAATTAAAATAGCTGTGCGCCCGGACGAACTCGCAAAAGACCCAATATCGCAATAGTTTGTTCCCCGGACATGCGACAAGGACGGGGATTCTGGCACAAGACGGATAAAAGCCTCTTTTTCATAAGGCTTAAGAACGGCATCGATTTGCCTTTTCGTCATCTTTTTCTTAAGTGGAAGATAAATGGTGCTCAATATCCCTCGGTTTACCGGGAGAAGATAAGGGGTAAAGAGGACTTGGGCTTTTATCTTTCCAATCGTTGAAATTTCCTGGATAATCTCCGGGAGGTGTCGGTGGCGACCGATCTTGTAGGGGGTTAAGGCTTCATTCACGGTAGGAAAATGTGTCTGATCGCTCGGACTTTGCCCCGCCCCCGAAACCCCGGATTTGGCGTCAATAATCATTTCGCGAGCGGGATCAATTAAGCCCGACTCTAAAAAAGGAACCATGGGTAAAAGCGCACCCGTCGGATAACAGCCGGGGTTGGCAACCAAACTTGCCGAGGCAATTTGCTTTCGATAAACCTCCGATAAGCCATAAACCCTTTTTTTAAGGAGCGAAGGATAGAGGTGTGGACTGCCGTACCATTTTTCATAGGAAGCGCTTGAGCGTATTCGGTAATCTGCCGACAGGTCCACCACTTTTTTGCCGTGCGCAAGGAATTTGAACACGGGAAGCATGGCATCGGTATGGGAGAGGGCGACAAAAATAAAATCGACCTTTTTTGAAATCTTATCAGGGTCGAGGGCTTCAAGCTTAAGATCGTAATGCCCCTTTAAAAAGGGTTGGCGATCGGTCAACAATTTGCCGACGAATCTTCCCGAAGTTACGCTTTGGACCGTGACTTTCGGGTGCACGCGAAGGAGACGAAGTAGTTCACCTCCGGTATAGCCCGTTGCCCCAACAACCGCCACCTTAATCATGATCGACCCTTGTTTCGGTTTAAACGAAAGAACACTCGTGAAGAAAGGGATTTAAATTTAGAAAACCCCAAAAAAAAGGAAGGTCTTCCGACCTTCCCAATGTTGCACTCGGAAAGTTAAGATCTTTATCTTTTCGAAAACTGAAATTTTGCTCGCGCACCTTTTTGGCCGAATTTTTTCCGCTCTTTTTTCCTGGCATCTCGGGAGAGCAGACCTTCTTTTTTTAGGGCCCCTCTGAGGTGAGGCGCCACTTCAAGCAAGGCTTTTGAAATGCCATGGCGCAATGCGCCCGCTTGACCGGTGAGCCCTCCGCCTTTAATATTCGCGACCACATTGTATTGCCCCACGGTTTCGGTAACCTTAAAGGGTTGTCTTAAAAGAAATTTCCATGCTTCGCGAGGAAAGTAATGATCCGCGAGTCGGCCATTCACAATGATACTTCCCTCTCCGGATTGCATGCGGACCCGGGCGATCGCGTTCTTTCTTTTCCCGGTTGCGGTAATCTGTGTCGCTGCCATTGTCAGTTATCCTTTTTTCTATTCAGCGCTATGCCAGTCCTTTTGGGAGGGCTTCAGGTTGCTGTGCTTGATGCGGGTGTGTTCCTCCTGCATAAATGCGGAGTTTTTTCGCCATGGCTTTTCCCAGCTTGGTCTTCGGCAGCATCCCGGTAACAGCATTTCTTACGATGCGATCTGGGTGGTCTTGCCTGAGTTCCTTAAGGCTCGTCGATTTAATTCCGCCGATATAGCCGCTATGTCGATAATATTGCTTCTGCTCCTCTTTTTTTCCGCTTAAGACCACTTTTTCTGCATTAATCACGACAACATGGTCTCCCAGATCCTGGTTGGGCGTAAAAAGTGGGCGATGCTTCCCGCGAAGGATGGCGGCAATTTTGGCGGCCATCCTTCCGAGGACCTTGCCTTCTGCATCGACAAGGTACCACTTTTCTTCTATATCGGTACTTTTAAAAGACGTCGTTTTCATATCTAAACTTCTCTCTGTGATGAAAAGGACTAATTCTTATATATTTTAGTGACCTTGTCAACTCTTAATTTTAGATAGGCCATTAATTGTGCGTCTCGGCTCCTAGAAATTATCCGGCTTCGACGGAGAAACCGGATGGAAGAAGGTCTTGGCAAAAATCCCGCGAATAAACAAGAATAAAAGGAGGTGTTCCTTAGGCGTCGTAGGGGCCGAAGTCTTTCGGTTTGAGTTTTTCTAGCCAGGAGTCTAGGTTCTCAGAGCCCTTTTTTTGGAGGACTTCTTCTGTAACATAAATAGGAACACCCATGCGGAGGGCCAGCGCGATGGCGTCACTCGGTCGTGCGTCGACGGTTAGCTCCTCCTCGGTCTCGCTTGGCGCAGCCTTTTCCTTTGGTTCCGGACGATTTTGAATGAGGTGGAGCGAGGCATAATAGGTGCCCTCATTCATGTCGTGGATAATTACTTTTTCCATTTGAACATTCAAATGGTCCAATACGTCACGGAGGAGATCATGGGTCAGCGGACGGGCGACACCAATTCCCTCTAATGCAAATCGTATGGCGTTTCCTTCCGCCAAACCCACCCAGATAGGCAGCAGTTCCAGCTCCTGCTCGTCCTTTAAGATAACGATTTGGGCTTCCGTATTGGGGTCGGAAACGACAGCATGGACTTTTAGGGGTATGTTCATGTGTTTCTCTTCCTGGGGCGACACCGTGTCATCGAAGGCTTCGAGCGACTTAGGTGTCGTACTTTCCAAAATCTTCAGGTCGCAAGTTTTCAAGCCAGCGATCGAGTTCTTCGGAACTTTGTTTCTTAATCACGGATTCTGAAACAAAAATAGGCGCGTCGGCTCGTAAGGCAAGTGCGATGGCATCGCTCGGTCGGGAATCGATTGTGAATTCAGAATCCTGATAGGAGAGGTGCGTTTTTGAAAAATAGGTATTGTCTTTTAAGTCGGTCACGACAATGCTGATGACCTTTGCATCCAGGGTATCCATGACGTTTTTAATGAGATCGTGGGTCATGGGTCGTTGGGTAAAGATGCCTTCCAGGGCGAGGCTGATGGCGTTGGCTTCGGGGCGTCCGACCCAGATGGGTAAGACATCCGTATCTTCTTCGCCGCGAAGAATAATGATGTAGGCGTTGTTGTAGGGGTCAAACATCATCCCCCGAACTTTCATTTGAACCAGCATCCTAAGCGGTCTCACTTCGCATAAAACATTGATTAGAATCTACCACTTCGATCAATTCTTTGTCAACGAAGGGCCTCTGTAATGGGGCCTTCGTTCTGAAAGACGCCCCCTTTTTGGTTTCAGCTTTCTTACGGTTATTGTTTGACCTGAAGCAGAATGTTGTCGATGAGTCGAACCCGCCCAATTCGGACCGCGGCTAAAAGGACGGCGTCTTTGTCTATACGCTTTATGGGCATCAAATCTTGCGGGTCGCAAAGCGCGAGGTAGTCAATTTGAATCCTGGGCTCCCCCGAAAGTCGGGCTTTCACTTTCCTAAGCAGGGCCGGCGCATTCGGCTTCCCTGTGCGAAGCGCCGCTTTAGCCTCCTTCAGGGCACAATATAAGATGGGGGCGATCTTGCGATCCGCCGACGAGAGGCGCTGATTTCGAGAGCTCATTGCCAGACCGTCCTTTTCCCGCCGGGTCGATCCGATTCGGATACGAAGCCCGAAGCCGAGATCCTTAACCATCTGTGCGATGACCCGCGTTTGTTGAAAATCTTTCCGGCCAAGGTAGAGACGGTCGGGCCGCACAATAAGAAGGAGTTTGGCGACCAAGCTTGCAACGCCTTGAAAATGACCCGGCCGGGAGGCTCCCTCCCAACAATGAGCGATTGGGCCCACGTCGATTGTGGTCTGAAAACCGGGTGGAAGGAGTTTCTCTCCGGAAGGGGTCCACAATAGATCGATGCCTTCAGCTCTCGCCATTTGTCTGTCTTGCTGTGGGTTTCTGGGATAGGCGTCGTAATCTTCCTGGGGGCCGAATTGAAGCGGATTAACGAAAAGAGAAACCAGGACAATATCGCATTCGCGCTTTGCCTTGCGCATGAGAGAGAGGTGACCTTCATGGAAAGCCCCCATCGTCGGCACGAAGCCGATGACCTTCTTTTTTTTCAGGGGCGCTAGGTAGGCCCGCAAGCGCTTAATGCTGGAGACCTCCTTCATCCCTGCGTCAAGCCAGCTCCTCTATTTCCCAACCGGGATTATGGCGTCTTTTCACGCCGCGGCCTTGGCTGGGGTCAAGGCGATGCAAAAGACCTCGGACCGTAAGGTGCAGGACCGGATGGACAAAGCCTGCCGCGATTTCCATGAGGGGGATGAGGACAAAGAAACGATTGACCAATTCGGGATGAGGCAGCATAAGTTCGGGCGTGTTGCAGGTCTGATCGCCATAAAAAAGAAGATCAAGATCAATGGTTCGCGGGCCGTTTGGAAAGGCGGTCTTTTTGCGAAAAAGCCCTTCGATTTCTTGGCAGCGCGCTAAAAGCGCTTCTGGCCTTCGCGTCGTTTCGATCTGCACGACGGCGTTATAAAATTGGTTTTGTTTTAAATATCCAACCGGCGCGGTTTCGTAAAGGGAAGATGTCCGGACCATACGAATGGCCGCGTCCGAATCCAGGGCCTGGACGGCGTTTCTGCAAAAGGTCAGGCGGTCGCCGACATTGGATCCGATTCCGATAAATACAGTTTCCGTTTGATTCTTCACGGTCCTTGGTTTTGGGTCGCGCGTGAATTACATCTGTCTCGGCTGGCGCAGGGTCTATTGAAAATGATGATCCTATTAGCCGTGGATGCCGACTTTTTCCATGCGGTCAATCGCTTCTTCGAGCCGTTCTTTCGAGACGCAAAGTGTCATCCGAAAATAGCCTTCACCCCCTTGACCAAATCCGCTTCCGGGCGTGGTGACAATGGCCGTTTCTTTGAGAAGCTTTGCCGATATTTCTGCGGAAGTGAGGCCGGGCGGGTTGGGAATCCAAACATAAAAGGCGGCCTGAGGCGGATCGACCTTAAACCCCAATCGTTGCAGGCCGGAGACGAGGGCATCCCGCCGCTCCTGATAGATGTTTCTTATCACCTTGAGCGGGGCATCGTCCATCTCCAAAGCGGTAATACCCGCTTCTTGAATGGCCTGAAAAATGCCCGAGTCGATATTGGTTTTCACTTTACCGAGTGCGCCGACCACATTACTGTTTCCCACGGCGAAGCCGATGCGCCATCCGGTCATGTTGTAGGTCTTCGAAAGGGAATGCAGTTCGATGCCGACCTCCTTGGCGCCGTCGACTTCCATGAAGCCAATAGGCGGCTTGCCGTCATAATAAATCTCGGAATAGGCCGCGTCGTGACAAATGACAATGTTGTGACGATGAGCAAAGGCGACCAATTTTTCGAAAAAGGCCCGATTGGCGACAGCGGCCGTCGGATTGCCGGGGTAGTTCAGAAAAAAAAGCTTGGCTTCAGCGGCCACCGCACCTGGAATGGCGTCAAGGTCGGGCAGAAAACCATTTTCTATTTTGAGCGGAACGAAAACGGACTTTCCTCCCGCAAAGAGGGTGCCGGCTTGATAGACGGGATAGCCGGGATCGGTCATCAAGGCGGTGTCACCGGGATTGATCAAGGCCATTGGAAGATGGGCCACGCCTTCCTTCGAGCCGATTAAGGAAAGGACTTCCGTCGCCGGATCCAAAGTCGCATTGAATCGTTTCTTGTACCATCGGGCAACGGCCTCGCGAAAAGAGAGCATGCCGACATAGCTGGGATATTGGTGGTTTTTCGGATTGGCGGCGGCTTTTTGAAGGGCTTGAATAATGGGGGCGGGCGTGGGCATGTCCGGATCTCCGACGCCCAGGTTAATAATGTCTTTGCCCGCCTGGATGGCCTCCTGCTTCATTTTGTCGATGGCGGCGAAAAGATAGGGGGGCAGGTCCTTGATGCGATCCGCCAATTGTATGTCCAACTTCTTCACAATCACTCCTTATGGCTTACTGGCGACGAATAAGCCGCCGTTCGAACTTAATATCGAGCCCTTATTTGAGTTTGAGCACGTCCATCATATCATAGAGCCCAGGCGCTTGCTCGACCACCCATTTTGCGGCCATTAAGGCCCCGCGCGAAAAATTATTCCGGCTGTGGGCCCGGTGCGTCAACTCCACCCGCTCGCCCAGTCCAGCGAAAACGACGGTATGTTCACCCACCACATCTCCGGCCCGAAGGCTTTGCAAGCCGATTTCACCGGGTTTACGGGGTCCGATGTTTCCCTGCCGGGAAAAACGGCCAACCGAGGCAAGCGAGACCTCCCGCGCGACGGCCAGGACCTCCCCCATTCGAAGCGCGGTGCCGCTGGGGGCATCTTTTTTTTGGCGGTGGTGGATCTCAAGGATCTCAATGTCGTAGGCTGGTCCCAAGGCCCGTGCCGCGTCTGTTATTAACTTGAACATGACGTTCACGCCGACACTCATATTGGGCGAGAGGACAATCGGGATTTTTTTGGCCGCTTCCTTAATCTTTTTCTCGTGATCTTTCGTGAATCCGGTGGTGCCAATGACCATCGCCGTCTTTTTTGTTTTCGCTTCCAGAACCATTTTTAGCGCGCTTTGGGGGTAGGTGAAATCAATGATGACATCCCCTTGGCTCACCGCTTTTTTGATCCGATCCGTGGCCCGGACGCCCCACTCCCCGATCCCGATCAACATGCCCACGTCTTTCCCAATGGCCGGATGCCCTTTTCTTTCGATCGCGGCACCCAGTTCGAGTTCCTCTTCCTGATAAAGGCTTTCTAGGATGGCACGGCCCATTCGGCCCGCAGCGCCTGAAACAATAATTTTCATTATGCTCGATCCCTTTTTCAGATGAATGAAGTGTAAACATCTCCCACAGCCGATTTCCCATCCGAATCGATCCTGGCTTCTCGGACCCTCAGTTGGGACAACTTTCGATTGGATCTCTTTATATCGCGTGCTTTAATGCCGCCTTCTTCTTTCCGGCACCTCCCTTCCCCAGGTCTAGGCAGAATCTTTAGGGGGGTCTTCAAAACGGAACTGGCACTTTTTCCCCTTCCTCATCTCAATTTAATAAGCAGGGCATGGACTGTTGTTTCTTCATGAAGCGGTCTCTCTTATTGGGTTGAGTAGATTAAAGCAGGCCGTACTCGCTCATTACAGATTTTAAGCGGCTGCGGTTCGCTTCGGACAATGGAGAAAGCGGTAGGCGGACTTCATCGCTGCATTGGCCCAATAAAGAAAGCGCGACTTTCACGGGGATGGGATTCGTTTCCAAAAAAAGCGATTGATACAGCGGATAGAGACGATTGTGCCAGCTCTTCGCGGTAGACAGGTCATCCCGCGCCGCCGCCGCGATCATCTTGGCCATGTCTTCGGGCACGACATTGGCCGTGACCGAAATCGCCCCTTTTGCACCCAGGCTCATCATGGGAAGCGTGATCGCATCGTCTCCGGAGAGCACGGTCAGGCGGTCCTTGCAGAGGTGGATGAGCTCGATCACTTGCTGAATTGACCCGCTGCCCTCTTTCATGGCGACGACATTGTCATAGGGCATTAAGCGCTTCACCGTTTCCGGCAGCATGTTTACGCCGGTTCGGCCCGGGATGTTGTACAAGACCAGAGGCAGATCCACAGATTCCGCGATCTTTTTATAATGTTGAAAGAGCCCCTCTTGGGGCGGCTTGTTGTAATAGGGGGTGATCAGCAGCGCCCCATCTGCGCCGGCCGATTTGGCATGCAGTGTCAGCGCGACAGCCTCCTCGGTGCTGTTCGAACCGGTTCCGGCGATGACCGAAATGCGCCCATCCACCATCTTGACCGTCATCTCGATGACCCGCTTGTGTTCTTCATGGGTCAGTGTGGCCGACTCTCCCGTGGTGCCGCAAGGCACAATGCCGCCCGTGCCGGAGATGATGTGGTTCTCGATCATCTCGCCGAGGGCCTTTTCATCGACTGCCCCATTTTTAAAGGGGGTGACAATCGCAACGATTGAACCCAAAAACATGGTGTTTTCCTTTCTCTCTCGCTCAGGCAAAAACGGCCTGAGTTGATTTCTGAACGATGATCCTGAAAACGGGGGCTTAGAGCATCGCTTCCTTTTGGATTTCACCCGTGTAAATAATACGTGCGTCGCCTTCCAGTGTCGTATTTTTAAAGGCCGTGCCCTCGCCCTCGAAATTGACGATAAGCATGACGCCGCTTCGCGTTCTTATGGAGACCGGCGGTTCTATTTTTCCAAGCGCGGTGGCAACCAAGGCCGTGGCGATGGCGCCGGTGCCGCAGGCGAGGGTTTCGTTTTCGACCCCCCGCTCGTAGGTGCGAATAATAATCTGGTTCGGACTGGCCTGGGTTGCGAAATTGGCATTGGTCCCCTTGGGTGTAAAAAGGGAATGGTAGCGCGTCTTTCTTCCAATGCCGATGACATCGGTCTTTTCCAGATCGTCCACAAAGTAGACCACGTGGGGCACGCCCGTATTGACCAGATGCCCCGTGTGGTCTTCTCCGTTGATGACAATGGGGACGTTCAAGCGGAGTCCGCTGGGATCGGGCAGTTGGACCCGAACGCGTCCCAAGCTGCCGGGCATGACTTCGGCTTCCACGATGCCTGCGAGGGTTTCAAAACGGTGCTTCGCCGGTGCAATTCGGTTCTCAAAGGCGAAGCGGGCTGCGCAACGGCTTCCGTTGGCACACATTTCAACTTCGCCGCCATCGGCATTATAGTAGTGCCATCCATAGTCTGCGACGGAAGAGCTTCGGATCAAGATGACTCCGTCTGCGCCGACCGAGAGGCCGCGACGGCAGACCTTGGAGACAAACATCCGCATTTCGTCTGGTGAGGGCGTGGGCTTGCGATAATCAATCACGATAAAATCGTTTCCGCTCCCGCTCATTTTCCAAAAAGGGATGGGGCCTTTTTGCTTCATTCGTTCCCCTTTTCTGTTTGCCCGCGTTCGAAGCGGATGAGGGACAAAATCGCGGCCACCTCCGCTTCGCTGACCTGATTATCTTGGATAATGTTTTGAAGTTTGCCGCCCACCGCGATGAGGGCGGCTTCGCTCACTTGGTCCGCCGAGGCCGCTTCAAAAAAACCGAGCACCTCTGTCCGAATGTCTTCCGTTTTTTCGAGAGAATAGTCCGCCGGGAGGAGGGAGACAAAGGCCTTGTTGACCACAAAATTTTCGAAGGTAAAAATCATGATGTTCTTGCCCTGAAAGACAATCAGGCCGAGGACGATGATGATGACCCCGCTTAAGGTTAAAAGCCCGATGAAGAATCCGCGACCTTCACTCCGGCGCCGCTTGATGGCGCGTCTTGCCGCGCGAACTTTGTCCATCGCAAAGGCGGCGCTTGGGGTCTGGACGTTTTCTCTCGGATTCATAAGCTCAAGTCCCCTTCCTGCAAGTAACCGGGGATCTGTTCGCCGCGAAGCAGGTCTTCCAGGGTTTCCCGCTTCCGAATCACTTCGAATTCCTTGCCTCGAACCAGGACTTCGGGGGGGCGCGGACGGCTATTGTAATTGGACGACATGCTAAAGGCGTAGGCCCCTGCGCTCATTACGGCGAGGAGTTCATCCGCTTCCACCTGCCCGAGCTTCCGGTCCTGCGCCAGAAAATCGCCCGATTCGCAGATGGGCCCGACCACATCGACGACTTCTTGTATTCTTTCCTTTTCGACCACGGGACGGATTTCGTGGTAGGCCTGATAGAGGCTGGGGCGGCTCAGGTCATTCATGCCTGCGTCCACCACCACGAAGTTTTTGGCTTCGCCTTTTTTCGTATAAATAACACGGGTGACCAAGGTTCCCGCATTGCCCACCATGGAACGGCCCGGCTCGAGGATAATTTGGCAGCCGCTCTTTTTTAAAAGCGGAAGCAGTGCGTTGGCGATTTCCTTCTGGCTTGGCGGCTGTTCGTCGTTATAGACAATGCCCAGGCCGCCGCCGATGTCCCAATGGTCGATGCACACGTCCTCTAAGCGCAAGGCCTTGATGAGTTCGTAAACGCGGGTTAAGGTGTCGACAAAGGGCGAAATTTGGGTCAGTTGCGAACCGATGTGGGAATGGATGCCTACAATCTTGATGTTCGAGAGGCCCATGGCGATGTAGTATTGCGAGGCGGCTTGCGTGATTTCGATGCCGAACTTGCTCTTTTTCAAGCCTGTCGAAATGTAGGGATGTGTTTGAGCATTGACGTTCGGATTAACCCGCAAGGCGACCGGCGCGATCATTTGAAGCGATTTGGCGCAGGCGTCGAGGGCCGCCAGTTCCTGTGCGGATTCGATATTAAACATTAAAATTCCGGCCTTTAGCGCATCTTTCATTTCTGCCGTCGTCTTGCCCACCCCCGCAAATACGATGCGTTTGGGGTCGATTCCGGCGACCAAGGCCCGGTGGAGTTCTCCCCCGGAGACGATGTCGGCCCCACCGCCTTCCCGCCCAAAGAGGCGCAGCACGGCGATATTCGAATTGGCTTTTACGGCAAAGGCAATTAGATGAGGCACGGCGGAAAAGGCCTCTTGATAGGCATGAATCTGCCTTAGCAGGTTGGCGTGGCTATAGGCAAAAAAAGGGGTGCCGACCTTTTTCGCGATTGTGGAAAGGGCTAGATCTTCGCAGTGCAAAGTGCCGTTTTTATAGTGAAAATCATTCATAAATTCAATGCCTTAAGCCTGTCGGCCCTTTTCGTATGGACTTTTAGACTGTTCAAACCCGTGGTGAAAGGATTCATCCGGTGGGACGGGATTTCCCTTTCTACCACAACTCCCTAAAAATAGGAAGAGAAAAAGAAGGGAAAGCGCGCGCACTTTTAAAGTCAAAAAAGGAAACCGCATTGATTTACCACCGTTTTTTTATCTTTCGGAGCGCCGACTTAATTGAACGCGTCGCGGTGCCCCCAATGCCCCCTTTTTTTTGGAGGGCGCCCTTGAGTGTAAGGCGATCGTAAAGATCGGCCTTAAACAAAGGAGAAAAACCCTGAAAGGTCGGCAAGGTCCACTCTTGAATCGCTTGGCCGGTTTTGATGGACTGGGCGACGATCTTTCCGACCACCCGATGGGCCTGACGAAAGGGAAGACCTTGGGTGACCAGATAGTCGGCCAAATCGGTAGCCAAGAGCAGACCTTCGTTCGCCGCCGCCTCCATCCGCGCTCTCTTAAATTCCACTTCGTTGGTCAGGCGAAGCATCATCCAGAGGCTGCTCTTGACGGTTTCAACGGTATCGAAGAGGGCTTCCTTATCCTCTTGAAGGTCGCGATTGTAAGACAAAGGAAGTCCTTTGAGCAGGGTAAGCAAACGCATGAGGTTTCCGTAGACCCGACCTGTTTTTCCACGAATCAGCTCCAGGATATCGGGGTTTTTTTTCTGAGGCATCATGCTGCTTCCCGTGGACAGGCGATCGGGCAGTTCGATAAAGCCAAACTCGGTCGAGGCCCACAGAATCCAATCCTCCGCCCAGCGGCTGAGGTGCATCATCAGGGTCGCCGAAGCGCCGAGGTATTCGATGACAAAATCGCGGTCGCAGACCGTATCGATACTGTTGGCCGTAACCGTGGAAAAACCCAAGGCTCGCGCATTCGCCATGCGATCGATGCCAAAGCTGTTTCCGGCAAGCGCCCCGGCGCCCAGTGGCGATTCGTCCAAACGGACAAGGCTGTCTTCGAAGCGGCCGAAGTCTCGCTCCAGCATCTCGAAGTAAGCCAGCAGATGATGTGCCAGGCTCACCGGTTGGGCGCGTTGAAGATGGGTGTAGCCGGGCAGACAGGTTTCGATTTCGGCTTCTGCGCGCAGGACAAGGCTTCTTTGGAGCAGGTCGATCATCTCGAGGGTTCGCTTGGTCTCGTCACGCAGGTAGAGGCGCAGGTCGAGGGCCACCTGATCGTTTCGGCTGCGCCCCGTGTGGAGCTTGCCGCCGACCGCGCCGATCTTCTCGACCAGCCGCCGTTCGATATGCATGTGGATGTCTTCGTCCACAAGCATCCGATTGGCCAAGCCTGCTTCCGTTTCCGCCCGCATCTCTTTGTCTATCTTTTTCAGGCCGGAGATGAGGCTGCGTTTTTCCGAGGCGGTCAGCAGGCCCGCACGGGCGAGGCCTTCCGTATGGACGATGCTGCCTTGAATATCGTAAGGAAAGAGGACGCGGTCGAAGGCAAAGGAGGTGGTAAAGGCGGCGGCATCGCGGTCGGCCGCTTCGCTAAATCGCCCTTCCCAAGCCGCGTTTTTCCATTGGCTTTTATTTGTGGTTTTTTTCTTTTTCGGCACGGTCTCGGACTATTTCTGTTGGGCCAGCAGTTTCAGTCGCATCGCATTGAGTCGGATAAAGCCTTCCGCCTCTTTCTGCACGTAGTCGGTGTCTTTCTCGAAGGTGGAGATTTCTTGGTGATAGAGCGAGCGCGGGGCGGAACGGCCGCAGAGAATGACGTTCCCTTTGTAAAGTTTCAGACGCGCGACGCCGGTAACACCCGCTTGGGCCTTATCGAAAAGGCTTTGCAAGAGTTCCCGTTCGGGGGCGAACCAGTAGCCGTAATAAATCATCGACGCATATTGCGAAATGAGGCTGTCCCGCAGGTGAAGGACTTCCCGGTCCAAGGTCAAAGACTCCACCGCCCGATGCGCGACATGCAAGATGGTCCCGCCCGGCGTTTCATAAACCCCGCGCGACTTAATGCCCACGTAGCGATTCTCGACTAAGTCGACCCGGCCGATACCGTGTTTGCCGCCCATTTTGTTCAATTCCGCGATTAGCTTTGCCGGCGAATAGGGCTTACCATCCACGCTCACCGGATTGCCAGCCTCGTAGGCGATCTCTATTGTTTGGGGCGTGTCGGGGGCCGCTTCGGGCGAAGTGGTCGTGGCGAACATGGATTCGGGCGGGGCGACCCAGGGGTCTTCCAAGATGCCCCCTTCGAAACTGACATGGAATAGGTTTCGATCGATGCTATAAGGTTTTTCCGCCGTCGCTTCAACTGGGATATCGTATTTTTTGGTGTAGGCGATCAAGTCGGAGCGCGATTCAAATTCCCAATCGCGCCAGGGCGCAATGATTTTGATCTTCGGGTCGATGGAGAGGTAGGTCAATTCAAAGCGGACTTGATCGTTGCCCTTGCCCGTTGCACCGTGGGCGACCGCATCGGCCCCTTCCGCCTTGGCGATTTCCATCTGCTTTTTTGCGATCAGGGGTCGGGCGATAGCCGTGCCCAGGAGATAATGACCTTCGTAGACGGCATTGGCGCGCAACATCGGAAATAGATAGTCCGAGGCAAATTCCTCCCGGAGATCGGTGATGACTACTTTACTCGCCCCGGTCTTTTTTGCCTTGTCCGTCAAAGGGGCAAGGTCCTCGCCTTGGCCCAAATCGGCACAGAAGGCGATCACTTCACAATTGTAGATCTCTTTCATCCAACGAATAATGACGGAGGTGTCGAGTCCGCCTGAATAGGCCAGGACGGCTTTTTTAATCTCTTGATTCTGTGCTTGATTCAATTCGTCACCCAAAGTTCTAATATGGCCTGTTGCATCGGCAGGCGGTTTGCGGATTGCGCGAAGATAATGGAATGCCGTCCTTCCATGACTTCGGCGGTAATTTCTTCTTCGCGATGGGCGGGCAGGCAATGCATCACCAAGACATCGTCCTTGGCCCTATCCACCAGTTTTTGATTGATTTGATAGGGGGCGAGTGTTTGAAGCCGCTGTGCCCGTTCCGCCTCTTGCCCCATCGACACCCAGACATCGGTATATAAAACATCGGCACCTTGGACGGCCTTGTGCGGATCGCTTTCCACCGACACTCTGCCACCGCTGACTTCGGCCATCCGCTCGCCTTGTTTTACGATGGCCGGATCGGGCTGGAAGCCCTCCGGGGCGGCGATGACGATTTCCATCCCGACCTTGGCCCCGCCTTCAATCAGCGAATGGGCGATGTTGTTGCCGTCGCCGATATAAACCAGCTTCTGTCCCTTCAATCCTCCCCGTTTTTCCCAAATCGTAAAAAGGTCCGCTAAAATCTGGCAGGGGTGATGCCAGTCCGTCAGGCCGTTGATCACGGGGATCGATGCATGCTGGGCCCATTCCTCTACTTTGGATTGTTCATAGGTCCGAACCACGAGGGCATCGAGATAGCCCGACAAGACACGGGCGGTATCGGCGATGCTTTCCCCCCGCTTGATCTGAATATCGTCAAAGGATAAAAAAATGGGCAAGCCGCCCAGCCGCCAAATCGCCACCTCGAAGGAGACACGGGTCCGGGTCGAAGATTTTTCAAAGAGAAGCCCGACCGAGCGACCGGCCAGGGGTCGCTCCGCGGACCCTTTTTTATAGATCGCCGCGCGCTTGATCAGGCCCTCGATTTCCGGGGCCGATAGATCGGCCAGGTGGAGGAGGTCACTTTTTGGCATGGGTCCGCTCCATTAAAATGCCGGATAAGATCTCGATCATCCGATCGATTTCTTCGCGTTCGATGGTCAAGGGCGGAATTAAACGGAGGGTATTGTCGGAGGTCCGGTTGAACAGGATTCCCTTTTTATGGCCGGCCTCAATCACGTCCCGTGCCGGAAGGCCCAAATCGAGGGCGATCATCAAACCGCGTCCTCTGAGCCCCTGAATAAGTGGCGTCTTTTCTTTGAGTTGGTTAAGGGCATGCATCGTGTAAAGGCCTAGCTCGCGAACGTGTTCCAATAGGGCGGGGCTCTCCGTCAGACGGTCGATGACGGCGAGGCCTGCGCTGCAGGCCAGGGGATTGCCGCCGAAGGTCGAGGCGTGGCTGCCCGGCTGAAAGGCCTGGGCGACCTCCTCGCGGGCCAACATCGCGCCGATGGGAAACCCGCCGCCTAAACCCTTGGCGAGCGTCATGATGTCGGGGACAATGCCCGAGGCTTCATAGGCGAAGAGCTGTCCGCTTCGGCCCATTCCAGTTTGAACCTCGTCGAAGATCAGTAGCATTTCATGTCGATCGCAAAGCGCCCGGACCGCCTCAAGATAACCGGCATCCGGTATGCGGACGCCGCCTTCTCCTTGAATCGGTTCTAAAAGAATTGCGGCGGTCTGCGGCGTGATGGCCTTTTCCATCGCATGCATATCGTTAAAAGGCACATGTTTAAATCCAGGCACCAGGGGCGCAAAGCCTTGTTGATACTTCGTTTGTCCGGTGGCCGAGAGGGCCGCGAGGGTCCGGCCGTGAAAAGAGTTCTCCGCCGCGATGATCTCGAAGCGCTTGCCTTTTTCGGCCTTCTTTTGTTGGGCGAATTTCCGCGCCAGCTTGATGGCGGCCTCGACCGCTTCCGTGCCGCTGTTGCAAAAGAAAACCTTGTCCGCGAAGCTGTGCTCGACGAGGCGTGTCGCCAGTTCAATCTGAGGGAGCGTGTAATAAAGATTAGAGACCTGTAAAAGGGACTCCGCTTGTTTTTTTAGGTCGGCGACAAGCTGGGGATCGCAGTGCCCGAGGCTGTTGACGGCGATGCCGCTGACAAAGTCGAGGTAGGTTTTGCCCTCGTAATCAGTGACTTCCGCTCCTTTTCCCCGTTTCAAAATTAAGGGAAAGCGCGCATAGGTCGGCATCAGGACCGATTCGCCTTGTGTAATCCATTCTTTGGTCGATTTTTCCATGCTGAAGTCGCCGAGGATAAAGGGCTTTATATAGCATAGAGCCTGTGGCTTAGGCAATAAGGAGAAGGGCTTCACGGGCCTGAGGCAGCGAAAAGGGCTATTGCGTCCGGGGAATAAAAAAGCGCCCCGTCCGTGGAACGGGGCGCTTTTCGGTGAAAGGTAGGATCGTGGGGCGGGTCGAAACTTAAGCTGTTAAGGCTTGGGGCGCCTTTTCTTCGGAACCCTCGGTTTCGGTCGAAGCTTCTCCTGCGTCGGGCATCGCCTCGAATTTTTGCATAAAGCTGAGTTGTATCTGTCTAACTAAGCTAAATTCGAAGGAGCTCTCGCCGTTCTCATAGGAATACTTCGCTGAAAGATGATCAAGAAATTGACTTGTAAATTCCACGAGTTTCCCCGTTTCGACATCGGATTCCACAACGAGCGATGCCATTTTCTTCACAAGGTGATCAATTTCAATTTGTAGGCTTGGTCCTGTGCCCGGCATCTCGGTCGATTCAGCGGGCGGGCTGGTCGCTGCTTTTTCCTCCACCGCTCCGGAAGGCTCCGGATCGGGTGGGCTAAGCGGGGTGGGTGCGACCGTTGGTTGGGTGGGAAGGGCCGTAGTGATGGCGGGACTTGCGGGCGGCGTCGCCGCTTGTTCACTTGTCTCCCCAGGCATAGGCATAGTCTCCTCCGCTAAGGCCTCGCCGGCCGAGTAGGTCCGCGAATATTGGTAAACGGCTTCAAAGCCGGAGATCGATTTAAAATCCATCAACTTCGATGCTCTACCCATGGCTTTCTCGGTTTTTCCCGAAAGGAGATTTCTGACCATTTTTCTCATTTGGGTGAAGGCTCTGCGGATATCTTTAATTTCTTGTTCGTTCAGATCGCCTTCGACCGAGAGCTGAAGTTCGAATTCCATACTCATGGAGAATTCCTCAACATCGCTCTGGCTGCCCTCGCCCGCCATCGTGCCTTTAGAGGTATAGGTTGAAAGGCTTGCCTCCAAAGAGGCAAAAGAAGACAGCGTGACTTTGTCCCCTTCCGCAGTATAGAGGGTAAAGTCCGTACTTTTTTGAATGCTGAGTTCCTGTTGCGCGGCTTCGGTATTCTGTAGGTTTTTCAGGTCCTTATCGTGTCCGATCATCGAAGACATCGACGATAAGGCGCTGGGTAGATCCTGGGGTATTAAATTCATGGTTTCCCTCCTAGGTTGTCACTCGCTGTGTTTCTATTCCGAGTCACATGAACCTTATCGGAGCGGCAGCGCGCAAACTTAAGCGTGGACCGGTTTGGGCTGAACGAAGACAAGAAAAATTAATAACTTACGGTTTTATAATGAGGCGCTGCGGTTTTTTCGCAAGAGATAAAGAAAGAAGGGCACGCCGATTAGCGAGGTAATTGTTCCCAGGCGAAGCTCCTCCGGCGCGGCGAGGGTTCGGGCCAAAAGGTCGGCGGCGACCAAGAGGATGCCCCCTGCCAAAAACGCGGCGGGTAGAAGTGTCCGGTGGTTGGGGCCGATGATGAGCCGGACGATGTGAGGGACAATCAGTCCCACAAATGCAATCGTCCCGGAAAAGGCGACGGCCGCGCCGATAATGAGTGCGCAGAGCCCCAGGAGCATCTTGCGGACGAAGCGGATATTCATGCCCAGGCTCTGGGCCCCTTCCTCCCCGTCCAATAAGAGGAGGTTGAGGTCGAGCGAGAAAAACAAGAGCCCCGCGCTGCCAAGGGAGATGGGCCAAAAAGCGGCCTTCAGTTGCGTCCAGCCCCGGCCGTCAAGCCCGCCCATGAGCCAAAAGAAGATTTCCCGCAGGGCGTCGTTGGCCTCAAGCCGCGTCAAAATCAGCGAAAGCGTCGCCCCCATGAAGATACCAACGGCGATGCCGGAGAGCAGTAGCGTCGCAGAGGAGGGATTCCGCTGCCGGATGCCGATGCCATAAATCAAGAGGAGCGTGAGCAGGGCCCCCACGAAGGCCGCCAAGGGCAGGGCCAAGACGTGGAGAGCCGAAAAGCCGGAGGCGATGGCGACGACCGCCGCGAGTGCGCCGCCGCTGGAAATGCCGATGATGCCCGGGTCGGCCATGGGGTTGCGGAAGAGGGCCTGCAGCGTCGCCCCCGCAAGGGCCAGCCCCCCGCCGATGAGCACGGCCAAGAGCACGCGTGGGAGGCGGAGAAAGAGGACGATGGTTTCGTGGGCCGCCTCCCATCCGCTGAGTTCGAAAAAGGGCAGGGCATTGAGGACAATCTTAAGCACGACCGAAAGCGGCACATCCACCGCGCCCGTGGCCGTCGCCAGGAAAACCGAGGCGATCAATAAAAGAAAGAGGGGAAACAAGACCGCGATGTCTGAAAACCGTGCCGCCCTTTTTTGCGGGGTGCTGAGGGTCTCGGCCTTCATCGTTTTGAGAAGCTGGGGTGGAAGCGCTCCGGATGAAGCCTTTGGGCCAGGGCCTCGACGCCCAGGGCGATGAAGTGGGAGACCGTGGTAAGGTCCTTCCCTTCGAGGCGGTAGACCCTTCCAGTTTTTACTGCGCGAAGCCCTTTCAGGGCCGGGTGTTCGCGGACCAGCCGGTCGGCCTCGCCGCCCTCGGGACGCCAGGCGTTGAGGATGAGAACCTCAGGGTCGAAATCGACCACGGTCTCCAGTGAAAGTTTCGGATGCCCCACAATGCCGGCTTCGGCTGCAAGGTTTTGCCCGCCCGCCAGGCGGAGGAGGGTGTCGAAGTGCGTCCCCTTGCCTGCGGTCCAGCCTTCCACGCCGAAGGAAAGGACGCCCGGCCTTTTTTTGATGTCCGAAAGCCGCGCCGCGACCGCCGCCAAGCGCCGATCCATTTCGGCCACGAGGGCCTCGGCCTTTTCAGTCTCCCCCAGGGCCGTGCCGATCCGGCGGACGTTGGCTTGGATGTCCGCCATCGAAACGAAGTCCTCTAGAATTAACACGGGCAGTCCTAAGGCCTTGAGTTGCCCCACTTGCTCCGTCGCGGTATAGCTGGCCGCAAGCACGAGATCGGGCCGGAAGGCCACGATGGACTCCACGCCGATTTGGCTGATTTTGTTCGGCACGGCCTTGGCCTCCTGTGCCACGTGCGAGATGCCGGGGTCGTCGGCGTAGCGCGTGACGGCGACGACACGCGCGGGATCGACGAGGGAAAGGAGGATCTCATCCGAACCGAGGCTCAGTGAGACAATGCGCTGGGGCTTGGCGCTGTCCGAAAGCACGGCTGCGGGCGTGAAAAAGAGAAAGGCGACGATAAAAAATGGAGCGAGGCCTTTAATCATCACTGGTCCAAGAGCGCTTCGATTGTTTCCAAATCGAGGTGGCCGCCGGCGAAGGCGGCCCAGCGTTCGATCTGTTCGTCTTCTATTTCATGAAAAGAGAGCAGAGGTTCGGGTATCGGCAAGAGGTTTTTCCTTACCCGGAGCACGTTCACGAAGCGGCGGCGGAAGGCGTCGTTTTCGAAGAGGCCGTGCAAGGCCGTGCCGAAGATTAGGCCGCCGGCGTCGACGCAGCCTTCCTCCTCCTCTAACAAGGTCCCGAAGAAGGCGGGGTTGCCGATGGATGCCACCGAGCGCGTCGCGCCGCAGTGGATTTCGTAGCCCTCGACCTCCTCTTCCGCATCGGAGAAAAAAGGCGGCTGGCCCGAGGCCCGCAGCCGCACCTGCCGCGTGATTTTTTCCACCTGAAATTCCGTTACCACATCGAGCAGGCCCAGGCCTTCGAGCACGCCTTGTTTCGATTCGACCTTGTCCGGATCGAACAATTCCTTGCCCATCATTTGATAGCCGCCGCAGATGCCAACGATGGGCAAGCCTTCCTCGGCCAGCTTTTGGATGCGCCCTGCCAGGCCCGTGTCGTAAAGATGCTGCAGATCGTTCATCGTATTCTTGCTGCCGGGCAGGATGATTGCATCGGGCTTGCCCAATTGCGCGGGCGTGCGCACGAAACGCACTTGGACGCCCGCTTCGATCAACAGGGGATCGAAGTCCGTAAAATTGGAAAGGTGGCGGTGGGCGACGACGGCGATGTCGATCTCCGGATCGCCGTTCGTGGGAGCGAGTTCTCGCAGGGCGTCCTCTTCCATCAGCGCAAGTGTGGGGTCGAAGGGGACCAAGCCCAAGGTGGGCAGGCCCGTTTTATTTTTTAAAAAATCGATGGCCGGATCGAAGAGCCGCTTGTCGCCCCGGAATTTGTTGAAGATGAAGCCTTTTACTTGGGCGCGCTCTTCCTCGGTCAACAATTCTAAAGTCCCGACGATGGACGCGAGGCTGCCGCCTTTGTCGATGTCCGTCACCAAGAGCACCGGCGCGCCGCAGTGGCGGGCGACTTCCATGTTCACGAGATCGAAGGCGCGCAAGTTGACTTCCGCCGGGCTGCCCGCGCCTTCGATGACAATGCGTTCGTAATCCTGGGACAGCGCAGCCAGGCCCTCTCGGATGGCCTCCCACTTCATATCCCGCAGGATTTTATTTTGATGGAATTGGTCGAAGGCCGAGATGTCGGCATGGGCCCTGCCGTTGAGAATAAACTGCGCCTCTTTTTCGCCCTTGGGTTTTAAAAGCACGGGATTCATTTCCACCTGCAAAATGGCCCGCGCTGCCTTGGCCTGTACCGCCGTCGAGCGCCCGACCTCCCCGCCTTCGGCCGTTATAAAGGAATTCAGCGCCATGTTCTGCGCCTTAAAAGGCGCGACGCGCAGGCCCTGATTGGCGAAGATCCGGCAGAGCGCCGACACGATCACGCTCTTGCCCACATGTGAGCCGGTCCCTTGAATCATAAGGTATTTTGTTTTTGAATTTTTATTCATCTTTTTGAATTTAACTTCTCTTGTCATTCCCCCCTTTAGCAAAGGGGGGCTAGGGGGGATTTGCCTTTAATGTTGACGCTTAGAACCAAAAAGATAAATCCCCCTCACTCCCCCTTTGTCAAAGGGGGAAGTTAAAACAATGTCATGTTTTATGCCGCCGCCAGAGGGTTTCGCTTTCGCCTTGGACTTTGGCGATCCAGCGGGAGAGCACAAAGAAGGCGTCGCTCAGGCGATTCAAATAACGCAGCACTTCTTCCGGCACAGCCTCTTCTCGATTGAGCGTTACGCAGAGCCGCTCCGCGCGTCGGCACACCGTCCTTGCCTGGTGCAGAAAGGCCGCGATTTTTCCACCGCCGGGCAGGATGAATTCCTTCAAGGGTTCAAGCGATTTTTGGCAATCGTCCATCAAGGCCTCGAGGCCGTCGATCTCCCGGTTTAAGATGGCCTTCATTTCTTGAGATTCTTTACCCGGCGGTGAGGCCAGAATACCGCCGATGTCGAAGAGCCGGTCCTGCATCCCTTGCAGGGCTTCATCGAGTCGGTCGCGCTCCGGCATCGTCTCCGGAAGTTCCTGCGTGAAGACCCGCGCCAGGCCGACGATGGCATTCAACTCATCGACCGTTCCGTAGCTCTCGATGCGGAGATGATCTTTTGTGATTTCCTGTCCGCCCGCCAAGCGGGTCGTGCCTTTGTCTCCGGTGCGTGTGTAAACTTTTGTGATGCGCATGGGTTTTGTCCTTTATATATAGTTGAGTCCTACCTCGCTGGCTGCAACAACTGGTCTTCAATACCTGCACGATCCGAGACATACGCAACCTTGAGGCAGTCGTGTAGTAGTATGGTGGCTTCGAGATATTTATTCACGTGTTGGAACTCTTCCGTTGTAAATTCATAGTCTTCAATGCGACACCTTGCTTTGAAAATTTTGTAAACCGCATCCGCAAAGTCTTGCCGGGTTTTCTTTGTGGCATTCTTCCGGGGAAATGAAAGCTTGGCAAGTAAACAGTGGCATGCTTTATCTTCTTTTTGACTAAATGACAGCGCTTCCTTAAACCAATCGCGGCCTCTGGTGAGCTCGCGGTCGAGGACGTCGGCTCTCGTGCGGGCGAGGGCCTTGTCGAGGTTGCGTGAGCTAGCGCTTTTCGAGAGATCGTAGGGGAGGACTTTAGCGATGAGCACGATGGCGTCGTTTGATATGGTGGTGAGAGAGCTATCGAGGGCCCTGGTAGAAATTATGTTATTCCATAGTGCAAGTATTCTTAGTTCAAAAGTGCGACCCCTCCCTTTTACTAACAGTGCATTAAGCCTTTCTTCTTTCGATGCATGTTCATTCAATTGGCGAATAAAATGATCAAAAAAGCTATCCGCATCATCCAACAATTCCGCCGTTAAAAGAAAGACCTCGCGCCAACGGGGATCTCCACAATAAGCAATGAGTTTTTGGATTTGTTTGGGGTGTGAAACCGTATATTGGGCCGCGTAGTATTCCTGAAAAGAGAGATGAGCAAAGGAGTAGATGCCTTTTGCCCGTTCGACAAAGATGCCGTGCTGGGCCTCAATGGCTTTGAGCACGGCTTCGCCGTCAATCTCTTCTCCTGGGTCGCCGGGAGGTAGATTTTTCAAGTATGCGACGATTTTCTTTTCCAAGGGTTTCTTTTCAATAAGGTATTTCCCTTTTTCAAAAGTCTCTGCGGCGATGCGGGCGAACATCTGGTTTTTCCGACCCAGGGAAAGCTTGTGATAGATCTCGTCTCTCTTAATTCCCCGGGAGCTGTCTCGTTTTTGCAGCAGGGCATTGAGGGCCTCTCCATAAATCTCGGAACGGCGATTGGGGAAGCGCAAGGTTTCTTCAAAACCAATGCACAAGAGCGTTAAGAGAAAGGGGTTCTTCGCTAGATCACGCAACCGATTGCCTTCTTGTTTTTTAAAGGCCTCGAAAAACAATTCAGAGGTCTTTTTATTTTTTGCAAACCAAAGGCGGACAAAGGTTTTGATTTGTTCGTCGTCAAAATCCGCCATTTCGACATAGGTAAAGCCTTCAAAATTGTATTCGGTGGCCGCGACCCGGCAGGTGATGACCACTTTGCTCCGATCATATTTGTGGCTAAAGTCTTTCATGGCTTGAATCTGTTTGTCGCGCAGGCCCTGGGCCGTGTTGACCTCGTCGAGTCCATCAAAAAGCACAATGGCCTTGCCCTCTTTTAAAAGGGTTTCAATAAAGGGCAGGGCTTCCGGAAATCCGCAGATATCGAATTGCTGGGTGATAAAATCCATTAAGGTGAGTTGGGATTCAGAAAGTTCCTGCAGGGTCACAAAGATGGGAATGGCGTCGATCTTGCCCTTGATCGCCTGCAAGGTGATGTGTTTAAGAAAGGTGGTTTTGCCCGCACCCGGTTTGCCGAGAATGAACAGACGATTATTTTCCCGCACGACGGCCATGCCGTCCTTCCTTTTTTCGACCGTCTCTCCAAAAGAAGCTTCGTTTAAGATCATCTTTTCGATCTGTGCCTTGGGCAAGTGACGAAAAGCAGATTGTTTTTCGAGGATATTGACCTGCGTGAAAATTTGATCGACCGAGGTGGGTGCAGACATCTTCCATAGCTGCATCTGGCCGTAGCGCTTTTTCATTTGTTGCGCATATGCAGTGGCGGCGGATTTGTACTGAAACGACTTCCATTTTTTTTGAATGGCTCCGCTTGCGGATTGGCTAATCTCTTTGCCGAAGTTATCCCATACCCATTGAAATGTTTTAAGCATAGCGGCTCCGGCGGCGATTTCAGGGCCTATCATGTGTCACCTCTTGCGACATTAAATCCCCCCTTGCCCCTCTTTTCCAAAGTGGGGTAAAACATTGTGGTGCTTTTCATTTGGTTTTGTCCCCCTTTGGCAAAGGGGGATGGAGGGGGATTTCTCTCGCGATGATTTCCAGAACGGCCTGAGTTTGTTGCAAGATTTGGAAGTTATCGAATCGCAAAACGTGCAGGCCTTTTTCGGTCAGATATCTGTCGCGACTGAGATCGCTTTCTCGGTGATCGTCCTCGAAGTGTTGCGAGCCATCCACCTCGATCACCAGCTTGGCTTTCGGTCCGTAAAAATCTACAATGACATTCCCAATGGATTTCTGTCGGTAAAAAGGAATGCCCATCTGCCTATTCCGCAAATAGAACCAAAGTTTCTTTTCGCTCTCCGTCATCTCAGCGCGCAGCCGCCGCGCCAAAGGTTTTAGCTTGGGGTTGTAGTTGAGCATTGTAAAAATCCCCCTTCATCCCCCTTTGTTGTAAAGGGGGAAAAATCTAAAGAAGAAAAGAACTCCACTAATCTTTTACCCCACTTTGAAAAAGGGGGGCAAGGGGGGATTTGCCTTTCCCCGGTTTACTTTGACGATGCCAAGGATTCTAGCATCTCCCTATCCAAAACTCGATACGCATCCTCCGGGCCCGCCCATTCGAATTCCTCCGCGTGAAAAAGGTGGGCCAGCAATTCAATGCCGTCCACCACGCGCGGGCCCGGCCGGGCGAAGTAGCTGTTGGCGTCGACTGCGAAGACTTGTGCCTTTTGAACGGCGGGAAGTTTTTCCCAGCCGGAAAAATGGGTGAGCAGTTCGGCTTGTTCGATGACTTGCGGGAGATCGAATCCGCAAGGCGAAAGAATGAGTATCTCCGGTGCGTTGGCTGTAATTGCTTTCCAAGGGATGCGGATGGAGTCGCCGCCCTTTTTTGCAAAGCCGTCGAAACCTCCGACGAGGTCAATCATCTCTCCCACCCAATGACCTCCGCAATAAGGGGGCGAAAGCCATTCCATGAAGAAGACGCGCGGGCGAGAAGGAATGTGCTGCACGCGGTTTTTAATCGTCGTGATTCTTTCTCGTAATTTGTCCACGAGGGCCTCGGCCTCGGAAGTTTTGCCCGTCGCATCGCCGACGGTTTTGATGTTCTCTAAAATGTCTTGGATACAAGTCGGTGTCAGCCAAAGGATCTCCGGTTTTTTGTGGAGCGATTTTAACAATGTAGTAATTTCGTTTCCGGAGGGGGCACAGACCTGGCAGAGGTCCTGCGTGAGAATCAAATCGGGTTCGGCCGATTTCATGAAGGCTTCATCGACGGCGTAGAGGCTTTTACCTGCATGCAGGGCTTCGCGGACGCTTTGGTCGATTTCTTCTTGTCCGAGATTGGTCATGTCGAGGGCGCTGCGGACAGCCACGGGTTTGTCCCTCGCATGGGAGGGATAGTCGCACTCGTGGGTGACGCCGACAAGTTGGTCTTCCAAACCAAGGGCATACACAATTTCGGTGGCACTGGGGAGAAAGGAGACGATTTTCATGGGTGCTCACTTTAAGACAGTTTATTCTTAGAAAGAAATTTTTAAACCCCCATAGGCGGATAGGCCTGCCGTGCCGAATCCGGCGACCTCTTCATAATGACGGTCGAAAAGATTTTCGATTCGGGCAAAAATCTGGATATTTTTTTTGATGTCGATGTTGCCGCTCAGCTTAAACACGGTGTAGTCGCCCATGAGGTTTGTGTTCGCCGTGTCGTTAAATCGTTTCCCGACATGAAGTAGGCCGAAATCAATGCGCAAAGGGTCGATCGGTTTGAGCGTCAGGGTTGCGCTGGCCTTGTGTTTCGGACGGCGGGCGAGTTCCGCGCCGGTCGTCTCGTTTTGAGTGTCCGTAAAGGTGTATTCACCGGAAAGCTGAACACGCTTTGTTATTTCCACAGTGGCCCCAATTTCCCAGCCGCTTATTTTAGCCTTCTCTACGTTTTCCGGCATGCCTAGAAAAGTATTCGGATCGAAAACAAAGACGATCAATTGTTCTATCTGCGTTTGGAAATAGCTTGCGGAGAAATTCAATCGCCCGTCCATGCGATTGAGATCGAAGCCGACTTCGAGGCTTTCGCTTTCTTCCGGCTTCAGGTTGGGATTGCCGAATCCGGGAAAGTAGAGGTCGTTTAAAGTCGGTCCATGAAATCCGGTGCCATAGGCCCCTCTGATTTTACTCCCTTCGTCATCGATTAGGAAGGCGGCCTCTGTTTTATAGGTGGTCTTGCCACCGAACTGATTATTGTCATCGTGGCGGAGGCCGAGGTTGAGGATCAAGGCCGCCAGTTGAGTTTGGTAAAAGCCATAATGGGCTTGGGTGCGCAGTCGTTTATCGAAAGTACCGACATTTTCTCCTGCTTGTTGTTCGTAGGCGTAGCCAAGGCTGAAGTTCGTGTGTTCCCCGAAATTGATCGTGTGCTGCCAGTCGACCTCCTCGACCCGTGTTTTGATTTTAAAATTATTAAAAGCGGTGTCGGGGTCTTTACCCACGCTTTCCTCCTGCTGGAAGTGGCCTTGAAGTTTTTGACTCCAATTTTCGATGACCGGCGTGACCAGGATCAATGCGGTTGACAGGCTTTCGTTTTCCTGGCTGGCATTGAGGTCGTCCATCACAGGAAAGGAATTGTCCAGATTCACCTTGGCATCGCTGAAACGAAGGCTCCAATCCAAGCGGGCGTCCTGCGTAAAGTTGAGTCCGAGTCGCGAAGAAACCGTGGTGTTGCCATAGGCGTCTTCCTCGGTATTGCCGGCCGCCGCGTTGGCCTTCGAGAAACCTTCGGTATCGAAGCGCGCCGCCGAAAAAGAATAATCGAAGTGTCCCGCCGCGCCATTCAATTGAACCTCTTCCTTGAAGCTGTCGAAAGCGCCACCTTCGAAGGATGCCGATCCGGAGAAGGGGCCGCTCCCTTTTTTTGTGATGATATGAATCACCCCGCCAATCGCGTCCGAACCATAGAGCGTGCTTTGCGGACCCCGTATGATTTCGATGCGTTCAATGTTATCCGTCGTTAGGTTCGCGAAATTATAGAGTCCCAAGGTCGGACTATTGACTTGAACGCCGTCGATTAATACCAGGGTGTGTTCGGATTTCGCGCCGCGTATAAAAACCGAAGTGGCCGAACCCGGACCGCCGTTTTGCACCACATGAAGTCCCGGGACTGCGCGTAGGGCATCGAGGACCGTGTTGGTGTGCTTTTCTTCTAAGGTCCGTCCGTCGATCACGGTGGTCGAAGCCGCGGTTTCTCGTAAAGGGACTTCGACTTTCGTGGCCGTCACCACAACCGGTGGAAGGACGGCAAGGCTTTTATCTGACGCAGTTTCCGCATCTGCGGGCGTGACCACGCTGAGTGTGAACAGGAGGGTAAAACAAAAGTCTAAATAATGTGCGTACGGTTTTTTCATCAGGCCCTCTTTTTTTGAAAAAGCAAAAAAAATCCCCAGCTTCTTGGGAAGAAGATGGGGACAGCGTGGCCGATCCCGTTGTCTTATCCCTCGAAGACAGTTCGTGATGATCTTCCACAGGCAGGTCTTCTGGCTTTGGGTTCGTCCTACTCCCCACGCCTTCCCGTCCGAATGTGTCGGACAGTGGCATTGATGTGGGTTTCGTCCCCCAATACAGCGGCGGGACCGCTCCCGATTTTCACGGGATTCCCTTTTTAAGCCCGGCAATCAAGCGGGCTAACCTGAGAAGCGTATTTAATTTTTCCGTTTATAGCAGGATGGATCGGAAGAATCAATTTAAATCTTGCGATGGCGATCTGGGCCACTGCCGGGCTAGCGCCTCAGGCGAGAGAGTCTCTCCGTATCCAGGGCGGGAACCAGGGCATCGATGCGATCCATAAAGACAAAGGCACCCACGCTGATGAGCACGGTGGCGGCGGAGAAGAAAAACATAGCTGTGTAGCCGAAGCTTTCGGCCATCAGGCCCCAGAGGGGTGCGCCGACAAGGATGCCGATATCGAAAAAGAGGGTGAACAGTGCCATGCGCGTGCCGCGTTCGCTGCCGGGTCCGCGATTGAGCAGTAAAACCGATAAAATGGGAAAGATAAAACCGTGGCCGATGCCGCAAAGCACCCCGCTCACAATGAGGCCACTCGGCGAAGGCCAGAGGGCGAGGAGGGTGATGCCCGTCGACAGGGAGAACAGGGCGGGGTAGAGCACCTGCATAAGACCCAGGCGGTCGGGCCAAGTCCCACCAACCAGCCGCACTGCGACGGCAGTGAGGCTGTAAGCGAGGAAGAAGGTTGAGACCCCGATGCCGAGTTCATGGGCGTAGGGTTTTAAAAAAGTCATATAAGAGATCAGCCCGACCGCAAAGAGGCCGGTAACGGCGAGGGGAATACGATTGGACCGCTGCGCGGCGATCTCCATAAATTGTCTCGCGCCGAATTGCGGATTGCCCACGAGGGCCGCTGGCGTTTTGATGAAGTGGCTAATAGCCATGAACAAGAGGGTGAAGCCCGCGCAGGCCTTGAAGAGCCCTGGGTATCCCGCCAGATTAATAATCCACTCGCCCAAGGGAATGCCCAGTGCGCCCGATAAATGCCCCGCAACGCCGAAGAGGGCGATGCCTTCGGTGCGTCGGGTTTCGGGCGACAGATCGGCCGCAAGGGTGAAAAAGGTCGAAAACAACATCCCAATGCCCAGGCCGTGGATGAAGCGAACAAAATAGATGAACCATCCGATCTCATCGATTGCGAGATAAAAAAAGTGGGCGGCCAGAAAGATCAGTCCACCCACCAAGAGGCAGCGTTTTCGCCCGATGCGTTCGAGGGCGACGCCGGTCCAGGGACGGATGAGAATGCCCGAAACGGAGGCGGCCCCCATGATGACTCCCACGCTCGAGAGGTCGCTTCCCAGATTTTGAAGAAATACAGGCAGCAAAACATAGGGCCAAAAGGCAAAGCCGAAGAAGAGATGGGCCATGAAAAGCAGAAAAAAGTTCAAATTAAACAAGGACGGTCTGGCGGTAGAGCGCGTGCTGTGCGCTTGCTGGGCCATGTCCGTTTTTGTCTGGGGAGGCATCATGCTGCAATCTTAGCAGAGAAGTCTTTTGGGTGTCAGTTTTAGTTCGCGTTTGACGGTCCTTATTCCCTAGCTAGGATGCCCCGGACGACATTTCCCCTTTACGACTGGAAAGGGCCTGGGTTATACTTTTTAAAACTAGAATGACGAGAAAGGAAGGACACGATGATTAGTAAGGACATAATAATCGGTTATATCCAAAAGGCCATGCCCGATGCCGAGGTGATGCTTACTGATCGGACAGGGACCATGGACCATTACAAGGTTCAGATCGTCTCGACGGCCTTCGAAGGGAAAAACTTGCTTGATCGGCAGCGCTTTGTTTACGCGGCCCTGGACGAACCGATGAAAGATGGGCGTATTCATGCCCTGGAGATTAAATCGCAAACGCCGGAAGAAGCGGCATCCGCTTAAGCGTTCGGGCAGAGCGGAAAATGAGTTGTTAAGGAGAAACCATGGAAAACAATATCGATGAGGAAATCAAAACAGAAATCGCCAAAAATAAGATTCTAATTTACGGCAAGGGCACCAAGTCCATGCCGATGTGCGGATTCACCAAAGAGACCATCGTCTTTTTCGATAAATACGGCCACGACTTCGAGGTCGTCGATGTCTTACGGAATATGGAAAAACGAGAGGCGCTGTCGAAGATGACCAATTGGCCGACCCTGCCGAAGGTCTTTATCGACGGTCAATTTTATGGAGATACCGACATCCTCGACGAAATGGAAAGAAATGGCGAAGTCAAACCCTTGCTCGACAAGGCCTTTGGCGCGGCCGGCGGCGAAGAAAAATAAGCGACTGTTTCGATGACGAAGCGGGTGGGACAAGGGTTCCACCCGCTTTTTTTGTTCCCTTTTTCCAAGGGTGCGGCTATCGGGCCCCGCCTAAAATTCCAGGCCATGCACGCTGCGCTTCTGAAAGCTCAACTTAAACTCGTTTTGGATGAGTTCGCTGCCGCGCAAGTGAAAGGGGATGAGGGCCAGTGTCGCCGCTTTGGCTTTCACAGGCAGGGCGTCGAGCGCAGGGAGCAGGGTTTTTTTTGAAGTCAAGGTTTCCGCAAGCGTGACCTTGATGCTTTCGAAGGCCTCTTGCGCATCCACGGTCACCGGGCAAATCGTGGCCTTGGGCATCGCTGCTTCGGGCTCCGCTTCGGGCTGTAAGGTCGTCAGTTGACTGCATAATCTCAAATAAATTTTAGGATGCGATTTAAAAGCGGGCGACCAAAATAGAAGCGGTTTTTCATGCCATTCGGGCCGGATCGCCTTGGGGAGGTTCGCGGCTTTGACGAGATCGGCATAGCTTTCGAGTTGCAAGCCCTTGATTTCCACAGACGCACGCCAAAAAGGCAAATAAACTTCGCCACCGCCCTCGCTGGGCAAAACCCCGAGCGCCACTTTTTTAAAGTCTGCCCCTTGAGCCTGCCAAGCCGTTTCGCAATGGCCGCAAAACAAGACGAGGCTCTCTCGTCCCCCGGAGAGATCCCAGCCGCAGTTCGGGCAGAGGGCGGAGGCGAAGCGGAGGCCCCAGCCCCTATCCGCCTCCCGGTCTGAGAGGGCGGTTTCAATTTCGGGTCCGGCCGCGCCCAGGGCTTTGTCCAGTACGCCGTCGAAGAGTGTGTTGTTTTTTATGTAGACTGGTGCGTAAATGAGGCTGAGGGTTTCGCCGAGATAGGCGCGATGAAAGACCCCTCCGGTAGGCTTGCCGAGAAAATCCGCCACCGCATCGATCTTTGAAAGATCACTCTTCAGGGCATATTGCGGAGCTAAAAATGCTGTCTTGATTTCGGGGCTTGCGAATTTCATTTTCAGGGCTTGTGCGCGAAAACCCAGGGAAGGCGGCAGGGAGTGCACATCGCGGGCGCGGAAACTGGCATCGACGACCTTGTGTTGAATGTCCGAGGCCCCTATGGAAAAGACCATGCCCCGGAATCGCCAATAGGGGACGAAGAGGCTTTCATCGACCGGCCTCGATTTTGGGGGCAGGAAATATCTGAGCGAACCCTTCGAAAAAATATAGAGCCGAACCCGACAAAAACCACATTCGAGAAAGCGGTCACTTTCTTCCAGCGTGACGGGGCCGCCGCATTGCGGGCATGGGTGTTCGACTTGCAAGGGTGCGCCTTAGAGCCGTTCGCCGCACTGGTTGCAGAAAACCGCCTCGTGTAGGTTTTCGGTTCCGCAGCCGCCGCAGGTTTTCATGTGGGGTGCCGCCGCAACCTTGGTCCCGCATTTCGAGCAGAATTGGGCGTTGGGCGGCAGGTTTTTCCCGCAGTCTTGGCATTGTTGGAAGATCACGATCTGATGTCCGCACATGGGGCAGAATTTGGCTTCGGGTGAAAGGCCGTGGGCGCAGTCCGGGCACTTGGGTCCATCTTTCGATGGCGCGGTGGGCGCGCCGCTGGTGCCGTTTCCGCCGCCATTGCCTTGTCCGCCTAGGTGTTGCGCGAACATCGCAGGCATCATCATACCCATACCCATGCCCAAACCCGCACCCGCCTCGCCCTGTTGCTCGGAGGCTTTCTCAACCGCCATCGCCGCCTTCATTTTTAAAAGCTTGTCCAAATCGTCGAAGACGCTCATCCGGCTTTTATCGTCGATCGCCTTCTGGACCTCTTGCGGCGGTGTGATGGAAGAGATGTAGAGCTGCGTGAGTCCCAGGCCGTAGTGGCTGAAATCGTCCTGAAGCCGTTCCATGAGGCCCTTGGAGAGTTCGTCGTATTTTCCGGGTAGCTCCAAGAGCGAGTCCAAGTTTTCGCCGAGGTGGTCGTTGAAACGCGAAACCAGCACCCGGCTTAAAAATTCTTCGATGTCGTCCGTGTTGAAGACGCCTTGGGTGCCGACGAGATTGTTGATGAAGAGAATCGGCTGCGTCACCCGGAAGTTATACACCCCGAAGGCCCGCAAACGTACGAGGCCTAGTTTGGAGTCCTTAAAGGCGACGGGATTTTTCGTGCCCCATTTCAGGTTGGTGAAGAGTTTCATGTTGACGAAGTAGACCTCGGCGCGCAGCGGACTCGACATCGCCCAAGGCAGGCTGAGGATCTTCGTTAAGATGGGAATGTTGGCCGTTTTCAAGGTATGGCGTCCGGCGGCAAAGGCGTCGATGGCCTTGCCCTGATAAAAAAACACGGCGGCCTGGCTTTCTCGCACCGTCAATTGCGCGCCGTATTTAATTTCGCCGGACCCGCCCTCTGGAATCCGGTGTACGATCCCTTGACCTGTGGTATCAAGCCATTCGATATTCTCCAAAAAAATTAAGTTATTTGTGCCCATACGATTTTCTCCCGGGAGTTGATAAGGATACGAAGGCCTTACTGCTCGGCAAGTTTTAAAAGACTTGTTATCAGTATAGCGGAAATCATGGTCTTGTGAAGGGCGGCCCGGCGTTTTCCTGTCGCATCCTAGGGTCCCTTTTTGGTATCTTGAGCTCCGCAAAGCGCCTTGGCGTTTTTCAAACCGCGAATCGATTTTTTCTTTAAACCCAATCGCCATTAGAGCGCAAGCCTAGGCGTTGTTGAATGAGGGATGAGACGGATGACAAAAAAGAAAGCGGAACCTTTATTTAAGCTCCGGAAGTCACGTATTAGCGGCCGTGGAGTCTTTGCTGCACGGAAGATCCGCAAGGGCACGCGAATTATCGAATATCAAGGCGAGCGGATCTCGACGGCGGAGGGCGATTCACGTTATGACGACGATCAGGGAGAGCAGGCGCACGTGCTCCTGTTTACCGTCGATAAAAAAACGGTCATTGACGGCGGCGTGAATAGCAACGAGGCGCGATACATTAACCATTCCTGCGATCCCAATTGTGAGGCCATCGAAGAAAACAAAAGGATCTTCATCGAAGCGATTCGAACCATCCAAGCGGGAGAGGAGCTGTGTTATGACTACAGTCTACACCGCGTTGAAGACGACGAAGGCGACATCGAGAAACGCTATCCTTGCCGTTGCGGCTCGGCGCATTGCCGAGGCACCTTGCTGGAGCCGAAGAAAAGCAAGAAGCGGAAAAGAAAATCGGCTAAGAAAAAGTCATAACGATAAGCCGATTGGATTAAATCCGTAAATCGATGGGGTCGTGATGGACGAAAGAAGGAAGTGGAAGGTCGAAGACGTTTTACCGCTGGGGCTCAGACATTAAATCGAAAATAGATACAATCCCCGTCTTGCACGCGATAGTCTTTTCCTTCTAAACGAAGCAAGCCTTTTTCCTTAATCGCCTGTGCGTGGCCTTGTTCGACGAGATCTTGATAGCGAAAAATTTCGGCGCGGATAAAACCGCGCGCGATGTCGGAATGGATTTTCCCCGCCGCGTCTACCGCCGATGTGCCTTCATTTAAGGTCCAGCCTTTGACCTCGTCTTCGCCGACGGTGAAGAAGGTCAGGAGGCCCAGCATTTTATAAGAGGCGCGGATGAGGCGGGCCAGGCCGGTTTCTTTCAAACCCAGCTCTTCCAGAAAGAGGGCGCCTTCTTCCGGTGGGAGGGTGGCGATTTCCGATTCGATTTTTCCACTAATGATGAGAGACTCCGCGCCTTCCGCGGCAGCCAAAGCCTCCAGGGCCTCCGAGAAGGCGTTGCCTTTTTCGATGTCGCCTTCGGGAACATTGCCGACATAGAGAATCGGTTTTTGGGTCAAAAGCGACAGTTCTTTCATCAGGGCCTGTTCGTCGGTCGACAAAGACAGGCTGCGCGCGCTGATTCCCTTCGTCAGGCTCTCCTTCACTCGGTTTAAAAGGGCCTCTTCCCGTTTGGCCTCTTTTTCGCCCGATCGCGCTTTTTTACCCGATTTGTGCAAACGCTTCTCGACGGTGTCGAGGTCTTTGAGAATTAATTCGGTGGTGATGAGCTCGACATCGTTTTTCGGATCGACCTTGCCGTTGACATGGACGATTTCAGGATCGTCGAAACAGCGGACGATGTGGACCAGGGCGTCGACTTCACGAATATGTCCTAGGAATTGATTGCCGAGCCCTTCGCCCTTGCTGGCCCCGGCGACCAATCCGGCGATGTCGACAAAGGCCATGTGGCTGGGCGTCGTTTTTTTGGGGTGGTAGTGTGCCGTTAAAAAATCGATACGGGGATCGGGGACGCTGACGATGCCCGTGTTGGGGTCCACGGTGCAAAAGGGATAGTTGGCGGTTTCGGCTTCGGCCTGTGTGAGGGCGTTAAAGATCGTCGATTTGCCGACGTTGGGGAGGCCGATAATGCCGCATTGCGTTGCCATCGTGTTAACCTAGGTTATTGGGAATCCGATTCATGGCTTCGTCGATCCGCCCTTCGATCAAAAGGGGAAGCAGGCTGAGGCTCTGATCGACGGCGTCTTCCATGATTTGTTTTTCGTCCGCGCGGAAATTCGAAAGGACATGATCCGAGGTTTCTTTTAAGGCGTCTTTTCCGATTCCGATTTTCAGACGGACAAAGGTATCCGATCCGATCTCGGTGATTACAGATTCCACGCCCCGATGTCCGCCCGCGCGCCCTTTTTTCCGAATGCGGATCCGTCCGCAATCCATGTCGACATCGTCGTAGACGAGAATGAAATCCGAGATCGGAATTTTATAATAGTCGAGAAGCAAGCGAACCGAACGTCCGGAGCGGTTCATGAAGGTTTGCGGTTTGGCGAGGAGATAGTCGATGGCGCCGTCGGAATGCGGCCAGTGTCCCCGGCTGGTGAGCGCCTCTCCTTTTTTTGCCGAGAACGTTAGATCTTGCTTGTGTGCGAAGGCATCGATAACCCAAAAACCCAGATTGTGCCGGGTGGCCTCATAGGGCCTTCCGGGGTTGCCTAGGCCGACGATGAGTTTCATGCCGCACTATGAAGAAGGGCATTAGGCATGCGTGTCCCAGGCTTATTTCTGTTCCTTCGTTTCTTTGGCGTCTTTCTTTTCTTCCTCTTCCCCTTCCCCTTCGGGTTTCTGGGCGGTAACTTCAGGGACCTTCCCTTCTTCCGGCGTGGCGGTCAACAATTCTTCGAGCTTTTCTTCCGAGATGGCGGCGCTCACGGAAACCACGGCCAAGTCTTCCGAATCAAGCACTTTAACGCCCGTAGGCAGGGAGAGGTCTTTCACATGGATGGTGTCGCCAATCTCCAAGTTCGACGCGTCAACCTGAATATGATCTGGGATGTCGGAGGGGAGGCATCGGACCTCCAATTCTCGAAGCTGCTGCCTTAATGAGCCGCCGTCATTTTTTACACCCAGGGGAACGGAGCCGATAATTTCGATGACCACGTTCACGTCGATTTCGTCCGACATGGAAATTTCAAAAAGGTCGGCATGGAGAACTTTTCCGGTCAGCGGGTCTTTTTGAAAGTCGCGAAGGATGGCCACATGGCTTGCGATCTCCTTCTGATTTTCGTCAAATACCTTTAAATTGACCATGGCATTTTCACCGGCACTGGAATGGCGAACCGCATCAACTTCCTTCGGGTTTAGGGTGAGCGGTTTTGAACTCCCCTTGCTATAAATCACCGCAGGAACTTTTCCATCTCTCCTGAGTTGACGTGCAACCCCTTTGCCTGAATTATTGCGATATTGCCCGTGAATTTCTATTTTTTCCATGTTGTTTCTCCATTAAATTGATACAAAATTCGATTTTCTGTTTCGGTTCTTAAAGGCCGAGGGGCCTTTGTCTCCTTATGCAAAGAGCGAGGTCACCGATAATTCTTCATTAATACGTTTAATCGCTTCGCCCAATAAAGACGCGACAGATAAGACGGTGACTTTTTTGCACGCGCTTCCTGCTGCAGTAAGTGGAATGGTATTGGTGACGACAATCTCATCGATGGGGGCTTCCATCAGTCGTTCGATTGCGGGACCGGAAAAGACCGGATGCGTGCAACCGACGAGGATGCGCCGCGCGCCTTTTTCTTTAATCGCCGTCGCGGCTTGGCTGATGGTTCCTGCCGTATCGATCATATCGTCAAGGATAAGGATATCGTGATCGACGACCTCACCGATAATATTCATAATCTTGGTCTGATTCGGGCCTTCTCGCCGCTTGTCGATGATCGCCAAGCCGACCTTCATGCGTTTCGCGAAGGCCCGGGCGCGTTCGACGCCGCCGGCATCCGGCGAGACGACAACCAGGTCGTCAAATTGCTTTTTTTTGAAATAGTCGAGCAAGACCGGGCTGGCGTAGAGATGATCGACGGGGACGTTAAAAAAGCCCTGGATCTGGCCGGTATGCAGATCGGTGGTCAAAACCCGATGCGCTCCCGCAACGGCAACCAGGTCGGCGACGAGTTTGGCTGTGATGGGGACACGTGGCTGATCTTTGCGGTCCTGACGTGCATAGCCATAGTAGGGAATAACGGCCGTAATTTCTTTTGCCGAGGCGCGCTTTAAGGCATCGATGATGATTAAAAGTTCAATTAAGTTGGTGTTCACAGGGTCGGAGAAGGACTGGATGACGAAGACGGGGTTGCCGCGGACATTTTCTTTTATTTTGACGTAAATCTCGCCATCGCTAAAGGTGGAGACGGTCGCCTGACCGAGTGAAATGCCGAGATAATCGCAGATTTCCTTCGCAAGGACCGGATTCGAATTTCCGGAAAAAAGCTTTAACTTTTTCATCGTCTGTGCTCCTTGACGGAAGGCATAAGCGGCGATTTAAGACTGCTTTTAGCGACCGCGTCCTTGTCCTCGGCAGCGTCCTTATCTTGAAGCGACAAAGGAAGGAATTCTTTATCTGTCCTGGTGTTCAAAGCGACTGCACCACGCTTTTACGTTTGACATCAATCGGCTAACGGATTGTAAAGATCGGGTGGGACGATGCCCTATTGTTCTTCTGCTTTGGCGACGACGTCTATTTTAAGCTCAACATTGACATCGTGACGTATTTTAATCGAAACATGGTGCGCGCCTGCCTCTTTGATCGGTTTTTCCAGAAGAACCTGACGCTTTTCGATCTCAAAGCCTTGCGCGGCGAGCGCTTCGGAGATGTCTTTGGAAGAAATTGACCCAAAGAGCTTTCCTTCTTCACCGACGGTGGCTTCAAGGCTGAGGGTCAATCCGCCAAGCTTGCTGGCAAGGCCTTCCGCAGAACGCACTTCTTTTCGGATTTGGTCTGAGATAACCCGCTTTTGGTGTTCTAGAGCACGAACATTTTTCAGGGTTGCCGTCGTGGCCAGATTTTTCGGTAAGAGGAAATTTCGGGCATACCCGTTTGCGACCTCAACGAGATCCCCCATGCGGCCCAAGTGATGCACATCTGCTGCGAGGATGACTTTCATTTATGTTTCCCTTTCTTCTCCAGTTCGCCTTATAAACACGCCATTCTATTGGAGCCTGATCTGCTTGTCAATCTCTATGTCTATTTTTGAGGCCTCGCGTTGAACCAGGTCGTAGAGGGTCCAGCCTTCATTCGCGACCGTCAAGACCACTTGCCTTTTTCTCATGCTCTGCTGGGTGTCGACTGAAGAGGGGGGTTCGTTGAGGCCGTTATGGAAGTGGAACAAACCGACAAATCGTTCCTTAAGGGGAAGTTTACCGAGGGCATTCTTGAGTTGATAGGGGGAAAGGAGGTAGCGTGATTCCGAAAGGGCGGAAAACATATCGACAAAATTTTCGGTGGCCATTCGCCGACTCTTGTGGGGAATATTTTGATTTTGCATAAGAAAGAGGGTATCTTTTGCCCATCGTTTTTGGATGCCAACCGACTCAAGGATTTCCTGATACCCTTCCGATTCCAAGAGATGGCGAAAGGTGCGTGGAGAATCAATGGCATTGCGTAGCTTGATCAAATATCCTTCATTGAGAGAGGGGATTGCGTGAAAATGGAGCTTTGCCGCACCATCGGAATAAGAAAGGCTCAAAATCCCGCCGAGTTCGCTTTCACGGTGTGTACGGGAAGCAATGAGTCGGCGATAGAGTTCGGTCTGCATTCCTGGGGCCGAGAGTCCGGCCTTGATATCGTCGTGAGACACTTGGAGCAGCTGCGATTTATAAAGGACCTGGGTCCCGATTTCGTAAAAATGACCCAACAAGGTATAGGGGAAGTCGTCCGTCGCGATTTTATAGGCGATCGGAATCCCTTTTAAAAAGGCGTTGTTGCCTTTCGTAAGGCGCTCAAGAGGCGGATCGCCCGGGTAGATCGCTTGGGTTGCGAGCTGCAAATAACAAATTAAAACCGGAATCAACCAATAGTTATTGATAAAGCGGCGGATTCGATTAAAACTGGAGCCGCTCCTGCGATCGGGTTCTGGAAAAAAGATGGCCTGCTCAGTCATGCGCGGCGTCCCCTAAAAAAGTCAGAGCCCTTCGGATTTTCTTTATCACCGGTATCAGGCTCCTTCTTTGCGGTCTTGATTTCATTGTTTTTTATAAGGTAAAAAAAGTTCCTTACTTTAATTCAAATGATAGGGAAGGTCAATACCCCTCGAAAGAGGGGGGAGGGCTTTCAATTCGCATCGAAATAGGGTCGTTCTAAAATAGAATGTCTATTTCTAATCGAAAAACACGTTTTTTGGGAAGAAAAAAGCTATTTTTCTGTGGGACTGTTCTCACTTCGATTTTATTCTTTATCTCACCCGTTTTTTCGGTCGAAGCGATCCGTTTCTATGACTGGCAGGCGGATGTGCTCATGGGGGAGTCGGGCGGGAAGCGCTGTTATATTCAATTCTCCGGCCTGACGCAAGGAGACATCCTCCTTTCAATGCATCTTTCCTTAGTGAAGCAGACGATTGATTCAGAAAAAGAGCGCTGGATAACGCTCATGAAGTTCTCGGCGGATAAGGTGAATCCGGCCGAACCCTCCGAGCGTAGCCCGATAAAAATAGAAAAGGCTTGGCTAGAGACCTCTCGTGGAAAGCCGATAGAGGCCTTCAAAAAAGCCGATGTTGCTCCGGCCAACCATTTTCTGGCCAGTGTGGAGGGTTTCGAATGGTTTGAAGCCCTCCTTAAGGATATGGAAAAAAATGGGATCACCGTGGGATATCGCAGTGCCTCCGACGAAACCGAGGTCCGTGTTCTCACACCCGCCCCGCCTTCGAGTCTTTTCCCAAAACTCTATCGCTGTTAGACCCTAAAATCGGAGCATTTCGTTCACCTTTATTATTTTGTCCCTAATAAATTTTGACCGTTTAAGCCCTATACGGGAATTTTCTTCGTCTTCTTACTTTCTTTTAAACTAAATCGACATAAAAAGCCCCTTTTCTTGACAATATTTTGGACTCGGTTATATTTTTCAAGAGTAGTATTTGCAGTCGTCTTAAGATGATAAGGGAGGTCGATTATGGGGTTTGGAAGAGAAGAAACGGTTAAAGCGGGATCCGATGAGCTGGTGATTTACATGGGAAAAGGGGTCGAGATCAAAGGAGAGATCAGTTTTGAAGGTTCCGGTCGGATCGACGGCAAAGTCGAAGGGAAGGTTTCGGTTAAGGGAAGCCTCATTTTAGGCGACGGCGCCGAAGTCTCGTCCGAAGTCATCGGCGACACCATTATCGTCGGGGGCCGGGTCAAAGGCCGGATCACCGCTCACCATAAGGTACAGCTCTTAAAAACTTCTGTTGTCAGCAGCGATATTCACACACCTTCCTTGGTGATAGAGGAAGGGGCGCAATTTAACGGGGCTTCGAAAATGGGAAAAGTCCAAAAAGAGGCCATCCCCGCCATTCACCAACAAAAAGACCCGATCAAGCCCGCAATTCAAGCCGTCGGCTAAGCCTCATTTAGACGATACACTCTCGGACGACACAACGAATGCCTTCTCTCGATCCGTGATTGATCTCGTCGGCCTTTCCAGGCGGATGCTAAAGAAATTCAGATATTTGACGGGGGATAAACGCGCGTAGCGACGTTTAATCCCCCGCGAATTTCGGCCCGAGTACGTCTTCGAGAATCGAGATCAGGTCCCCGTTATCCCCAATATAGATCACAATTAATCTTCCAGACCTGTAGAAGTGAACCGGGGCTTCCCAGTCGACCTGCGTTTCTCCGATGGTCTGGCCGTCTAGCGAAATCGTGCTTGCTGTTGCGTTCGCGACATCGGCACTTTCAAACTCAAAAACCTGAACATTCTGGCCATCGACTTCAATTACTTGTCCCTTCGGTATGAAGAAGACCTGCGTGATTGAATCGATCGGCGTGACCGCTGCACCTGCGGCCCGTAAATTATCGACCAAACTGAGGTAGTCTGTGACGGACCCGCCCTGCGATATCCGCGTGCCGGCGCTGGGCACCTCGGTCTCGCCTTCTTCGCCGCAGGAATAAAGGAATAGAGAGAGAATGACGATGACGATGCTTGTAAAGCCGAACCCTGGCTTCACAGGCTGGGTGAGGAGAGGAAAGCGATAGCGTTTCAAGTCACTTATCCCGATCAGCGGTTTTGTCGAGGTGGGTCTAAGCGCCCCCTATGTCGACGCTTTTGAAATCGTCCCGCCGCCGATAACATGTTCTTTTTGATAGAAAACCACGGCCTGGCCCGGCGTAATCCCACGCTGGGCGGCCTTGAATTTCAGGCGTACCTTTCCATCATCAAGTGGAATGAGCAGGGCCTCCTGCTCCGGTGTTCGATAGCGGATTTTGGCGTGAACCGGAATCGGTTTTTTGGGAAGATCCGCCCCACCCCAAACGATGTCTTCGGCCACCAATTCATCGCAGAGTAAGTCCATTTCATTCCCGATGACGACTTTCCGGTTCGCTGGGTCGAGGCGGGTCACATAGGCCCGCTCACCCAGGGCCACACCGAGTCCACGCCGCTGCCCCAAGGTGTAGAAGGCCACCCCTTCATGTCGGCCAACTACTTCGCCCGATTCCTTAACGATTTCTCCTGGGGCATGCGCCTCTGGACGGTTTTCTTCTAGAAAGACACGGTAATCCTTCTGGGTCACAAAACAAACCTCTTGGCTTTCCAGCACCTCCTCATAGGGAAGTCCCAGATCGGCCGCGACCTTGTAGACGGCTTCTTTTGTCATCTCGCCCAGCGGAAAAAGGGTGCGTGAAAGCTGAGCCTGATTCAGGCGATACAAAAAATAGCTCTGATCTTTTTCGAGGTTGGAAGACTTCAGCAGGGAATAGCGATTGTTGTGGGGATGCCATTGAATGCGGCTGTAGTGTCCCGTGGCGAAATAGTCGGCCTTGAGTCGCGCGGCCGCTTTTAAGAGGTGCCCAAACTTCATGCGTTCGTTACAACGGACGCAGGGGTTGGGCGTTTGACCGAGCAAGTAGGTGTCGCAAAAATCGTCGATGATCTCTTGTTGAAATTCCGTTTGAATGTTGATCGCATAATGCGGAATGGCCAGCGTTTTTGCGACATGCCGCGCCAGGCCGATTTTGCAGCAGGACCGGTCTTGCCAAGACTTTTCTTCTTCGTGCTCATCCTTCCAGAGCGTTAGCGTGAGGCCGATAACCTCGTAACCTTGGTCTTTCAGAAGCGCCGCAGTTACGGCCGAATCGACCCCTCCGCTCATGCCGACGACCACCCGTTTTTTATTTTGAGTTGTTTGTTTCATTTGTCGTTGTGGATCTGCAACTACTCCCGCTCTTTTTTGCCGGCAGGTTTCTTCATTTCACATTGGCCGTTAAAGGCGACCCCTTGATCGATGATGAGATCGGGGGTGTTGATTGATCCGCTTAATGAGGCCGTCGATTGCAAATGAACTTTGCCGCTGGCCTGGACATTGCCTGAAATCTTTCCGGCGCAAACGATGGTGCCGACTGAAATATCGGCTTCAATCACAGCGGATTCTCCCACAATTAAAGCCCCCTGCGAAATAATTTCGCCTTCGACCTTTCCGTCAATACGAATACTGCCGTTATAGGTGATCACCCCTTTAAACGAGGTGCCTTTTCCCAGAAAGGCGGCAATATCGTCGTCGGACAATTCTTTACGTGCCATTCAGTCTCTACCCTTTCCCGCCATGCCCTTTCGCAGGCCGCGTTAAGACAGGGTCTCCAAAATACGGTCTAAATCATCCAAGCTATAATAGGTCACGCGAATCTCCCCGCCCTTGCCATGGGGGATGAGCCGGACCTTGGTGCCCAGTGTTTGACGGAGTCGCTCTTCTAGCATCGAGACTTCCGGTGTTGTCGGCTGGGCCGATTTTTTTGCCTGTCCTTTTTTCAGTGTCTGCGCGGCCTTTTCGGCTTGGCGGACGCTCATTTTTTTTGCGACAATTTCAGCCGCCAAGGATAATTGCGCGGCCTTTTTGTCCAAAGATAAAATCGCTTTGGCGTGGCCCATGCTTAAGCGCCCTCCGGCGATTTCGTTCCACAATTCTTTGGGGAGTTGGAGGAGGCGGAGGAAATTGGAGACGGAGGATCGGTCGATGCCCATGCGTTCAGCAATGGCCTCCTGCTTTAGTGAAAATTGAGAAATCAAGCGTTCGTAGGCCTGGGCCTTTTCGATGGGGTTGAGGTCCTCGCGTTGAAGGTTTTCGAGCAGGGCCCATTCCATCAGCTGCCGATCTTCGGCTGATTTAACGATGGCCGGAATTTTTAGAAACCCGGCCATTTGGGCGGCCCGCCAGCGGCGTTCTCCCGCAATCAGCTCGTAGGCCCCTGCTTCGCCCTTTCGCACCACAATCGGTTGGATCAGGCCATTGCTTTTTAGGGAGGCGGCCAAGGATTCGAGCGCTTTTTTATTGAAGACCTGGCGCGGTTGAAAGCGATTTGGCCCAATGTCGGCAACATTGATCTCCAAGACACCATCCCGGCCTTTGTCTTCCGTAGGGACCAGGGCCGAAAGTCCTAAGCCTTTTCCAAGCGCCTGGCGCGTCACTGAATCGCCCCATTTTCACCACCATCACATAATGAACGCATATCGTACTCTTTCATGTCGATGCCCGTCGTCAAACCGTGCATCAGGGTATATCCGGTCCTCGCGATTGTCAACTCCTTACTGGGGCAGAAGGTTTTTTTCGATGGCCTCAAGACGTTCCCTTGCCTTTGGTGCGATGGAAGATTCGGGAAAGTCTTCGAGGATCTCCTTGTAAAGTTGTCCGGCGTGTTTAAAATTATGCTGCTGTTCTTCGAATTGGGCGGTCTCGAAGAGCGATTGGCTCTTTCCTTCCGGATTGGAGCAGGCGCTCAAGGCCAAGACAAGCAAGGCACAAAGACCGCTTTTCCATCGACTTTTAAATTGGGTCATCCCTTTACTCCGATTTGTTTTATGATTTGCCCCTCATCACCAGAACGGCTGCCCCTTGGATTTCCCCCGTTTTCAATTGGTCCAAGGCCACATCGGCGGCTTCGAGGGGGAAGGTTTTGATCTCCGCGATGACCGGTACTTTTGGAGCGATTTTAAAAAAATCGATGCCGTCTTGCCGCGTGAGATTGGCGACGGAGCGAATCTGCCGTTCGCCCCAGAGCAGATCATAGGAAAAGGCCGGCGGCGCGCCCACTTTTTCTAGCACCATCGCCTTCATCCTCTCATCCGATTCAACCCATCAAATTCGAGGGACCTTTGGTCGTTCCGCTTTTTCAAGTCAGATCCAGCTTGTCCATCAGAAAGGTCCGGATGAGATTAATTTCTTCTTGAACGATCTGATGACCCATGGGGTATTCCTTGAGTTGAGCCTCGTAGCCTTCGGCCGCTAGGGTTTCGCGGGCCTTACGGGAGCCGTCAACGGTAACGATCTCGTCCTCCGTGCCATGAACCAATAATATGGGAAGGGTTTTCGAGGCCTCCGACCTCTCATCGTGAAGGGTTTCGGGTCGAGCCAAAAAACCGCTCAAGGCCGTGATGGCGCCCAGGCGTTTCGGATAGCGAAGTCCGGCATCCAAGGCCATGACCGCGCCTTGAGAAAAACCGAGCAGCACCAGTTTTTCAGCGGGGTTTGGGCCGTTTTGAATTACAAGATCGATGAGGGCAATTAACAAGGTGCGGCTGTTTTCGATACCGGCTAAACCCTCGGCAGCGGTGCCAAACCACATTCGTCCGCCGGGCAGCCCTGGGCAGGGAAAGGGGGCATGCGGGAAAAGCCATCGCGTATCGGGCAAATCGATTTCGTCGGCAAGTGGAATGAGGTCTTCCCCATTGGCCCCGCGCCCGTGAATGCAGAACACAGTGGTTTTCGGTGAATTTTTTGATGCAATCTCTTCCCATTGGAGTGCGGCGGCCATGTGATGTCCTCGTTGATGGAGTGAATAGGCGATCATACGATAATCGCAAAACCGGTTCAAGAGAAGACGTTTTTGCTCAAGGCTTGCTGCAGGGAATATGAGTGGTGGGGGATCACTTGACAAGGCCGATTCATCTCCTGTATCCATCAAGAAAGGTGCGAGATTCTTAAGAAAAATTCGGCCTTAAAAATGGAAGGCTATTTCGAGGAAGAATCGCGATCCTAAATTATATAGATGCCTTGTTGAAAAGGAGTGTTTTGATGTGTCGTTTGAATGTTTTTTCTAGAGCCTGCCTTAGTCTCTGCTGTCTGCTGAGCCTTACGTATTTTTTCCTTCCGCGTTCGCCCGTATTCGCCGCCGAGAAAATCGTTATCTATTCGGCCCGCAATGAGCACCTGATTAAACCGGTGCTCGATCGCTATGCAAAAGAAACCGGACTTCAGTATGAACTCTTTACTGATAAGGAAGCGGCGCTCTTAGTGCGGCTTAAGGCAGAAGGAAAGAATAGCCCCGCCGATCTCCTCATTACGGTCGATGCCGGTAATCTGTGGCACGCGGCGCGTGAAGGCGTGCTCAAAGCCGTCGATTCCAAGATTCTCAAAACGAATATCCCTGCCCATCTGCGCGATGCCGAAGGTTATTGGACCGGTTTGTCGATCCGTGCCCGAACGATCGTTTATAATTCGAAAGTGGTTAAGCCCTCCGTCCTCTCCAGCTACGAAGCCTTGGGTGACCCTGCTTGGAAGAAGCGGCTCTGCCTTCGTACCTCCAATAAAGTTTACAATCAATCGATGGTGGCGATGATGATCCACGCCCTGGGCGAGAAAAAAACGGAAGCGGTTGTCCGTGCCTGGGTGGCGAACTTGGCCACGCCGGTTTTTTCGAATGACACCCAAGTCTTGGAAGCCATTGCCGCCGGTCAGTGCGATGTCGGCATCGTCAATACCTATTATTACGGGCGTCTGCTCAGAGACAAGCCCAAATTGCCCTTGGCCCTGTTTTGGCCCAACCAAAATGGCCGTGGCGTGCATGTCAACATTTCCGGTGCCGGTGTCACCCGGCATAGCAAACACCCTGAAGCCGCGCTGCGCCTGCTGGAATGGCTCTCATCCGCCGAGGCCCAAAACCTCTTCGCCGATGACAACCTCGAATATCCGGCAAACCCAAAAGTAAAGTCCGCCCCGGCAGTGTCCACCTGGGGTGCGTTTAAGCAAGACCAGGCCAACCTGGCGAAGGCGGGCGAACTGCAACAGGCCGCGATCCGATTGATGGACCGGATGGGTTATAAGTAAGTACGTTTTACGCGCTTTATCTCCCTCTCCGAACTCCAGAGCCCGCCCCTGCACAAACCTGCAGGGGCGGGCTCCAACTTGACACCTTCTCCTAGCTCCCATCATAATAGTGTATTCGAAATAAGGAGGTGGCCGCGATGCGCAAGCTGATTTTTATTTCAATAATTTTGGCTTGTTTCTTTTTTCCGCAAGGGCAGGATATCCGGGCCGATGAGTTTGGGCGGAACGGCCATCTCATCATGCTCATTAAATCGAGCAAGCCGAAGTATGAAATTGGCGAGCCCATTTCGATTATCGCCGCGCTAAAAAACCATACCGACGTTCCCCTCATCGTCAACAATCGCTTCCATCCCGGCCGCGATCTCGAATGGGATCTTTTCCATGACGGCTTCGGCTATGTGCCGATAAAAGCCATGTCGAGTGAACCCTTGAAGCCGGACGATTTTGTGCGGATGGAGGTCGCTGAAGAAATCATCAGGTTTTTGCCAAATTTAAACGAAATTTTTTCCGCGCCCTTGAAGGCGGGCCGCTACGCCCTGCGGATTAGCTATGTCAATAAAGAAAAACCGAAGGGCGACGAAACTTGGACAGGCTTGATTGTCACCAACCTGCTCTGGTTCGAGGTTAAACCCTCGGAGAAAATCTGAGCTTTCTTTTGGGGTTTTATTTAATGACGTCCAGCGGATTTCGATTGGCGGTTTGCAGTTCGCCGACCTGTTGTTCGGCGTGGTAGGAACTGCGCACCAAGGGGCCGGATTCCACGTGGCTTAGGCCCAAGGCCTCTCCCCGTTTTTTAAGATCTAAAAATTCCTCCGGCGGAACGAAGCGGGCTATGGGCAGATGCTTGGCCGTCGGCTGAAGATACTGTCCGAGCGTCAAAATGTCGCAGCCGATTTTCACCAAGTCGGCCATCACCGTTTCGACCTCTGCAATGGTTTCTCCTATTCCCAACATCAAACCCGTTTTCGTCCGAAGCCCCGCTTGCTTTGCGCGCACCAGTACGTCCAGTGAACGTTGATACTGCGCTTGGGGCCGCACGAGGCGATAAAGAGAGGGCACCGTTTCGATGTTGTGTGCGAGAATGTCGGGCCGTTTTTTGATGACGATGTCGAGCGGAATGGGCTTGCCCAGAAAATCGGGGATGAGCACTTCGACGCCGCACCGGGGCGAGCATTCCCGAATCTTGGCAATCGTCTCTGCGAAGATTTCCGCCCCGCCATTCTCCAACTCATCCCGGTTAACCGAGGTGATGACGACGTGGCCCAATCCAAGATTAGCCACCGCCTCTGCGACGTGCGCCGGTTCCTCTAAATCGAGCGGTCCCGGCTGGCCCAGCTTCACGGCGCAAAAGCCGCAACTGCGCGTGCAGATATCGCCCAAGATCATAAAGGTCGCCGTCCCCGCATTCCAGCACTCCCAAATATTCGGGCACTGCGCCTCTTCGCACACGGTGTGCAGATTCAAGTCCTTCGTCAGTTGCCGAATCTTGAGGTAGCGTTCACCTGTCCGTACCTTGACCTTGAACCAGGCAGGAAGCCGCTCAGTTCGTGGTTGAGGGGGGGTTAAAAAATGTTGTTTGGGCATCGCTGCTCTTATCCTGTTTTATTTCTGAAATTTCGGATATTGCGGTGAAGCCGCTGGCAGGGCCATTCCTTGATCCCCCGTTCTCGCTTGATTGCGGCCTCAGCACTTTCGTGCAGTTTATAATAAACAAGCCTATCAACCGCATACTTTTTAGTAAAGCCTTCAATCTCTTTATTTTTATGCGGCCAGATCCGCTGGGGAAGATTTGGCGTCATACCCGTGTATATAGTGCCCTTCTTTTTACTGGCTAATATATAACCGGATATTTTTTTTACGGATCTTGTCAATTTGGTGTAAGGGCATCGTCTACATCTTTGTATTTGATCTACCTTGCTAAAGCCATCTTAATGGAATCTCAGACTGCCTAATATTAGGAACGACATCTGAATTCATAGACAAAATCATTATGCTTAGGGACTCCATGTTAAGTTTGCTGCTAATCGTCGGTCCTATAATGACCTCTACAATTGGGAAAGGGACACCATATGTATCATCCTTGGATGCATTTATTGCGTTATCAAGGTGGACGATATGATAGGGTATCACGTTGCCGTGGTTGGCCCTAAATGATGGCAACTGAAATTTCATATCTCGTTCAAAGGTCGGATTGACTGAGCAAGAGTAGACGAGTCTCCATTCCTTCTCTTCATGAAAATCCGGGTGCTTGAAGCAGAACAAATATTCTCCAACTGTAGAAGAGAAAGCTTTACAAAAAGCAGGGAGAATTGAGGAGCTTATGTGTTCCGCAGCTTTGTTAGATGCTTGTTCGTCTATGGCTTCCAAGAACAGATTTATTGTTGTATCGACCTCACTGACTTGCTGCATCTCATCATAAATTACTTTTCGCAAGACACATGGCCTATCAAGGAATCGGAGTGAATGTAAGAAATCAAATCCTAGTGAGTATCCGCCGCCTTGCCCCCGATATGCGCGCCACTGGCTGAGTAGGTTTCCTTCTTCACAAAATGAGGCGGAAAACGCAGAGAATCTATGGGAAAAAGGATCGAAGCTGTCCCGTATTCTCTTAAGGAATTCACTTCCCTCATATGATAGACCTGGCTCCTTGGATTTTTCCTCCAGTCTTTTGCGTATTAACGCCTTTGAATACTGTAATTCGGACGCATCGCTCATATACCTCAAATCTGTAAGCCATATGCTCTTGCTCGTAAATATTCCGACTAAGCTGTCAGCGGATGTATAATGATAGAGGGTATTGGGGAAAAATTTATGTGAATCTATCCATTTTGAAAGGATCGATTCAGTTAGCTTCGATATTGCTTGCTTTTCCTGATCGTTAACGTTCACCTTAAGATCTCATGTTTTTACCGATATTCCTGTTTTGAAATTCTCAATTGTAATCCCAAGCAAATACACTGCATTTTCTTTTTCTAATAATACTGCGCATGCTTCACTGTTCTCGGCTGTGGTCAGAGTCAACCCTGAAATATTAGGTGGCGTATTATCATTAGCTTTTCCAAATTTGCTTCTGTCTGGGTGGAGGATGATTGGAAAACGGCCTTCCGAAAAAAGAATTGCAACTACTTCAACCTCTGGATCGGAAGGGCGAATTGAAAACTTCAGATCACAGAGAACTCTCCCATTCTTCTTATCAATCAAGGCTTGCCTCTTGAGTCCGATTTGGACGATGTAGCTATCTGTGTCCGAGAAACTAATCTTGTTGTTCTCAACATTCCCAATGTGCTCACCTTTTTCGTTGAAAACCAAAAACGTTAGTCCCAACTCACCTGTTTCAGTGGACCGTGTGATTTTTAGCATGGGAGAACCATTGCACACAATCGGCAATTGGACGTTTTTGTAGATTATCCCTCCAATCCTTGCGACGTAGGTTTTCTCGGAGCGCCAACTCATTTAGGTCTCCTCATCATGTGAGTAATACTTATATGAATGAATGGATACCGCAGTCAAGCTGCGGTATGAGGATTGTGTAACAATTAGTTTTCTAGGAATGAATCGCTTCGCCAAAAATCGCGCCGCCGGCTTCCATGACGGCTTCGCTGAGGGTGGGGTGGGGGTGGATGCTTTGTTTGAGTTCGGCGGCGGTGGATTCGAGGGTCTTGGCGAGGACGAATTCGCCGATGAGTTCGGTTGCCTCCGCGCCAATGATGTGCGCGCCGAGGATCTCACCGTATTTTTCGTCGGTGACGATCTTCACGAAGCCTTCGGTTTCGCCCAAGGCTAAGGCCTTGCCGTTGGCGCTTAAGGGAAACTTCGCGACTTTCACGCTATGTCCGGCGGCCTTGGCCTTTTCTTCCGTCAAGCCAATTGAAGCGACCTGCGGATGACAGTAGACCGCGCTGGGGACGTTGAGCAGTTCAATGGGCGTGCGTGCGATGCCTGCCAACGATTCGACAACGAAGACGCCCTGCGCCATCGCGCCGTGGGCCAAGGCGGGTCGGCTCGATACGTCGCCGATGGCAAAAATATTGGCTTTTTTGGTTTGCATCTTTTCATCGACCTGAATGAGCTTTGTTTTTTCGTCCACACTCACGCCGAGGGTCTCCAGGCCGATGCTTTCGACGTTGGGCGCGCGCCCGACGGCGACGAGGATGACTTCGGCCTCGCGCGTCTCGCTCTCCCCGTCTGCGGTTTTGAATTCGATCTTAAATACACCTTTTTCATCCTTCACTGCAGTCACTGAGGTATTCGTCAGTACGGTGATCTTTCGTTTTTTGAAGGACCGTTCGAGAAGCTTCGAGACCTCGCTGTCTTCAAGCGGCAGCAAGTTGGGCAAGGTTTCCACAATCGTCACCGGCACGCCGTAGGCGGCATAGATATAGGCGAACTCGCAGCCGATGGCCCCACCGCCGACAATGAGCACGGACTTCGGGAGGTCTTTCCGGAGCAGGGCCTCGTCGCTGGTGAGGATGCGTTTGCCGTCGATTTTAAGATGGGGCAGGCTGCGCACCCGGCTGCCCGTCGAAATGATAATTGATTTGCCGCGGAGGGTCTTCGTTTCTTTTTCGCCTTTGACTTCGATGGTCTTTGGCCCTGTGAGTTTACCGAAGCCCGCGTGAATCTCGACCTTCTGTTTTTCCATCAGATGTGTAACACCCTTGTGGAGTTTACCGAGGACCTCTTGGCTGCGGTCGATGGCCGCGCCGAAGTCGGCCCGGACATTATCGACCTGGATGCCGAATTTATTAGCATCCTGAATCAGAGACAGAACTTCCGCATTGCGGATGATGGCCTTAGAGGGGATGCAGCCGTGATGGAGGCAGGTGCCGCCGATGGCTTCTTTTTCGATCACGGCGACCTTCATGCCGAGTTGCCCCGCGCGGATGGCCGCGACATAGCCGCCCGGCCCGCCGCCTAGAATTAAAAGATCGTACTGGTACTCGCCCGATTTTTCAGAGTATTCTTTTTCCATTTGCTTGCCCTATCTTAGAGCGCGAGGCTCAAGGGATTTTCCATCGTCGATTTCAGGGCCTTTAAAAATTCGGCGGCTTGCAGTCCATCTGCGACGCGGTGGTCGGTCGAGAGCGTGACCTTCATGATTTTACCGATGACTATTTCTCCGTTTGAAACGACCGGTTTTTCGAGGATCGATCCGATGGCCAGAACGGCTGCTTCCGGCGGGGTGATGATGGCGCTGAAGGATTCCACATCGAACATACCGAGATTCGAGATGCTAAACACCGCGCCGGTGTATTCTTCCGGCTTGAGTTTCTTGACGCGGGCCCGCGCGGCCTTGTCCTTGACCTCCGCCGAGATTTGACTCAGAGTCTTTTGATCGCAGTTGCGGATGACCGCCGTAATCACGCCTTCCGGCATGCCGATGGCGAGGCCGATGTCTATCGCATTGGAAACATTAAGATGATCGCCCGCATAGCTCGACCGGAAGGCAGGGAACTTGCGCAGGGTCAGTGCGGTTGCTTTGATAAAGAGATCGCTCATGCTGGGTCTGGGTGTGTCGCCGTCTTTTTGCAGGGCTTCCCGCAGGGGAAGGATCTTGCCCATGTCGATCTCGGAGGTGACATAAAAATGCGGCACAGGGGCCTTGCTTTGAATCATGCGGCTGGCGATGGCCTTGCGCAGCATGGTCAACTCGACCCGCTCGGCTTCGTTCAAAGGTGCTGCGCCCGTCGAAGCGATGGCACCTGCTGAAAGGCCTTCCAAATCGCGCTGAATAATCCTGCCGGCGGGTCCACTGCCTTGAATCTGGCTGAGATCGATCTGCCGTTCGGCGGCGATCTTTTTTGCCAAGGGCGAAGCCTTGATCTCGCCGTCGGTATGCGCGATGGGCGCGGAAGGGGGACTTGCGGCTTTGGGTTTCGCCTCAGGTTCAGGTGTCGTATCAGATTGGGTTTTAGTTTGTTGAGGGCTTGGACTCGTGGTTTTAGCTGGCGCTTCCTCCGCTGGCGCCGCAGCTTTTCCTTCCTCGCCCACCTGACGGGTCCGGGGCATCTTTTCCTTCGCAAGCAGGGCTTCGATGTCTTCGTCGTCCCGGGCGATAAGCGCAATGAGGTCGCCGGAGGGAACGATGTAGCCGGGTTCAACGAGGATTTTTTTAAGCGTGCCGGAGGCGAAGGCCTCGAGGTCCATCACGGCCTTGTCGGTTTCGACTTCGGCGAGGGCGTCGCCGCTTTCGACGGTATCGCCCTCTTTTTTATACCACTGAAGAAGAACGCCCTCTTCCATGGTATCGGTCAACTTCGGCATCACCACGCGGTTTGCCACGGCACACTCCTCTTATTTGAGATACAGGACTTTTTTGACGGCGGCGATAATTTTTTCGGACGAGGGCAAGGCGGCCTCTTCGAGATTTTTCGCATAAGGAATGGGACAGTCCTCGCCGCAGACCCGTTCGATGGGGGCATCGAGATCGTCCAGACCGCCGTAGTAGATTCGGTCGGAGATTTGAGCGCTGACGCCGCCATAGGGCCAGGCCTCTTCGACGATGACCACGCGATGCGTCTTTTTTACCGATTCTAAAATCGTTTCCATGTCGAGCGGTCGCAAAGTTCGGGGATCAACGACTTCGGCATCGATGCCTTCCTTCGCCAGAAAGTCTGCCGTTTGGAGACACAGGAGCAACATCTTCGACCAGGCGATGAGGGTGACGTCTTTTCCCTCTCGCTTGATATCCGCTTTGCCGATGGGAATGGTATATTCTCCGTCAGGGACTTCCCCCTTGGTGCCGTAGAGGGCCTGGGCCTCGAAGCAGATCACGGGGTTGTTGTCGCGGATCGCTGATTTCAGGAGGCCCTTTGCATCCTTTGGTGTGGAAGGGGCGATGGCCTTGAGGCCGGGGATATGGCAGTAAAGCGATTCGAGGCTTTGGCTATGCTGGCTCGCCAGGCGCTTGGCCGAGCCGTTAGGGCCGCGAAAGACCATCGGCACTTTCAACTGCCCGCCCGACATCGAATGCAGCTTGGTCGCATTGTTTATGATTTGATCCAAGCCGAGGATGGCGAAATTGAATGTCATCATTTCGATAATGGGACGCAATCCCACCATCGCTGCGCCGACGCCGACGCCGGTGAAGCCCGCTTCGGTAATCGGGGTATCGACCACGCGCATGGGGCCGAATTCCTTCAGCATGCCCTTGCTCACTTTAAAAGCGCCGTCGTAAAAACCGACCTCTTCCCCCATCAGAAAAATCGAAGGATCTTTACGCATCTCTTCCGACATGGCTTGGTTCAAAGCTTCTCGATAGGCTAGGATTGGCATGATTGTTCCTTAAAGAGATTTTTCCAGTTCACGGTTTAGGCTTGACAGCAAAACAAAGATTTTATCCGGCAACCGTAAACGGTCAACTGTCAACCACATTTAGTCCACATAGACGTCGTCCATCAAAGACGAGAGCGGCGGATCGGGGCTTTCGTCGGCGAATTTCACTGCGTCCTGCACGATGCCGTCGATCTCTTCTTCCATAAGTCGGATCGCTTTTTCGTCGATTTGTTTTTCTTCAAGCAAGTGTTGCTTTAGTTGCTGGATCGGGTCTCTACTTTTTTGGGCGTCGATTTCCTCTTTGGTCCGGTAGTGGCCATGCGCCGGATCGGACATGGAATGCCCCATATAGCGGTAGGTTTGGGCCTCGACAAAGATGGGCCGTTTCGCGCTGCGGACGCCTTTGATAATTTGCGACATGTGTTTGTAACTTTCGAGGATGTCCATGCCGTCTAAGTGATGAAAGGGCATGTCGTAGGCGCGAGCGACGTGGGCGATGTCGTACAGTGCAGACGAGCGTTCGACCGGCGTGCCCATGCCGAAACGGTTGTTCTCGCAAATGTAGACCACAGGTAGCCGCCAAAGTGCCGCGAGATTGAGCGATTCGTGAAAGGCCCCGGTCGGTACGGCCCCTTCGCCGAAAAAACAGAGCACCACTTGATCGCGCTTTTCGTACTTGATCGCAAAGCCCATCCCCGTCGCCAGCGCAATATGTCCGCCGACAATGCCGTGGCCGCCCATGAAGTGGCGTGAGACATCGAAAAGATGCATCGACCCGCCCTTGCCCTTCGACACCCCCGTGGCCTTGCCGAAAAGTTCGGCCATGATGCGCTTGGGTTCCACGCCGCGCGCGAGGGCGTGTCCGTGGTCGCGATAGGTGGTGATGACGTAGTCGTCTTCCCGTGCTGCGCCAATCGCGCCGACGGCAACGGCCTCTTCACCAATATACAAATGGCAAAAGCCCGCGATCTTCGCGAGCGCATACATCTCTGCCGTCTTCTCTTCGAAGCGGCGAATGAGGAGAGCTGTGCGCAGGAGAGAACGATGCAAGTCAGCCTGATCGCGATGACCTTGTTTATCTTTTTTCGTTTTCGGCATAGGGAGATTTAAAAAGTACAGATAATGGATATTAATCTTAGCATTGCATTTCCTAAAAAGCAAAGCGGATCGGGAATAAGCGGGCCGTATTCGTTGACCGCAGTTGGGAGAGGGCGCTATACTCGCCCCGATTTCTGAATAGGGAGGAAATCGTTGCACCCAAAAGTGATTTTAAAGATTTTATCTTTTAAGCGTCAAGCGCAATGCAGATGAAACGTTCTAATATGGAGGCAGCCATAGCAATCGAAAGCTGGCTTCGAGCGGCTGGCTGGGTGCTTCAAGACACCGACGATCTCGGGATTTCAAAGTCTGGAGGGATGGCGGTGCGGGCTCTGCCCTTGGCGCGCGACTACGGTCTGGCCGATTATCTGCTCTATGTCGAGGGCAAGGCTGCGGGCTTCATCGAGATCGATACCGAAAGCGATATCTTGTCGGGCGTCGATCCGCTCGCTGAAAAATATCGCCGCGGGCTTCCGATTATTTTGCCGGTCCATACCCGACCCCTCCCCTTTTTATATCAAAGCAATGGCGCACAAATACGATTCACCAATCTCTTCGATTCCGAACCCCATGCTCGCCCGCTCTTTGCCTTTCATAAATCGGAAACCTTAAAGACCTGGCTGGAAGACGGGATGATCGGAAGCATGCCGCGCGACATGGTGGCCGCCGATTCCTTCGAGCACGGGCGGCGCGGCGCGACACTTCAAGAACGCCTGTGGATTAATATGCCGCCGGTGGTGGAGGAAGGCTTGTCTCTGGAGCAGTGCGATGCGATTACGGCCATAGAGCGCTCGCTCAGAAAAAACAATACACGCGTTCTTGTTCAAATGAGCGCGGCGGCGCGAAGAAGGGCCGCTGCGCTTCACTTGATCGATCGATTGCTTCGCTTTGCCGACGCGCGGCGGGTGCTTTTTCTCGTTAACTCCGCAAACATCGCGCGCGATGTCCACCATGCCTTTCAGGACTATCGTTCGCCTTACCTTAAAGCGGCATCGACCTCAATTCATACTGTACAACTCATCGCAGAGGCAATCGATACGAGCGCAAAAGTGTGCATCACAACCTTGCCGCGCATGCACAGCTTGCTCAACACGGCATCTCGGCCGAAGCCGACAGAGGCCCTCTCTCCCGAAGAAATCTTCAAAACGGTGGCCCCCCTTCAATACAATCCCGACCTCCCCATTGAAACCTTCGACATCGTCGTCATCGACACCTGCAGCGCACCGCTCACACGGCACTTTCGCCGCGTGCTGGATTATTTCGATGCTTATGTGATTGGACTAACGGGGGAGGTGGATGAAGAGGCCCTGGCCTTGTTCGATGGGCATGTGGTGGGAGGAGAACAAGGTGATGGGCTCGAGGTGATTGTTTAAGTTACTTGCCTCTTAACAATTCACAGCTTGCTTCAGAACGGGTGTATGTTGCACACACAGGCTTAAAAGTCGATTGGGAAGTTGGGACTCCCATTGTCTTCGATTAAACCGGTAACAGAATTCATTGAGATACTCTTGTAAATGAATTGCGGATACGCCGTGATAGGTTCCAAGAAGGAATCGCTTCATATTGCTGATGACGATGTGAACCCAAGGCAGCCACTCATC
>JAJDBW010000028.1 GCA_029261155.1 Nitrospirota bacterium | reverse complement strand
CTCATACGCCGATGTGATGGCCTCACCCACTCTAAACGCGAATGGACCTCCTTCGCCCGAGACGATCTCCTCTCGCTCAGCGGTTTTCCAATTCAAGAGCCGTTTAACTCGGCCGATAAAACGGCTCTGTTCTTTTGTCGCCTCCTCCGAATCGAGGAAGAGGCAGTCCGCACCGTCCTTCCAGAGTTTGGGCTTTTTAAAGGGAGAGGGGATAGGGGGGATTTTCCCATTATTGATTTGGTGGGCATATTGAATGATGGAAGAGGCCTCCGCCTGACGGAAGACCTGGGTTAAACGAAAACAAGGCACGATTTTCGAATGAATAATATCGTTCAAAACATTCCCGGCCCCCACGGAGGGCAGTTGGTCCGAATCGCCAATAAAGAGGAGCTGACAATCGTCGGGGACCGCTTTTAACAAGGCCGCCGTTAAGCTGACATCCAGCATCGAGCATTCATCGACGATCAGGAAGTCGGCCTTCAGGGGTGATTGCTCGTTCTTCTGAAATTCCCCGCCCTTCCATTCCAGCATCCGATGGAGGGTCTTCGCCTCCCTCTCGATGACTTCATGCATCCGTTGCGCGGCGCGTCCGGTCGGTGCTGCAAGGAGGACTTCCTTCCCCATGGCCTCCAGCAATCTCACGATGACGCGGGTGGTGGTGGTTTTGCCGCAGCCGGGACCTCCGGTTAGTATGGATAAGGGACAGGAGACAACCCCCCGCGCTGCATCGGCTTGTTCGTCACTTAATGTGATGGAATGGGATTGGCAGTAGCGGTTGATCCAGGATACGATTTTGTTTTGATCGGACACCATGGACCCGGTTCTTTTCCGGAGTTTTTGAGCGACCGTTGTTTCATCGTAGTAGAGGGTTTTTGAATAATAACCGCTGGACTCGGCGCCCTCGATCATGAGAGTTCGGACTCGAAGCTGATCTTCCTGCTGCATCCGGTCGAGGTGCGCCGGCAGGCGATCTCCCAAATCTATTTCGATCAGTTCTTTGACCTGCTCGTTAATTTGCGCTTCTGTAAGATAGCAATGCCCACGGTCCCGGCTGGCGGCTAGGACATGTTTGATCGCGGCAATCATCCGCTGTGGACTGTCTACCGCCAGACCGAGGCTCAGAGCCACCTTGTCGGCGGAGAAGAACCCGATCCCGTAGAAATCATTGGCCAGGCGATACGGGTCATCCGTGACATTTTGGATGGCCTTGTCCCCGTATTTTTTATAAATCTTGACCGCGAAGAGGGTGCTGATCCCGTGTCCTTGTAAAAACATCATGACTTCCAGGATCGCTCGGTGTTCCCGCCAGGCCTCCTTGATCATCAGCAGCTTTTTTTCGGCGATCCCCGGCACTTCGGTCAGGCGTTCGATCTCGTGCTCGAAGATATCGAGTGTGTCCTGATTAAAATGACAGACGATTTTCTTTGCCGTTTTTGGACCGACCCCGTTAATTAAGCCCGATCCCAGATATTTTTCGAGGGCCGCAGCCGTTGCCGGCTTTTTTTCGATCGCTTCGCTCGCGCGAAACTGACGGCCGTATTTGGGGTCCAGGGTCCAGGCCCCCCGAAATTCCATGGTCGCGCCGGCAAACACTTTCATTTGATGAACCGTGACCGTTTCTTGCTGCAAAGGCTGATCGAAAGGCTGGACGCGTAAAACGGACCAGCCGGTTTCCGGATTATGGTAGGTGACGCGGTTGATGATGCCATGAAGTGTTTCAAGGATGTTGGTCATCTGGGCCGACTCATAAAAAGTGAGACTACAGGCCTATCATTTCACATTAGGAAAGGATTGTGAAGTTGAATTTTCCCTGAATCCTTCGTAAGTTATTTTCGTTGTTTTTTTGGCGAGAGAAGGTAAATAATAGGGGGGCTTTCTCAGAGTGAGATTTCTTTTCTTATCAGAACATCCTCCCTTTCGAAATCTGATTCCTTACGAATGTCGGAATGTGGTTTTCGCGGGGTAAAAGGGATCCTTGTAACCAATATGAAAGCTAACAGTATTCAGGACCCTGGGAGGTACAGTACAGACCTGACCGCCGGATCTTGCAGTTGAGAAAACTGACCTAAAGATTTTGTTCTAAATCCAATCTCCCCGCCCGAAACCTAATGCTAACTTCTGTATAAAAGTTAGCATTGGCCCTCTAAGACAGTTCCCATTTAAAATCAATCGATTATAAGCATTTTTCGCCCCTTTCAGAAAATCCTTGATTTTCATGTTGCTAAGTATTATAAGTATGACTATAAAACTTAGCATTACATCCGGGGCGCGATGAACCTCAAAAATCCGAACCATCCGGTCTTAGGATCGGCCACAAAAGTCGAGCCGATCCGCTCCAAAACCGCAATCGAGAATATTAAAAAGATCCTGGCCACGCATCCGCGCGACCTCTGCCTTTTTACTTTTGGAATCAATACGGCCTTTCGCGCGAATGAACTTTTGTCGATTTGCTTGGGCCAGGTGAAAAACCTTTCCGCCGGCGATTCACTGGAACTCAAGGAATCGAAGACGCAGAAGCATCGGATGGTGACGATTAACAAAACGGCGGCGGCCGCCTTAAAGACTTTTATTTCGGAAGACGGATTTTTAAATAATCGGCCCGAGGAAGATGCTCCGCTCTTTCATTCGCACAAAAATAAAGGAGTTGCCCTGATCGTTCCGAGCGTAACCCGGCTCGTCAAGGGCTGGTGCGCGGCCGTGGGTCTGAAAGGAAACTACGGAAGTCACACCTTGAGGAAGACTTGGGGGTATTGGCAGTACAAGCGCGGTACGCCGGTCCCGCTATTGATGGCGGCCTTCGGCCACGCCACCCAACAGCAGACCTTGACTTATTTAGGGATTCAGGAAAAGGATGTAAAGCAGATTTACGATATGGAGTTGTGAGGATTGAAACAATATTCTGAGAGTTTTGTCTCAAAAATTGAAGGTGAACCCGTCAAATCAGGGTAAAATCTCGCGGAAAAGGCTCGAATATGAGACAGTATTACCAATTCTGTCTCAATTGCTGATACTCAGGCTTCTATTTCTTCAGAGTTGGACGGCGGCATCAATAAAACTTCCTGTACAAAGATGAGACTTGTATCCGTTTAAAATTAACAGATTCAAATCTCAATGATTGTTCATTTGATTCTGACATAGAATATTTCTGAAAGTTCTGAGCATATATGTATTTAATTTTTGTATATCAACTCATGTCCAATTCCATTTTAGAGAGGTTGTAGGAACGAACCATACGATTCTAGTCTCGATCTGCCTGATCTAAATGTTAGAATTGTGTTTTTAATAGTAATTCGATATTATCCAGAAACTAAATATTAACCACCTAATTGCTTCACTGTGTCTCTAATCAAGATATGACTGTGAGCCGATGAGACATCCCGAGACCAAGTCCATTTTTCAGTGTATCAATAATCAGAGATTTAATAGAAACAGGAGTCTCCAATGGTAACTCTGAAACGTTTGGCTATTTCGTTTTACCGATCATGCTTGAATACGGAATTCAATCCACATCCCAATCTATCAACTTTGGTCGGACCTAATGGATCTGGGAAAACGAATATCTTGTCGAGCATTATGCTTCTAAATTCTCTTGTTCAAGGCAGAAGACACGTTCATCGAAAAACTCCATTTGACAGCGGGAATACCGTTCTAAAGACCACTTTTTCCTACAAAGGGAAATCGTTAATTCATACCGCTAAACTTGATATTGAAACCGACGAGCACAACACTGATGAGATTACAGGTTCGGAAGAGAGCTGGTACGCCTGGGAACTGACTCAGAAAAGGAAGCGCGTCAAAATCTCTTTGGAGATTACTAAATTATTGGAGAGCAAGCACATAAGACAGTTACCATTATTTAGCAGCACCAAATTCCTCCATTTAAGGGGCGAATTTATAAATAGGTCTTTGAAGGAAGACATGGAGCTCCTTAGGCCTCTATCAGAGATTGCTTCTTTCGTTCACTCCTTTCGGTACTACAGTGCGGCACAGTTTACAGACCCATCGCGATGTCCGATCTCTTTCGATGTCGAAGCAGACGGAAGAGACCTGCGAGGGATCTCCATCAAAGGCCATAACAAGCTTTTGTTTGATGTATACAGGAGTTCTCAAAACAAGGATAAGTTTTCTGAATTTCTAGCACTAGTCGACAAGAGAGGGATAGGGCTTGTTGACGAGATAAATTTCGAAGAAATTGAGATTTCCACATCAGAATATCGCGTCAAGGTCGGTGGTCGTGTTGGGAAGCGAGAACGGACCAAACTATTGGTTATTCCTCGATTCATTATTGGAGGGAATACACTCTCACCCAGCCAGCTATCGGAAGGTACGTTTAAGACTATTGCATTACTATTCTATCTCGTTACAGATAAAGGCTCCCTACTCCTAATTGAGGAACCCGAGGTTTGTGTACACCACGGACTACTCGAAAGTATTGTGGAGTTGATAAAGGTCTACTCCCGACAGAGGCAGATCATTATGACAACTCACTCCGATGCCGTACTAGACCAACTTGAGGCCGAAAACGTCTTTGCTGTTTCTAACGATTCGGAAAGTGGGACTACCGTGAATGGAATCAAAAACACTCTTGGGTCACAAGAAATGAACGCATTAAGGAGTTATCTAAAATCAGAGGGCACACTTGGGGAGTATTGGAGACGGGGTGGGTTTGAAGATCATGAGTAAGACGATTGGAGTCATTGCGGAAGACAGCAGCGATGTTGAGGTCGCCAAAGCGATCCTAAGAAAGTACCTCGCTCCAAGTAGTTTTCAAATCAAGCGATTTGTGGGGAAAGGTTGCGGTCCAATTCGTCGGAAAACCTGCGGGTGGGCTAAGGTGTTGTGGCGTAGGGGTTGTCGATACCTGATTCTGTTGCATGACCTTGACGAATCTGACGAGGCTATTTTGCGCTCAGAACTTGAATTAACATTAAAAAAAGTTTCTTTCAAACAATACATCGTCGTAATCCCAGTCAAAGAAATTGAAGCATGGCTTCTTTCAGATACTGAAGCATTGGTCGAGACTTTTGGAATGTCCAAAAAACCGAAAGTGGATCGGAGGACCGAATTGATAAACGAACCAAAGGAATACCTCCGGGACGTTATTTGGAAATCAGCTCAAGTGAGATACCTTCCCACCGTTCACAATGAAAAAATTGCAATAAATTGCAAGAAATCTGAGCTTCGTCGATGTAAATCATTTTCGATTTTTGATCGGTACATCCAAGAACAGTTAGTCTAAGAAAAATAGGCCAAGTCTACATGCAATCTTCCGTTAAGGGGAACTTTTTACGTAAAACCGCTTTTAAAATATTTAAACTACCCCTCCCATGAGACAGAATTACTCATTCTGTCTCATGGCCAAAAGATTCTATACAGGTTGAGGTTCAGGGAACCGTTTAACATGGATGCTGTCGGCCTTGTCCCGCATCTGTGCCATATCATAGGCCATCTGCATTCTGAGCCAATGCTCCGGCGTACTGCCGAAAGCCTTAGATACACGGATAGACATTTCCGGCGATATAGAGGTTTTGCAATTGATGACACGGGACAGGGTTTGCCGTGTCACGCCGAGTCTTTCGGCGGCATCCGTTACACTCAGGCCGGAGGCCTCAACAGAATGCTTGATAATTCTTCCCGGATGCACCGGATTTTTCATCGCCATTTTATTTACTCCTTTTGCTTCTAATGATAATCCACCAAATCGATATCAAGGGCTCTTCCATCTTCAAAGCGGAAAATAATGCGATAGTTTCTCGATACATAAACGCTGAAATAACCCCGCATATCTCCGGTAAGCGGATGAAGGCCAAAGCCGGTAACACTCAATTCGTTCTTCTTCTCGGCTGTATCGAGAACAGATAAATAAAGGGCTGCCTTATCGGCAATATCAGCCCGTAGACCGCTTCGATCCCCTTTTTGGTATAGCCTTTTCAAGCCTTTGTGTTTGAAGTTTCCGATCACAAAGAATAGTAACACGTAACATGACAAATTGCAACTGGACTCTATTAATATAACGCCCTAATTCCGCCTCACTTTCCTCCCAAAACAAATTGACCCCCCTCAAAAAAAATCGGGGGGTCAATCCATTCCTAATCGCCTGAAAAAACCTTAACAGTCCGGTTTTGCAGTGGACGTGACGGAGCTGCGCGAGGGCGCGGCCTCTGCGGGACCGGCTTCTTCTATTTTCAGGCCACCACTCCCCAGGTCTTAAAGGTCATGCCGATTGGAGAAACGCGTTTCTTGGTGTTAAGGTTGAACTGTAATATTCACGCTCTCTGTCGTCTCCCGGTAATTCGACTGGTCGGCATGAAAACTGAGCGTGTGGTTCCCCACGCCAAGATTGGATGCCGGCAGCGCCCAAGTGTATCGACAGAAGGACACTTCCGTGTCGTTGCTTTTGTCGAAACCCAAGTCCGAGCCCCCCGATGTCCACCACCATTCCGCGCAATTGCAGTCCTCCCCGCCGCAACCGCTCTCACCCCCGCGGATTTCAGCCTCTAAATCAATCGTGGAGGCCTCAGAGAAGACCGCTCCGGCTGTTGGGTTATGAATCGTCAAGGTGTGAGTGCATCCAATCATCAGGAACATATTGAGCAAAGCCAATAAGGAGATCTTGATGTTCTTTTTCATGGTCCTTCCTCCTTTATAGGGCGACCCTTTGCATGGCCGCACAGGGATTAAATTGATTTCCTACTTCCCAGGTCTAAAGCACATGCCATCTCAAGAAAGTCGCTCACAAATCAAATCCGGCCACCCAAATTTGGCCGAGAAAGAAAAAACCACTCAATGGCCTTGCATTCTTGACTTCATTGGACCAGGAGCCTTTTTTTCTGCCGATCTACTTCAAACCGCTTCTGAACTGCCTTTTCTCGCTCTTGTTCAAAAATCTGCATCCCTTGATTGAAGGTCAAAGACCCCGCCTCAATCTTCTCGCAAATCCCCAGGCGCAAGGCATGAAGCCGCTGAAGCACAAGATCATCCGGGTTGCCTTTAACAAGTGCCTCCCACTCCCCCGCCGCCTTCTGGTCATGACAGTAGTTTTCAGGCTGGGAGAAAGCAGGCGTTGCCGCAATGGAAAAAATAAAACCAAAAATGAAAAGCCGGGGAAAAAACCGGGTCACTTCCCTTCCCCTCTCAAGCTTCTTGCCTTTTCAAGAGCAAGACAAGCCTCCTCATGACGGCCTAAGGCGGAAAGGGCATTTCCTTTATTGAGCCAGGCTCCGGCAAACTCAGGTTCAATTTTTATCGCCTGGTCGAACGCAGCAAGCGCTTCCTCTCCTTGGTTTAAAGCGCCCAAGGCAACCCCTTTATTGTTCCAGGCTTTTGTATAATCGAGTTTGATATTTATTGCCCTGTTGAAAGCAGTAAGTCCTTCTTCGTAGCGGTTTAATGAGAGAAAAAGAATCCCTTTGTTATACCAGGCTTCGGCGATATCGGGTTCAATTTTAAGCGCCTCGTTATAAGCAGAAAGAGCCTCTTCATTACGGCCTAATGCACGAAGGTACACCCCTTTGTTGGACCAAGCTTGGGCATAATCGGGTTTGATTCTAATCGCCTGGTCAAAAGCATCAAGGGCTTCTCCATGCTGATCTAATGCGTGAAATGTAATTCCTTTGTGGTACCAAGCATCGGCATAATCGGGTTTGATTTCTAGTGCCTGGTCAAAAGCGGCAAGGGCCCTCTCATAAAAGCCTGAAGTGCCAAAGGCTACACCTTTGTTATGCCAGGTTACGGCATAATCCGGGAATAGTTCAGTTACAGTTTCAAGAAGGTTCGAAGACTTTTCAATCTCTCCAGCATAAAAATAAGTTTCAGCTTTACCCATGAGACGGTCGTAGATCTTGGCGTCTTCGCTAAGCGCTTCTTTTATTTTTGCGTCAGATAATGAACAACCGCCTATATGCAACGCCAGCCGATCCAAGCCTCCTTCAAAGTCCCCAAACAAATCGTATTGCTGAAAACCCGAAAGTCGGAAATCCCCCCGGCCGCAATCTTCAAGCCGAATGGGTATGATGGCAAAGTCCTGGTCGGATTGCTCTTGTGCAATTTGATATGCAGTATTCAGCTCTTCATCCTGAAAGCCCGGTGTTTTGTCTCCCGTCTTTCTTAATGCGGCGGAACTGATGCAGATCACAAAAAACCGGCTCCTGGCAATAGCCTTTGTGATTTTGATCTTCCATCGACCCGGCCCTAAGTCTTCCTTGTCAAACCAAACCTCAACATCACGTTCTTTCAGTCCCTTATAGATCTTACGGACGGTCGGAAGGTCCTCATGGGCGTAACTTAAAAAGACTTGGGTTCTTTTTCCCAATCCCCTCCCCTACCCTTCCCTTCCAAAACCTTTTGCCCCCCTCTAAAAAATCGAGGGGTCAAAATATTCTTGATAGGCTGAAATTATCCAAAACCGCCAGGTCATGCAGTTGACGTAACGGAGGAGTTGCCCACCTTTTGTCCCATGGCTGTGAAACTGCGTTACTCGAACTGTGAAACGAGGACGCGGCCCTTGCGGGACCGGCTTCCACTTCTTCTTTTTTCATGTCAGTCCTCCTTTTAAAAGCTGAATCTATCAGCTTGGGTTATCTGACGCAAAATTTTGAACACCCTCTTTTTCTTCTTCACTCCCCTCTCTACTCTTAACTTTATTTATCACGTTTGTCGTCTTTTTCATGAAGGTAAGCATAGTCTTTCAGCTCTTCTGGAATATCTGGTTTCGGAGAATATTTAAACTCGATCATCATGCTTGTCGCAACTGCACCAGCGAATGCTCCTAACGCGGGGCTAAGATCAAACGTCTGAGCTAAATTCGCACTTGCATAGCTATACGCAGCAATATTAAGCAAATTAATTTGGACTTTGAAGTCGATTGAAAACCTGGTTTTCAATGATTCTTTTGAAATTTTATTTAGATCTGCGAGCCCTTTTTCTAATCTGTTTATCTCGTTGGTTCTTTCTCTCGGTATTTCGTTGGCTTCTGATATCTTATCGTAAAGTTCCTGTTTCAGGTTCCTGAAGCCATTGAGTTCATCTGAATATTTGTCTTTGAAAAGCAAAATGTCTTCAAATGAATTTTCTTTGGAAGGATAAGGGATGGCCCCATCAATAGAGAGTCGGATATTCCCGCTATATTTGGTATGTGGTAGATTAAGGTTAGTGCCGGTGTGGGCTATCGACCACATTCCGGGCTCTAGTTTATTCATCCTTTCTAATAACAAGGATTGAACGTCTATGAATGTAGTTCCCCAAGGTAGATCATGTTCCTCAGTATCAAAGTTTGAGCATGTCAAAATTCCTTCTTTAAAAAAAACGCTGTCCTTGTGCCCAGATTTAGCGGTGAATAATGAATCGGTAATATTCGGCAATTCGATCCTATCCCAATATAGGGCATAGTATTTGAGCCAATCGTCATTAATTCCGTAGTCACCGTGAATTTTTGTCTCGTATTTACTTTTTGAGATATTTGGAGCTACAATTATTCCTTTTGCCATTTTGTTTCCCCTATAATTTCCCTTTTAGAGCAGTCGAAGGTTGGAACTTAATCGACTTTGAAGCCTCAATCTTCTCGCAAATCCCCAGTCGCAAAGCATGAAGCCGCTGAAGTTCTAAATCATTGGGATTCTTTTTAACAAGAGCCTCCCACTCCCCGGCCGCGGTCCGATCGTGACAATAATTTTCGGTTTCAGAGAAAGAGGGCGTGGCCGTAATGAAAAAAATAAAACCAATAATGACAATCCTAAAAAAGAGGCTCACTCCCCTACCCAACTCTCTTTTATTCCATTATTAGTCCAAATAATTCGAATCTGTGTTGTTCTTACGATTTGTTTTTGTCTTTCAGATTGGCCACAAGACAGCTCTAAATGGCTATTTGCAGCGCGGGAGTAAGCTGACGGTTATGTTGGATGAACTAATTCGAGACGGGTAATAGTGATAAAAGCGTTTGAGAAAGTTTGGCTTCTTCTCCAATTAGATCATCGCTAGATAAGTTATAAAAATATTCATAGACTTCTACTTCAAATTTACTTCCAACCCCTCCAAGCTTTACCAATGAGTCGCCTGAATAATTCTCATCTTTTGGAAGGATCAATATAGCGATGTTCGCATCGTAGCTAAGTGCGTGTGAAATAATCTGATAGCGATCAGAATCTTTTGTTTTTATTTTATATTTGGCGTCAGCGATTACGTGATACTTATCACCTTCTTTCAAGATAATGTCCGGTTTCGCGTCACCTATGCCGATACTGGGTTGATTATAAAACTTCTTACGGCCTTCTTTGTTGCCGTCGAGGATGGATGTATTTTCCGAAAATAAATCTCTATGAAGCCGGATAGAGTTCAATAGGTATTTTTCGAAAGTTGATGCCATATCAAGGGTGAACGAGTTTAATTCAAGGTCATTTCCGTCTTCGTCAAAGCTAACGCCAGTTCCATTGACAATTAGTCGGCAAATTTCGCAAATATTGACATAGTATTTTCTAAGCGCGGTTATCTTGTCGCTTTCAATCGCACCAAACACTTCATCATAGCAATGTAATCCATGGTCTAGAGATACGGAATCGAACATCGAATAATATTCTATAAGTGATTCTCTTAGACTGTATTTTGACGAATTGATAAGACTTAATTCTTCGATGCAAAACTTCAAGGTGAATTTGATAAGCCTATTGAAAGGGTTGTCCGGCGTGAAATCGAAGTAACTCACAGAAGCCTTATTGAAGTGACCGCGTGACCAAAGCGACTTTATGGAATCATTGACGTTGATTCTTCCTCGAATCTTATGGGTTTCTTCTTTTTTCAGTAGATAGTCTTTCAGTAGACCTTCTAGTTCAAGTGTTTGCAATTCATTTGCGAGGCATTCAGTCATAAATTCGAAAACAACTGGGCAAAAGTCTTCACTTTCCCGATACTCCTTTGAAAAGAAACTCAATGTATTGAAGTTGTCTTCAGCGACCGCGACAATGCGAGTCAGATTCGATATGGAAAATTTCGGCTTTATTTCAATTGCAAGTTCATTGTTTATAGGGATCAGACCTATAAAGGCACCAGCAACGAGCGACAACATGTCGTTTTTAGGCTTGTAGTCAATACTGAAGTAGTTCTTGACGCTGGGAAGAATGTTAAGTTTTCCGCCTTCCTGAACTATCTCCGATATTGGTATGTCGATTTCTTTCCGTTCTTCAGCTTGTTCTATCCTCATGAAATTTTGTATTGTTTGGCTTCGCTTATGATTTTGATATATGACTGTCGAACTTCTTTGTACGCGTCTTCCTTGAAGCGAAACATTTTTTCGAAAATGAACTTCAACTTGTGATTCCACAACAATATGAAATCATTTTCTTCTTTAACACCCTTAAAGTAAGTGTGACCAAGCCCGTGCGGTGAAAGTCTGTTTGCAGTATTGAAATATTCTATGACATTGCCAATCGTTTTACCTTCCACGCCGGAAGAAGCCAGAAAGGAACGAAGTATATCTACGTTTGGCAATAATTCGACCACGTCAAAACGCCTTTCCATGGCCGAATCAAGATCAACCACTGATTTGTCGTAAGGGTTCATCGTTGCAAATATCACCACGTTTTGTGGTATCGATATATTCTTTTCTGAATAAGGTAGTCGGAAATGAATTTCGCGATAATCGGGTTCAATGTATGTTAGCAATTCGCCAAAAATTTTACTTGGGTCGCCCCGGCTGAATTCGTCAATGATAAGAATGTAAAGGTTGTCAGTGTCGTTACGTGCTTTTTCACAAAGCTTAAGAAAAACCTTGTTTCTTGGCTCGAACATTGGGCCAGTGCCGGAAACGAAACCAGTTGAAACCAAACCTTCAATAAAGTCTTCATAAGCGAATGACGGGTGAAACTGGACCCTTTCCAATTTGTCTTCGTCACCGCCAATAATCTTCAATGCAACTTTTAGCGCATACCAAGTTTTACTTGTCCCCGGTGATCCAGAAAACAGAATGCCTTTCGCACCACGTGTTAGCAATTGCTGAACAATATTGAACACTTTATCATCATCAGGAAGGTCGTTCGATAACACCCTTGCTGCTAAAGGTTCAGGATTGTCCGTGTTTGCTTCAGGTATCTCCGCTATGTCTGAATAATCTGGTTTCTCGTCGACAAAGAGGTTGTTGTCAATTCTCGAAATAAAGTTCTTTAACTCACTATCGCCGGGAGTAATTGCCCCGACTATGTCTTTAGTGTACTTTTCGTTTAACTCCGATTCGATCAGGGTCTTTAGCTCACTGCTTGTAACTGTTTTTGCGGATGGATCGAAATCTTCATTTCTTAAAAGCCAAACGCAAAGTTCGGCTTTTATATTGCCCACCCCATATGAATCGGAAAGCGTTTGACTAACATTTCCTAAAATTCCAGCTTGTTCTTGTACAAGAACAAGCAAGTGCGCGGGGCGACCAGGGTACTTAATGTCCTGACTGCGACTGTTGGCAAGTCGTGTTGTAAAAAAGTTGCTCCCCACGCCATAATCTTTTTTTGCGTCTAACTCTTTGGCGAAATCTTTTGTGTACAAGCCTTGGTCATTCAGGGCAACCACATCTCCAACAGCATCAATAAATTCGCTACGCAAGTTTGAACCAACCGCCAAGTTTATACTATCGATGTTTTTTTGATGTAGAAGTTGGCTTGTTGCGATCAAATACCTGAGACCACTTACTTTTTCTTTTCTTGATTTTCCGTCAGAAGAATCGAGTTTTATTAATCCTTTGTATGCACTTTTAATTAGGTCATGTGAAAAGAACACTGTTTTTGGGGTCCCTTAGGATAAACTGATCGTTATTTTTTGTTTGTGTATAGGCTGGTTCACGTTCAATTCAGTGCTTTCAATTTTTTCACGTTTTAAGGTGCTTACTTCGGTTTTATGGATATAGTGCTTCAACTGTTCAGCAACTTGTTTTGCCATGTGTGGCGGTACTGCGTTCCCGATTTGCTGATATTTCGACTTAACTGTTCGGCCTTGGAATACAAAATCATCGGGAAATGTCTGGACACGTGCAATCTCACGAACAGAAAATATACGGTTTTTTGTAGGATGCCAGACGGCGGCATTTTCAGGCTTAAACGCGGCAGTGATAGTGCCTTGAATTTCATCACGAGCGTATCGTCGGAAGAAGTTAGGATAATGATATTTCGGCATGTTATCGCGAATTTTCTTCCAGCGTTCCGGCAATACGTCGTAAGGCAAGTCTTTCCATGAACCGCCTTCTGGAATCATTGAACCATAATGCAATGCTTGCGGGTTTAATCGCATTAATTCGGTTTGGTTCGGCAACTTGTTTGTGACGCCTTTAAGGGTTGCTTTTAATGAAAGGTCTTGGTCTTCGGTGACTTCTGGGAATACGTGATCAATATAAATTTTGTTTTTGACGGCTATTAAAATCACGCGGAGGCGATTTTGCGGAACACCAAAGTGGCTAAAGTTCATTAAGCGGTAAGAAACGTGATAACCATACTTGCCTGATAAGGTGTCAACGATTTCGTCGATTAATTTACCGTTTTGGGTTTCGGTGCTTAATATTCCGCGTACATTCTCAAATACAACGGCTTTCGGGTTTAACCTTTCAATAAACTTGAATGTTTGCTGGTAAAGCTGACCCCGCGGATCATTGGTCCCTTGACGTAACCCAGCATTTGAGAAAGGCTGGCATGGGAAGCCCGCTGTTAATACATCAAGGTCTTTAACGTCTGGTGCGTCTACCTTAGCAACGTCACCGTGAATAATGTCGCCTATGTTATGCCTGTACGTTTCACAAGCATCTTGATCAAAGTCATTTGCCCAAAGCACATTATAGCCAGCGTGGATAAAGCCCAAGTCCATTCCTCCGCATCCTGAAAACATGCTGACTACAGTCATTTTTTTATTTTTAGTTGTCATGTTGTTGTCTTTTCTTATTGATAGAAAAAAGCTCGCCTTGCTGCTCATTCCTGTGTTCCTCGACATATGACCTCATGAATTGCCTTAACACATGTGAAGCGGATAAGTCTTGGTGTTTACAAATCTCGAGAAAATCCTGATGTAGTTCAGGGGCAATTCTTATTCTCAATGCAGCGGTCTTTGTCATTGTGTATCCACTGGAATAACAAATGTGTATCCGTATGATACACAAAGAGACGTGATATTTCATCTAAATAAGTACTTACGAGTTTAAAAACTTTATTAGTCGGTCAGCAAGTATATTGCGGTCTTTGATTTCACAACCCCAAACTATACAAACTTGCCAGCCCATACTTTTAAGTTGTCGAACCTGCGTATTGTCTCGCTCAGCGTTTCGTCGTAGTTTTGGACCCCAATATTCCTGATTTGATTTCGGAGGATTAGACGCTTTGCAGCCGGAATGTTGATGCCAGAAGGACCCGTGTACGAAGATGATTTTCTTACGTGATAGAAAGGTTAGGTCTGGCTTGCCGGGCAGGTCTTTCCGATGCAATCGATATCGATAGCCAAGGCTATGTATTAGCTTTCGCACTAACATTTCTGGTGCCGTGTCCTTTTGTTTAACACGGCCCATGATTTGGCTTCGTTTTACGGGTGACACTGTATCGGTCAAATCTTTAGCCTTTGCTATCGTTTGCTTTTTTTAGTTTTCGCCATTCCAACGGCAGGACTAGGTCTGTTTTTTGTAATGTAAATAATCACGGCTTATAATTTTAACTATTGTTAAAAACAAGGAATATTTTACCCTGACTGTAGTATTCATCCTTTGGTGGCGGGTGCTATATTTGATGTCGGAAGGCGTTGAGTATCTTACCCTGGTCCTACCCACTTCTTTGGGCAGAGATCCTTGAATACGAGATTTAAAATTCTACCTCACTCCCCTACCCTACCAAAACAAATTGACCCCTCTCAAAAAAAATCGGGGGGTCAAAGCATCCCTGATCGCCTGAAAAAACCCAAACCGTCCGGGCTTGCAGTGGACGTGACGGAGCCGCGCGAGGGCGCGGCCTCTGCGGGACCGGCTTCCTTCTTTTCAGGCCACCCCTTCAAAAAGTCCTTTCTTTCTTCTTTCCCCTATCTTCCTCAAACCGCTTCTGAACCACCTTTTCCCGCTCTTCCTCAAATATCCGCATTCCTTGATCGAAGGTCAAACTCCCCGCCTCAATCTTCTCACAGATCCCTAGGCGCAAGGCATGAAGGCGCTGAAGTCCGAGATCATTCGGATTCTTTTTAACAAGGGCCTCCCACTCTAAAGCCGCTTCCTCATCATGACAATAATTTTCAGTCTCCGAAAAAGCAGGTGCCACAGAAAAGATAACAATTAAAACTGAAATGAAAACCCTGACAACCATCACTCCCCGACCCGCGCCAAACATTCCGCGTTGTCATTCTTGGGACTGTTCACCACCTTCGACACCGGATAAAAGGCCATCTCTTTTTCCGGATAAGACTCAAATGCCCCTTTCATCTCTTCAAGCTTCACCCCCGGATCCAACCAGGCATCGATCAACTCCGGTCGGAGGATCACCGGCATCCGATCGTGCACTTCCTTTAAGAGCGGATTGGCCGTCGTCGTCAGGATCGTATAGGAACGCAAGGGCTGCCCCTCCGCGTCCCGCCACTCGTCCCAAAGGCCCGCAAAGGCCATCGGCGCCTCGGACTTCAGAAAGATCCGCATCGGCGTCTTTCTCTTTTGGTCTTCAGATTTCCGCCATTCGAAGAAATTAGACGAGGGCACAATACACCGCCGCTTGTTCACCAAGCGCCGATAGGAAGGCTTCTCCTCGACCGTCTCAGACCGTGCATTGATCATCTTATAACCCATCTTCATATCCTTCGCCCAAGACGGAATCAGACCCCAACGATAAAGATCGAGTACGCGGGTGCCATCGAAATTGAGGATAATAGGAGCTTGTTGGGAGGGGGCGATGTTGTAGCGGGGCGCAAAATCGGCCTCTTCATTGACTTTGAAGAATTTAAAAGCGGATTCGGGATTTAGAAAAAAAGAATATCGTCCACACATGGGATTAGACCCTTTATCGACAAACCGACTTTAGTCAAAGCTCCCAAAAAAGTCAAAAGATCATCCCCCGCCCATCCGGAACATCATCACTTCTATAACGTCCCTACCATCTGCCCCCAGTGGCTCCCCCTGCGAGATATCCTGTCGGCAAGATCCCGGCAGCATACCAAAGACCGCACCGCCATCCATCAAACCCTTTTAGAGGTAGGCCGCACTTGAAGGAAGCAGCCTTAGCGGCCGCCGCGCCCTCCCTGTGTCCAGTCACGCCCCCCGCACTGCCTGTCTATCTGAGCCGTTTGGCCGGCTTGAACTCCTGTTTTTCTTTTTCCTGCTTGAACCTTTGTGAAAGCAGGGAAAAAGAAATTTGTTTTTAAGGGAAGCCACGTCAACGAGGAGGACTGACCATGAGCGCTTATGTCGTAGAAAACGAAACCGTTAATAAAATCTTGTCCACCCTGC
>JAJDBW010000027.1 GCA_029261155.1 Nitrospirota bacterium | reverse complement strand
CAAAAAGGCCTGAACCACGAAAAAGACTTAAAAGCACTTCAGGCTAAATGGATACAAGTATGGAAAAAGAGCGATATTACCCCACTCTCTCCAAAGGAGATGCTTGCCTGGGTAAATGAATTTAATACCCTCCGATATAAGGTCAGTGAAATCTTAAAAAAGGAACAAGAAGTTGAAGAAAAAAGGGGAGACCGCCGACAATTCAGACAACAGTTAAACGATGCGCTAAAAAATATGAGAAAGGAGGAAATTTCTCCTAGTGAGACGCTGACTCCACTATTGCTATTCAGTGAATCGGTTTCGGAAAGCATAGTCAACAACCGTACAAAGCGGGAAAAATTGGAAGAAAAGCGGGATGAGGTTCGAAAAGGACTGGATAAAGCTCAAGGGGATCGGGCGTCCGCTGAAGCGGAATTACAAACCTGGGATAATCAGTGGAAAGAAGCCTTAGAAGGGCTCGGGATTAGCAATAAAATCCCGCCATCTGAAGCCTCTGATATTTTAGATAACCTGCAAGCATGTTTCAGTAAGCTCAAAGAGGCTGACGATTTTCGTAAGCGCATTGACGGAATCAACCGGGATGCAACAGAGTACGAAAAGGAGGTGAGCGCCATCTTTGTGCAAGTCGCTCCGGATCTGCCGAAGCAGCCCTTGGAACAGGCAGTTGCCACCCTTAATGCCACGCAAAAAAAAGCGAGTCAGGACAAGGCCTTACTGGAAAAAACCAGTGCGGAGATAAAGAAAACTGAAGACGAGATTAGTGAGGCCAAGGCTGAGCTAAATAGCCTTGAAGAGCAGATACAAAAATTCTTAAATATTGCCGGCTGCAAGACTGATAGTGAATTGAACGAAGCGATCCGAAAATCGACAGAGGTTCAAAAGTGGAAGGGAAAATTGACAGATATTGAAACAACCTTAGTGCAACTATCCGAAGGCATCCCCCTAGAGGACCTCGTCAGACAATCCGAAGGAGTGGACCCAGACGAATTGCCGGGAAAGATCAGCTTCATTGAGCAAGAAATTGAAGGGCTGAATCAGGAGATCGATCGTCTGTCAGAAGAGATTGGAAATGAAAGCAAGACATTAAATCAGATGGGTGGCAGTGCAAAGGCGGCTGAGGCCGCTGAAGCGACCGAACGGTTGTCTGCCAAGATTTTGCGCCTTACAGATCAATTTGTCCGAACCAAGTTGGCCTCTAAAATTCTCAATCATGAAATTGATCAATACCGTTCCGAACACCAAGACCCAGTTTTATCCATTGCTTCAAACTATTTTTCAGAATTGACGCTGGGCTCTTTTTCAGGAATTCGAGCTGATATAAACGATAAAGGAGATCCCATCCTTGTTGGAATGCGGCCGGATAATTCCCGCGTGACAGTTGAAGGAATGAGCACGGGCAGCCGAGACCAATTATATCTGTCCTTACGTTTGGCCACATTGGAGTGGCGCTTGAAATCGAGTGAACCCATGCCCCTAATCGTGGATGATGTCTTAATCAACTTCGACGATGATCGATCAAGGGCGACGCTCAAGACTTTGGCGGATTTAGCAAGTAAAACTCAGGTCATCCTTTTTACACATCACCGCCAAATCCTGAATGATTCAAAAAAGATTAAAGGAAAAGGATCGATCTCTGTCTATGAACTTTGAATCGTGCAAGGCCGACACTTATAAAAGCCGGGGAAAAAGTACAACCAAGGTAAAGCCAGAACGTACCAGAAAATTAAAAGATCAGAGATTGAAGGAAAAAGAAATCGCCAGTGCTCTAGGCGTTACAGAACGGATGGTATTTCGGTATTTAGAGGGAACAGTTTGAACTCTTTTCGGAATGGGAATACTTATGATTATCAAGTGCCCAATAATTTCTATTTTTCTATTTTATATTTAGGAAATTTATGACTGATCATTCATCCGCATCCATAAGGCCACCTAAAGATTGGCAAGATTTTGAGAGAAGTTGCCGCATTCTCTTTGAATGCATTTTAGATGATCTTCATGTACAAAATAATGGTCGTGCTGGTCAAGTTCAGCATGGGGTAGATATATTTGGCAGGAAAAATGGAAAAGGCACAAAATACTTTGGCATCCAATGTAAAGGTAAAGACGCAAATTATGGTGGAGAGGTAACAGAGAAAGAGCTTCGAAAAGAAGTGAACAAAAGTCGTAAGTTTAATTCCGAATTATCAGACTTTATTTTAGTCACAACGGCTCCAGACGATCAAGCGATTCAAGCTGTCGCTCGAGCGGTTACGGAGGAAAGAGAAAAAGAAGGCAAGCCGCTAAATGTCTCTGTATGGGGATGGGGAACACTCGAAGCCAGAATTTCTGCATACCCAAAAGCCTTAAACGCTTTTCATCCTGATGCTACTCCATTTTCCGATCAGATTCTAAGTAATACAGCACATCTAGTAACTAAATCAGATGAACAAACTACTGCAATAAATCAAATACTACAAACAGTACAAGGATTACAAAAAAATGTGATCGATGATGGCACATCAGCTGCGATGGAGGCACTTGATAAGAGTCTACACGCTGAAATTGATGGATACCGCGATCTCATAAATGATGGAAAACCGATTACTGCATTAAGACTTTTAGAAGGTCTTAGAGACCGTATTTGGGATTCGGCCTCAGATCGCATAAAATTCAGGATTATCACCAATATTGGTGCTAGCAAACTTAATACTAGCAAAGAAAAAGAGCAGGAAGCCATAGAACATTTTCTTGAGGCAATTACTTATCAACCTGATGATAAAATTGCCCTAGCAAACGTTGCACTGGCATATCTACTAAAAAAAGAACCCTTAAAAGCAATTGAAGCCGCAACGACTGCACTGAAAAAAGATCAAGGAAATACAAACGCCGCGTCTTGCTTGATCCAAGCACATATTAACGATACGAGCATTGCTGACCCTAGGGATCTTGTCCCCGATAAAATCAGTATGTCCGCTCCAGTGGATATAGCCTGCATCAATTTTTATAGAATGAAAAATGATGCCCGTTGGATAGAAGTTGCTAAAGAAGCACGCGATCGGCACATAGGTAATGTACATATTAGCAGGTATGCGGCTGAGGCTGACCTTGAAAATGCTGTAAGCGCCAAAGGATTTCTTGTGGGGGAGAGGCCAGAAATTGCAATTAATAAAGTTGAACTAGAAAAAGCAGCGGAAGTATTGCAAAAAGAATGGGATGACCAGTGTAGTAGTGAAAACCCAGCTGCAAGTTCTAGTCTTCCGTATAATCTTGTGCAGATCTATAGAGTTCTAGGAAACAAAACTTCGGCAAAAAATGTGGCTGCGGAAGCGATCAAATCAATGCCAGATGTTCCTAACCTTATTCACCTTCGAGCGACCTTCTATCTAAATGATGGTCAACCTGTAGAAGCCCGGGAACTTCTGAGCCAATTAAGTTCGGATCCTGAAAGTATCTTGGTTCGTAGCGAAATACTCTCCAAAGAAGACCCTGAAGCTGCATTAAATATGCTGGAGAACTTTGAACAACTACAGGGAGTTGATTCTCAGCATCGAATTATCGCTGGGAAATTGCGTGTTGATTGTTATTTATCGCCTCATGCTCTTCCGCAAGAGGAAAAACTTAAACACGCAACTGAACTATCAACCACATTGTTGCAACAGTTTCCAAACAGTCTTCAGGTCATGCTAATTCGCTCTCACGTGTTGGAAGCATCGGGGGACGATGTGGGTTTAAAGCAAGCTCTTAGTGACGCAAAAAAATTGCTAGTAGCTGACACCCGATTCTATGAACGATTTCTTCTGGCAGAGAGGTTCGAGACATTAGAGCGTTATTCCGATGCAGCGGATATACTAAATGGCTATGTCGATCCTACGCACGATAGCCCGGCACTACGAACACTTTTCTTTTCCCTCATAAATTGCGATCGACGCTCACAAGCCTATGAGCTTCTTTCAACAATACCCAAAAAAGTCGCGGAACAACCCATTTTCCTACGAGCAACTATAAGCCTTCATTTCCGTAGGGGACAGCATGCCTCAGCAGAAAGGGCAATAAGTATACTTCTGAAACAAAAGCCAAATGACTTACGTACTCACCTTAATCGGGTGGATATTTGGCTCAGGCATCGTAATGACAAGGATTTGAAACGTTTTCTTGCTACCGACGTTGAAAGCCTTAGTGGTAAACCAGAAGAGTTTATGCGGTTAGCTCATTTATTGGATAGGTTCGGCTTTTACGAACGTGCATTAAAGCTAGCCTATAAAACACACCTAATGAATCGTAAAAACCCTCAAGTACAGTTGGCTTATATCGGGCTATTGTTGAAACCTGGATCATCAGATAAAACAAATCTTCAACGAAAAACTATTGAAACAGATACGGCCTTTTCCATAAAGAATGCTTCTGGCGAGATAGAAACGTTTATTGTCGAGGAAGATGAAGCACTACAAGTCATAGATGAAGCCGTGGAACCTACGCATTTGTTTGCTGTTGCTGCGACTGGTCTGAAGCAGGGGGATTTGTTTCAGGTAAGCAATGGTGAAGAATGGGAAATTGTATCGGTAAAACATAAATACCTCCATTTACTCCACTCAAAAATGGAAACTTTTGAGCGTCATTTCCCAGGAAATGGTGGTTTACAACGCTTTACAATTAAGGAAGAAGGAGAAAAATCAATTGAACCAATTTTACAAAAAATCAAGGAGAAACATGACGCTATTGAGTTAATCCTAGACAAATACATGGATTTTCCGCTCCCCCTTGAAATTTTTGCAAAACAATTAGGGACAGATGTAATAGAGACATGGTATGGCCTAGCCCAAAAAGGTCGTAAATTTCAGGTATGCCAAGGTAATATCCCTGAACGTGTTGCAGCTGTAAAAAATATAGCGGAAAACAATAAAGCTGGTTGTGTTGTTGACGCCTTAACATTGCATATTATTAGGTTACTAAATATTGAAAATGTGGTTGCTGATATTTGTGGGTCAATAGCGGTGACTGAAAGCACAATTGATATTTTTAGATACCGTCGTGAACAAATTCTATCACATGGCGGTAAACCTTTCATGATGATGTCCTGGAGAGATGGGAATTATTACCGAGATGAAATAACGAAAGGGCAATTAGACCAAATCTTAGCCAATGTCGACAGTGAACTATATTGGATTACCCAGACGGTAGAAGTTTTGCCGGCTGAGAGTAAAGATGTTGTCCCAGATGAGGCTGGACGCATTAGGGACGCTCTTTCATATGATTTTCTCGATTCCATACTTTCCGCACAAGGGTCTAATAAATTATTACTTTGTGAGGACCAATCTTATCGTCAGTTTGGGAAAATAGAATTCTGCCTTAAGACTTCTTGGTTGCAGCCTGTTCTAATATTAGCCCTTGAAAATGGCCTAATATCAAAAGAAAAATATGCTGAAACAATTAGCAGCTTAGTAAAAGCTGGGCACAGCTTCACTTCAATTGATACGGAGATATTATCTTACGCCTTGGAACATACCGAACAAAATATTGAAATAGTTGCAAAGGCGTTGTTTGGTGCTGATGCAGAGATGGATTCTCACATACGGGTAATGCGTGCGTTTCTGGATAATATCTGGAGCGGAACCCCGCCGAACTTTGATGAGTTAAAAGCAACAAGCATACTATTACTTCGGCTCTTTGGCGGAGAATGGTCGAGAAATATACAAAATGTAAGCGCTAAAAATACACTTTTACTGCTTGCGCCTTTTAAAAATAAACGGTTCAATGACTATCTTATCAAATGGTTGAAAGGGCACCTTTTGATACCTTTTAACGCTTAAGCCAGTGGCAGAAGACCATGATAAGACTGGCCGATCCCCGATCCACAATAACTAACCGCCCTCCTGTCAAAAGGGTTCCCTTTTGACGTCTCCCCTCCCTACTTGGTGTCGTCTCAGAAAACCGAAAATAAAGCACGTTAGGCCGGTGGCAGTTGCCGTTCCGGGGGGTGGAAAAGCTACTGGCAAGGAAAGCTGACATCATGTTAGGGTATAGCTCAACTTGACTATTTGAAGATGTGGGGGATGTTTGTAAATGACGGACTGGTAGGGTCTCTTATTCCTTAACGTACGATTTTTTCCGTTTCGTGAGCAGACCCCTTATTTTGTATGTCGAAAGGAATGCCTGGCTGATAGAGGATTTAGAGGATAGAAAATAAGGGGTGGCCTGAATAGGTGGAAGCCGGTCCCGCAGATGGCGCACCCTCGCACAGCTCGTTCACGTTCACTGCCATGACCGGGCCATTTGGGATTTTCAGGCGATTGTGATTGGATTGACCCCCCCCCGGTTTTTTTTGAGGGGGGTTAATTTGGTTAGGATGAGGTAGGGGAGGAAGAAATTTACTTTGACAATATTAGCCATTGATACTATAACGGATTGTCGAAAAAGAACATTTCCAGACACCAGGGCAATATTTTATAGTGCTAGGTTGAATGTAGGCTAATATCTGTTATCACTCATCGGTATAGAGCGAAGGGAACCGCATGGCAGATGAAAATGGTAAAGTCGGTCTCTCGCCAACAGTGTTGCAGGTGATCGACCAGTTCACTGCTCGCATGCGTACCGATGAAGGGATCGAGGGCGGCGCCCTCGATCGTCTTGAAAAGCTTTTGCGAAAACCTGCTGTTCCGAAGCCCGACGAAATCAACAGGGCCTTGTTCGATCCTTCGCCCGGACGGTGAGGCATGATCCGGGTCAAGACCATTCATATCGAGGAGTTCCGTGGCATCCGCGATCTTGACCTCGACCTCGACGCGAAGAATTTCGGTATCTGCGGCCCCAATGGCACCGGCAAGAGCGGCGTTGTCGATGCTGTGGAGTTCTGCATCACAGGAGACGTGACGCGACTGTCAGGGCAAGGCAGCGCAGGTCTCAGCGTCAAAGCCCACGCGCCGCACGTTGACCAGCACGACCATCCCGAAAAAGCGAGCGTCACGATCACGGCGGACATCCCGTCGCTGGGCAAGTCGGTAAAGATTCACCGTTCGGTGAAGAACCCGCGGAAGGCGGAAATCACCCCCAATGATGCGGACTTGAAGGGCATCATTGAAGAGCTGCAAACACACCCGGAGTTCGCACTCTCCCGCCGCGAGATCATCAAGTACATCATCACGCCACCCGGCAAGCGGTCCGAGGATGTTCAGACCCTTCTGCGCCTCGAACACATCGAGAAGCTGCGCAAAAATCTCACGACCTTCTGCAACAAACGAAAGGACGAAGTGGACGAGGCGGACCGCGCTCGCTCACGGGCCGAAACCGACCTGAAAAACGCTCTCAAGATCGACAGGTTCGAGCGCGTTGTCGTTCTGGAAAAGGTCAATGAGAAGCGCAAGCTTCTAGGACTGGAAGATCTTACGGAGCTGACCAAAGATTCCTCGTTCAAAGCTGGTGTTGCCGCGCCACAGGACGGGCAAAAGAAACCGGCACTGCGCAAGGCCGCGGCATTAGCTGACCTTTCGGCTCTTCAATCAGCCATCAAGGACGGAGAACCCTCCGACCTTGATGAGCGCCGACAATCAGCCAAGACCGTCCTGAAAAAACTCAAGGACGATGAGAAAGCCCTGACGCTAGCGCGGCGGCACGGATTCATCAAGACAGGCCTTGATCTCATAACCGAAGATGCCTGTCCCCTCTGCGATACAGAATGGAATGCCGAGGAGCTGCGCGAACACTTGCGCAAAAAGCTGCTGAGCGCGGAGGAGATCGAGCAGCTTCTGGTGCAGCTTCGGGATGACATAAATGCCATCCTTCAATCGCTGTCCGAGCGCATTCAAGCGGTCGAGCGGGCCATACAGTACAGCCAGAGCCTCAAGCCACCCGTCGAGCAGGCGGAGCTTTCTGGCTACGTCACGGAACTAAAAAGCGCCGAGGCCGCGCTCACCAACTTTTTAAAGGATCACAGCGAAATAGAGCCTGCCCTGCAAGCTGTTTCAGTGTCTTGGTGGTCGCCCAAAACCGGCCAGCAAACCCGCATCGACGAATGCCACGCGGCCGTGAATGCCCTCCCGGACACGTCGACAGAGGATGTAGCACGGGACATTCTGATCGTTGCGCAGGAGCGCTATGAAAAGCTCCTGGGCGCAACGAAAACCGTGGAGGAGCAGAAAGCGCGCAGCGCCGTCGCGCAGAAGGTGCTCGACCACTACAACACCAGCTGCACCAATGTTCTGGAAAGCATCTACGACAAAGTTGCCGAGGAATTCACAAATTACTACCGCGTGATCAATCGCGAGGACGAAGAGAAGTTTGTCGGCAAGCTCAAGTCGGCGCCCGCAAAGCTGAGCTTTGGCGTTGATTTCTACGGGCGTGGCCTCTTTCCGCCCGGCGCTTATCACAGCGAGGGGCATCAGGACGGCATGGGCCTCTGCCTCTATCTGGCCCTGATGAAGCATACGCTCGGCGACAAGTTCACCTTCGCCGTTCTCGACGATGTGCTCATGTCGGTCGATACAGGCCACCGTCGCGAGGTCTGCCGCCTTCTTAAATCGGAGTTTCCGAACACGCAGTTCATACTCACGACACATGACCGGGTGTGGCTCCAGTACATGAAAACCGAAGGCCTGATTGCCCGCAGTCAGTCATTCGGCGGATGGACAATCGATGCGGGTCCGCGAGTCTGGGACGATCACGATATCTGGACCGAACTACAATGCGAGCTCGACAAGGACGACGTTGCCAAGGCCGCCTGGCTGTTGCGGCGCTATCTAGAATATACGGCGACTATCCTCGCCGATAATCTCCGGGCGCGGATCGAGTTCAGAGGCGACAGTCACTACGACCTCGGTGACCTTCTGCCCCATGTCCTGAAGGAATGGCGGAAAAGGCTTGAGGACGGCGAAAAATCCGCCGCCCACTGGAAACGGGACTATGAGAAGAAGGCTCTCGTCGTCAAGCGTGCAAAGGCGAAAGAACTTATTGCTAGAACGAATGCAAAGCAGTGGGCTATCAACCCGTCCGTTCATTTCAACGAGTGGGCTAACCTGCAAGGCCATGAGTTCAAGGAAGTCGTGGACGCATTCAAGGAACTGCTCGGGAACCTGCGTTGCGAGAATGCAAACTGCAAGTCTTATCTTTACGTTCTGCCCCGCAAGGGGACGGGGGAGGAAATGCGCTGTAACTGTGGCGCCACCAATGTCAATCTTAAGGCAGGCGCGTAACGCGGTCCCGCGTGTGTCGAGCGAGGTGTCCGGCGTGAGTGATGACAGGCGGCTGAAGGCGACGCGCCGAGAGCGGCCGAGTGCTTTGCTGGCATCGTGCCGGCGCGCGCCTTAGCCGCATCGTTATGCCGTTACATCGAAGAACCAAACTAAAGGGAGTCTCACTATGGCCGAAAAGAAAATCATCTTTATTGCCTTCGCAATCGAGGACGTACGCATCCGAGACATGATCAAAGGTCAGTCTTTGAATACCAAATCACCATTCGAGTACGTAGACATGTCGGTTAAAGAAGCCTACGACGAAGAATGGAAAAAGAAGGTGCGGACTCGTATTCTTCGGTCTGATGGCGTCCTCGTACTTGTCAGCAAGAACTCCCTGAGCTCCAGTGGACAGAAGTGGGAGGTTCAGTGTGCCAAGGATGAAAAAAAGAAAATTCGGGGCATCTGGGCCTACAAGGAAGATCGCACCGACTTTGCCGGTGTGAATACGATGGTATGGACCTGGGACAACATAGCTAACTGGATCGATAGCCTCTGATGCGCAAAGCACTTATCGTCGGTATCGACCACTACACCAACGTTTCGGCGCTCCACGGCTGCGTGAATGATTCGTTCGCGGTTAAATCCATGTTTGATCGACACGCTGATGGTTCGGTTAATTTCGGTGTGAAACATCTAACTGCCGCTGGATTAAGCGCGCTAGTTGAACGAGACGAACTTTGGCAGGCAATCAAAAGCCTCTTCGCTGGTGATGGTGAGGTTGCGCTCTTTTACTTTGCTGGCCACGGCCACATTGAAGCAACGGGTGGCTACCTCTGCTCTTCCGACGTCAAGGCTGGAAACGACGGCGTACCATTGGCTGAGATCATGACCATGGCCAATCAGTCGAAGATTCAAAACCGCGTAATTATTCTCGACAGCTGTCACAGTGGCGTCGCGGGAGGAAGCGCATTGCAGCAGAAAGTGGCCGAGATCAGCGATGGAGTGACCATCCTCACAGCCTCGACCGCAGAACAATATGCAACCGAAGAAGATGGAGCCGGTGTATTCACCAGCTTGTTTGTCGATGCTCTCGGCGGTGCCGCCGCAAATCTCGTCGGTGACGTGACACCGGGTGGCATATACGCGCACGTAGATCAGTCGCTCGGACCGTGGGCGCAGAGGCCCGTTTTCAAAACTAACGTTAACCGCTTCGTCTCCTTGCGAAAGGTGCAACCATCCTTGGAACTTGCCCAGCTTCGTCGGATTTCAGAGTTTTTCCCTACTACCGGCTTTCAATTCCAACTCGACCCGACCTATGAGCCTGAGCGGCATGACTCGTGGGCTACCAACCCGCAAGGCATTCCGGCCCCTGACCCTGAGCACAACGCGATCTTCAAGATCCTACAGAAGTACAACCGTGTAGGGCTTGTCGTGCCAGAGGGCGCGCCGCATATGTGGCACGCTGCCATGGAGAGTAAGACTGTCCGCCTCACAGCTCTCGGCGAGCACTATAGGCGACTAGCCGCAAAGAGCCTTTTATAGGGGTAGTGACCGGGTAGCTCCGATAACCGCCAACTTTTAGTCCGCCTCTCTTTTTCCTATTGCCCAAGCTCAATGTGTCGTTGTCTCAAAAACGTTCGTTTCTGAGACACTGTTTTACCTGCGGATTTCCCTGTGAATTAGCCGTATTTTTTGTTTCAATACTCGTCTCAAAAACATGGTGTCAATACTTGAAAGTTAGATTGAGTTATGGCACATTCATTTAAACTTATTTCGAGTCGTTCTGTGTTATTTTTGAAGAGGAACGGGACGACCGGATGGTTCGGATTTTTCAGGTTCATCGTACCTCGAATGTAATGCTAAGTTTTAGAGTCATACTTATAATACTTAGCAATGTTAAAATCAAGGATTTTATGAAAGGGGCAAAAAATGCTTATAATCGATTGATTTTAAAAGAGAAGTGTCTTAGGAGGCTCATGCTAACTTTTATGTAAAAGTTAGCATGAGGTTTGGGGCTGGGTGGTTTTTTTGAGAACGAAATTTTTAGGCGACTTCCAATTCTAGCCGCCGACCCAAAGCTCCCAAAACCCGATTGAGGGTTGCCACTTTAGGATTAGTACCTGACCGCTCCCACTTCTGTACGGCCTGATAGGTCACGCCTAATTTTGCGGCGAGTTCGACGAGGGTCAAACCCGCTTCTTCACGTGCCTTGCGCACAAGGATGGGGATCGCCACAGAAGGATCCGGTTCAATCCAGTAGACATCTTTTGCCTTACTCACTTTTTGGGGGTCTGGAATTTTCTGGCCATTATCCAGCATGGCCCCTAAAACCCCGGTCAGGGCCTCGCGTCCATTCATTAAAGCCTCTTCGATGCTGATCCCAAAGGTCAAAACGTTCTCCAAGGGCTCCAACCCTTGAACCAAGTAATCCTCATCTTCTTTCCAGACCCGAAACGGATAGACAATTTTCATTTTATCCCTGCCTCTTTTAAGATCCCATGTAGCAAACTTTTATTCAGGTCTTTATTCCCATGGACAGGAACCGGAACGGGACGCCTCCCCTCCTTGACCATAATGTGATGCGATCCTGAAACCCGGTCAAGGACCCAGCCATGTTCTTTCATTAATTTAACGAGTTCGCGGCCCTTCATGTTGTTCTCCTTATAGTTAAGAATGAGGGGCCACTATGTGCACTTGGATATTACATATCATACAACTTTAAAGTTGTGCTGTCAATAAGAAAGAAGTTAGCATTAGCTTTGGTGCGGGGAGGTTTTTTTGGGAGCGAAATATTTAGGTCGGTTTTCTCAGCTTCAAGCAGCTGTTAAAAACTATCCGTTGTAATTCGGCAAAATCTGTTTTATTTCTGTGCCCATAAATATACTTCACTTTGATACGCCATTACATAGTAAATATCCTTACCGATTTTTCTATTCGATGGGGACTTGTCAAACATCATCCGCCTCAAGGACTAAAGCTTAACCTGAAGGCGTTTCTCTTCTTTTAAAAGCTTCTCTGAAATAGCCGGCCGAATAAGATCGATCATTCTCATCCATCCACCCGTGACTTTGACCCAATTTTTGATTTTCATATAATCTTCGCGTGGAATCAGGATTTGCATCCGGACCAGGTGCGAATCATCTTTTTCCGCGTATTGGGGTTTCTGCTTTTTTTTCAAAATAATTTGGCCTGAGGCACTTCTTTTTCTTCTTGCCGTCTTCTTTTGGCCATTTCGTAGGCCTTGTCCAACATGATCCCGTTTCGATGGATGGCGAGGGCCGCCCGGACCACGGATATTTCGTCTCGGCGATAATACCGACGCGCGCGTTGCCGCCGGGGAATAGCGATCCCCGTCATCAGTTCCCGTTCAAGTAGGTAGTGAATGGCATTTTTATACCCGACCTTATCTTTTCTCGAAGCAGGGATGCCCGCCATGAATTGCCTAAGCGATATGTATTCGGATGAATCAGGTGGATCGCTTACAATCTTTACATGGCGCATCTCTGTTGCTTTTCGAATGCGCTTTCGTTCCATAGAGCCTCCTCATACGCCAAATTAAGACATCTCCTCATTTTCCAAACCCCTTCTTTTTCGAGGGGCACGGAAATGGTGGCTGCATTTTTACTCCCATTAATAAAATAAGTGCCGTTCGACGCAAGTACGATTTTCAAGAATTTCTTGACCCCTTGGTAGTGATGCACCAAGGAAATCAGATCCCCCACTTGCCTTTGCTCGAAGGCCCAGGCGAGTTTTGCAAGATCGTCTCGTGATAGTCGCATCGCGAATTTATTATCCCAATCGTACTTACTGCCTCCCTTTGATGGGATCCCTTTCTCCCGCCCGGGCAATGCCTTGGCCATCTCCAACCAGGCCCCCCACTCCCCGCGGTAAACCTTTGTGCTCAAGCGAAGCGCCGCTGCCCCGCGATGCCATATTTCTTCAAACACACGCATAAACTATTCTACATAGTTTCTACATAGCAAAACAACAAAAAAAAGAATCCCCACCATCCCCTATACACCCATAATTTAGCTGGACAGTCAGCTAACCCCACACCCCTACCGCCCCAAAAAACCCCACCCCTCCTCTCTCTCGCCAGCCTTGTTTTTGCCTTGTCACCGCCGCGCAAAATTCTCGAAAATTCTCGAAAAATCTTGAGAAGGAGGCCGAGTGGGGGTGTGGGAGGTGGTATGGAGGGACGGGCCAGGGTCGGAGGGCTCGGCCGGGGGGAAGGGATGAGGTTTGGGGGGGTTGGGCGGAAGTAATGGGTTCCGTTAGCTGACTGTCCAGCTAAATTGTGGGGGAGGAGAGGGGTAGAAATGAGATCGGGCTACGCCCCTTGACAAAGCGATTCCGATTTTATAGTATAGGTAGGCATATGACTACTTACCCTTTAACAGCAAGACAAAAGGCGGTACTAGAGCTGGTTCGCCAAACGATTGAGAAGCAAGGCTATCCCCCCTCGCTGCGTGAGATCGCCGCGCATTTTCGGATGGTGGGGACACGGGGCGCGGAGAAGCATCTCTTGGCGCTTGAAAAGAAGGGCTATATCCGGAAAGGGAGTGGAGCGCGGGCCTTGGAGGTGGTGGGGCTGAAACATACCCGGGCCGTGCCGATACTCGGAAAGGTCGCTGCAGGGCAGCCGATGTTGGCGGAAGAAAACCGCTTGGGAAATCTGATGATCGATCCATCCATTGCCCGATGCGACGACGCCTTCTTGCTCAAGGTCAAAGGCGAAAGCATGATCGATGTCGGCATCTTGGACGGCGATCTCGTCTTGGTGAAACCCCAGCCCGATGCCGAATCGGGCGAGATCGTTGTGGCCATGGTCGAAGGCGAGGCCACGGTAAAGCGGCTGATTAAAAAAAGAAGCCAAGTCGTTCTGCAGCCAGAAAACCCGGCCTTCTTTCCGATTGTGATGACCGGAAGAAACGGCACCTTACAGATTATCGGTAAGGTTGTCGGCCTCATTCGACTCAATTTTTAAGTCGGTCTCGGTTTTAAAAGGACCGCTGCTTAAACTGTCGATCAGAAACCCTCACCGGCGTACCCTATTTCAGAAAGGTAAATAAATGGACACCCTTCTCGATTCCCCGTTTCAAGACCCCCCCCTCTCCCTTATTTCGGATGCCACAGGAGGCATATTTTTATTCTATGGAGATCCGGTCCTCTTCGGCCTTGCGCCTCTGCTCGCGGGCTGGCGGCTTAGCCGGGGTGAGCGCGTCCTATTTTTGGATGGCGACAATCGCTTCAACCCCTACCCGCTCGTCGAACTGGCAAAAGAGATCGGGCACGATCCGAAGGCCTTTCTCTCCTCGCTCTTTATTTCGCGCGCCTTTACCTGCCACCAGATGGGGTCCTTGGTCCTCAATCAATTACAAAGCGGCATTACGGCGCATCATCCTCGCCTCGTTTTGCTCTGCGCACCCTTAGAAACCTTTTACGACGAGGCGGTCCCCTTCATCGAGGCAAAAAATCTTCTGCTCCACCTCGTCGCCGCACTCTCACGCCTTGCGCCGGACCGGATTTTTGTCATTCTTTCTCCCTTCCCCAAAAAAGCGGCCGGCCGGCGCACCTTTTTTCTCTCCCATCTCAAAACGACGGCAGAGCGTATCTTCCGTGTGGATCAGTCGCGGGATCCACTTCAAACATCGATACGCATCACGGAAGAAAAACCCGAGGCGCGCCATTGGGTCTTTCCGATCGAAGCCTCCAAGCCCGTGTATGCGCATCGCTAGTCATTTTTTGTAATCCCCCCTTTCGCATGGGAGGGGGGAATTTTTGTCTCTAAAGGAAATCATGGGCAGAACTCTCGCCACATTCACCCAACTCATCGCCCAAGAAGTCAGTTCATGGGCCGGTTTTCGCCGCGCCCTACGGCGCGAGGACCAAGAGATTTTAGACAGCCTTTTCCAGGCGGCCAAATATCACGTCGCCGCAGGAAGTTATGCTTCAAAGGCCAGTCCCTTCGAAGCGATGATGGTAGCCATGCTGATCGAGGCCTACAAGAGCAACACCCGCCTGGAAAAACGGCTCGTCTGCTTGGAAAAAGAAAGAAAACAAGCCCAGCAAAAGAGTGCAGATGAAATCTCGGACACCCGTCATTAGATCTGGCCTCACCCTCAAGGGCTGGGTCTTCGATCTCTATCCCGTTTATGGCGGTATGCGGCTGTGGCTCATCGACGCATCGGGCAAAAAACACGGGCTCTTCGATTCCTTTTCCCCATGGTTTTATATCGGCGGACCGCCCGCGCGTCTTCGTGAATGTTGTGCCTTTATTGCCAAACTAAAACTCCCGCTCCGTATCGAAAAGGCCGAAGGCATCGAATTCTATTCCGGCCAAACGATTCCTGTCCTTCAAGTGACCGTCTTTAATCCCCTGCACTTCGCCAAGGTCGTGCAATGGGTCATCTCCCTCGAAAATAAAAAAGGTTATAAAGGTGGGTCGCTCGCGCTCTACAACTGTGATCTCTCCCTTCCCCAGCTCTATTGTTTTTCAAAGGGCGTCTTCCCCCTTGCCTTTTGCGAAATCGAAGCGGGGCCGGATGGCGCCATCGCCGACATAAAAATACAAGATTCGATCTGGGACACGGACTATACAATCCCGCCCCTCTCGATTCTGCATCTTCGAATGGAAGGAGAACATATCCGGCCGGATCATACGGGCACGAGGGCCTTGGAAGTTGAGATCGAAGGACAATGCCGGACGCTCGAATGGGGAGACGACGCGGCCATCCTAGAACAATTCAACCACATCCTAAGGCAATACGATCCCGATCTTATTCTCTCCGAATGGGGGGATCCATACATATTGCCGCAACTGATGCGAAGCGCCGAACGGATGGGCCTGCCGCTTTCGCTCAATCGGGAGCCGCACAAGAAGGTGCAAGCCAAAAAGGAGCGGTCCTACTTTTCTTACGGCGCCATCGTCCACCGCTCGGAGGCGCGTCTTCTCTTCGGACGCTGGCATATTGACCGCTGTAATTCTTTTCTCGTCGGACAGACCGATCTGGAAGGGCTTTTTGAATTCTCCCGGCTCTCCAAGATCCCGGTGCAGCAAATGGCAAGAACTTCAACGGGCACAGCCATTACATCGATGCAGATGGACTTGGCCTTTCAAGACGGGATCTTGATCCCTTGGCGAAAACGGGAACCGGAAGGATTTAAAAGCGCGGGCCAACTCCTGCTGACAGACAAAGGCGGCTTGACCTATACGCCCAAGTTGGGCCTTTACGAATCGATCGGAGAACTCGACTTTGCCTCGATGTATCCCTCACTGATGGCTAAATACAACATCTCTCCCGAAACGATCAATTGTGCTTGTTGTCCCGATAACCGTGTTCCGGAAATCGGGCACCATCTCTGCAAAAAACGCCGGGGGCTGATTCCACGCTTCCTCGAACCTTTTTTAGAAAAGCGGGCGCGCTATAAAGTCTTAAAAAAAACGGCGACCGATCCCGCAAAGCGACGCATCTACGACGAACGCCAGTCGGCCCTGAAATGGGGCCTGGTCACCACCTTCGGGTATCAGGGCTACAAGAACGCCCGCTTCGGCAAGATCGAAGCGCACGAGACTATTACCGCCTACGCGCGAGAGAAGCTTCTTCAGGCAAAGGAGATTGCAGAAAACGAGGGTTTTGAAATGTTGCACGCCATTGTCGACTCGCTCTGGTTAAAGCGTGCAGGCGCAAGCGAGGCGGATTATGAGATTCTTTGCGAACGGATCTCACGGGACTGTGAAATCCCGATCGCTTTCGAAGGGATTTATTCCTGGCTCCTTTTCCCCCCATCTAAATCGAATCCTAAAATCGGTGTGCCCAATCGCTACCTTGGGTGTTTCCGTTCCGGTAAGACAAAACTACGCGGCATCGAAGTTCGGCGTTCCGACACGGCCTATTTCATCAAGAAGGCCCAACAGGCCTTCATCGACATTCTTTCGGAGGCAAAAGACGCCCAGGAATATAAAGCAAGGGTTCCTGAGGTCATTATTCGCTTCGAAGACTATCGGGACCAACTTCGGTCGGGCCAGGTCCCCTTCTTCGAATTGGCCATCGCGAAGTCACTTTCGAAAGCGCCGGAAGCCTACCAAAAGGCCAGCCTGAGTGCGATTGTGGCAAAAGAACTTTCAGGTAGAGGTGTCCGTCTGGTCCCCGGCCAAACGATTTCTTACGTCATTACCGACATGAAAGCAAAGCTCCCCTCGGACCGCGCCCGCGCAATCGGATTCATCGACGGCGCCTGGGGCTACGACGTCGAAAAATACGAATCGCTTTTACGGGAAGCAATGGAAGCACTATTGCCAAATGCACGGTAGGTGTATTCACTAACCTTCATATACAAGCTTTCAAATGGCTATAAGAGAAGTGGACCCCATTGACTGGATTGCGCATTTCACTGATTTCGACAGGGTGTTTCACTCGAAGCCGACAGCTTGACGGAGCCTAGCGACGCTGGTTTTTTAACCTTCTGTGAATCTGTCGGTTTAATCAACTTCGAGGGGGGGTATTTTTGTCCAGGGGAATAATCGACCAAATTGAGTGTCTCCAGGGACATCCTTACCGATAAATTTTCAGATGGGTGCAATCGGCGATATGATCGAAATCACGATCGTTGTGTAAGAGGGTGAGCTTGTTTTCGATGGCAATTGCGGCAATGATGCAATCGACCGTCTTTCGAATCGTTTTCCCCTGTTTTCGGCATGTTCGAAAAATGTCGGAAGCATGCAGATACGTTTCAATCTCTTTCGTGAGAAAAATCGGAAAGGTCAACAGATGCTTTTGAATCTGCTTATGCGTTCGATCCTCTTTAACCCCCTGCAATACCTCTGTAAGATGAATGCCGGTAAGGCATAGGGATTCTTCCTCTTCAATAAGACGATGCAGGATTCGTCCTCCCTCTTTTCCACGGAAGAAATCGATCCAGACAGAGGTGTCGACTAAAATCATGCTCTGGCTTTCCGTAACTGGGACAGATCCCCTTCCCAGACGACCTTTCCTTCCAGCTCAAGGAGTTCCTTCCTGCTTTTTTTGGCGATGAGTTCTTTCAACGCCATATTCACCAGGTCTTTCTTAGATTTGCACTTTGTTATTTTAAGACCCGCCTCAACGAGACGATCGTCTAATTCGATGTTTGTTCTAGACATTGAATTTTAACCTCAATTTTTATACACCAAAAATAGCATAATATGGTGTATAATGCAATATGCCACAAGGCGGTGGGGCGATAGAAATCTTAACGCTATGATCGTGAGCCTTTTAGCGATCCTCCTTATCGGGTTCTCAAAGCTTGGCGAGAGAGGAAATTGAAGCTGGCGGTAAATCCCTTGCTTATGCGATTTCAAAATAAAATTGGAATCCTCTTTATACTCTAATCTTCAACAACTCCTCCAAGGCGGTCTGCCGCAGTTCCGTATCTTGTTGTCTGATCGCCATCGAAAAAGCGCGCCGGGTCCCGACAATGACTGCAAGCTTCCTCGCTCGCGTCACCCCGGTATAGATGAGTTTCCTGTAGAGCATTTTAAAATGCTGTGTGAAAATGGGAATAATCACCGCTTGAAACTCCCTGCCCTGTGATTTGTGGATCGTAATCGCATAGGCCAGATCCAACTCCATCAAATTTTCTTTCTTATATTGAACCTCCCGGGCGTCGGGGTAAAAGCAGACGAGACAG
>JAJDBW010000026.1 GCA_029261155.1 Nitrospirota bacterium | reverse complement strand
GAGACTATTATAAGGCCATTGAGGTCGTTCTGAGGAGAAGTCAAGAAAGCGCACAAGATGGATTGGGGTTGACCCATTTTATCCCAATCGCAGTAAACAACTGAACCAAAAGCAGGATATGTTACGTATAGCTTCCCGTATCTGTGATTTTTGAATTCTGCCCTTTTCCCAAACCTTTCAAATGGTATTCGTTTTTTTTGGCTGTGGGCGTGATTCTCCAATAACTCGACTTCATACAATCTTTCACACAGAATTGCTTTTTATGGTAGGATTGTGTTTCACTAGCGCCGATTAATTTAGAGATATTATATTGAAAAAATATCTATCGATCCAACGCATTGGTATTTTTGCACTTCTTTTTCCGATGCTGCTGCTGCCGATGCTTCATCTACACCCGGCAGAGAATCACCTGCACGGTGAAACAGAAACCCACTCGCACCAACTTGCCGTTCATGCCGATTTTTTCCCAGCAGCCGATCATGGACATGAACCCCAAGAGGGTTATGATCAGCATGACACGGATCTCTCTGTTTCTATCAATCCCGGCCACCATACATTCTCCCAAGCCGACCTCCTTTCCCTTCATTTGGGTCGATCTCTTCAAGTGTCTTCAGTCTTTAAAAAACACCCGGTTGCAATCGGTCAGGACTTGTCTGACCTCCCCGTATTTTCCCATTTTAAAAGGGGGACGCCGATTCAGGACAATGCTTCCCCGCGACAAAGCATAAGATTTTCACCCCCCTCACTCCGCGCGCCACCTTTTTTCGCATAAATTCCCTAAGCCTTTTATTCTATATCGTTAGATCAGTCGCCTTTCTATGAAAAGGCACGCTCTCTTCTTAAACATTATGGAGGAATTGTATGCGTTTCCCCCCCCTAATCGTCCTTTTTCTGGCTACAGGATTTGTTGGGTGCACCGTTAGCCGTGAAAATATGGCTTGGCCAAAACCACGCCCATTGGGCCAAGACATCCCGGCCTTTCAGGCCCCCACAACACCTAAAAAAAATAAACCATCACTTTTGTTGAAAGAACCCACTGGCGCACTCAGCTTGAAAAAAGCGCTCACGCTAGCACTGATCCACAACCCGGAGCTCAAAACCTTCTCCTGGGCGATGCGTGCCCGTGAGGCAGGTGTGCTGCAATCCGGTCTTTTGCCCAACCCGGAACTCGATATTAGTCTTGAAAACATCGCAGGATCAGGGCCGTTTGATGGCACGGATCAGGCTGAAACCACGATTCAACTGAGCCAGTTGATTGAGCTCGGCGGAAAGCGCGCGGCCCGAAAGCAAAGTGCCATGCTCGAACAAAACCTGTCGGGATGGGATTATGAAATCAAACGCATGGAAATCTTTACCCAGGTTTCAAAACGCTTCACCACGGCCTTAGGTGCGCAAGAACGCCTGCTTTTAATGGAAGAGGTACTTAAAATCGGGGACCAAGTAGTGGAAACCGTTTCGGCCCGCGTCAAGGCGGGGAAAGCCTCGCCCGTCGAGGAAACCAAAGTCAAAGTCACACTGGCTTCTCTTGAAATTAAACTCGGGCGTGCCAAACGAGACGTGATGCTTTCGCAAAAAAACCTGTCCGCCACCTGGGGCAGCAGCGATCCGCGTTTTGAGCGAGTTGTGGGAACACTTAACACGGCCTCTGAAATCCCTTCAATCGAAACACTCGTCGAAGCCCTGAATCAAAACCCGGAACTGGCCCGCTGGGCGGTTGAAATTTCAACGCGTGAAACAGCCGTTTTGCTTGAAAAAAGTAAAGCCCTTCCGGACCTCACCCTCAGTGGCGGCCTGCGGCGTTTGAACGGATCGGATGATGATGCCTTTGTCTTCGGTCTTTCTTTTCCTTTGCCCTTATTCAATCGCAATCAGGGGAATACGCTCGAAGCCCGGCATGAACTGGCCATGGCGGAAGAAGCGCGGCGTGCGGCGGCGATTCGCATCAATACTGAGTTGAATGCCGTTTACAATACCCTGGCCTCAGCGCAGGCTGAGCTGAAAGCACTCCATCAAAATGTGCTTCCCGGTGCGAATCGCGCGTTTGAGGCGGTGAATGAAGGCTATCGTTTAGGGAAATTCAGCCTCATGGACGTACTCGACGCCCAACGCACGATTTCTGATGCGAAGGCGCAATATCTGGATGCGCTCACAGCCTACCATATGGCGCTTGCCGATTTGGAGCACCTGATCGGCGTATCCCTGTCGTCCGAGACGGACAACACAGACAAAAAGAATCTAGAGATGAAAAAGAAGGAGGGCGCGCGATGAACCGATTTGCCGAGGTCACTTTAAAAAGGTCAGCAGGGCTTTTATCCCTGTTTGTGTTCACAATAGGTCTCACCTCTCTGCACAAAATCGCTAAAGCGCAGACGGCGGATACGGCTTCCGCTTTGAGCGTGACGCTCGCGGATGAGGGCATTAAAAATGCGCAAATCACCCTTGAAACCGCGGGCCCTGTGCAAATTAAAACCGATGTAAGTTTTTCGGGTCAGGTCAAGTTAAATACCGACATGGTCGCACAGGTGGTACCCAGATTAAGAGGCGTGGTGACGAAGATACTCAAAAACCTGGGCGATCCTGTCAAAAAAAATGAAGTGATTGCCATTATCGAAAGTCGAGAATTGGCCCACGCTAAAAGCAATTATATCGAAGCCGTTCACCATCTCGAATTTGCCCGGAGTTCTTTTGCTAGAGAAGAGGCGCTTTTAAAACAAAAAATCTCGGCGAAAGAGGACTATCTCAAAAGTCAGCATGCCGTGGAGGAAGCGGAGGTCGGCAAGCATATGACAGGACAAAAACTGCTCGCCCTTGGGCTTAAACCAACGGAACTCACCGCGCTCGTGGCCAAGCCGATAGACAAAAAAAGCGGCCTTAGCCTTTCCGATGCATCTCTGACACGGTACGAAGTTCGCGCCGCAATGGATGGCATCGTCATCGAAAAGAATGTGCTCTTGGGCGAAGCCGTGGATGAAAAGACTGCGCTTTTTGAATTGGCGGACATGGACAGCGTTTGGGTCGATGCCCGGGTGCGGGCCAGGGATTTAACCTTGCTCAAAGTGGGTCAAAAAACCAAGGTACGCTCACAAAATGCCGGACTTGAGAGTGAGGGCGAGATGATTTATATCGGGGCACGTTTTGACGAAAAAACCCAAATGGGCCTCGTGCGCATTCGCATCCAAAACCCGCAGAAAAAATGGCGGCCCGGCCTTTTTGTGAGCGTAGATCTCCTTGAAAAAGCCGTGTCTGCTGCGGTGGCTGTTTCGACCGAGGCGATACAGGTCATCGGGGATCGCAACGCCGTATTTGTTCAAATGGGAAAACGCTTTGAGGTCCGCCCGGTTACATTGGGGGCCTCCGACGGACGACGGGTTGAAATCCTAGAAGGGCTTTCGGGTGGAGAGCAGGTCGTGACCCGGAACAGTTTTGTCATTAAAGCCGAGTGGCTCAACAAAGGGGGTGAACTGAAATGATCGCCCACCTCATTCGTTTTGTTTTAACGCAACGCCTGATGGTGCTGGTCTCGGCCTTGGGGCTTTCTGCAGCGGGCGCATGGGCCTTTATTAATTTGCCCATTGACGCCTTCCCCGATGTTTCGTCTCCGCAGGTGGTCGTCATTGTCAAAGCACCGGGCATGTCACCCCTGGAGGTGGAACGGCGCATTACACGCCTTATCGAGGTCGAGGTCAACGGCATTCCGCGCCAAACCGTCATCCGTTCTTTAACGAAATACGCCCTGTCTTCCATCAAAATCGATTTTGAAGAAGGCACCGATATTTATTGGGCACGGCAGCAGGTTTCCGAACGACTGAACCAGGTTTGGAGCAGTCTGCCCGGCGGTGTGGAGGGTGGACTGGCTCCGATTACAACCCCACTCGGCGAAGCCTACATGTTCATGGTCGAGAGTGAGCAGCATAACAACATCGAACTGCGCGGCATTCTGGATTGGGTGATTCGCCCGCGTCTGCTTTCGGTCGATGGCGTGGCCGAAGTCAACGCCCTGGGTGGGGAAGTCCGCAGTTACCATGTGATTCCTGACCCGGAAGCGCTCTTGGCAATGGACCTGAATATCGGCGACTTGAAAAAAGCATTAGAAAGCAATAACCGCAACGCGGGCGGGGATCGTGTGGTACGAAATAACGAAGTGCTGCTCGTGCGAACGGTGGGACAAATAGAGTCGGAAGAAGATATCCGAAACATCACCGTCGCCACGCGGGAGGGCCAGCCGATTCATATCAAAGACCTGGCGACGGTCAGCATCGGTTCGCTCACCCGATACGGCGGGGTCACGAAAAACGGGGAAGGGGAATTTGTCGAAGGACTGATCCTCAATCGAATGGGTGCCAATGCCAGCAAGACCGTCGCGGGCATCAAAGCCGCGATTGTCGAAATTGAAAAAACCTTGCCGCCCGGCGTCAAGATTGTCCCGTTTTATGACCGGACAGACTTGGTCAACACCGCCATTGGCACGGTGACTTCGGCACTGGGGCAGGCTCTGATTCTGGTGATACTTGTCCTGATCGTCTTTTTAGGGGATATGCGCAGCGCGCTCACGGTCGCCACCATCCTGCCCCTGGTCATCTTGCTGACCTTTATCCCCATGTATATCGGCGGGGTCTCGGCAAACCTGATGTCCCTGGGCGGATTGGCGATTGCCATCGGGGTGCTGGTCGATCCGGCGGTGGTCGTCGTGGAGAACATTCAGACCCATCTCGCCCGCCGAATAAAAGGCGTCGATCCGCTGCACATTGTTTACCGTGCGGTCACTGAAATGGCGCAGCCGGTGGTCTCCGGCACGCTCATTATCATTGTCGTCTTTTTGCCCTTGCTCAGCCTCACGGGTTTGGAAGGAAAGCTGTTTTCGCCGCTGGCGGTCACCATTTCCCTGGCGCTTGCGGTATCGATGCTCATTGCCCTCACCGTCATTCCCGTACTCGCGAGTTTCTTGATGAATGGCAGCGGACCTGTAAAAGAAAACCGCCTGATCGAAAAGCTCAAAAACCTTCATCGGCCAATGGTTGCCTTTTCACTTAAAAACCGAAAACTGTCGGTCGGCATCTCCCTGCTGCTGTTGGCGGGATCACTCGCCTTGTTTCCCTTTATCGGCAAGGAATTTATGCCTGTATTGGATGAAGGCATGACCGTGGTGATTGTCGAAAAACTGCCCAGTATTTCGCTTGAACGTTCGCTTGAAATTGATGGCGACATTCAGCGGGCCTTGATGACCCTGCCCGAAGTGGAAGGCGTGGCCGCCCGCATGGGTTCCGACGAAGAACGGCTCGATCCTATGGGACTTTATCAAACGGATAATTTCCTGCTGACGAAGCCCCGTTCTGAATGGACGGTGGATGGCCCGGCGGAACTGGAAGTGAAGCTCCGGGAAATTCTGGACCAGTTTCCGGGCATCGAATATGCTTTTACACAACCGATTGACATGCGTGTTTCCGAAATGTTGACCGGCGTTCGTGCTGCGCTGGCCATCAAATTGTATGGCGAAGACCTGG
>JAJDBW010000025.1 GCA_029261155.1 Nitrospirota bacterium | reverse complement strand
GGACGAAAACCCTTTCGACGCGACGAGAAAGAGCTGTTGTTTTTCTTTGTTGTAGACCGAAAGGGACCCGGCCGGCATGCCGGTGATGCGGACGGCCCCGGAAACGATGGCCTCAAAGATTTGGTCTGGTGTTTCGGAACTAGAGAGCATTAGGCTGATATCGAGAAGGATTTGGTGCTCTCCAAGTTGTTTGATCAATCTGGACTCTTTCTCTTCAAGTTCCAGGATAACACTCCATAGAACCCGCGTGACCTCGCCGGTTGCCACGTCAAAATGAGCATCCGGAAAGTTGAGGAGTTTTATTCCCATGTTTGGGTTCCCAGTCAGATCGAAAACAAGGTCAACCGAGAGTTTATGAAAAAGAGGAAAGGGGTCTTCCAGAAAGATGGGGAGATTGGCGGTTCGTGCCATCGCGATGGCGGGGGCTTCGGGGTTAAGGTCCGCGACGCCAACAATTTGGATCCAATTAAACTGTAGGAGTCGGCTCAGTACGGCTTTGCCGCCGCTCCCGGCACCGATAATAAACACTTTGACCATTGGACAAGTCTATCCGCGAAACTATGATTGTCAAGTCTCTCAATATTTTGTGTAGCGAGTTTGCAAATCGATAAAACGATTGATAGAAATTAAAAACGATGAAGAAGCGTTTCGTAAAACGTGCTTCTCTATTCAGGGGGAGCTCAAACCTCGGCTTGAGTTTTCGTGGCTATATTTTGATAATCAATTCATCCTGAGCATATTCAACTGATTATAACGCGTCAATATCCACGATTTTTTACTTTCGATTTTTTTTCCGAGACTTCTTCGCCGCTTTATTTTTCTTTTTCTTTTTTGACTTTGCCGCGCCGCTGGCCTTTCCTCGCGTCGCGTGTTCATGCCCAGCGTGCTCCGCTTCGCCATAACCGCCGCCGCTGGGATCTTGATTGGAGAACTTCGAGAGAATACTTTCTTCTTTATCTTTATTGCTCATATGAACTCCAAATGGATCGTGAACATCATCTCTTATGAACTTGGGGGTTTGGATTTTCGGGCTGAGTGTACTGCTTCAAGGGGCGAAGATCAAGCGAGAGTTCATATGGAGGGATGTGAATGAGGGTGGTGTAGGGATGCCCATTAATTAACTGGCGGAGAGGCAGGGATTCGAACCCTGGGAACCTTTCAGTTCAACGGTTTTCAAGACCGCCGCTTTCGACCGCTCAGCCACCTCTCCGAATGGGAATCGTAGGAGAAAAGATAGGCGGTTTAGCCGATTTTTTCAAGGCCGCCCATGTAAGGCTGCAAGACTTTTGGAATGAGAATCGATCCGTCTTCTTGCTGCATGTTTTCTAAAATAGCGACGACAGTTCTTCCAACGGCCAAGCCCGAACCGTTGAGGGTGTGAAGATGCTCAACCTTGCCCGCGCTTGTTCGGTACCGAATCTTTGCGCGCCGGGCCTGAAAGTCTTCGAAGTTACTACAAGAGGAAATCTCACGGTAGGTTTCCTGCGCGGGAAGCCAAACTTCAATGTCGTAGGTTTTAGCGGCTGAAAAACCCAGGTCTCCCGTACAGAGGGAAATAACACGGTAGTGCAGACCCAGTTTCTGAAGGACGGATTCGGCCTCGCTTAAGAGCTGTTCCAGTCGTTCATAAGAGCGCTCCGGTGTCGAAAACTTAACCAGTTCCACTTTGTTGAATTGATGTAGGCGAACGAGGCCGCGGGTGTCTTGTCCATAGGATCCGGACTCCCGTCGAAAACAGGGGGTAAGCGCCGTATAGGATAGGGGAAGATCTGCTTCTGCGAGAATTTCATCGGCGTGCATGTTGGTGAGCGGTACTTCACCCGTGGGAATTAAAAAGTAATCGTTGTCCTTCAGTTTAAAGAGGTCATCTTCGAATTTTGGCAATTGGCCCGTGCCGGTCATGCTGGTTCTGTTGGCAATAATGGGTGGGAGCATTTCAGTATAGTCGTGTTCACCCGTATGGAGGTCGAGCATGAAATTGATCAGGGCCCGTTCTAGCCGTGCGCCCAATCCTTTGTAAAGAACAAAGCGTGCTCCGCTGATTTTTGCGGCGCGTTCAAAATCCAATATGTCGAGGGTTTCACCCAGGTCCCAATGACTCAAGGGTTTAAAGGCGAAGGTCGGCGGCGAACCCCAGCGGCGAATTTCTTCATTGTCTTGTTCATTTTTACCGATGGGTACGGAGGGATGGGGCAGGTTTGGCAGACCGAGTAGGAAATTCGTGTTTTCCTCCTCGATGGTTTTTAAATCGCCCTCGAGTTCTGAGATTTCTTCCGAGACATCCTTCATTTCTTTCAGGATGTCGTCGATGGCTTCTTTGGCTTTTTTGCGCTTGGGGATTTCCTGCGAGGCTTGATTTTGCCGGGCCTTAAGGCCTTCGATTCGTTGCTTGAGTTTGCGCTGTTGGGTATCGCCCTTGACCCATGCGTCGAAATGAAGGTCGATTTGCCTTGAGGCGAGGCCTGTTTTTATTTGGTCTAGATTGTCGCGAAGTCGTTTGAGGGCCAGCATGAAATTGGGCTCAATCTATCATTTTGCCTAAATAGAGTCAATGGATTCGCTGGCTTTTAGGCGCTTGGACGGAATGAAATAAAAGGATAAGGCGATAAGAAAAGCCCAAGATCCTGGGAGGGGTCTTGGGCTTTTCTCAGTGTGAATCGCTTATGTTTTTACCGATATTGACGGCTCGGGCCTGAAGACCCGGATCTTGCACCATACCTGTTGTCACTGGGACGACCACTGCCAAAGCGACGTTTTGGACGATTAGCACCTCCTCGAGGGTTGACGCCGTTACGTCCGTTTGGAATGAGTTCGGCCTTGATCGAAGTGTCTACCTCATAGCCGGGGATGACAATTTTCGGTAAGTCGCGTCTAACCAGGCGTTCTATGTTTTTAAGGTGTTGATGTTCATCGACACAGACCAAGGAAACCGCCTCGCCGGACATGCCTGCGCGGCCGGTTCGTCCGATACGATGGACATAATCTTCCGGGACATTTGGCAATTCAAAATTCACCACATGAGGCAACTGGTGGATATCCAAGCCCCGCGCGGCGATATCGGTGGCCACCAAGACGCGCGCCTTACCCGCCTTAAATTCCGCCAGGGCACGAGTGCGTGCGCCCTGTGTTTTATTGCCATGAATGGCGGTCGCGGGAATGCCGTCTTGTGAAAGTTGTTTCGAGAGACGGTTAGCCGCATGTTTTGTGCGGGTGAAAACGAGAACTTGCTGCCAGTTTTTCGAGCCGATCATCCAGGACAAGAGGGCGCGTTTGCGTTCTCGATCCACAGGATGAACGATTTGTGAAACCAATTCGGAGGGGGTGTTGTGCCGGGCGATCTCAATGAGCTTCGGGGCTTTCAAGAAACCGGCGGCCAATTTTTTGATCTCGTCTGAAAAGGTTGCGGAAAAAAGAAGGTTTTGTCTTTGCTTGGGCATGAGTGCCATGATCTTTTTAATATCGTGAATAAAGCCCATGTCCAACATGCGGTCGGCCTCATCCAAAACTAAAAATTCGACCTTGGAGAGGTCCACCGTTTTTTGTCGACTATGATCCAGCAAACGGCCGGGCGTGGCGACGAGGATGTCGACGCCTGCGCGGAGTTTCATGATTTGCGGATTAATCTTTACCCCACCAAAGATGACGGCGGATCGAAGGGGGAGGTGTTTGCCGTAGGATACGACACTCTCCTGCACTTGGGCGGCGAGTTCGCGTGTGGGGGTTAATATGAGGGCGCGCACGGCGCGACGATGGCCGGTAGCTATGGGCCTTGCACTCAACTTTTGTAACAGAGGCAGGGTGAAGCCAGCGGTTTTTCCCGTGCCGGTTTGTGCGCGGGCCATGAGGTCCGCCCCTTCAAGAATCGCCGGAATGGCTTGTTGTTGCACGGGTGTGGGTTCTGTGTAGCCTTGTTCAGCGACTGCACGGCGTAATTCGGCCGATAGACCGAGCGTGTCAAATGACATGATATAGGGTGCTCCTTATGGGGCCCGCACAAAGCCAATAGCTTAATGCGCCGGTCTCGGCATTTTTAATGGTTTATTTTTGTTCGAGGTGAACCGATAGAAATGAAACTAGGGATTAACCGCGAGGACTTTCGACGCAGACCAGAATGCGTCCAGCTAAAAGGGAGTATAGCAGAAACCCGTGGCCAATGCACTAAAAAAGATCGGCCCAATTGGCGAGACAATTTAGATTAGGCCGCGTTCCGATGGGTTCTAGGAAGCAAGGTGTGCTCGCTTCGAGTGAAGGCCAAAGGTTTTCGCTTACTCTTTGGCCTTGTCTTTGGGTTTGCTGGCTGGGCTTTCTTTTTTTGCAGGGCTTTCGGATGACGTGTTGCTCTCCGCTTTTTTCTCTTCCTTGGGTGTTACCGGGCCTTGTCCGTTTTTTTTGGCGTAATCGGTAATGTACCAGCCGCTGCCTTTAAATTGAAGCCCGGCAGGAGAGACGACTTTATGAACCTCGCCTTTGCAATCTGGACAGGACTCGAGTGGCGGATCACTTAATTTCTGAAGCAATTCCGTTTTTTTATTACACTTAACGCATTCGTACTCATATATGGGCAATCGGGACTCCTCCTCTGGTGCTTGTTAACTAATGACATTGTTTTAAAAATAGAAGAAAGCGCTATGTTCTCTCCTCTATTTTCTATAATACACTGTTCTTAGGATCTTGGTACGACAAAGAGCAGTTGGAAGGTGCTCATTTAATTAATTTCGATTATGTGAGTTTCAAGAGGGCTGTTTCGATTTTTTGTAATCCTTTGATCAAGGCTTCCCTTGGAGAAGCATAGGAAATTCTCAGATAGCCCGGTGCGCCAAAGGCTTCACCTGGAATGGTCGCCACGCCGCCTTCCTCCAAAAGAAAAGAGGCGAGGTCGAGGGAGCTATGAATAGTCCATTGGGCGTACTTTTTACCGAGCGCGCCTTTGACGTTTGGAAAGACATAGAAGCTGCCGGGGGGGGTGGGACAGTGGATGCCCTTAATACCATTTAATCCCTTGACCATGAGATTTCTTCTTTCTTCAAATTCCTTGACCATCCCTTCAACAAAGGGATGGCCGTGCTTAAGGGCTGCAGCTGCGGCCTTTTGCGAAATAGAGCTGGGATTAGAGGTGCTCTGACTTTGCACCATGCCCATGGCTTGGATAATTTCTTTTGGGCCAGCGGCATAGCCAATTCGCCATCCGGTCATGGAGTAGGCTTTAGAGACCCCGTTGACGACAATCGTTTTTTCCTTCAAGGCCGGATCGAGTGCGGCAATGCTGGTATGTCCAGCTCCGTCATATAAAAACTTTTCGTAAATTTCGTCCGAGATGATCCAAAAGGGGGCCGAGCGTAGGAGTTCTGCTAAGGCTTCGTAATGCTTGCGCGTGTAAATGGCACCTGTCGGGTTGGACGGGGAGTTTAAAATAATACCTTTCGTCCGAGGCGTGATGGCTTTTTTTAGATTCTCCGGTGTCATTAAAAATCCGTCATCTTCTTGAGTTTCGATAAAGACGGGCTGGGCCCCGGCAAGTAAGATTTGATCGGGATAGGACACCCAGTAGGGAGCGGGAACGATGACTTCATCGCCTTCTTCGAATAAAACCTGAGAAATATTGTATAAGGTGTGCTTGGCACCGCAAGAGACGATAATCTCTTGTTTGATATAATCGAGGCCGTTTTCCTGTTTGAATTTTTCGACGATGGCCGTTTTGAGTTCGTCTGTACCCGATGGCGGAGTATATTTCGTTAAGCCCGTACGGATCGCTTCCACTCCGGCATCGCATGCGACTTGCGCGCTACCGAAATCGGGTTCGCCAAGACCGAGCAGGGTGATATCTACCCCTTGCGAAATCAGGTGCTTCGCTTTTGCATCGACGACCATGGTCGGCGAAGGCTTTATTTTTTCCAGACGACTAGCGAGCTTCATTCGTTCTCGAAGAGATTTTTTTAAGTAGTCTTTCCGAAACGACTTCAGGTACCAGGTCGGAGATGTCTCCTCCGTAACCGGCCACCTCTTTGATTAGACTTGAAGAAAGGTAGACATATTCCTTGCTGGGCATGAGAAATAGGGTCTCGACATTCAAATTAAGTTGACGGTTCATGAGTGCCATCTGGAATTCGTACTCGAAGTCGGATATGGCGCGCATCCCACGAATAATGGCGATTGCGCCTTTATTGTCGGCAAAATCCACCAAGAGGCCGTCGAAGGGTTCGATGCTCAGGCCTTGCAAGTCCTTGGTCGCCTCGCGGACCATGTCGATCCGTTCCGCGAGTTGGAAGAGTGGGGTTTTGCGCGGGTTTGGCGAAACGGCGATGATGATATTCTGGAAGAGGCGATGAGCGCGCCTTATGATGTCTACGTGGCCCTTGGTAATGGGGTCGAAGGTGCCAGGGTAGATTGCCGTCTTTGCTTGATCACGACTGTCCATAAATAGAGAGTACGGTGTCGCCGTACTGAGACCGTTTCATGAGGTGAAGCGCGCCTATGTCGTTGGGCAATATTCGTTTGTGGAAATGCTCGAATATGACCCGACCATGGGGACGTATGATATCACCCTGCTTTAGTGATGGCAAGATTTTTTCGGCTTCCTGCGTTTGGTAGGGCGGATCGAGGAAAATGATGTCGTACGCGCCTTTTTCTTGCTTAAGGAATTCGGTGGCGGAAATCCCAAAAAGTCGGACCTGTGCTTCAGAGGGCCAAAGCGATAAGTTTTTTTTGAGCAGAATGATATGCCTAGGATTGCTTTCGACAAAACTAACCCTTTTTGCGCCTCGGCTCAAAGCTTCTAGTCCCATGGCCCCGCTTCCAGCAAAAAGATCAAGAAAATGCGCGTCGACGATCTTTTCCGCCAAAATATTAAAAAGTGCGCCCCGAACCTTTTCAGGGGTTGGGCGAATCTCTAATCCTGGCGGCGTAGACAGTTTTCGTCCTTTTATGGCTCCGGCAATGATTCGAATATCTTGCTCCGAGTAAGTTTAAAACACGTCGGCGAAGGGGAAAAAGGTTGGACCTCTTCGCCGCGATTTACCGATCTTATTTTGACTTTAAATCAGGGAGTCCTTATAATCAATTTTTATTTTACTCCCTTAGTGTAGAGGTACGAGAATGCGAAAGACATTTTTTGTCTTACTCCTGTTTTTGGTCGGTTGTACCTCATTTTCACCCGTATTAAAGCCTATTTCAAAAAGCGAGGTGAGCGCATCCAAGGAATCGATTAACCTTTTTGTAAAGCCTGTGATCACCCAGGGGATCGGGTCGGAGGATAAGAAGCAGTGGAAGATGGATGTCTCGGCGTACTTTACGGCCTTTGAAGTCGCCCTCGTCAATAACACGAGCAAATCGCTTGTTTTTGATCCGGAGAAAAGTTTTCTCCAAATCGAAGAGGATCAGCGTTTTGCGGCATTAGACCAAGAGGCGAGTCTTCAATATTATAAAAGGGAAGATGCACGATCGAGCATGAGCTTGATTCCGAAATCGAAAGAAAAGGCAGCCAACGAGGTCGCTATAATTAAGGCTGCGGGGATTTCAGGTGGTCGCATTGATCCGGGCGAACAACGACGCGGGTTGCTCTTTTTTAGAAAGGTTGCGCAAGACCATTGTCGGAATGTGGTCTTAAACTTGGCGGGCATCACTGTCGCCGAGACAGGGGAAGATAAACGCTTTTCTTTCGCGTTTTCTTGCGATACGACGGGCTAGGAAACCAAATAGCGTCCGCGCGCTATTTGGTTTTTGATACGGTTTTCAGTGCTTCGATCGGTGGGAGGCTGCGTTTTTGATTCTCAAGGATTGTTTTGTCGATGAGGGCGCCGCAGTTAATGCATTTCCAAACATGAAAAATCACAAAGAAATCTGAGAGACGTTCGACATACATTAGCCCACTGCATTTAGGACATTTCATTTTGACCTCCTTATTTTTGTCATGACCTATCTGGTATATCTGCAAGGGGGGTGCCGAAAGTTGTCTTTTTGGGATAGCGTTGTTTTTAATAAGGTTTTAATTTTTTAATTGAATGGTCTTGTCAAAAAAATGACTTTATTGACAAAAATTGTTCTATATTGCATTTGGGAATAGGAAAAAAAGGCTCCGGATTCCAGAATATGTCAACGATAAAAGAGTGGCCGCTTGGCGAGCGACCCAGGGAAAGGTTGCTAAAAAAGGGATCGGAGTCGCTCTCGGATGCGCAGCTCCTGGCGATATTACTGAGGACGGGTTCGGATGGAGAAAATGTACTTCAGTTGGCTATGCAGCTTTCGAAGCGATTTTATCCATTATCCCGGATGACCAAGGTCAGCGTCTCTGAACTTTGTTCGGTAAAGGGCATCGGCCCGGCGAAGGCAGCCCTTTTAAAAGCCGCTTTTGAATTGGGCCGTCGTTCTTTGGCGTCACCGCTTTCCGAGGGCACGGCGCTCCTAAACAGCCAAACAGTCTATAATCATTTTGCACCCTTGCTTAAGGGCGCGAGGAGAGAGTACTTTAAAATTATCTTGCTGAACCAAAAAAATAAGGTGATTTTCGATGAAACCGTTTCAGAGGGGAGCTTAACGACGACCATCGTTCACCCGAGAGAGGCCTTTAGTTCGGCCGTTCGAGAATCTGCGGCTTCTGTGATTTTTTTGCATAATCACCCGAGTGGAGATCCGACGCCAAGCCAGCAAGATAAGGAGATGACCGACCGTCTTGTTGCCGCAGGGGAGTTAATGGGTATCCCGGTCCTTGATCATATCATCCTGGGCAATGGGGCCTACTTTAGTTTTGCCGATGTCGGCGAAATAAAAAACCAAAATGTCTCCGGTGTGTTTTCCGAGAATGCCGAAAATGCAATCACTGGATACATTAAAAGGAGCCTTAGATGAACCCGCTGATTAGTTTGTGGTTGTTGGTATTGGGCAGTACGCTTGCCTTGTCGGGTTTTTTCTACCTGGCTGAGAATTATGCGCACATTATTGGTAACTTTTATTTTCTAATCGGGGCCGTTTTTGGCTCCTACATTATCTTTATCCTCGTTAAACGCTTGCTCAATCGAAATACTAAAAAAGGCATAGACTCTAAAGAGCTTCCGTGACGAGATCGAAGCACTTTAAGGGCCGTATCAATGATCGACTGTCACTTTGTGGGAACAGGGGTGCTATGGAGATAACCGAGGCACCTGAGTTTAGGAGAGTTTGTGCAAGATTTAATATTAAAAATTGAAGGAATGACCTGTGGACATTGTGTCCAAAGTGTAAGTGTCGCCTTGGAAGCCATCGCAGGGGTGGATCGGGTTTCGGTCCAGCTCGAAGAAAATAAGGCGCATATCTCTTACGATGCTCAGAAGGTGGATCTTCCTAATATAAAAAAGGCGGTAGAGGATGCGGGTTATGCCCTTACGGGAACGGAATAAACCAAGACCATCGATCGATTTGACACTCCGTAAATCCCTCAATCATTGTTTCATTTTTCTTCCCAGTTTTTCTTCAACACTGGCGACTTTAGAAGCCAGCCGACCTGTTTTTCCCTTTCGGTAGTCGATCTTCACGATGGTTGAAATGCGGTCGCAATCTTCACGCATTTTTTCCCAACAGGCCTTAACCACAGCCATGACTTCGTCCCACGAGCCCTCGATGACGGTTCCCATCGGGTTGAGCCGATAGGGGAGTCCACTCTTATCGATAATGTCGAGCGAACGGGAAACATATTTGCTGACGCTGTCGCCTTGGGTCAGCGGAGACATCGAAAATTCGAGTAAGATTGTCTTTTCTGAGTTGTCCATCCTTCATTCTCCTCAATCTTCGCTTTTGGTCTTAGATTTGTAAAAGGGAAGGGTCACCACTTCCGCTTGTGTATTTCCTGAAGGCATTCCGATGCTTACTTGGGTCCCGGCCGTCGCAACTTTTGTCCGGAGGTAAGCCATGGCAATCCCTTTTTTCAATAAGGGAGAGTGTGCCGTACTGGTAATGACGCCCATTTCTTTGTTGTCTTGAAAAACCGGGCTTCCTTTTTGAGGCAAAGGGTCGCCCTTTAGGATTAATCCAGAGAGATGCTTGTTGGCGTGTCCATAGGTTTTGAGGCGGGCGATGACTTCCTGACCTGGGTAACATCCTTTCGTATAGCTGATGGCCTCCGATTGTATTCCCGCTTCAACGGGTAAAATTTCGTCATCAAAGTCCATGCCATAACGCGGGATACCGGCCTCAATCCGAAGCATTTCCAAGGCACTTTGTCCAACCGGTTTTATATGATGGGACTCCCCTGCGGTACGAAGTCCTTTCCAAAGAGACGCGAGTTTTTCTTCGGGATAGTACAAGTGAAAATCGGTCTCTCCAGTAAGCGCACGTTTGATGCAAAGCAGCGTGCTGCCATTGACCTCCTTCTCAAAAAAGGATTTTTCCTGCATAAGCGGGAGTGGGCTTCCCATGTACTTTTCTAGAACAAGGGGTGCTTCCGGGCCAGAAAGCAGGAGCTTTCCCCAAGGAGGCGAAGATAGTTCAACCTGCGAGCGCATACGAAAGCGCATTAAGTGGGCCTTGGTTTTCTCGACATTGCTGGATTCCAATTCCATAAACAGGGTGTCGTGTAAAGGAAAGAGATAAAAGTCGGAGAGGATCTTCCCTTTCGCGGTCAGGAGCGTCGCATAAATCCCAGACGATTCGGAGAGGAGTGCCATATCGTTACTAATCAATTTTTGTAGAAAGGAAAGACGGTCCGATCCGCTGAAGATGAGTTTTCCCTGATGAGAAAGGTCGGCCAGGCCGACATGGCGCCGGACTGCATGGTATTCTTCGATCGAATCGCCATAGTGTTCGGGGAGCGCATTGTCGCCGTCGTTCCCGAACTGTGCGCCCTCTTCTTGGTGAATAGTATGAAGGTGGAGTTGCTTCATTTTGTCGCCCTTAAGATAAGATGAATAAGGATCAATACTACATCCCTTGCGCGCATGGGGTCAATTGTTCTTGCTTGAAGTCGGGCAAGAATTCCATTCCATTCAATCCTATGGTAAGGGCGAGATTCTCCTTTGATTTTATGAATGCTTTGGTATATCCTCCCTCTATTTCTGTCTTTTGGAGGAACTTCGGTGCAGCTTTACATCCTTTTTAATACCTTTTTGGTGATGTTGGGTTCTTTCCTAAACTGGATTGAACCGAAAATTTTTGTGGTCGCCCTTCGCGGAATCGAAATGATGGATGGGAAATTGGTCTTTGGTTTCGGTTTGGTCGGTTTTATCGGGGTGGCCTATGAATTGATTTGTAAAAAGAAGCAATTGAATTGGCTCTATGGTGTGCTCGGATTAGCCGTGACGGTGATATCCGGCGTGGTCTTTTTTAACTACTACCAAAATAACTACAATGCCGGTCCCGGTATTTATGTATCCACCTTAGGTGGTATACAACTTGTGGGCTCCTATGTGGTTCTCTTGCTCCAACCGCAAAAAGAATAATGATCGTAATGATTCGACCCATTGTTTAGGGTTTCTGTCCAGGGCGTAAAACATCCTTTCACCACGATCGATCAGGGTCTTTCTTTTTAATCGATGTCATCGATTTTAGTTTGTATTCCTAAGCGGATTATTTTTTTAAATTCGGATTGATTTTTTTTCCTTTTTGTTTGATAATGCGATTTATCGCATACAAAATCCTAAAGACTAGTATGTGAGCGCAGTGAAGTCTCTCGTTGGATTGTGCTGATGAGCTTGTTTTTGTCGATAGGCTCGAGGCACATAAAGCACTTTTCAGCGGTTTGAAATTCGTATCGTTCTCCTCAGTTATTAAATCGCGTCATTACGGGCATATTGAATGTGGGTTCATCTCGATATTGTCGGAGCGCAATCACAACAATAACGTACCTAGTTCTCTTGAATCACCCTTTTCCAAATACTATGCAATTCTAAACAGGCGTTCTCGGATACAGCACCTCAGTCCGCTTTCCATCGCAACGCGATAAGGGTATAGAGAAAATGAGTGTAGAAAAAAATACCATGCGAATCTTGTTCGTCAATGCCGATAAAGCGGACCAGTTCGCTTTATCGGTAATCTTGAAGAAGGCCCATCTTTCCATTGAGGTTTTAGGCTGCGATTGTATCGAAAAAGCGCAGGAAATTCTCGAGAAAGATGCCAATCTGTTTGATGTGGTTCTTGTGGACCAGGCTATCGAAGGCCAATCGGGCTTGGCATTATGCAAGGATCTGCTTGCCCGCCGTTTATCGATACCGATGGTTTTCTTGGCCGAAGCCGGAAGCGAATCCGCAGCGGTAGAAGCACTTAAAGTGGGTGTTGACGATTATATCGTGAAAGGCTTGGGGGAAAAATATACGGCGCTGTTGCCTTATACGATTGAAGCCCTTGTGAAAAAACGTAGGGCGTCTCGACTTGCGTCCGACTTAGATGCCTCCCTACAAAAAGAGCGCAATGCCTTGGGTGATCTTCAGGCTGCCGATATGATTGACAAGCGGCGACTAACTGATCGACTTGAAATTGCAGAAAAAGTGATAGAAACGACATTTGAAGGCGTCATGGTGACGGACCAAAATGGGGTGATCACATATGTGAACCCGGCGTTTAGCGAAATTACGGGCTACCCGTACAAGGAGTTAATCGGGAGGAAACCGAATATCCTGAAGTCTTTCCTGCACGATCAGGATTTCTACAAAAAGATGTGGCAAAGCCTAATCGGAACAGGCCAGTGGCAAGGGGAGATTTGGAACCGCCGAAAGAGTGGGGAAATTTATCCTGCCCGACTTAACATCAGCGCCATTGGGGACCGCAAACAAAGACTTAGACAGTATGTCTCGGTTTACTACGACATTACCGATATTAAACAAAGCGAAATGGAAATCAACTACAAGGCGCATCACGATGCCTTAACGGGCCTTCCCAATCGCCTCCTTTTTTATGATCGATTGAACCATACGATTAGTCGCGCCAAAAGAAATAACAATATTTTTGCACTTCTATTCATCGACCTCGATGATTTTAAAAATATCAACAACAGTCTGGGGCACCCGGTGGGAGACCTGCTTTTAAAGGAGGTTGCCCTGAGGCTAAAGGCCTGTGCGCGAAGAGGGGATACCGTCTCGCGTTTGGGCGGCGACGAGTTTGCCATCATACTCGACAGGATTGCGCGAGCGCCGGAAGCCGCGGACTTTTCCAGGCGCGTCGTCGAGGCCTTGTCTCAACCCTTTTGTTATAGGGAGGAGCGGCTGTATTCCTCGGTGAGTTTGGGGATTTCGCTTTATCCCGAAGATGGTGAGACCGGGGAATGCCTGCTTAAAAATGCCGATACCGCAATGTACCACGCGAAAGACATGGGTAAGAACAACTACCACTTTTTTACCGAGTCCTTAAACGAGCGCCTCCGTAATCGAATCGATCTTGAGAATGCCCTGCGAAAGGCGATCTTGGGGACGGAAATGGAAGCCTATTATCAGCCGATTTATAGCCTGGAGAGCAGTCATGTCGTGGGAATGGAAGCCTTGGTGCGATGGCGTCAGGCTGGGGACAAAGTTATTTTGCCTGCCGATTTTATTCCCCTGGCAGAGGAGAAAGGCTTTATTGTCGATATCGACAAACTTATGATCCAAAAGGCTTGCGCCTTTATCAAAAAAATAAAAACGAGCGCGCGCGCTACTTTACCCCAGCCACAGAATATCTCAGTTAATCTTTCCGCGGTGGATTTTGGTAGTATCAATTTATATAAACACTTAACCGAAACGGTTGAGGCCTTCGGGCTTCAACCGGACAATATCGGCGTGGAAATTACCGAGAGTGCATTGATAGGGGATATCGAATCGGCGATTGTTAATCTTAAGAAATTAAGGGATAAAGGTTTCAGTGTTTCCATAGACGATTTTGGGATGGGCTATTCGTCCTTGAACTATTTGGCCCGATTGCCGATTAACATTTTGAAGATCGATCGATCTTTCATTACAGATCTGCCTTCCGACAAAAGCAATAATGCCATTGCGAAGGCCATCGTTTTTATGGCCCATGAAATGAATATTAAAGTTGTCGCGGAAGGTGTTGAAACGGAAGCCCAGCTCGACTTCCTCCGTTCCATCGGCTGTGATCAAATTCAAGGTTTTATTTACAGCTTGCCGCTTCCGGAAAATCAGATCGAAGAACTGCTCATCAACTCCCACACAATGAATACCTTGCATCCCTCCAAAACGATATCTTAGAAGTCGTGTTCATGCGATTAAACGTAGGCAGAAATTTTTGGGGAGGTGCTTAGCGCACGATCTACAGGAATGATGTACTACTTTAAAAAGATGTGTATCTCGGCGTTTGTTTTTAGGCGTTGAAGGTATTCATTCTTTTTTAGAATTTCTTTTTCTTTGATTAAGGTGGCTTCGATGGATTTTTCTACCGCTTCGAGCGCCTTTCCCTCAAAGTGCTGCGCATGCTTCTGGTAATAGGTTTCGATCGCGTTGGGACTAATGAAAATAAATTCCTTAATGCGTTCCTCAAGTAACATTTCAACCCAAAGATATTCCCTGACTTCTTTTTTCAATTCATCTAAGTTCATTCCTGTTTCATTGAGCGCCTTTTTAAAGTCAATCTCGTTCTCAAAGCGCGCACGAATGACATCAAGTTGTTTTTCGAGCGCTTCTGAACTGGGTCCGTCCAAAATAAAACGGCGTGCTTCATGACGAAAGAGGCGTTGGTCAATTACCGCGTTAAGTTGTATTGGGGGAGTTGCTTTTTCCAGTTCGGGTTGAAAAAAAAGTCGGTATCGATCGATGTCCGAATAAAAAATAATCTCTCGAATGGGTTTACGCCCAATCGTCTTGACGGTGGCGGCGATGCCCTCCACAATTTCGTCTGCATATAGGGTGGGAGCGGGGAAGAAAACCAATATAGCGATGAACAGTCGAATCAAGGGCTGAATCATTAGGCGCTATGGCGTAAGGATGACTTGCGTTCCTGTCAGAAGGTCATGCAAGGCCCTTTTTTTGCCATCGAAAATTGTGATTAAAAAACCCAGTCCGAAAAAGAGGCCGGATAGAAAATAAGAGACAGCGCGAATGAAAGCGCGGAAAGGCGATAGGGCTCGAAGGTCTTTTGTGACGACCTTGATACGTAGAATCATTTTTCCGGGGCTTTGCCCACAAGCCGCGTGGAAGAAGGAGAAGTAGGCCAAGGCGATAAAAAGGAGACTATTGATGAGGCCGAGGCCGAGGTCTGAAACGCCCAATCCCTCGCGACTTTCCGAAAGTTGAAGGCCGTATAGACCGGCGAGAAGAAGGCTTTGAAAGAGCATGAGGATGACGCCGCAATCGATCGTAAAGGCAAGGGCGCGGCGTAGAAAACCCGCGGGCCTCATCTCTTCAGTATCGGTCTGCGGTTCCTGACGAGGAAGGACTTCCTCTTGAAATGGGGAGGCGTACTCGCTCAGCTCGCTAAGATTCATGATCGCCCTTCATCTCATATTGAACAATCGCCAAGGCGGCTAGGGCCGCAGTTTCGGCGCGTAAAATATTGTCACCGAGTGAGGCCGCTTGAAATCCGGCCTTGGATGCCGAAGTCAGTTCTGCGGAGCTGAATCCCCCTTCCGGACCCACCAGCACGGTGACCGTGGACGAATGGGCGGAGGTCTCAGGTGAAGAGATCAGCTTCCTTAAATTTGTGTGTAGTGCCTCCGGTGAAAAAATGAGTTTTAAGCCCTTAAGCGCAGTTTCTGCCACGAGCGTGTCGAAGGAGACCGGCGGATCGATTCGGGGAACTTCCCAACGGCAAGACTGTTGGGCGGCTTCCATGGCGATTTTTCCCCAGCGCTGCTGTTGACGAGCAATGCGATCGGCACGCGTTTGAACCACAGTTCGCTCGGTGATCACTGGGATTAGTCGGGCAACTCCGATCTCAGTTGCTTTTTGAACAATCCAATCCATCTTTTCACCTTTTAATAATGCAATGCCGAGGTTCAATGTTGCTTTGTTTGTCGTCGGGGGTGATTCTATTTCTTCTACTTCAAGGACCAATGGATCGGGGTGGGTAGAAATAACACGCGTGAGGTAACGTTTGGGGCTTTCATCGACCAAGGACAGAGATTCTCCGATTTTGAGACGGAGCACGTCGCCTAAGTGATGTGCGAGCGCCCCTTCAATTTTGACTTTAGAATTGGAAACCTGTTCAGAACCGATAAAATACACCGGCATCTTTATATGCGCCTCTCTAAAAGCAGGGGGAGCGTTGAATCAAAATAGATATCGTATGCGATAGCCCCACAGTGCCGGATTGGGCCTATTTTTGTCAAGATCGGGTGTTAGAAAAGGAGAAAATCGTCCAAGATTTAAGGTCGAGCTACTTAAGTCTTGGTGCGGGAATCTGAGGAAGGATTTTTATTCAAAAATACCTTTTACTTTTTCGAAGAGGGTTTCGGAATCGGCCTCGCTGTCTTCCCCGCTTTCTTTTGCATAGCTTTCCAGTAGTTCTTTTTGTTTCGCGTTGAGTTTTTTCGGGATGGTAATGTGTATCCGGACCAGTTGATCCCCGATGCCGTAACCCCGTACGTTCGGAAATCCCAGTCCTTTGAGACGAAAGACTTTTCCTTCTTGTGTCCCGGCAGGAATCGATAAAGGTGTTTGTCCTTTGATGGTGGGGACTGCCGTTTTGCCGCCTAATGCGGCCTTAACGAAGCTAATAGGCGCTTCGAAGAGAATGTTGTCGCCATCGCGCATGAATTGCGCGTGATCTTTTACGGAGATGACGACATATAAATCTCCTGGTGGTCCGCCATTAATCCCGATTTCACCCTCTCCGACGACACGAAGCCGGGTGCCGGTGTCCACGCCGGGGGGAATGTGAACGGAGATGGTCCTCTCTTTTTCGTTGTAGCCTCGTCCATGGCAAGTCGCGCAAGGGTTGGCCGTTGTTTTGCCTTTCCCTTGACAGTTAGTACAGGTCCGACTAATCGTAAAAAATCCTTGTTGAAATCGCACCTGTCCGCTACCGCTGCAGGGCGCGCAGGTTTTGGTTTCCCCGCCTTTGGCACCCGTCCCCTTACATTTTTCACAGCTTTCCGGTCGTCGAAGTCTAATTTCTCCTTCCTTACCTAGGAGCGCTTCTTCGAAGCTGACGGTCATGTCATAACGAAGATCGTTTCCGCTTTGCGGACGCCGACCTCCTCGCCCGCCCTGTCCGCCAAAAAATTCTTCGAAGATGTCGCCAAAAACATCGGAAAAGCCGCCTCCTTGGCCAAAATCGAAACCGCGCCCTTCTGCTCCGGCATGACCAAAATGGTCATACTGTTGGCGCTTTGTCGGGTCACTTATGATGCTATAGGCTTCGTTCGCTTCCTTAAATCGCTCTTCGGCTTGTTTGTTCCCGGCATTCCGATCGGGATGGTGTGCCAAGGCCAACTTACGATAAGCTTTTTTTATGTCTTCTTCAGAGGCATTTTTTGAAACGCCGAGGACTTCGTAGTAATCTCTTTTTGTGGCCACGCACCGTCCTTATTTTTTGTCGGTTTCTTCGAATTCTGCATCGACCACGGTTTCGTCCGAATCGCTTGGCCCCTCTTGGCTAGCAGATTTCGCGTCTGGGCCCGCACTGGCATCGCTGGGTCCGGTTCCGCCTTGTTCCGAAGCGGTCTTTTTGTACATCTCCTCGGCCAACTTATGCGATGACTTCGACAGGGCATCGATCGCGGTTCGAATTTCATCAACATTATCTGATTCGAGCGATTTCTTACAGCTTTCGAGTTGTCCCTCAATGGTCGATCGTTCGTCCTGAGGGATTTTATCTCCGAATTCCTTGAGCGATTTTTCTGTCGAGTAGATCAGGTTGTCCGCCTCATTTCGTACCTCCACCAAGGCTTTCTTCTTTTTATCTTCATCGGCATGCGCCTGGCCTTCCTTCACCAGGCGATCGATTTCTTCTTTGCTCAATCCGCTGGAGGCTGTGATTTGAATGGATTGCTCTTTTTGTGTTGCCATATCTTTTGCGGAGACATGGACGATACCGTTTGCGTCGATATCAAAGGTAACCTCAATCTGTGGAACGCCCCGGGGTGCCGGCGGAATGCCGAGCAAGTCAAATTGACCGAGCAGCTTGTTGTCGCTGGCCATTTCCCGCTCACCTTGATGGACACGTATGGTCACCGCATTTTGGTTATCTGCCGCAGTCGAAAAGGTTTGGCTCTTTTTTGTCGGTATCGTCGTGTTCCGGTCGATGATCCGGCTGAAGACGCCGCCTAAGGTTTCAATGCCTAGCGAAAGGGGCGTGACATCCAGAAGGAGAACATCCTTTACATCGCCTTTGAGGACCGCGCCTTGAATCGCCGCGCCGATGGCGACCACTTCGTCCGGATTCACTCCTTTGTGCGGCTCTTTTTTGAAAAAGGTTTTAACGACCTCTTGAACCTTTGGCATTCGGGTCATACCGCCGACCAAGACGACTTCGTTAATGTCGTCTGCCTTGAGTTCGGCATCCGCGAGCGCCCTTCGGCAGGGTTCGATGGTTTTTTGGATCAGGTGATCGACCAGCTGCTCAAGTTTAGCACGCGTTAATTTTACCGCAAGATGCTTTGGGCCCGAGGCGTCGGCCGTGATAAAGGGCAAGTTGACTTCTGTTTCCTGAGAGGAAGAAAGTTCAATCTTCGCTTTTTCCGCAGCTTCCTTCAAGCGTTGGAGGGCCATCTTATCGTTTTTAAGATCAATGCCGTTGTCTTTTTTAAATTCGTCGGCCAGCCATTCCAAGATGGTGAGATCGAAATCGTCTCCGCCTAAATAGGTGTCGCCGTTGGTTGATTTGACTTCGAAGACACCGTCTCCGATTTCCAGGATCGACACATCAAAAGTGCCACCGCCCAAATCGTAGACCGCGATCTTCTCGTCTTTCTTCTTATCAAGGCCATAGGCCAAGGCCGCTGCGGTGGGTTCGTTGATGATGCGCAGGACCGTTAAGCCAGCGACGGCGCCCGCATCCTTGGTGGCCTGGCGTTCGCTGTCGTCGAAATAGGCGGGCACGGTAATGACGGCTTCCGTGACTTTTTCGCCTAAATAGTTCTCGGCATCCAGGCGAAGTTTCGAAAGGATCATGGCCGATATTTCCGGTGGACTGTATTTTTTTCCTTGAATCTCGACATGCGCATCGCCATTTTCCGCCGGTACGATTTTGTATGGCAGGCGCTTCATCGCATCTTGAACGATCTGGGAATTGAGTTTTCTGCCCATAAGGCGCTTGATCGAAAAGACCGTATTGGTGGGGTTGGTGACGGCTTGACGGCGTGCGACCAGTCCGACAAGTCGCTCCCCTTTATCGGAGACGGCTGCAACCGAGGGTGTGGTTCGGTTGCCTTCCGCGTTGGAGATGACTTCCGGATCTCCGCCGGTGACGACCGCCATGCAAGAGAAGGTCGTCCCTAAATCGATTCCTATGACTTTTCCCATTTTTTCCTCCTAAATAAAGATCGATACGTTGCTTAAAGTTTATATAAGTCGTTTATGCCAAATTGGAAGATGCAGGCCGGACTTCCACTTTGAATGATCGCCTTTAGGCTTCCCCACTTCCCGTTTCTTCTTTTTCTGGGTTGATCTCAGGGCGCTCTGCTTTTTTTGCGACAATGACTAAGGATGGGCGGAGCACACGGTCGTTTAGGAAATATCCGGTTTGGGTTTCCGCGACCACTTGGTTTTCGACCAAGCCCGAGCCTTCTACAATGGGGGCTTGTCCCACGGCTTGATGTTGAAAAGGATCGAAGTTTTGGTTCAGGCTTTCGATCTGGCGTACGCCGAATTTATCTAAAGCGGAAAGAAACTGCTTTTGGATCATTTCGACCCCCTCCACCATTTTCTCGAAATCTTGGGCCTCTTTCGAGGCGGAAAGGGCGCGTGTGAAATTGTCGATAATGGGGAGGATCTCCAATAGGATGCGTTCATTCGCATACTTCAGGAGATCGCCTTGTTCTTTTTGGGTCCGTTTTTTATAGTTTTCGAAATCGGCAACGGTGCGCAAATAGCGATCATAGTTTTCTTTTGCAAGGGCTTCATGGTCGATTTCGCTTGTCGACGCATTCGCCTCGGTTTGACCTTTCGGTTCAATGTCCGCGGCATGTTCTTGATCCGAGGAAAGATCCTCTTGCATCGCTTCCTCTTCTTCTTGCCCTTCCCTCAAGCTGTCCTCCTTAATAAACTGTTTTACGATTCCAACAAACGACTGACTTGCTTTGCGGTTGCATCCACAAGTGGGATCACTTTCGAATACTCCATGCGGGTGGGGCCGATGACGCCCAAAGCGCCCAGAACACGGTCGCCTTGTTTATATTGTGAAAGCACCATACTGCATTGGTCATTTCCTAAAAATTGGTTTTCCGCGCCGATAAAAACCTGAACGCCCTCACTGCCGATAAATTTGTCGAGCAGTTGTATAATTACTTTCTTTTCGTTGAATGCTTTTAGCAGGCCCTTCATGACCTTAAAATCCGAAAAATCGGGAAGATCGAGCATTTGGGCGGCGCCATCCATATAGATTTTTCCGGCGTCTTCGTTGACGGAGGCCTTCATAGCCTGTTTCGTTAATTCGAAAGCCTCCGTTTGGAGATAATCGTAGAGATCCTGCATCTTGACCATTTGTGTTTTGAGTTTTTTCCGGATATCGGCAAAACTCATCCCCTCATAGAGGCTGTTCAAGTAATCGGAAATACGGTTGAGCTCTTTTTGGTTCAGATCTTTCGAAATTTCGAAAAACTTATTTTGAACAAATCCGGCCTCCGATACGGCGATGGCCATGATGGCCTTGGGGCTTAATCGTACAAATTCGCAATGCCGGATGGGGGCTGAAGAAAACTTTGGGGCGGTGACAATGGCCATGTATTGGCTTAATTCGGAAAGGAGTTTTGTTGTGTCTTGAAGCAGGGTTGCGGCGTCTTCTCGTTTTACCAGTTTTCCGGCATCCTGAATAATTTGTTTTTTATGGTTTAAAAAGGCCTTTTCGTCGAAGAGATTATCCACATAAAATCGATAACCTTTTTCGGTTGGGATCCGCCCGGCCGAGGTGTGCGGTTGCGCCAAAAAACCGGCTTCTTCCAAATCGGCCATGATATTGCGAATTGTGGCCGGTCCGACGCCGAAATTGTAGCGTTTGGTGATGGTGGTAGAGCCGACAGGGAGTGCAGTTTTAATGTAGGAGAGGACAATTTCTTTTAAGACTGTCTTGCTGCGTTCGTCTAAGGGCATCTATTTAAAGGGCTTTCCAAAGTCGTATGGGTTCGAAAAATGGCGGCACCCTAACAAATTCATCATTGTGTGTCAACGATTCCGGGTTCCAGACAAGCGTTCAGGTGGTAGATAATCATGAGCCCTTCCAATGTCAAGGTGGGCAAGACCAAAGAAATCGATCTACATTCGGGTGCGATAAGGCCTGCCAGGCCGCCCGTGGCCAAGACTTGGGCTTCGGACCCGATCTCCTGTTGGATTCGGTCGACGATTTCGTTGATGAGGCCGATATAGCCAAAAAACAGACCTGATTGCATACTTTGCACGGTGTCTTTCCCGATGACCGACTCCGGTTTGGCCACCTCGATTTTGGGGAGCTTGGCTGTTCGTTTAAAAAGGGCATCGGCTGAGAGGGCCATGCCGGGTGCAATGGCGCCACCGAGGTATTCTCCTTTTTGGGTGACGGCACAAAATGTTGTGGCCGTGCCCAAGTCGACAATAACGAGTGGGCCGCCATAAAGACGGTAAGCGGCGGCGGCATTCACGATGCGGTCAGAGCCGACCTCCTCGGGACGCGTGTACTTGATCGTCAAGCCCGTCTTGAGGTCCGCTGTAACGACCATCGGCTCCTTGGAGAAATATTTTTTGGATAAGGTCTGAAAAATAGGGGTGAGGGGAGGAACGACGCTCGATAAAATGACCTGGTCTATCGATGCGGGCGCTTGCCCTTTGTATTGGAGTAATCCGCATAGGAGGATGCCGTATTCATCGGCGGTTTTGCGGGTATCCGATGCAATTCGCCAGGTCTCGATCAACTTCTTTTCTTCGAAGAGGCCGAAGACAAGGTCGGTATTTCCGATATCGATGGCCAAGAGCATACTTTTCCTCACGCTTCTCTCGATTGGATGGGTCTCGCATTTATTCGTTAAAAACCGAATTCAGGGAAGCCTTTTTCGTATTCAATCGTAGTTCAAGGGGCGGTAGCCTCGCGCAGGTGCGTAATTTCCCCAAGAACAATGCTCCGATGACTCTGATCCCCCAGCCGGAGGGTCAGGGCGCCATCCTCTTCGATCGTTTCGGCCCAGCCCTCAATAACGTGCTGGGCTGTTTTAACTTGCACGAACTTGCCCAGCGTGAGACTAAAACGTCGAGCCAATTGGAGCATGTCCTCTTTTTTCCCTTCTTGGAGATTGAAGATTTGATCGCCCAAGCACTCAAGGAGCACATTGATCAAATCCGTTCGGTCGATGTTTTTTCCGGTTTCTATTTTCAGAGAGCTTGCCGTTCCCTGAAGTTCCGGTGGAAAAACATCGGTCTCAATATTGACATTGAGGCCTAAGCCAATCACCAAGGGCGCATTTTGATCGCCTGTGGTTTTAGATTCCAGCAGGATGCCGCCGATTTTTTTGCCTCCAATCAAAATATCATTAGGCCATTTGATGCCCGCCTTGAGATCGAGTGATCGTTGGATCGCGATGACGATGGCAACTGCGGTGGCAGGTGAAAAAAGAGGGTATTCGCGTGGCGCGAGATAGGGCCTCAGCAAGAGAGAAAGATAAATGTTTCGACCGGGGGGGGAAAACCAACTCCGGCCAAGACGGCCTTTGCCAGCCTTTTGGGACTCCGCGATAAAGACGGTGCCACCAGGTAGGCCGCTGGCGGCCATTTCGAGTGCAAGCTGATTACTCGAACCGACTTGGTCAAAAAGAAGCACATCGTGAATCAGCTCGCGCAAGCGGGGATGCGATCGACAATAGCTCTTAATCTTATCGGTCTCGATTCTCATGCTTGGGGAAGGCCCTTGATCTCCATGCTGATGTCGACGGCCTTGGCTGAATGGGTGAGCGCACCCACGGAGATCAGGTCCACGCCGCTCTTGGCGATGTCCGAAAGCCCATCGAGTGTGATGCCGCCGGACACTTCGATCAAAATCGAGGGGGCGTTTTTCCGAATAAAGCCGACCGCGTCTTGTATCTTTTCGAGTGACATATTGTCGAGCATGACGATATCGACTCCGGCCGAAACGGCCGCTTGAACCTGCGCATGGGTCTTCGCCTCGACTTCAATTTTTAGGGTGTGGCTCAAATCGGCACGGGCCTGTTTCACGGCCTCTGTCACGCCGCCCACGAGGGCGATGTGGTTATCTTTGATGAGAATGAGGTCGCCCAAGTGAAAACGATGATTTGCTCCGCCGCCCAGCCGGACCGCCTCTTTTTCGAGGATGCGGAAACCGGGCGTGGTCTTTCGCGTGTCCACAATTTTTGCGGCGGTTCCCTGCACGCCTTCGACAAAACGGCGCGTGAGGGTCGCAATGCCCGAAAGGCGTTGCATGAAATTCAGCGCCGTCCGTTCCCCCTTTAAAATAGCGCGGCCATCTCCTTCGATCCGAAGGATGCAGTCGCCCTTACTCGCCTGCGTTCCAGAGGCCCGTTCGATCACGACTGAGAGGCCGGGATCGATGATTTTGAAGATGATTTGGGCCAGATCTGTGCCTGCCACCACCAAATCCTCCTTGGCGATCACCTCGCCGATGGCCGGGGTGGGACGGGGGAAGAGGGCCTCGGTCGTTTGATCGCCGTAAATCAGATCTTCGGTCAAGGCGCGTTCGGCGATTTCTTTTAAGAGGAAGGTCTCGATCATTGTGTTTCGGAGAGCATGTCCAAGATGCGGTCGTAATGTGTTCGGACCTTTTTGTGGAATGAATGTTTTTCATTCATTTGTGCATCCACTTTTCTGTAGGCATCGGGTGCTTTTGTGCGAAAGCTTTCGTTGTCGAGTCGTTTTTGCAGGGCCTCTTTTTCTTTTTCTAGTTTCGCGAGGACCTTTTCGAGGCGAGTTTTTTCTTTTTTGAGCTTGGGTTCATCTAAAGGGATGTAAAGGGTCGCATCTTCCGTCAATATCGTCGCGGCCATTTTGGGTCGATTCAAATCGACACCCATCTTCAAATCGGAAATACGGCCGAGCCTTTCGATATAAGGGGTGTATTCTTTGTAGCAATTTTCGATCCCTGGGTTATGACTTATTAAAAGGGTCAATTTTTCTGAAGGGGGGATGTCCATTTCTCCTCGAAGATTTCTGATCGCTTCAATGATTTCGATAAATTTCTCTATCGCTAAATTCGAATAGTCCTCTGCTCTTTTTAATTCCCAATTCTCTGCACTTTTTGATTCCCAAAAAGGATAAGCGGCTGAAGAGAGGCCTTCCTTTTCATCTGAGAAATAGGGGCGGAGTTCTTCCGTGATAAAGGGCATGAAGGGATGCAGTAGCCGCAATATGGTTTCGAAGGTTTCGCGGAGGCATTGCCGGGCCGCCTGTTTTTGTGCCGCGTTGCCCTCTTGAACATCGACCTTTACCAATTCCAAATACCAATCGCAGTATTCGTGCCAAGTGAATTGATAAAGGGCTGCGGACGCCTCGTCGAAGCGATATCGCGCCAGGGCTGCGTTAACCGTTTGGGCGACATTGTTGAGACGGCCTCGGATCCAGCCCTCGGCAATGGAGGGGGAGGGGGCTGCGTCCGACGGGGCCTCTGCTTCGTCCAAGTTCATTAAAATAAAACGCGCGGCGTTCCAGAGCTTGTTGCAGAAATTCCGGTAGCCCTCGATCCGTTCTTCAGCAAGCTTGATGTCGCGTCCCGGCGAGGCCATGGCCGCGAGGGTGAAGCGCAGGGCGTCGGTGCCGTAGCGATCCATGAGATCAAGCGGGTCGATGACGTTGCCCTTCGACTTGCTCATTTTTTGGCCCTCGGCATCGCGAACCAAGGCGTGGATGTAGACGTCTTTGAAGGGCACATCCTTTAAAAAGTGTAGGCCCATCATCATCATTCGGGCGACCCAGAAGAAGAGGATGTCAAAACCGCTGACCAGCGTCGAAGTTGGATAAAATTGTTTGAGCAGGGCCTCCGCTTCTTTCCGTTTGGCTCCGTCCGGCTGCTTTTCTGCGGGCCAGCCCAAGGTTGAAAAGGGCCATAGAGCCGAGGAGAACCAGGTGTCGAGCACGTCGGGGTCTTGTACCAAATTCGCGCCGCCGCAACGCGGACAGACGGTGGCATCGACGATGGGTGTCGCCTCGGAAGCAATGATGATTTCGTCGGCACCGGGAACCTTTAGTAGATGCGATGCATCGCAGTCGCGGCAGTACCAGACTGGGATTTGGTGACCCCACCAGATTTGCCGGGAGATGCACCAATCTTCGATATTTTCCATCCAGCCGAAGTAATTCGCTTCCCAGCTTTCGGGGATGAGCCTGACCTTTTTCTGGCGAACGGCATCGATGGCCGGCTGCGCAAGGGAGTTTCCGGCTTCGTTGACTTTCACAAACCACTGCGGCGAATCGAAGGGTTCCACCACGGTTTTGCAGCGATAACATTTCCCCAAGGACATGGTGTGGTCTTCGGTTTTCGTCAGCAGCTTGGCGTCACCTAGTCGCCGGACCACAGTTTTACGGGCCTCCAGCATCGAATTCGACGCGAGATTCAGCGCAAGGGCCTCGTCCACCTTGGCTTCTTGGAGTGCTTCGGCATTCATTTTTCCACTCCAATCAATCAAGGAAATCTTCTCTAGTCCGTGTCGCTTTCCCGACTTTTCGTCGTTAAAGTCATGCCCGGGCGTAATCTTCACCGCGCCCGTGCCGAATTCCCGGTCCACCAAAATGGGGTCGCCGATGATCGGGATAGTCCGGTTGGTCAAAGGGAGTTTGATCTTTTTTCCGATCAAGCGATTAAAGCGGGGATCTTCGGGATGCACGGCAACGGCAGTGTCGCCCAGCATCGTTTCAGGTCGCGTGGTCGCGACGGTGAGAAAGGTCTGCGGATCGTCGGCCAGGGGATATTGAATGTGATACATCTTGCCTTGAATCTCTTCGTGCTCGACCTCAATGTCCGACAGGGCCGTCCGGCAATGGGGGCAAAGGTTAATCAGGCGCTTGTCCCGGTGAATGAGCCCTTCCTTGTAAAGCCGGACAAAGACTTCACCGACGGCGCGGGAGAGCCCTTCATCCAGGGTAAAGCGTTCGCGGTCCCAATCGCAGGAGGCCCCTAGGCGCTTAAGCTGTTTTAGGATGGTGCCGCCTTTTTCCTTCTTCCAATGCCAAACCTGTTCGATGAATTTTGTCCGCCCCAGTGCGTGGCGATCGGCGCCGTCCTTTGAAAGTTGCCGCTCGACGACGTTTTGGGTCGCAATGCCGGCGTGATCCATGCCCGGCAACCAGAGAACGTTAAAGCCCGACATCCGTTTCCAGCGGGCCAAGATATCTTGAAGCGTGCTGTTCAGGGCGTGGCCCAGGTGGAGCGAGCCGGTGACGTTGGGCGGCGGAATGACGATGGAAAAGGCGGGGCGTTCGGATTCCGCCGCCGCGTGAAAAGGGGCGTCTTTTTCCCAGCGCGCCATCCATTTTTCCTCGACATCCTTCGGGTCGTAGACCTTCTCTAGGCTATCGTTGTGCATCCTTTTCATCATTTCCCCAAGTGTTTATAAAAGGAACGAGGGATTTTCTCATAAAGTGTATAGCTATGCAAGGAATCCAAGCTTTTGCGGTCGCTAGATTGCGGGCATAATAAAATTTTGATGGGAAATCCAAGCCATCTAAGAGTAGCTGGCTTGCGTTAGAAAATCTAAAAGGAGGCAGCATTTAATTAGGTTAATCGTCGGGAATATGAAATATATTCAATTCTAATCATTATAATATTATTTTTAGATAGAGGTATTAAAGGTAAGGTAAGACGCTATTCATTTTCTTGAAGCGAATCGGGTCATGGCAAGCCCTGTTTTCATGGTAATTCCTGTTCTTTTTTAAGCGCTTGGCTTCAGGATAGCGCGCTTCGATTTAGAAGATACAGCTTGACATTTTTCCTTTATGGTTTAAGATGATTCTACCTATGCAGTATTGTATTTAGGTCTTCTTGCCCGTTTTTCTCAAGCGAGTTGTAATCGATAAATCGCAGTAAAAATAGACCTAACTTCCGCGGACGCTCGGCTTTAAACCATAAATGAATCGGGTTTGTTAGTGAGAAAACGTTTTTTCGATTTCTCGGTTGCCTTCATCACGCTCCTCTTTTTTTCTCCCGTTTTCATTCTTCGTTATCTCGCATCAAAATCCTCAAACTCGGGTTCGGTTTTCTTTAAGCAAACAAAAATGGGCAAGGGTTTCCGTCCCTTTACACACTACCGGTTCTGTGATGAAGCGCAGAAAACGGCCATGGCATCGGAGGCGAAGAGGCAAGCCTTCCGGACACAAGGTGCTTTTTTTAAGAGCCGGAGAGTCGCGTTGTTACTGAATAAACTGCCTCAACTCTTTAATGTGCTAAAAGGTGAGATGAGTTTAGTCGGACCCAAGCCTGAAAGCCCTGCCTATGTTGCGCAATATGAAGAGGCCTTTCGAAGCATATTAACCGTCGCACCAGGAATTACTGATCTTTCTTCGATCGAGCGCCAAGCGAACCGCAGCCTTGCGCCGGAAGATGAGAAAGCTGGGGCGGCGTACACTCGGAGGAGGCTCCCTCAAAGGATTAAGCTGGCCAAGGCTTATGTCCAATGCCGCTCTTTTTCAATCGACTTGAAAATTTTCTTTTCGGCGATGCTGAGGCTTTTTCTCACTTCTCCAGCGCCTTTTCGGTCCGAGTCGGAAAAGGAGGAGAAGCAAATCAAGGATGTGTTGTTTCATTTTCGCGGGTCGATCATTTTTTCGATGCACCTGGTGGCGATTGTGGCGTGTAACTACGCGGCCTTTCTACTGCGTTTCGACGGATCGCTTTCGTCAGAGCTCAATCTCCTTTTTTTGAAAACGATTCCTTTTGTGGCCTTAATTCGCTTGGCCTGTCTGTATTCCTTCGGGCTTAACCATGGCCTGTGGCGTTATACCGGTGTTCGGGATATGCTCAACCTTGGATGGGCGGTCTTCATCAGCTCAACCTTGATTTGGGGCTTGATCCATTATTTGCCTTGGGCGGCTTATCCTCGCTCGATTTATTTAATCGATTCGATCTTATTACTCGTTGTGCTCTCCGTCCTCCGCAGTTCCAAACGAATATATTCAACCTTGCGGCAAACCGGCGTGGGGGCGAGAAAAGTACTCATCATTGGTGCGGGGAATGCGGGTGAGATGATTGTGCGCGATATGAAGCAAGACCGGCGTTACGACAGCCGTCCGGTGGCTTTCATCGACGACGATCCGAAGAAACGTTTTAAAAAAATTCATAATATTCCGGTCATCGGAAACACGCATGAAATTGAGGAGGCCTTCGCGAATGTGCATCCAGATGAAATACTCATTGCGATTCCCTCTGCCTCGCCACTGGAAATTAAAAAGATCATCAATCGATGCAAGCCGCTTCAATGTCCAATTAAAACCCTTCCGAGTCTGGCTTCGGCTTACGGCCGAAAAGTCTCGGTCAGCGACATTCGAATGCTCGATATCGAAGATTTAATCGGGCGCGCCGAAATTCATATTCACGATCCGGCGGTCGGCAAGAAAATTGAAGGCAAGCGGGTCTTAATTACCGGTGCAGGCGGCTCGATCGGGTCGGAACTTTGCCGACAGGTCGCCGCCTTTCATCCGGAAGAAATGATTTTATTTGAGCGGAACGAAAACAATCTTTACCGCATCGAACTCGATTTGCTGGAGAAGACGCCGGACCTGCCCCTTCGATGTGTTTTAGCCGATATTGTGGATACGGAACGTGTCAATCAAGTTTTTTTAGAGGCGCAACCTCAAATCGTATTCCATGCAGCGGCCTATAAACATGTTCCAATGATGGAGAAGAATCCCTTCGAGGCCGTCCGGAATAATATCATTGGAACCTACCGCCTCTTGTCCGCTTCGGATCGCTATGGTGTAGAAGAATTTGTTTTGATCTCCACCGACAAGGCCGTTTCTCCGTCGAGCGTAATGGGCGCATCGAAACGGGTTGCAGAAATGATGGTGCGTTATTTCGATGGAAAAAGCAAAACCAAACTCGTTTCCGTTCGTTTCGGAAATGTCTTGGAGAGCAGCGGAAGCATCGTACCCCTTTTTCGGGAACGGATAAAAAATAGGCAAGTGATCAAGGTGACCCATCCGGAAGTGAAGCGGTATTTTATTTCGCTCCAGGAGGCTGTGCAGTTGGTGCTGGAAGCCTCGGTCCTCGGCGTGGGTGGAGAGGTGTTTGTTCTCGATATGGGAAAAGCAATTAAGATCCTCGACCTCGCAAAAACGATGATCACCCTATCGGGCTTTACGCCCGAAGACGATATTCCGATTCAAATGATCGGGCTTCGTCCTGGAGAGAAACTCCATGAAGGCCTTTTCGAAGACAACGAAGAGGTGATTCAAACGCGGCACGAAAAAATACGCTTAGCCCGCAATGAAAAAATTAGCATAGACCTCCTTTCCTATATCGAACGCTTCGCAGCGATGGATGCACAGACTTGCCCTAAAGACATCAAATCCCTGCTCAAAGAGCTTATTCCCAGCTACCTTCAAAGCGCGCCTCCGCTTGCCTCCGTTTCAGACCCTGCGGCTGAGGAATCCAAGGTTTAACCCGCCCCCGATTTCTAGATTCATTTCTTGACCCTTTCTTGTGATTCTGCAATAATTAATCCACTTTAAATCAAGGGAATACCGGCTCTTTTTTATTTGCCCTTCTCCCAAGCAATAGAGGAAAATAATGAAACTCGGTGTGAATGTGGACCATGTCGCGACAATTCGACAAGCCAGAGGTGTGCGCTTTCCGGATCCGGTTTTCGCCGCTTCGCTGGCGGAACTGGGTGGGGCCGAGGGGATTGTGGTCCACCTCCGTGAAGATCGACGGCACATTCAAGAACGCGATGTCCGTGTCCTTCGTGATACGGTTCAAACCCGACTTAATCTTGAAATGGCAGCGGATGAAGAGACGGTTGCCCTTGCAGCGAGAATTAAGCCAGATCTCGTCACACTCGTTCCGGAGCGCCGGGAGGAGTTGACCACGGAAGGCGGACTGAATTTATTTTCGATGCAGGATAAATTTAAGCGCACCATTGATTTTTTTCATGAAAAAGAAATTACCGTTGCGCTTTTCCTGGATCCCGATGTTAAGCAAATCGAAGTGGCACATGCCCTTTCCGCAGATATTGTCGAAATCCACACAGGCCGCTATGCCAATACTCGTGTGGATTCCAAAGCGCGCGGCGTCGAGTTGAATCAAATCGTAGAATCGGCCCAGCTTATTTCACAATCCAAAATGGGCGTAAGCGCGGGCCATGGTTTGGACTACACGAATGTGACTCAGATCGCCAAAATTTCAGAAATCGCGGAATTGAACATTGGGCACAGTATCATTGCGCGTGCGGTTTTGGTCGGCATTGAGGCCGCCGTTCGCGAGATGAAGCACCGGATTGATCACAGCCGAATGGGCCTTTCGTCCGGAACCACCCCATCCGCTCACCGCTCGGGTTCACCTGCGTAAGCGCGCCATGGCGATTGTCGGAATCGGAATCGATCTGGTAAAAATTTCTCGATTGGAGAAAATAACGACACGTTGGGCAAGGCACTTCCTCGAACGCGTTTTTACGGCGGAGGAGCAGTCCTATTGTTTGAAAAAACGTTTTCCACCTCGACACCTTTCGGGTCGCTTTGCCATTAAAGAGGCGACCTTAAAGGCCTTCGGCTCCGGTTTGCAAAAAGGCATTCGGTGGACCGATATCGAAACGCTCAAGGGCCCTTCTGGAAAGCCTGTCGTTCGGGTTTCCGGTCGTGCGTTTCAAGTGGCCGAAGCCCTCGGTGTTTCCGAAATTTTTGCGTCGATATCGCACGACCATGATTATGCGATCGGACAGGTGCTCTTACACAGGACCGGCGAATCCTTACAGAACCCTTAAGAGGATGATGATGAAAATCGTAAGCGCGGCAGAGATGCGGTTTCTTGATCAGCGCGCGAGCACGGAATGCAAGATTCCATCGCTATTGCTCATGGAGAATGCCGCCCGGGGCTTTGTTGATCGGCTGGCTGAAGCCATTGGGCCGCTCGAGGGTAAACGCATTGTCATTCTTGCAGGCCGGGGGAATAACGGCGGCGATGGCCTGGCGGCCGCGCGGCATCTGAGAATGCGTGGCGCGACCGTGCTGGTGTATCTTTTTTCTGAGATTGCTCTAGTTCATGGAGACGCCAGGGTTTCGCTTGATATTTGGCAAGCCACTGCGGGTACCCTAAGGATCGAAGGCGATCCCCTTTCCGAGAGATTGTCCTTAGACCTGGCTCAAAGCGATTGCCTGGTGGATGCCCTTTTGGGTACGGGCTTGTCCAAAGCCGTGACCGGCATTTATGCGGATGCGATAGCGTTGATCAACAACAGCGGAAAAACTGTCATCGCCATGGACATCCCCTCAGGTCTATCTGCAGACACCGGAGAGGCATTGGGCATGGCCGTGAAGGCCGATCATACCTTTACGATGGCTTTTCCAAAAAGGGGTTTTTTCCTTCGAGAGGGTCTAGTCCATTGTGGAAGATGGAATGTGGTCGATATCGGTCTTCCGCCCACGCTCGTCGAGAATGCCGAGATTAAATACGACTTGATGACGCCGACCTTACTCAAAGGATTGCTTTCACCACGCAGGCCTGGCGTGCATAAAGGAAGTCAGGGACATTTAATTTTGGTGGCCGGTTCGCTTGGGAAGAAGGGCGCGGCCCACTTAAGTAGTTTGGCGGCACTCCGCACTGGTGCTGGATTGGTGACCCTGGCCCTGCCGAAATCCATCGACACCGGAACTCCGCTTCCCACAATGGAAGTGATGACGCTCCCGCTGCCGGAATCGGCGGAGGGAAGTATTGCACTCTCGGCAGAAAAGCTGCTCCTTAAGGCCGTCGAAGGAAAACAGGCGCTTGCGATTGGGCCGGGTTTGTCACAGTATCCGGAGACACAAAGCCTCATTAAACAACTCATCACTAAAATTGCCCTTCCGATGGTTATCGATGCCGATGCGATTAATGCCCTTGCCGAGGATGTTTCGATACTGAAACGCAAGAAAGGTGCCCTGGTTTTAACCCCACACCCGGGGGAGATGGGACGTTTGCTCGGAAAGACGGCGGCCGAGGTACAAGAAGACCGATTTCAAATCGCGGCGCGTTTTGCCGAAACCTGGGATGTGGTCTTGGTTTTAAAAGGCGCGCATACCATCATCGCCGCACCGAATGGCGCGCTTAGAGTGAATAACACCGGCAATCCCGGCATGGCGAGTGCCGGTACCGGCGATGCCCTCACGGGCGTCATCGCAAGTCTGCTTGCGCAGGGACTCGATCCCTTAAGTGCCGCCAGTTTGGGTGTTTGGCTGCATGGGGCCGCTGGCGATCTAGCTGCAGCACAGCGCGGGGAGATTGGCTTACTTGCCTCTGACCTCATCGATAAAATACCGGAAGCCATATTGAACTATTTACGGAGTAGGTAAAAATATGCAATTACAAATTACACTTTTCTTTTTAAGTATCGTGGCCGTCATCGGCATCGCGCAGTTTATCCATTCCTGGATCGATAAGGGCAAAATCCGCTCCAATTTCGAAAATTTAAAAAACGATATTCCGGGGGAAGTGGTTCAAGAGAACCGCCTACTCTATCCCCGATATCGGGGCGAAATCGAAGGGAGGCAGTTCGACCTTTTCTTTAAAGTCGTCAAGGTGGGAAAGAAGCATATCCTTTACTATATTTATAGTCTTAAATCCAACATCAGTTGTAATCTATTGCTCCTGAAGGCGGATGCCTTTAAGCCGATTCGTGTTGAACCGGAGGCCCTCACTGCGGCGGGTCCTGCCGCATCGGAAATTCGAGAGGGTTATCAAATGCGTTCGAAGGACGAAGCGGCCGCCAATCACATGTTTGAAGGAGCAGGTTTAAAGGAGCGGCTTCCCACACTGCAGGAGTTCTCAAGTCTTCAACTCGGGCCGGACGCCTTGGTGGTTGGAAAGCCTTATGATGGGCCATCCGATACCGAGGCGGTTAATATTATGAAAAATGTGAGGTCTCTGGTGAACCTCGCCAAGGCCATGGAAGCATGTCCGACACCGGCGTGAAGGCTCAAATAAAAACGGTCACAGTACACAGCAGAAATCGGGAGGAGACCTTTAATTTGGGAAAGGTCTTCGGTGAAACCGCGCCGGATACCGGAACGATCGCATTAAACGGACCTTTGGGCGCGGGAAAAACCCTTTTCGTGCAAGGTTTGGCGTTAGGATTGGGCATCCCATCGAATACGGTGAACAGTCCAACCTACCAGCTTGTTCATCTCCATGAAGGAAGACTTTCTTTGTGCCATGTCGATCTTTACCGTCTAGAAGGTTCGGAGGCTTTTGATGGCTTGGGCTTAGAAGAGCTGTTCGAAGCGCAGGGGATTGCCGCAATAGAATGGGCCGATAAAGGCTTGGAAGTCTTACCCGGCGCGCGTCTGGATTTGTCGATTGACTATGCAGAAAACGATGAACGGGAGATTGTGGTTCGAGCAACAGATATAGGGCATCAATCCTGGATCGATGCCGCGATGAAGTCAGGCCATTTTATCCAAGAAAAGTCTTGAAAGAAGGGTAAGGGCGAATGTCTACAAAAGAGATCAGCGCGATGGCCCAGGAGATGGCTGCCCGAATTCGATGGCTTCAAGAAGAAGGCCTCGCGATTCTTCCCAAACAAAAAGTCTCCTATTCGCCTCACAGTTCTTCTATCGATATCGTGCGCCCTGATGCGGCGGCCACTCATCTTTCGAACGTGCGTTCATTAAACACAGTCCACGATCCTACTTCCGACATCGCGCTGCCGCCTAGCGATTTAAGTTTGGAAGCCATTCGGGAGGACTTGGGCGAGTGCCAGCGATGCAAGCTCAGTCCGACGCGCACGAACATTGTTTTTGGCACGGGCGATCCCCAAGCCGCGCTGATGTTTGTGGGGGAAGGGCCGGGGCAAGAGGAAGACCGGCAGGGTAAGCCCTTCGTTGGGCGGGCAGGGGAGTTGCTGACGAAGATGATTACGGCGATGGGACTATCGCGCAACACGGTTTACATCGCAAATATCATTAAATGCCGCCCGCCCAAGAACCGAAATCCGCAATCCGACGAGATCGCCGCGTGCCAGCCTTTTCTGGATCGACAGATCGCAGCCATTCGCCCGAAAGTCATTTGCGCCTTGGGGACTTTCGCCGCTCAAACCCTACTTCAATCCGACAGCCGGATTTCCGATTTGAGAGGCCATTTTCATAATTTAGACGGGCGCAAGGTCATGCCAACTTTTCACCCGGCCTACCTGCTGCGGAGTCCGGAAAAGAAACCACAAGCCTGGGAAGATCTTCAAAAGATCATGTTCGAGCTGGGGCTTCCGCGAAAGGGCCGTGGATGAAACGGCTCTGGGCGCCTTGGCGAATCGACTATATACGAGGAGAAAAAGCATTGGGATGCATTTTATGTGACAAACCAGAGGCCGCGCAGGATGAAGAAAATCTAATCTTAAAACGAGGTGCGCATGGCTTTATTATGATGAATCTTTATCCCTACAACAACGGACATCTCATGATTTCTCCCTACCAACATGTTGACTCCTTGGAACCCCTTTCCGGGGAAGTTTTGTCTAACTTAATGGAGATGGTCAAGGAGGCACTCGCCGCGCTTCGTTCCGCATTTAGTCCCGAAGGGGCCAACGTTGGCTTAAATCTCGGAAAAGCAGGGGGGGCGGGCATAGACGATCATATTCACTTTCATGTCGTGCCGCGCTGGGAAGGTGACACCAATTTTATGACCGTGGTGGGAGAGAACCGCGTCATTCCAGAGGACATTGTGGAGACCTATCGATTGCTTAAACCCCATTTCAAATCGGAGAAGTCATGATTCGCTTTTTTTTGACGCTTCTTGTCGTCGGTTCTTTATACGTCGTCGGCTATCTGAATCAAGATCTCACGGTCTCGCTCCAGTTCTTTGGTGGTATGGAAACCGTGCCCTTTCGGCTTTACTTTATTGCAATCGGTATCTTTCTCTTAGGTTTTCTCCTCTCGACGTTTTATTTTTTTCCGGGTTGGATTCGTTCTATCCTTGCTGGACGAAAGCAATCCAAACGGATTGAGCAACTCGAAATTGACCTTGATCGTATCCGCTCTGCGGCTGCGAAAGAGGAAGCCCCGCCTTTTATCGATACCACACCTTAATAAAACACCACGCCTTCCAAACCTTTACTTAAGTCCCTTTCTTGCATGACACATGAATCGCTTGACCTTTCCTCGAATAGATACCGAGTACCGAACAAATTTTATAGTCGGGAATCAAGATTTTATATGAATCTGGAATATAAAATTCTATTCCTCATTGACATTACATTCTGCATTGTGTCAACAATAAATTTATAAAAACTTCCGAGTCAAGAAAGTAAACTATCGTCCTTAGGTATACCCAAGTTGTTCCTATGATTTTGAATCAATGGCAATAACGAACCTTCAGTGCAGAGCAGGAAAGTGACGCCATTTAAGCCTTTAATCGGGTGCGTCTTACTGAAATGGTGGGTCTCGAATATCCAAAGAAGGATAAGGATATAGACATGGGAATAATTCGGTTTTCTTTTGCTATTTTACCGTCAAGTCTAAGATAGACCCCTGCTCTGGCTTGAATGGTATGAAACCGGACCATTTTTTGACTTGTTTCGCGAAGTGTTAATGTTCGAAGAAGGTCGTTACCCCTGTATTTTAGATAATAAAAAGAGGAGGACTGTGATGCCTGTAGAAATAAAGAACCTAACCCAGCGGCCGGTTTTGATGCGACTCAACAGCGGAGTGTCTTTACATCTTTCTCCTGGAATGACATCGGATTTGATCGTGGATGAAGAAATTAGCCGTAACGAAAAAGTCGAAAAACTTCAAAGCCGTCATGTGATCGCCCTGCAAGCGGTGAGCAAAAAAGTTCAATCTAAATTTCGACCCGGAAAAGACCTGAAATCGGGCAAAGCGAAAAAAGTTAAATCCAAACAAAAATAAGGAGGAGGGGACTCATGGCGATTTTGTCTTACCCAGGCGTCTATGTAGAAGAAGTTTCCAGCGGCATTCGTCCGATCGAATCGGCGAGTACCTCAACCGCGGCCTTTGTGGGCCTCTCAGAAAAGGGGCCCGATGACGAAGCCTTGCGGGTGACCAGTTGGACCGAATTCCAAAGACACTACGGCAGCTATATTACGGGCGGCTATTTGGCGCATTCGGTCTTTCAATTTTTTAACAACGGCGGACGGCAATGCTACATTGTTCGGATCACGCGTTCCGATGCGGCCAGCGCGAATGTCACGGTGCAAAATCGCGCGACGGTTCCGGTGAATGGCCTCGTTTTTTCCGCTAAAAACAAAGGGGCTTGGGGGAATTTTCTCTATCTTCAAATTGAAGACGGGTCCAGTGACAGCGGCAACACCTTCAAAATCAGTATTCGAAAACAGGTCGAGGTCGATCTTGTCCCAGCGGATTTTTTGAACATCGCCCCCCTGGAAACCCATGACGGTTTGAGCATGGACCCGGCCTCGGCGAATTATGTCGTCGATGTGCTCAGTCAAAATTCAACGCTGATTAACGCGTCGATCGATGCCGCAAACACCAGCCTTCAACGTGGATTTCATCGCGGCGGAAACGCGCCGTCTTTAGTCGTTGCGCCCAATATTAACTTTCAGATCAATTTGGACGGAGATGGTTATCAGCAGGTGGCTTTGGCTGGGGCCTTGGCTAATATGACTGCCGTCGCGGCCGCGATTCAAACGGCCGTCACCGCGCTCACCCGGCTGAAAACCAGCACCGATACGACGGCCTTCACCGGCTTTACCTGCGCCGTCGTCAACGGCGGCACGCCGACGGAACACCTTTTGCTGACTTCCGGTACGACTTCCGCGACCTCATCCGTCCGCGTACAAAATGCCTCGGCGAACAATGCGGCCGTCAGCCTGAAACTGGGTGAAGGCAACGGCGGCTATTCCGAAAATGGCATTGCGGACCGACGCCCGGCCAACGCGGCCTCTATTCAAATTGGCGATGCCGCCGTGGCCGCGCCCGTCGCGGTCGTCACCCTGGGTTCCGATGGGGTCGCGGCGCTCACGGAATTGAGCTACAGCGTGGGCTTTACACACCTGAACAATAAAACGGATTTCAGTCTGCTCGCGGTCCCCGGCGTCGGCAGCACGACGATGGTGGACCAGGGCATGGCCTATTGCCAAGGCCGGCCCTTGCAAGATGTCTTTTATGTCGGTGAAATGGACCAAGACGACGATACGCCCAGCGAGGCCGAGTCCTTTCGCAATGCCTTAACCACGCCCAACTCCTACGGCGCGGTTTACTTTCCTTGGATCAAGGCCCTCGACCCCACCGGTGTTTCCGCCGAGCCGGTATTGTTACCGCCCTCCGGTTATATCGCCGGTTTGTATGCGCGCATCGACGGCAAGCGCGGCGTGTGGAAAGCGCCCGCGGGCACCGAGGCCACGATCAACGGCGCGGTCGGTTTGGGCATTAACCTCACCGATACCGAACAGGGAAATTTAAACCGGATCAACGTCAATTGCCTGCGGCGATTTGCGTCCGCAGGGATTGTCTCCTGGGGCTCCAGGACAATTAGCTCCGATCCGGAATATAAATACGTTCCCGTCCGGCGGATGGCGATCATGCTGCGCGTGAGTATCTACAATGGTATTCAATGGGCCGTTTTCGAACCGAACGATGAAGACCTTTGGGCGGCCCTTCGGCTGAATATCGGATCGTTTATGACGGTTCTGTTCCGGCAAGGCGCATTTCAGGGGAATTCGCCATCGAAGGCCTTTTTTGTGAAATGTGACGGCGAAACCACGACGCAAGCCGACATCGATCTCGGCATCGTCAATGTCCTCGTGGGTTTTGCGCCGCTGAAACCGGCCGAATTCGTCGTCGTGAAGATCAGCCAAAAAGCCGGAGAATCTTCATAAACACTATTGAACCGTCTCGTTAAGGAGGAGCCATCATGGCAAAGTTTGCAGTCAATTCCCATCGCTTCGATCCCTATCGGAATTTCAAATTCAAAATCAAGTGGGATGGCCAATACGTTGCGGGCCTGTCGAAATGCAGCGCCCTGAAAAAAACCACCGAGTCTTCCGATTGGCGCGAAGGTGGCGACCCGAGCAGCGGCCGTAAAATTCCAGGAAAAACGTCTTACGATGCCGTTAATCTTGAGGCGGGGGTCACCCACGACACCACCTTTGAGGAATGGGCCAGCCTGGTTAATAACTTTCAGGGTGATTCGGCGATGTCCCTGAAAAATTTCCGGAAGGACGTTACCATCGATGTCTTCAACCTCGCTGGACAAAAGGTTCTCTCCTACAACGTGTTCCGCTGCTGGGTCTCGGAGTATCAAGCCCTGCCCGAACTCGATGCCAGCGGTAACGCGATTATGATTCAAACGATCAAACTTGAAAATGAGGGATGGGAGCGGGATAACTCTGTCGCGGAACCGACGGAAAATTAGTCTCGCACGCAGAACGTATGGAATCGGCTGACGGTTATTAAATCGCGCCCCCGATTTCCTATCTTCAATTTTCAGGGGTGATCATGGAAGAGAAGACCTGCATCCTCCCAGGCGGCTGGGTCGATGAACAGGGTGCGCTTCATCGTGAAGTTATTTTTTCCGCGCTCACGGGCCGGGAAGAAGCCCTGCTTGCCGATAACAAATTAAACGGCGCGGCGCAAGTCACGGTCGTACTCAGCCGTTGTGTCAAACGGATTGGCTCGATTCATCCCCTCTCCGAATCCATCGCGCGGAAGCTGCTGATCGCCGACCGCGATTACCTCTTGCTCAAATTGCGCGAGGCGACCTTTGGGTCCCAGGTTCAGGCGACGATTCCTTGCCCCTGGCCAGACTGCGGCGAAAAAGTCGACATCGATTTTTCTATCGATGACATTCCCGTCACCCCTTCGCAAGAGAAAGGCCCACTGTATCGGCTTGTTCTATCGCCGGAGGCTGCCTTCGTCGAAGACGGAAAGGCCCATCGGGAGCTCGGCTTCCGCCTCCCCAACGGCGGGGACCAGGAACGACTCTCAGCCCACTTGGCCGAAAACGAAGCGATCGCCTTGACCCAGCTTCTTGCCCGCTGTCTTCAGTCTATCGGCCCCATTGAAATTGCATCCGCCGATCAAATCGAAAACCTCTCTCCCTTGGCTCGAATGGAAATAGAGCGGGAAATGCTCCGCGTCGCCCCGAAAATCGAATTGAACATGGATGTGAACTGCCCGGAATGCGCGCGGCTGTTCACCGTGCCTTTCGATCTTCAGGATTTCTTTTTCGGGGAAATGCGCACCAGCCGGGATCTGCTTTACCGTGAAGTCCATTATCTAGCGTATCACTATCATTGGAGCGAAAAGGAGATCATGGAGATGCCGAAAGACCAGCGGCGTAACTACATTGAAGTCCTGGCGGATGAAATCGAAAGGCTGAACAATGCCGTCTGAAAAGCCCCGAATAAATCAGGGCTACCTACACAAGGCGCTCGTCAGCGGTACGAAACGCTTCCCTTACCGGAGCGGGGTTCGCACGCTCCTTGGGCGTCCTGAAAACCCGGACACACTGCTTTCTTACCCTCTGCCTCTGCCGCCTGCGGGGTTTCGGTATTTGCAATCCGTGTCTTTTGATGAGATGAATGATATTCCTCGAGCTGTCCCGACGAAAAAAGATTTTTCAAATTCGATTACGGATGGCCTTCAAAGCCGCTCCTCAATTGAAGGCGCGGATCAAGCGGCGATAAAAAGAACGGGGCCGGACCGTCCACCTGGTCCAAATAGCTTGAAACAGACCTTTCCCTTTGTGTCTCCGAGGCCCCCGGTTAGCGGGCTTGAAGATAAAATCGCTCAAACGGAAAAAAATCGAGACACAGCGGATGAACACAGCGCCGACAAAAATGCCGAGCACATGCAAATCGATATCCCCGGTTTTTCGGAAAAGGTGTTCCGTTTTCCAGCACTTGAGCCCGGAAAAAAGGAAGCGAAGTCCCTTTCGGATCAAAGGCCGCAATCCCCCGGCCCTCAAGGAACCACAAAAAAAACAGCCGCCCCGGAGACCGGAGAAGAGAAGCCTGTTTTACCGCCTTTCCCGATTAAAATGAAGGCTCCAAATGAAAGGCCGGGTTTGGTGTCCTCCGCGCCGCAAGGGGAAACGCTGAGTGGCAAAGGGACCGATGCCCTTTCATTCCAGGCCACATCGAAATTCAAAGCCCTGAAAAAGCATGCGCGGACCGATGGTGAGATTGAGGCGCAGGCGTCGTCGTCTCAAAATCAGAAGACCTTCATTTCTTCAGAAGGCACGCAAGCCCTCCAAGCTGCCCAGATGCCACGCAGACAGCAGGCCGCCGAGGCCCAAATTGAACAGCTCCGCCAGTCTTTGCAGACTTTAAAACGGAAAACGACCACTCAAGAAAATAAATCGGAGGGCACGGCGCATCAGGAAACCGCCGAGCAAAGCCGGCCTCCGGCGCCCCTTCCCCAAGCCGTGGTGATCGTAAAGCGTGCGCCGATTCAAAGCCGGACGCCCGCCGCTTTTTGGGAGCGGAGTTACATGAGTCACCTCTTTCGATTGAGGTCTTTACGATGAGCACATCCACCGCCATTGGCATGGTCAGTGAATCCCTGCGCAACCTGCTGGTCGGGGAGATGACGCTCACGCCTACGCCGAATATCACCGTGCTGGCACCGGACGAATCCGGCGGTGGCAGTCGGCGCGTGAACCTGTTTTTATACAAAGCCCAAGAGAACCCGTCATTGAAAAACCTGGACTGGCAGCCCAAGACCGGCGACAGCAGTCAATTGGTTCCGCCACCCCTGTCCCTCAACCTTTTTTATCTCATGACGCCCTATGCCCCGAATGACCCGCAATCGGGCAACAGTGCGGCGCATGAGATTTTAGGCGAAGCCATGCGCGTGTTTTATGAACATCCCATCGTCTCGCAAGAATACCTGGTGGAGGGTCTGTCGGACGCACGGCATCAAATTAAAATCATGCTCAACACGCTCGACCTTGAAGAACTCAGCCGGGTTTGGAACACCTTCACACAGCCTTTTCGCCTCTCCGTTTTATATGAGGTTTCTGTGGTGCAAATTGACATGCTTACCGAAAGCGAGCGTACCATGGCGACACGCGTGCGGACGATCGGCATACCCGATGTCCGTGCGCCCTACAAACCGCCCGTGGTCGAGACCCTCAGTCCGGAAAGCGGCCCTGCAGGTACGACCGTCACCTTCAGCGGGGAATACCTCGAAGGCTGGTCGGCCTACGTCACACTCATGCGCAACCGCATCCTTGACGGCGTCGAAATTGCCGGGGACAGTTTCGATGTGACCCTGCCAGGCGATCTCGACGCGGGCTTTCATGAGATCCGCGTCGACATCTCACATCTCTTCCGAAAAACCTTTTTCTTCGAGGTGACGGCATGAAGCTGAATCATTTACAGGATACGGCAAAAACCGAGGCACTCTATCGTCACTCTTCGGAGCAGCTCTGCGATGCCTTACGGAAGATTGACCTCTTGATTCAGCGTCGGACATTGATGTTCCGTCAGGCCGCGCCAGAGCCCTTGCGAACCGATTTAACGCATGTCTACATCTCGCATGAGGAAGTCAATCATCTCCTCAGACCGACTGCCGCTGCAAATGCCACGCATCCGGAAATCGAGCGCATCGCCAAAGCGATTGAAGCGCTGCAAAAAGAGATTCAAAACAAGGCCGTGCAAAGCCTGCAGCAGGGTATTTTTCTGGCGCTGCCTAACTTGGCCCACATCTTTTCTCTTTCGCCCTTTGAATGCGAAATCCTTCTGATCTGCCTCGCGCCCGAACTCGACCGGAAGTACGACAAACTTTACGCCTACTTGCAGGACGACATTACCCGAAAGAAACCCAGCGTCGATCTTGCTCTGGATTTGCTCTGTGCGTCGGAGGCCGAACGCTGGGAGGCGCGCAGCTCTTTTTCACCGCAAGCACCCCTATTCCGCACCGGGCTGCTTCAGGTTGTCGAAGATATGCAAAGCCCCTCGGGCTCGAGCGACTTGGCGCGCTTTTTAAAACTCGATCCGCGCATCTTGAATTATCTCCTAGGTGCGAACCAGGTGGATGCCGGACTAACGGACGTCTCTAAGCTGATCTTGCCGCAAGCCAATCCGGGATCGGTTTTTATCGATCCGGCCCTCCATAAAAGCCTGCTTGAACTCATGCGGCTTCATTTTTTGGATCAATCGAAGGATCGTAAAAAACTGGTTTTTCATTTTTACGGCCCCGAAGGCGTGGGGAAAAAGGAACTCGCTGCGGTTCTCTGCGGCCTACTCGGTATTCCGCTCTTAATTCTCGATGCCCCACTGCTTTTAAAAGACCCGCAGGAGATGGAAGACCATCTGCGTCAGGCCTTCCGTGAGGGCCTGCTGCAACAGGCCGCGATTTTTCTGGAAGGCATCGACGCCCTGCCGCAAACGAATGAGACGCACTGCTTTAAATATCTCGCACAGGCGATGCGCCAGTACGGCTGGTTGTGCTTTCTCTCCGGCGAAAAAGCCTGGGCTCAACAAGCAAATCTTTTTCAGGACATGCTTTTTCAATCGCATCATCTCCCGGTTCCCGCCGCGCCCCTTCGAAAAGCGGCGTGGATCTATTATTTAAGACCCTTGGATGTCGAAAATGCACAGGTCTGGACAGAGGCCCTGTCAGGCCAGTTCCGCCTGAGCCCCGGCCAAATTCGGGATGCTGTGCAGTTTGCTCAATGCCAAAAGGCCCTCTCCGGATCGAAAATCACCTGCGCCGATTTGTTTACCGCTTGCCGGTCGCAGTCGAACCAAAAGCTGCAAGACATGGCCCGAAAGATCAGTAAGCGCGCGAGATGGGAAGACATCGTTCTGCCCGAATCCCAGCTGGCCCAGTTGAAAGAAATTTGCACCCAGGTCAAACATCGCTCTCAGGTCTTTGGCGAATGGGGATTCGACCAAAAACTCTCTTATGGCAAAGGGCTTTCCGTTTTGTTTTCCGGCCCGCCCGGTACGGGCAAAACACTGGCGGCGGAAGTCATCGCCCACGCGCTTGGACTGGATTGTTATCAAATCGACCTTTCGGGCCTCGTCAGCAAGTACATCGGAGAGACAGAAAAAAACCTGGCAAAGGTTTTTCAGGAGGCCGAAACCAGCAACGCCATTTTGTTTTTTGACGAAGCAGACGCCCTCTTTGGAAAACGGACGGAGGTCAGCGATGCCCACGACCGTTATGCAAACATCGAAACCAGTTACCTGCTACAAAAAATGGAAGAATACGAAGGCATTGTCATCCTGGCCACCAATCTGCGCGACAACATGGACGAGGCCTTCACCCGGCGCATCCGTTTCATCGTTGAATTCCCCTTCCCTGAGGCCGCGCAACGCCTTGCCATTTGGAAGCAGCATTTTCCGAAAGAAGCACCGGTGGACGAGGACATCGATTACGATTTTCTGTCCAAAAAAGTACAGGTCGCGGGTGGAAATATCAAAAACATTGTCTTGAACGCCGCCTTTCTGGCCGCCGAAAACCGGCAGCCTATCGGCATGGACCATCTGATTCAAGGGACGAAACGGGAATATGAAAAAATTGGCAAGCTTTGGGACGACAATCGACTCGCCCCAATGAAAGAAAAAGGCTGATGATGTTTGCACGCGACCATAATCAAAAGAAGGCAGGCATTCAGCCCGGCGCGCCTTCAAAAAAAATGGGTCCTTCCGATTCGGGAAGATTCCAAAACCTTCAACGGGCCATAGGAAACCAAGGTCTCCAAAATGGGGCATGTTTCATTCAACGCCTGCCTTTCGGCATTACACTCCCGACAGGACTTCGGTTTCTGGATACGACGGAAGAAACAATGGCCAGCGGCGTTTATGGGACCAGCATCGATTTTGGAAAGGTTTTACTGAGCGATGCGGTCGGGGGTGGGGGACGTCCTTTTACGACCTATGTGCCTTCGCCCATTCCAGGCATCTCCGGCGGCACGGTCATTAACATTGGACCCTCGGCCTACGCGACACCCGGATCGAACCGCAATTTATTGATTCACGAACTGGCACACAGCTGGCAGTCGCAGCATCACCCGAATCCGGCGCAATTCATGGCGAATTCCATTGCCAGTCAGGCGGCGGCCGCAGCAGTGGGCGGCGGGGCGAGCGCCTATTGTTACGTGCCGGGAAAATGGTTCGGCCTCTACGGCGCAGAGCAGATCGCGGAACAAGTGGAAAAAGGAGAGGCCCCGATTATCACGGAGGTGTCTTCCGCCGCACCGGGATCGACGCACCTGGGCAACATAGCGAGTTTGGCTGCGCCGCATTGGGAAACCCGCGGGAGCCCCGGCGTACGATGTTGAGAGGAGAGAAAAAGCAATAAAAATGTATACGACGCAAAAACAAAACGACATCAAAAATGCGGCCTCTTCCTCAAAGGTACAAGACGCCTTTTCCGCGTCCCGTCAAGGCCCCAGCGTGCAGCCGGTTTCTGCCTTGCAACGGAGTATCGGTAACAACCGTTTGCAGTCCCTGGGGCGGTCACCGTCCATTCCCCGTATTCAAAGACAGTGCGGCTGTGGCGGCGGATGTTCGGGCTGCGCATCGAAAGAAGAAGCCCGGCCAAAGGTGCAGGCCAAGTTGACCGTCGGTCCAGCGCACGATGCCTACGAACAGGAAGCCGACCGCGTCGCGGACTCAATCATGCGCATGCCAATGCCGGCAATTGAAACCGGTGAACAAGACATTGCAGCATCAATTCAGCGCATCACGGGAGACGACGGCGGCGGTTTCGACCCCGGGCCGGATTTCAAAGCGCAACAAAGCGGCGGGCAGCCCCTTTCTTCATCGACACGCGATTTTATGGAAGCCCGCTTTGGCACGGACTTCAGTGGCGTCCGCCTTCATACCGGTTCGGCAGCACAAACTTCGGCGAATCAAATTCAGGCGCGGGCCTATACGGTGGGCACGCATATTACCCTGGGCCACGGCGCATCCGAAAACGATAAACATTTAATGGCGCACGAACTGACCCACGTCGTGCAACAGGGCGGCGCGGAAGGGGCAGCGCAGCGGACGCCGATCTCAGCCCGAATTCAACGCGACCCGCCACAAAACCCATGTCCCGACGGCGTAAAAACGGTCAATGTGGATCTCATTTCTTTGCGCGGGTCAAGCCGTAACCCGCCCGCCGAGCTAGATTTTGCCAACACGGTGTACGCGCCCTGTTGCGTGCAGTTTCAAATGAGCCACGGTGTAAGCGTCATCCCCAGCCTGTCCGACAGCTGGCTGGGCGGCGATACGGCCATGAGCCGGGGGACAACCCGAGGGGCGATCCATGCGGAACAGACGGCCGCTTACAACGGCGCAACCGCGACCTTTGGTTTGACGGGACGCATCCGGGCCTTTTATGTCGAGAGCCTGGTCGGCGGATCGCGGGCCACGAGTTTTCCGGCGAACTGGGCCACGGGCGTGGCGGCACCCTACGAGGGCATGGTCATCGTCACCAACAGCGCGGGCACACGCACCCTGGCCCACGAAATCGGCCATATCCTGCTCGATGCCGACGGCAGGGTGCACACGACCCACCCGGGCGGGACGGATAACATCATGGAACCGACAAGCAGCTCATCAGGTTCCACATTGCATCAAACCCAGTGCCCGACGATTTTTGGCAATGCATAAACAAAGAGATCAATAAAAAATGTTCGCATTATCTGAAAAGAAACAGCGCGCTGAAAATTTTGAACGCGAGGGAAAAAACGCACAACGGAAAACCGTGCCCGGCGGATTGAACAGCACCCTCACTTTCGCACGCCATATTGGAAACGGGGTAGGTGCGATCTTGGATCATCCGCGAAACAGCGGATCGCCGCCGATTCAACGGCAATGCCATTGTGGGGGGAGCTGCGCAGGCTGTGCATCGAAGCGAAATGGCGATCTAAAAGTCCAGGCGAAACTCGCCGTCGGACCGGTAAACGATGTCTATGAACAAGAGGCCGACCGTGTGGCCAATACCGTCATGCGAAGCCCTGCAACCTCAATGGAAGCGGGGTCAGGGGACATCGCTTCATCCATCCAACGTATTACTGGAAGCGAGGGCAGCGGCTTCGATCCCGGCCCGGAATTCAAGACCTCTCAAAGCGGTGGCCGTCCTCTTTCCCAAGCAACACGGCAACACATGGAACCCCGCTTCGGCCTCGATTTCAGCACGGTGCGTGTGCACGAGGACGCGCAAGCCCAAGCCTCAGCCTCGCAAATTCAGGCCCACGCCTATACGCACGGCTATCACATTACCCTGGGCAAGGGGGCTTCAGAAGGTGACCAACATTTGATGGCGCACGAGCTGACCCACGTCGTACAGCAAGGCGGCGCGGAAGACACAGCGCAACGCATGCCGGTATCTCCTCGCATTCAACGTGACCCGCCGCCTGCGCCCGACCCTTGTCCGGACGGTGTCCGGCAGATCGATATTTTTGCCGTGAATTTGCCTGGATCGACCCGGACGATTTATGACGACGAGTCGATGGCCAATCGGGTGCTGGCGCAATGTTGTGCGCGGATCAATATCGTCGGCGGCGAATCTTGGGATACGACCTTGCTCGATACCGATGCCCCTCACGGCGTGCTCAATGCGCCTTCGGGAACGGTCCGCCCGCTCACGGCCGAAGAAAACGCCATGCTTGCGCATCAGCCAGGCGGTGCTTCGGTCGTCCATGCCTATTATGTGCCCAGTTTTTCGGGACCAAAGGTGGCGGAAGCCTTTTGGCCCGCGCAACATAGCGAACGCGCCTTTGCCATTTCCAACCGTCCGAATGCCGATTCTTTTCCGCACGAATTGATGCATGTCTTGCTTAACAACGGCAATCACTATGCCGACCCGGATAATTTGATGGCCAGCGGATCGGTTCGCAATGTCGGCGTGGACAATTTGGATGCAACCCAGTGCGCGGCCATTTAGAGGGCTTAAATAAAGGAAGCGTGGATGTTGTCTTATACGCATAAACAAAAGGGGGGTGCACTACAAAGAAAGCCGCAGCCGCGCCCAGCTCTCAAATCCCGCCAAATAAGGGGAGAGGATGAGCGCTCACTTGGACGCAGCTTAGGGAACCGGAGTGTCGGGCGGATGATGGCGCAGCGCATGCCGCTTGCGCCCCGCATCCAGCGCGACCCGCCGCCTGCGCCCGATCCTTGTCCGGACGGTGTCCGGCAGATCGATATTTTTGCCGTGAATTTACCCGGATCGACCCGGACGATTTATGACGACCAAACAAAGACCAACGCGGTGCTGGCCCAGTGTTGCGCGAGAATCAACATTACCGGCGGGGAAAGCTGGGATACAAATTTGATGGACACCGATGCGCCCCACGGCGTACTCAATCACAGCACAGCCACAGCGACCACGGAAGTACAGGACATGACAGCGCACCGGCCCGGCGGCAATGTACTACACGCCTACTACGTGCCCTCGATTTCGATCGGTTCACGGGGTTCATCTTTTTATGCAAGCCGTTACGGCGGGGCTTTTCCGAGTACCGCCAATGCGATTCAGGTCGCCAATTCTGCAGCGGACGATACGATGGTGCACGAATTGGTGCATGTTTTACTCGACGATGGCGGCCATCACGCCGACCCGGATAACCTCATGGCCTCCGGGGGCACGCGGAATGTGGGCGTGGACAACATGGATGCCGCGCAATGCGCGGGGATATAAAAGGATCATCGGGTGACATTTCAAAACCAGGCGAATCCAAAAGCATCGGGCTTAAAACCCGGAAGATCATCGAAACCCATTCAAAGGCAACAATCGGCGGTGAACCGGTCATCTTTTGAGCGAAACGTAGGCAATCAAAGAATGGTGCAAGTCATGAATCGTTCCCCCAAAGGGACACAACGCATCCAGCGTCGCTGGGACGCAGCAAGCAGCGAGTGCGCAGGACAGCCGACGGACAAATGGATTGAACGCATTGTCGTTCAGCAGGAAACACCGCAAAGCACGACAATCCACTGGAGCGACGGCACGACGGAATCGGGCCAATGTTCATCGGGAAAAGGTCACTGCTGCGTGGATCCCGCCCAGCCCGACGGCGTGGCTTGCACGGCGGAAGGCTCTAAACGGGATGGTAGCAATTGCACACCCATCACGGCACGGAAAGGCTATCAAGTCAAAAACCGGGATCTCGATCACAACGGTGTGTTGTGGTGGACAGAATTCGTGCCGAGCCGGGGCATCGCCCTGCACGAGTACCGGCCAGTGGACGGCACGCCGCTCTCGCACGGCTGCGTTCGGCTCAATCATGATTTCGCAGTGAAGACATTTTGCGGTGTGCGGCAAAACCAAACCTGGGTGCAGGTCCAGGGTTTCGCACGACCCCTGTGCGACAACACCAATTTACAAAATGCCTGGCTTGGGGATTTCAGCACAGGCGGCCGAAACCTGAGCGACTACGATGGAGATACCAGTATGCAGAGTTCGATTCGAGAAGCCCGGAGAATGATCAACGCGGCCTTCGGACGCACCCTCACGCTCGAGGAAATTCGGGGACTCGGGGCATCGGACATCCCGCGTTGCACAAGCACAGTTGCGCGGCCGGAGGGAGATTGATCGAAGATGATTTTTTTGAATATGGGAGGAACATCCACTGATGTCGGGATTTAGTAATAAACCGAAAATACTGCGCGGCGCTTTTGTCGAGTATGGCTTGAGCATTCCGCCGCTCTTTGTTGTGTTTCAATTCAATCCGGTACAACTTTCGCGCAGCCGTTCACAATCCTTCTCCGTGCCCGGCAGCGTGCAGCAGGCCGAGTACGAAAGCGCGCGGACAGAAGGCCGGACGGCACAATACGTCTCGCTTCGGGACTACCATCAGCGCTTCGACGATCTCTCCGAACTCCGTGATGCTCAGCAGGTGCGCATTCAGGAGGAGTCGATTAACTTCGAGATTCGACTCGATGCCACGGACGATTTAAATAATGGCGATACGATCACAGAGCAATTCGGCATCGCGCCGCAGCTTTCGACTTTAGAACTCATGGTTCATCCAAAAGAAGAGTCATTGTTGGGGCAGGCCCTGGGTTCACTCCTCGGATCACCGGGCGGCTTCAGTTTCACGCGCAAGGAAAACCCGCCGATGATTCTCTTTATTTGGGGGCGAAAACGGGTGCTGCCCGTGAATATCAACAGCCTGAGCATTACGGAATCAGAATTCAGTACGGATTTGAATCCGATTCGCGCCACCGTTTCCGTCAATTTGACCGTCATTGAAGGGAAAAACCTGGCCTACATGTACACGAAGGCCATGAAGGAAGTGATGTCGGTACTCAACCTGGCGAATATCGCAGACATCGCCGATGTTGTCATTCCGGGGTAGGCAATATGTTTTCAAATAATTCGCGTTATAAAAAACTTGAGGATGTGGTTGTCAAAGACAGCGATGGGACGCAGGCGGCCTCCAAGGCTCTGCGGCTCATTCCGGAAGTTGAAGGCGATTTTCAACACACAGTCGAGGAAAATGACCGGCTGGATCATCTGGCCTACAAATATTACAAGCAGCCCAAGAAGTGGTGGCGGATTTGCGATACCAATCCCGACCACCCTTTTCCGCCTGCGCTTTTGGGAAAAGACACAATGGTGGCCGAGCAGTTTCCGCTCCTCATCACGGAGGAGATGGACAAGCCCTTGTGGTTCGAGGTGCTTGAAAGCTTGCGGGCCATGGTCGGTGTTGAACAGGTGCGATTGATCAAAAAAGAGATTGCCCTGGTGGAACGCATCGAAATCGTGGGGTCCGAAACAGTCACACGCACCGTGCCGAAATATGCCTACACGCTCATCGTACATTACAACAACATGAATCTCGACACGACGGCGCTGGTATCGCGTATGACAGATCTTGATTTGGTAGTTGGGCCACCGGAGCGGGTGGGACGTATTGGCAAGACAATAGTCATTCCGCCCAACGCAGTGAAATAGAGAGCCTCACATGCAAGCTGAAAATTTTTCGATCACGATTGAGGGGGAAGAGGCGGAAGACCTCTATTCCGACCTAAGCGGCTTCGAGGTGGAATTGGACGACAGCTTGGCTGGCATGTTTCGGATAAAGTTGACCCTCACGCAAGACACCGACGGAATTTGGAATTATCTCGAAGACGAACGCCTGCAACTTTGGAAGGAAGTGACGATTTCAGCAGGTTTCGAGGACGAACTCGACGACTTGATTACGGGATATATCACACACCTCAAACCTCATTTTGCGCCAGAGCGCACTGAGTGTTTTTTGGAGATTTGGGGCATGGACGGCAGCGTGCTAATGGACCGGGAAGAAAAACTGAAGGACTGGCCCGACAAAAAAGACAGTGACATTGCCGCAGAAATCTTCGGACGCTATGGCTTCTCGGCGGAAACGGAAGACACTGCCGTGATTCACGACGAGGCCATTTCAACAATCATCCAACGGGAAACCGATATTCAATTTTTAAAACGCCTGGCTTTGCGAAACGGCTACGAATGTTATGTGGAGGGCACAAGCGGCTACTTCCGTCCGCCGCAAATCGACGAAGCCCCGCAGCCCGTTCTGGCTGTACATTTTGGCGACGAAACCAGCGTGTCTTCGTTTTCCATCGAGGTCAACGCCCTGACGCCGAGCAATGTGACCATGTATCAAATCGACCGTAGTAGCAAGGAGGTGTTGGAGGCTGTCGTGGAATCCAGCTTGCAGACGCCTTTGGGTAGCGTAAACGGAACCGCTTTTCTTGGGGCGGGAATGTCAGCCGGCAAGGCCGTGATCGGCATGAACACCGCGACGGGCAATCCGGAGATGACGGCCCTTTGCCAGGGACTGTTTCACGAAGGCGAATGGTTTGTGACCGGAGAAGGAGAGATCGCCGCGAACGAATACGGCCATGTCTTAAAACCGCGCCGCACCGTGACGATCAAGGGCCTGGGGGAAACACATAGCGGGGTCTATTATGTCTGCCGCGTGACCCATGCCTTTGGCTCGGAGGGGTATACACAAAGCTTTAAAGTGAAACGCAACGGCCTCGCACCGACCGGTGCTGAGGATTTTTCTGGAGAATCCGGAGGCCTGGGGGGATTGTTGTGAGTTTAGATCAGGTCGTCGCCAAACTCATTCAAAAAATGGAGACCCGATTTTACGGGAAATACCGAGGCATTGTTGTGGACAAGGCCGATCCCGAAAACCTCGGACGGCTGAAACTCAGCGTCCCCAGTGTGCTGGGCAAAGAAGTCGTGACTGGCTGGGCGACGCCCTGCGTCCCCTATGGTGGCGCGGCGAATCAAGGTTTTTTGTTTATCCCGGAAGTCGATGCGGGTGTTTGGGTCGAATTTGAGGAAGGCGATTTAGAATTCCCAATTTGGGTCGGCAGCTATTGGAGCAAGCCGGGCGGGGAAAGCGAGCTGCCGAAACCGAACGATGCCGAGGGCGCGGAAGAAGGCAGCGTCCAATCGCCGCCGACAAGCAAGATCATCAAGACCCTCAAGGGCCATACCATTCAATTGGAAGACGCCGATGGGGACGAGCGGGTATCCATCGTCGAGGCGGTCAATGGACAGGTCGTGATCCTCAATCAAGACGGCATCAAAATAACAGACGGCAAGAACGGAAACACGGTCACCCTCGATAGCAGCGGCATTGTCATCGAGGATAAAAACGGAAACGTCATCACCATGGACAGTTCTAGCGTGACGATTAAAAGCAGCAGTATTAAAGTCGGCGACGGGGCAAGCGAACCGCTCGTCCTGGGCAATCAACTCAAAACGGCGCTGGATACCTGGATTAACGGCACCTTTGCGACGCACATGCACACGGGCAATTTGGGCGCGCCAACCACGCCGCCCGTTCCCGGCGCGCCTTTGGTGCTCGATCCCGCGCTTTCCTTAACGAATAAGGTGAAATAATATGGCACTGCAAATCGGAAGCAAAACGGCGACCTCGGGGATGACCAAGGCCGTCTACGATCAGATGAATGCGATCCTCTCTCCGCCCCTGTCTGATCTGCCCCCGGCGGACTTGGCAAAAATTCAGGACAGTTGGAAGCAATTGGCCTACGCCATTTCGAAGGGCGTTATCGATCACATTTCGGCCAACATGGAAATCAAGGGAGTTCAAACCAAGGGCAATATCAACGCCACGGTGTCGGGGAGCGCGGCGACGCAAAGCAACGTGACCTTTACTCAGAGCAACGACGGCACAGGCCGGGTGGCCTAGCTGAAGAGAGATGAAAATGATCGTTGAAAAAGACAGCTTCGGCTTTCCTTTCGGTGTTGACGCAAGGGGACACATCAGCGCCAGCGGTGGCGACGACGCGATTCGGGGACGCATTATTCAAGTGCTCTTCACCGCGCCGGGCGAGCGGGTGAACATGCCGACCTTTGGCTGCGGGCTGTTCAACCTCGTCTTTGAACCCAACAACAGCATCCTGGCCTCTGCCATGGAATTTACCGTGGGACAGGCCCTGACCCGTTGGTTGGCCGACGATATTATTGTGAACGGCGTGGATGTCACATCAGAAGAAGAGACGATTACGATTGAAATTGCCTACACGAAGAAAACAGATTTGTCGAAAAAATTGGTACGCATTCATTTCAAGTAATGATCGCCTTTGCTTTTTACCCCCTTTGGAAAAGGGGGCAAGGGGGATTTAAAAGGGGCAAAAATTTAAAATAAGGCAACCAATGAAAACAAGGCAGAAGCGAAATCCCCCTCAGTCCCCCTTTGTCAAAGGGGGAAGTAAAAGAGGGGATTGGGGGCTTTTTAAATAAAAGGAAAAACCATGGCGGAGATTAAAAAAACGGACGGACGGACGGCAGTCGATTACATGGCACGGGATTACGATAGCCTGCTCAAGTCGATGCAGGACTTGATTCCGACAAAATTGCCAGAGTGGAAGGAGTACGAAAACGAGGCCGACTTCGGACGGGTCTTGCTAGAACTCTTCGCCCACATGGGTGACATTCTCAGCTACTACCAAGACCGCGCCGTCAACGAAAGTTTTTTAAACACGGCCCAGACACGCCGGAGCATCATTCAGCACCTGCGCCTCATCGGTTACAAGCTGGCCACCGCCGCTCCGGCCTCAGCCGCGCTGACGCTCACCGTGCCCGAGGCCTGTAATGATATCATTACCCTCCAAAAAGGCGATGCCTTCGCCACGAAGAGCCAGCAAGACAGCCCCAGCGTCCGCTTCGAGTATACCCGTGAAGTGGCAATGGAAATTGATTGCAGCACCTTGACGGCCAGCGGCGGAAAAAAAACCATTGAAAATATTCCCATTGAGGAGGGACTGCTGGTCGAAGACGAGATCCTCGGCGTCTCGGACGGTCGTGCAAATCAGCGCTATCCCCTCACCCATGCGAGTCTGATCTTGCGGTCACTGGGCCAGGGCCAGCAGATTCAAAAAGACGTGATCGTCTTAAGCGATTTGGGCGGCGTGATCGACGAGTGGCGTCTGCAAGACAGCCTGTCCTTCAGCCGGGAGGGACAACAAGACTACATCATTGAGATCGACGAGCACGATCAGGCAACGGTGACCTTCGGCGACGGAGACTTCGGGGCCATTCCGGCGCCGGGGACGGAAATCCGCGTGACCTACCGCATTGGCGGCGGATTAAAGGGCAATGTGCTCGCGGGCAGCATCCAAACCATCGTCGATGCCCCGCAACTGACCCTGGTCGGCGCCAAGGTCACAAACCCCGGCGCAGCCACCGGCGGGGCGGAACGGGAAACCATTGCAGACGCCGTGCGTCACGCGCCGAGTGTATTCCGTTCCTTAAAGCGGGCCGTCACGCAAGATGACTATGAAGCGCTTGCGCTGGAGTTCACCGGCGTCGGCAAGGTTCGCGCCGAAGGAACAAATTGGAATACCGTTACCCTCTTCATCGCGCCGCAAGGGGGTGGTCACGTCAGTGATGTGCTTGAGGCCAACCTGCTCGCCTATTTTGAGGACAAACGCCCTGTATCCACCCTGATTGAAATCCAGGACGTGGACTATGTGCAAATCTATGTCACGGCGGAAGTGGATGTTGAAAGTTATTATTCTGCAGACGAAATCAAGGAAAAGGTACAGGACGCCGTCGCGGCCCTGCTCGCCTTCGATGCAGTCGATTTCGCGCAGATTCTCTATCTCAGTAAATTCTATGAGGCCATTGAGGCCATCGACGGGGTCAAGGGCGTCAACATTTCCGAGTTTCGACGCGTTGATGAAGCAGCCGCAACGATTCATGTGGACGGGAAGATCGTCCTGGGCTCTAACGAAATTCCAGAAATCCCCGCCGGGGAAACGGACTACACCAAGGGTGCGAAGGTAAGGACTTCGGGGGGCAGCCAGTGAGTTTGCGTTTGACACAAATTACCGCCGAGGCCCGACCCGAAGGGAACCGGATCGATCTGCGCTGGGAGAATCCGGAGGCCTCGCTCTATCCGGGCATGCGGATTATGCGCCGCACGCAAACCTTTCCGACTTCTCCCGAAGACGGAGACCTAGTCACAGACGGACTCGATTTAAAAACAATCGAGGATAAAGAGCTCAAGTCCGAAACAGTTTATTATTACAGCCTCTTTCCCTATCGAAACGATCCGCCGGAATACGAGATCGATAAAGCAAACCGCGTATCGGCCCTGGCGACCGGCCCTTACAACATGGCCGGACAAATGGCTGACTTGTTGCCGGGGATTTATCACCGCTACGACACAAAACGTCCTTTGAGCATTCCACCGGGCATGACGGCTGAAGACCAAGAGCGCGGGCAGCTCCGGCGCTTCCTTGATTTGCCAGGCGGGCAGCTCGACCAGTTTGTCAGCCTGGCCAAAACCATTCCCGATTTGGTCGACATCCAAACCGTCGACGGTGCGCTCTTGCCCTTACTGGCGAAGTGGATTGCCTGGAAAACCGATCACCGCCTGGAATTGGACGGGCAACGCAATGAGCTGCGAGACGCCGTTTCGGTCTATCAAACCATCGGCCTGATTCCCTCCGTCGAGGCCACGGTGAAGCGCATCCTGGGTTGGGAAAGCCGGGCGAAGGAATTCGTGCATAACGTGGCCCGCAGCAATCAGGCTGAGCGGCTGAACATCTGGGTGCGGCGGGAGCGCAGCCCCGGTGATTGGTCGAAGGCGATTGAACCCTATTCCCTCGGTTTTGCCTACGACGGACGGCCCTCCACGGTCGTCGATCAGGGCGGGACGCGCTGGTTTTTCTTTCACACCCTTCGAAACGGCCGCTGGGATATTTGGACCAAAACATTGTCGTCCTTCCATATCACATCGCACTTCGAAGAGACTCTGAATAAAGAGACCATGACCTTTGCGCTCCAGCAAGCCTTCGAAGAGGCTGGACACCCTTTGTCGCTTAAGGCCCTCATTATCAAGAACGAGGACGAATGGCTCGTCCGGGATCGTGAAAATCACCAACGTTACACCATTCTGCCGGGCACAGGGCAATTGGATGTTTATCGCTGGGCGCCAAGCCATCGCCTCACCAATGGCTCCCGTATCGACAAGCATCCCTCCGCGGGGGTCAAGGGCGATACCCTTTGGGTCTATTGGGACAGCTACGATGCAAAAACAGAAAGCCACCAAGTGCACTATCAAAACCATCAGGCAGGTGTGTGGTCTGCGCCCCAGGTTTTTGGCGATGCGGCAACGGCGAGGAAGCGGCCCTTTACCCTCATCGATCACACAAATCATCTTTGGCTATTTTGGCTCGAAAAAACGGGGGGGAAATGGGTATTAAAGTATCTCCGGGAAGAAAACAATGCCTGGAACATTCCGGCGGCGCACACCTTTCCCTTTGATGAAGAAAACGATCCCGTCGTACAGACCGATCTCTTCGTCTTTTTTCAGCCGGGCACTTCCACCACAAATGGCCTGCCGAAGATCTGGGTTTTTTGGAGCCGAAAGGTGCCGACGGGCGTGCCGGGTCAAAGCCGCTGGGAGATTGCCTATCGCTTTGCCGAAAACATCGATCCGGACGCCTTTACCTGGTTTCATTCCTGGAGTCTGGCCACGCCGGATCACCTCACGGTTGATACCAGCGTGTTACCCGTCGTCAACAATCTGCTCACCTGGTATATCAATCGACCACCAGACTGGAGTCCGGTTTTCACTGTGCCGAAACCAACAGCGGACGATCAAGACCGTGAACCGGCGCTTTTTTTCAACAACGCGGGCGAAATCGAACTCTATTGGAGTTCCAACCGGAATCAAAGCTGGTCCATTTGGCGGGCCACCCTGCAGGATACGCCCGTGCCCACGCTGGATAACGTGATGCAGATTACGGACAATCCCTATTCCGAACGCGACCCACTGCCCTTTTTAATTGACGGCGTGACCCGCTTGTCTTACCACGGCAATGCACCTCTTGGGTACGCAAGCGAGGTCTACGGTGCAACCGAAACCGTCGATCTACGCTATTCGGGCACAACATCCGTCGATACAAAAAATCTTGCCAAGTTGGTTCTGCACGGCAGCTATGACGATTTTCAAACCTATAGTTACGACACTGGCCCGGCCGGCAGGCCCGGCCCGGAAACCTGGTACGCTCGGGATACCATCGGGCTTTATCTGACCCCTGATACGGAAGATACCTCGAAGATTGCACAAAACCAAACCATGATCGAGCGTATTCTCAGGGAATTTTTACCCATACAAATCCGCGCGGTCTTTATCTTCGAAGCGGCGATTTATAAGGAGCTGATTTATACCAGCGATTATCCTGCCGTCTATCCGCAAAAGGTGCTCGGCGATTTAGGTTTCGATGGGACCATTCCGGAGGAAGTCGGCGGGTTGGAAGAAGGTTTCACGGAAGTGGTGACGGAAGGAGAGGGATAGGCGGTGAAAGGCATTTCAGGAAGGATACAAGGCATCTATCGTGACACGCTCTATGGCGCGGGCGGCCGTTTGCGCCGCGACAGCGGCTGGCGGAGCAATACTATTTTGGACGGTTGCCGTTTGTTGCTCGCCGGATTTATGACAAACGAGACGGCGGGCGGCATCGCCGGGCTGGCCGTGGGGCAGGGCGATGCCGCTTGGGACAGCGAGGGGGTTCCGGCGGCGAGTCCCTCTGCGACGACGGCCCTGGTAAATCGCTTCAATCCACCCATTCCTTTCGCGGAACTGGATGTCGTCTATCTCGACGCCAACGACCAAGTGGTCACCGGACCCAGCAGCCGTTTGCAGATTACCGCAACCTTAAATCCCGGCTATCCCACGCCGATCGCAGCGGCAAGCAGCTATCCCTTGAGGGAGTTTGGACTTTTCGGAAGCTTAAACGGGGAGGACATTTTGATCAACACCATCCGGCATCCGGTGCTGCACAAGGATGAATCATCCACACTCATTCGCGTGATCCGGCTTTATTTTTAATTCAATGCAGTATTTATACAGGACAGAAAAGAGGAGGCATTATGGGTAATTTTTCCAGAGATACGTTCGATCGCTTAAAGCACTATGTCGGTGTTCGCCTTCAGCAGGGCGTTCCGATTGTGGATGCCGATTGGAACGAACTCGAAGACATTCGCAAATACGAACTACAGGCCTTTTTGAAATGGTTTATCGGCAACGGTGTCCCGAGCGGAAACCACGGTTTCGAGATTCAGGCCGTGGCCGATCCGAACGACCTGTCAATTCGCGGCGGCGACGGCACGGCGGAAGGGACGGGCCGGATCTTGGTTGAAGGCATGGATGTCCTCAACGAAAGCGATCTGCGTTACACAGCCCAGGCCTTGTACAACGACGCGGCTCTTGCCGCCGAGTGGGGCGTCGATCCCATCCCTCCGCTCACAACACCTGCAGGCAATCGGACCGATACGGTCTACCTTGATGTCTGGGAGCGCGAAGTCGATTCCACCGAGGATGCGGACTTGGTGAATCCGGCCATCGGCGTCGAGACTTGTGTGCGAACAAAACGAGAGTGGGCCCTGCGCGTGGTCGAAGGGTCTTCAGCCGTCCCGATCCCGACGGCTGGACACAACTTTTACGGTCTGGCCCGCTTGGCACGGGTCGGGGGTGCCGCAGTGATTGCCGCTGGCAATATCACGGATCTGCGCCAAACCATTCTGTCCTTAAACGACGCCCTGGCGCATCTCTCGCGTACAGACAATCCACACAATGTTAGCTTGGCGCAATTGGGGGCCTTCGCGGCGGCCGATTATGAGTTCAATAACCGATCGGTCGTCCTTGTGACCTTTTCGCAGGCCGACGCCCATAACGCGCTTCGAACGACCGACTTGGGCTTTGTTCCAAAATTTGTCTGGGGCGTGGCAAGTATGGTGGGGCGTTTGGCCAGTGCGGACTACGGGGCCAGTGCCTCGGGTTTCGCCGATCTCAGGGGATCGTTCGAGCAACGCGGACATTACCCGCAGGCTTACCGAACGAGCGCGGCGCCCTTTTACCGGCAGGATATGTCCACGACGGCGGGGCGACTTTGCCTCGGACACTTTTCCGATGCCACCGTCACTCCCAACCGGACCATCACTATCGGGGCCGCAATCAGCGCGGTGAGCGGGACCAACCTGTCGGTTCAGTTTTATAAAGTCGGTCCTTCGGGCACGGGCACGGGCGGCGCTTTATCTCTACAAACTTTTAGTCTGCGTTTGTACTTGTATTGCTTGGGTTAAGTCGCAGCCATGCGCTAAACCTTGGATTGTTTTTGGAGGAAATATCATGTGGGTGATTTATAAAAAAACGGATCGGCAGATTATCGGTGTGACGGCACTGGGCGCGCAGGATGCCGAAAAAAATACGGCTTTAAAGGAAGTGGTCGGCGGCTCGGTCAAGCCCGGAAAGTTTTCGGAATACGACGCGCTTCAGGTGACCGACCGGATCTTGTCGCAACAATATATGGAGGCCTTTCCAAATCGCCTGTTGGTGACCGGCGCGGCGAGCAAGCCCAAGCTGGTGATCCGCGACCCGGAATCTTTTTCCCTCTTCATCGAAAGCGATGCGGAAGACAAGCATCCGGTGGACGGCATTCCCGAAATCCCCGCCGACGGGACCGCGTCCACCTTGATTACCATTACAAAGATCGACGAGCGTTTCAAACCACAGAAGGGCGAGGGCGATAACGAGGAACTTTATCTGCGCACCGATCACGGCATCCTTCGCGACGAAAAAGGGAAGAAGGATATCAACAAAGTGAAGTTGAAAAAAGGACAGGCGAAGATCCGGCTTTTTTCCCAAACCTTGAAGCGCGTCGCCACCCTGCAAATCATCACCACCGCGCCCTATTTGGACGACACGATCTTTCGTGTCGAATTTATTTAGCCCCCTTGACTTGTCTTTTACCCCCCTTTGGAAAAAGGGGGCAAGGGGGGGATTTATACAGGCACAATATCTTGAACGAGGAAAAAGAAACCTCCCCCTTTAACAAAGAGGGAGGTTTGTGAGGTCGTTTATTGAAAGCAATAGTGAGGCAGGTTTGATCAATCCCAATACCGTCGAGCGGGCGGGAGCGGAAAAGGATTTTAAACCCATCAACCAATCGAAGTTGCGGGAGGTGGCCGAAGGGATGGGGGAAGTCCGGGAGTCCGTCGTTTTTTTGGGGGGCGTGGTGCTGCCCTATCTTTTGACGGAGGACCTGTCGCACTACGTGCGCTATGCGAAGGACGTCGATTTTATCGTCGACTTCGACAACAAGGCGGATCTTTTTGCTTTTGAGGACGCGCTCTTTGAACGCGGTTTCAAAAAGCTGAGCACCGGTGCGGTCAGCCAATGGTTGCTGGGGCGGATCAAAGTCGAAGCTCTGCCGGCGGATCCGGAGGTCTTTACTTTCAACAATCAATGGTGCGCCGAGGCCATGCACCACGCAGAGCGCATCGACATCGGTGAGGGCTTGTGCGTGAACACGATCTCCGCTCCCTATTATTTGGGAACGAAGCTCAACGCCTTCGACCGGCGCGGCTTCGGCAATTTTTCGAAGAGTAAAGACGTCTTCGACATGCTGTTGATTTTCGCCGGACATGAAGGCATCGAAGAAGAAATCGTGCGCCACACCAGTAAAGTCTTCCGCACTTTTTTCTGGGAAAAGATGACTAAAATCCGGGAAGACAGCGACAATTTTTCCAATGTTGCAGCACGGGGATTCGAAAGCGAGGCTGTGCTTAAAAAATATCTGCCGCTTGCCGTCTCCCGCATTCACAAGGCGATTGACCTGACGGCGCCGAAAAAAGGAAGGGTTTGGGTGAAATGAATTTGGATAAATCTCCCCTCCCCTTGAAAACGGGAGCGCTTGTTATTAGTTTCTTTTTAAGAAGGATGTAAATGATGAAAAATAATGAGGCCTCCCGGCTTCAAGGTGTATATCGGGACCAGTTGCACGATGAGAAAAATAATCTGATTTGGGACGGCGGCTGGCGCACCAATTTAATCGTCAACAGTTGCAATCCCTTACTGGCGGCCTTGATGCGGGGCGAACCCGGCTTTTCCGGTATTCTCTACTGGGCCGTAGGTGAGGGCGCAGCAAGCTGGGACAAGCTGAGCCCCAGCCCGGATGCGGAGGATGGGCAATTGGCAAAGGAGCTTGCGCGGAAGGCCTTAAGCACCGAAGACATCGTTTATCTCGATGAAAAAAATCAAGCAATTCTAGGCCCCACGGCCCGATTGCAAATCGGCGCGATCTTTACACGGGAAGAACTGGGGGGCAGTGGCACGCGGAGTTTACGCGAGTTTGGCCTCTTCGGCGGCGACGCCACGGAAGCCCTGAACAGCGGCCGGATGATCGACTATGTGATTCATCCCCGCATTCAACTTACAGCAGGCATGACGCTGACGCGCAATCTGCATCTGACTTTTGGCCTGGGCGGTGGAAGCACCTTGGCGAGTATCGTGGGCGGCTTTGCCGCGGCCCTGCCGGTGATCAGCATCGACGGTGTGGGCCAACGCTACGCACCGCGTTTAAACGCAGTGGGCGTGAACACTTTGAGCGAACTTATTGGCATCGACCCTTTGCAGCCCTTGGCAGGCATTCCTGGTGTCAAACTCCGCGAATTCCGCGCAAAGGCACGGATGGTGTTGGGGCTCCAGGGCGATTTCAGCGCGATGAGGCCCTTGGCCCAGCGCAGTCTCAGCGATTTGTTAAAGGCGGACCCCGATGTGCTCGCCGCTGAAATCGGATCCGCCGCCGTGAATGCCAGCCAGGTCATCCAAATGCAGGAAGCCTTGGCGATCTTACAGGTCGCCTTGGACGAAAGCGTATTGCAGGAAATTTCCTTGGGTGATTTGCTTCGTTCTTAAATGGGCGCCGTGCTTTAAAAAGTCCGGTCACACCGGGTCGGGCCGATGCGAGGAACTTCATTGAGATTGTGCCCCTCCAACCTTCATCGATCTGACGCTCGGTTGTCGAATCTTCGACCGAGTCCGCCCACGACGGCCTCATGTAAACCCTTGTCGCCGCGCACTGCCTTCCAAAGATACCTGGGAAATCAAGGTTTGCAGCGCAGACATCAATCCACTGTCGAACAAAAAAAGACGGATGGGAACCGCAATTCTAAGGCCCCGCCACTTGTCGATGAAGTGCTTTCCATGCCGGAGCGGGTGTCGCGCGTGCCGACGGAAGGCGGCGTGGAGGAGGGGCGCTATACCTTTTCCACAAACTGCGCTTGGATCGATTGGAGCCACGCGGGGCCGGGGATTGGGCGCGATCTTATCGACCGCGTGCGCGTGGCTTCGGATGCCCTTCGTCGCGCCGGAAGCCCTGCGGCACCTGAGACGGGTGACTTCACCAGCACCCAGATGGCCTCCCGTGTGCCCTACCTCGGAACAATCCTTTCTGCCGCCAGTATCGATGTGCGTCTCTTGCGCGCACTTTCTCCGGATGAAATACTGAGCGTGGCCTTAAGCATCTTTAAGGAATTGTCGATGGTTTTCGAAACGCAGCAGCGCTGGACGCAGCTGGTTGGCCGTTCGTCCTTTGCGCAGGAAGACCTGCCTTCGAATCTTATTGGTTTTTACCGGGGTGCGCGCGGGTTTTCCCAAGCGGATATCAACGGATTTTGCGGATCGCTCAATACCGCCGGGTCCTTGACCGAATACACGCGGGACAATGACTTCGAAGCCAACCGGACCTTTAGCCCCATTGGCGCGACGGGTCCTTGGCCCCCTGAACTTTCGACCATCAACGACAGCACAGCCCGTGGCCTCTACGAAATGAGAAGCCTCCGGGCGCAGCAGGGCGGCACGGTGTTTCGTTTTTGCCCAATGTACCGCATTGAGGGCCTGATTGGTGAAACGGATTTGTTGATCACCAGCGTCGGCGGGACACGCTTTACGGTGGCGGACAACCTGCGTGTCCGGCCCACTTATCGCGCCTATGAGGGCAGCAGCGGCCATTACGGCCATGTTGATTTTATTCAAGTGGAACCGGATGGCGCGCATGATCGGAGCCTGTTCAGCCGGCATGGGATTGATGCCCCCATTTATCTCCCCGCGCCGGTTTTACGTTGCCTCGACAGTAGCGGCAATCCGATTTAGGCTGAGCCTGCGGGCTTAGGTTCTTTGTCTTGATGTCCTCCAGGATTATTCTAAGGGCTTCAGCGATGGGGAAGATGTTTATGCCGTTGTTTGTTAAAAGACAAAGAAGCGTTAAGCGGATTTTAAGCCTTATTTAAAAAGGAGAAGCAATGGCGGTGTTTAGAGAGGGGGACTCGGGTCCGAAGGTGAAGGCCCTACAAAAACAATTAAAAAAACGCGGTTTCAATCCAGGTGTGATCGACGGGGATTTCGGACCGGGGACCGAGGCAGCGGTGATGGCCTTTCAAAAAAGCGAGGGCCTGTTGGCGGACGGGATCGTGGGTCCGCGCACGCAGAAGGACTTGGGCTTGGGGGGAAGGGCCGCTCCGCCCTCGGCCATCGCGGAAGTCAGTGTGAAGATTGTTTCGAAAATGTTTCCCTTTACGCCGATGGACAACATTAAACGTCACCTGCCCGCCGTCCTCGACGGCTTGGTGGAACGAGATTTAGGTGAGAAGCCGATGATTCTCATGGCCCTCGCAACCATCCGCGCCGAAACGGAAGGCTTCGAACCCATTAGCGAAGGGCGCTCGCGCTACAACACCTCGCCTGGCGGGCATCCCTTCGATCTTTACGATCACCGGAGAGACTTAGGAAATCAGGGCGACGGCGACGGCGACCGTTTCAAGGGGCGGGGTTTTATTCAGTTGACCGGCCGGGCCAATTATAAGACCCACGGCGAGGCCGTCGGCTTGGGCCAGCAGCTCATCAAAAATCCAGACTTAGCGAACGACTCGGTGATCGCCGCACGCCTATTGTCCAGTTTTCTCAAAAACAAAGAGCAGGCCGTCAAACGGGCCTTGCTGGAAGGCGACCTCCGCTCGGCGCGCCGATATGTCAACGGCGGCAGCCACGGTTTGGATCGCTTTATGGAGGCCTTTCAGATTGGCGATCGCTTGATGGCATAGCAGGCGATAAAATTTTTCAAGTTTATTTTAGTAGGTCATGCGATAAATATTAAGCTGATTTTGAGGCGGTGTCCTGATTTTTCACTGTACCGGATCTGGTTTTTCATCAAGACCCACGGGCGACAAGAGGCCCTCTTCTTTAATCTTCGATTCATCAATCGTCAGTAAATAGTCGACTAATTTCTCCACTTCGCCTAAGGTCATTTTTCGGCTGTAATCGAGAGGCATGCCTTCGCCTGTGCCAAAACCGGGAAGAATAAACGCAGCGGGTTCTAAAATCGATTCCATGACATATTCGCGTTCCGTCCTTGCCTTCGCACGTCCTTCTGAAAAAGCCAAGCGATATTCTGGGGAGGACAAGCGAAGCCCGGCCGTGTTTTTCATGGCGAGAATGGGCCCGATGAGGCCGGTCTTCGCTATTGCGATTCCAGGAATCTTATGACAAATAAAACAGCCATTTTTTTTAATGATGCCTTCTATCGAATGCGTCAGTTTTTCGGTCTCTTCCAGACTCTCGATCGAAGCAAAAACCTTGGGAGAATTGTCGGGCAGCGGGCGCGCCTTTTTAAAATAATTTTGCCAGTCCTTCACGGCAGTTATCTTGCTGAAATCGCCAGGGGTGTCTTTGGTTTGCAGGTAGGCCGCAACGGCGATGATTTCATAATCACTCAGTTCATAGGGCATGTGGTTCATAACCGGCATTTCACTTCGGAGGTCATCACTCCCGGGAATGCCGAAACCTTCGACCACATAACAATTTGGACAATAGATGGACTCGATGATGTATTCTCCACCCGTCCTCGCATTCGGTTTGAAACCGGAGTCCGGTTCAGGGGCTTCGGCATACTTCGCTGAAAACATTTTATAGCGGTCTTCCTGTGGGCGATTGTGCGCGCGTTGTTCTAAGCCTCTGAGATCGGGGCAACGGTCTTGTTTGTGTCCTTCCACAAAGAGATGGCAAAAGGCGCACTTTCCTTTCCCGATGGGCATTCTGTCGAATTTGCCTGAGAGGCTGATTTCCAGTTCTGGGCGATTGGTGCCGAAGATGACAAATTCGCCTTCCGAAACCAGTGTGGCCGATGAATAAAGTTGCTCAAGATCAGGCGGTGCTTCTTGTTCATTCGCTGATTTAATTCCTGGCACTTTTTTTTTGAGTGCCCCATTGATAACCACAATCGTCAGGCCTATTGCGATGCTGAAGACAAAGACCAGTTTCCACATCGGAACGGATTGGTTCGAATTGAAAGGATTCATCGTGTAAATCGACTCCCATTTTTTATTGTGTTCTTGCGCAAAAACCGAAGTTAATAAGATTGCGCGCCGGGTTGCTTGAACTGTTTAGTACCATAGTCTTTCGCCGATGTTAAAGGGAAATATTGCGGGTTTGCCTTCTGGGTTGTCGGGAACGAAGGGCTGAGGTTATTTGAATGGCTCGTCTATCGAGCGACAGGAGGCCTTAGATTTGTGCGGTCTGAAACATAAATTCTTGTATTTCAATATCTAAGGTCATTTTCGGTCTTTACCGCTTGCCTTCACCCTCTCCTTTCCGCTACATTCCACCGACATCTTGCGGACAGACTTCCAATAGAAGTCCCTCCCTATAGAAAGAAAAGACAGCATGGCGCAGACCACTCCTCTAATGAAGCAGTTTTTGGAGATTAAAAAGAATCATCCCGATGCGATTTTGTTTTTTCGGGTTGGGGATTTTTACGAGATGTTTTTCGACGATGCAGTGAAAGCGGCGTCGATACTCCAAATTACCCTCACCTCGCGCGATAAGAATAAAAAGGATGCCGTTCCCTTGTGTGGTATTCCCTACCATGCCGCGCCCGCCTATATCGCAAAGTTGATTCGCGCCGGCGAATCGGTTGCGGTCTGCGAGCAGGTTGAAGATCCCGCACAAGCCAAAGGCCTGGTTCGGCGCGAAGTGGTGCGCGTAATCACGCCGGGTACGGTGATAGATCCGGAGCTTCTTTCCGCCAAGGAAAACAATTATCTTGCTGCGCTCACATGGCCACAAGGGAAAAATATGGAGGAGGCCAAGACGCTTGGATTGGCCTGTCTCGATATCTCGACGGGGGATTTCCGCGCCTTGGCCTCAGATGCGAGCTGGCAAGATGTTGAAGGGGAGCTGGTGAAGCTTGCACCGAAAGAAATCCTGCTTCCATCCTACTATAAAAATCGCGAGCATTATATTGCTGGGCTAAGGGGGCCTTGGCCCATCCGTTTTGTTTCCAGCGATACATTTTCGGAAGAAGGCGCGAGCGCAGCTCTCCGTTCTCACTTTGAGATCGATAACCTGGCGGCCTTAGGCTGTGGACCCTTTTCGATGCAAGCCGCCGGGGCAATTTTAGACCATCTTCAAGAAAACCAAAAAACCGTACTGGGAAACATCGCCCGGCTTCGCCCCATTCAATCCGAGCGTTTTATGCGAGTGGGGCCTTTGGCGCTTCGGCACCTCGATCTCATTCCAAAATCGCGTGATCAAAAAGAAGGGACGCTTTTTCATCTGCTCGATTACACGATGACGGCCATGGGCGGACGTCTTTTAAAAGACTGGATTCTGCGTCCCTTGCGCCTGCCGGTGGAAATCCGAGCACGCCAAGAAGGCGTCGATTTCTTTTTTAAATCGCTTTCGATGCGTATGACGATGCAAAAGCATTTGAAGGCGATTGCCGATTTGGAGCGCTTGATCGGCCGAATCAGCTTAAAGGCGGCGCAGCCTCGGGACTTGCTTGCCCTGAAAGAATCAATCGGCGTTCTCCCCGAAATCCAAAAGGCCTTACGTTATCCGGAACGCATGGGAGAAGATGAAGCGCTTCCGAAAATCGTCGCTTCCTTACTCGAGGATTGGGATAACTTGGAGGCGCTTTATCGTTTGATCGACGAAGCAATCGTCGCCGATCCGCCTTTTACCTTGAAGGAAGGCGGCGTGATTAAAATGGGATATCTGAATGCTTTGGATGAGTTGCGGCGCTTCCAAAAAGAGGGCCGCGGCATGCTGGCCGAAATAGAGCGAACGGAACGACGGGCGACCGGGATCGAATCGCTCAAAGTCCGTTATAACCAGGTCTTCGGTTACTATATCGAAGTGAGCGGTGCGCAAGTGAACAAAGTGCCGGAGACCTACATCAGGAAGCAGACGCTCACCCGTTCGGAACGCTTTACAACCCTTGCCTTAAAAGAGATCGAAGAAAAATTGAGTGGAAGCTCAGAGGCAATCGCCGCGCTTGAAGCGAGCGTGTTTGAAGAAATTCGTCAGCGCCTTTCGGAGAAAACAGCGCAGGTTCAAGCCATGGCTTTTAAGATTGCGACCCTCGATCTTTTGTCCGCTTTGGCCGAATGCGCTTATCGGAACAACTATTGTAAGCCGGAAGTGAACGATGACTTGAAAATAAAAATCATAGAAGGACGTCATCCAGTTTTGGAGCAAGGGGCACTCGGTGTGAAAGGGGGATTTATTCCGAACGATGTCCTCATCGATCCACCCTCCGATCGACTGCTTATTCTCACCGGCCCAAATATGGCCGGGAAGTCGACCTATATGCGGCAGATCGCCCTGATCGTGCTCATGGCGCAGATGGGGGGCTTTGTCCCGGCGCAAGCGGCTCAGATCGGGGTGACGGATCAAATCTTTACGCGGGTGGGTGCGCAAGATGCGCTCAATGAAGGGATGAGTACCTTCATGGTGGAGATGACGGAGATGTCCCAAATCCTGCGTCATGCCACGGAGAAAAGTTTGATCCTGCTTGACGAGATCGGCCGGGGGACGAGTACCTTCGACGGACTGAGCATAGCCTGGGCCATTGCCGAATTTGTTCATACCCAATTAAAGGCGAGAACCTTGTTCGCGACCCACTATCATGAATTGACCGGACTTGCGTCCATCTGCGAGGGGGTTAAAAATTACCATGTACTGGTTCGAGAATGGGGCGAGGAAATAGTCTTTTTAAGGAAGATGGTCGCCGGTGGGTCCGACAAAAGTTACGGCATTCAGGTGGGGCGTCTCGCGGGTTTACCCTCGGAGATTATTCAACGGGCGAAGGCCGTATTGAAAGCCTTGGAAGAAAATGCAATCGGATCGCCGCTCCACCACCACTTGGGAAGTGAAAGGCCAGAAGACGGGGCGGAGCAAGGCGATCTTTTCTCCGCGCCTCGCACGCAAACCCCAGAAGAAATTGTGTATCATCCCTTGGTCGAGGCCCTTAAAAAGATCGACCCCAATCATCTTACGCCCCTACAAGCCTTACAGCTGCTGGCCGAGCTTTCGGAAGAGGCCCATCGCAGCGATCCAACATCCAAAGAAGCCTAAACTTCTCACTTAAGCGATATTCGATTGCTAGCGCAGTTTTACTTGTGCCCCTATGCCGGATTTAGATGCGAGGCCTTGGGCATTACGGGCTGCTGAGGCCAATTTCGTAGGATCCGAATCGTCCTGCGGAGGGTGGGGCGGCGGAAGAAGATTTAACATGCGCGTTTAAGCTGGCATTGTCTTCCCCGTTCCAGACGAAGGAGGTGGAGGAGGAAAGCGAGGTCGGGCCGTTGCGCGGGCAATTGCTAAGACCTGTAAGCAGGTTATTCGTGCATTTTGTATATAGAAAGTTGCTCGCATTGTCGTTTTCTTTGACGGGGGTGCCGTTTTGTTCTTTGATGGTCAAAAAGGTATCCGCGCCGTTCGTGAGTCTAGACGTGCTGACTGTGTAGGCGCCTCCCGTCTTTACGGTAAAGGGGATGATGTCTTCATCGGGAGCGGCGGTATCTAGAAATAGGGTATGGCGCTGTTTGCTCGTGCCGTTGAGCACCAATGCCGTTTCACTTCCTTCGAAGTTGTCTTCTTCGAATCGCATGGCACGGTTTCGAGTGACCGTATAGAAATTGTCGAGATGGGGTCCTTGAATCGACCGAAAGGATAACCAAAAAGTTTCCATGCTGGAGGTCGTCGAGACGGAGGGGAAATGAATCACGACTTGAAGAATGTCTCTAAAACTTAATGTGAGGGGATCGTTTTCTAAAACCGTTTCCACGGGATCGAAGCTGTCCCACAATACGCCGGATACGGCGATTTCGCTGGTCGTGAAGTGCGCCATATCAATGAGGGTGGATGTGGGGTGCGTAGAGAAATCTTCAAGGCTAAAAGAAATCAATACGCCGCCGCCGCTGGTGTCGACATAAAGTGGTGAATTTCGGACCGCGCTCGAAAAAAAGTTCGCCCAGCCCTCCGACCAGCTTAAGCGGATGTCTTGATCGTTTTCGGTGAGGCTGTGGAGTCCGCCGGGTGAGAGATCCTTTGAGAACGTATTAAGCACAAAATGACCGAATTCATGGATGATGACCGAGTCGTCGTATTCGTCGGGGTCGAAGGATCGGCACTCTTCCGATTCGCCGCCCCCGCAAATAAAGATGAAATTTTCTGGTGTTCGATAATAGGTGCCCCGGGTGCCGCCTGGTTCCCAATAGGCCTTCAATAAGGGGAGGCTGCACTGGGTGTTGGGCTCTGGACAAGGCGCGGCATTCCGGACGAATGCGCTGGCGTCTTGGAAGACATCGAGGATATTAAACCCGCCGCCCACCCCCGTCGTCTTGGCAAACACTTCGCTGCTTGTTATAAAGGGATTGCTGGTGCTGTCGTCTATGCCGACGGAGGTCACGGCGAGCAGGGCTTCCTCATCGGGGTTATTTCGAATTTCAAGATCGATGGGATGGGCTGCATCGAGGGTGCTGAGGACTCTTAGGTAAAGGCCGCCGCGTCGCGAGGCGTTATTTCCGCTGAGCTCATAGTCTCCGAAGGCGTTGGTCGCGCCCGTCGCGATTGTAACAAAACCGTCGATGGCGATAAGTTCGATGATGGCATTTCGAATTGGTTTTTTTTCAAGCGCGCCCGTAAATCCTTTTTTATCGAAGATTTTGTCTTCGTAGAGGGCCGTTCCCGAAAGCGTCACAGTGGCTGCCCCTGCGTTGGGGCTGACCACACCTAAGATCGCACTGCCGCTGAGTGTGTCCGTTCGTGCCGTGATTCGTGTGACACCGATTTTAAGTCCGACCACGAGACCGTTTGGGTCAACCAAAACGATGCTTGGGTCTTCGCTTTCCCAGATAAAGGTCGCATCTGAATCGGTGCCGCCTGTGCTTTGCGTGAGCACGGCTAAGAGCTGAACCGGATCTCCACCTGCGACCAGATTAACCGGGTTGGGGCTGATTTCGATCTTGTCGGCCTGGACGACGCTTGAGGAGGTGTTGCCCTTGCATTGCGTGAGAAAAAGCGATAGACCGATCAAAACGATTCGCAAGGTTTTTAAAGCCACCGTGTTAGTTTCCTCTGAATTCAAGAACAGATCCCGCGCTCGATCCTTGGGGTATCGGAGGCGCTTGAGAAGGTAGGTGATTTTCTCTCGGGTTTAATATCAAAGGCCGCTCCTGAATAAAGTGCCCGGCGTTGGGAAGCCGGACCTTCGCCATGGCCCTAATCGTGAGCTCACGCGTTCTATCGTGTTCAACGATGACAACCAGGCGATGTGATGCACCCCGTTCGAGTGGCCCATCCCAAGTTGTTTCGCCATCAATAGGCAAGAGCCCGAGCGGAAGCTCAATCGAAAGACTCACCCCTTCTGTGGCCGTATTTGCCTTCGCCTTTAGGGTGATTTCGGTGGTGCTGTCAGAAAGATTGACCGAGGAAAGGTCGATCTCAAGCGGGGGCCGGGGTTTATTTGCACTGGTGGAGTGCGGCAGTAAAAACGACGAGAGGAGAAGGAGACTGAGTACGGTTTTGTATTTGAACACGTCACCTCTGGAGCATAGGAGCGTTAAAATAAAATCGGGCCAAATTTTTGCCGCGAATCGCTGTTTATTTTATCATATTGGGCGGATGCTTACCCGAAAAAAGGGAGCTGAGATTTTCTAGTACGCGGCGTCCCATTTCGAGGCGTGTTTCGAAGGTTGCCGAGCCGATATGCGGCAGCGTCACCACATTGTCCATCTGAAGTAATTCAGCCGAAATTTTCGGCTCTTCCTCGAACACATCCAAACCCGCACCCGCAATCTGTCCTGTTTTGAGGGACTCGACTAAGGCCCCTTCGTCGACGATAGGACCGCGTGCCGTATTGATTAGGACCGCGCCGCTCTTCATCGACAGAAGGGCCTTCCGATCGATGAGGTGCCGCGTGTCCTCCGTCAAGGGAAGATGTAAGGAGAGAAAGTCCGAGGTGCGTAGCAAGGCTTCCAAAGGGAGAAAATCTAAGCCCAGCGCTTTTTCGATTTCGGGTCGGCGCGTCCGGCTAAAGTAAACCACCCGCATCGAAAAACCGGCCGCCCGTTTTGCGACGGCCTGGCCGATACGACCCATCCCAACGAGGCCGAGGGTTTTGCCGTAAATGTCGCGGCCGAGGAGTTGAGTCGGGGCCCAGCCCGTCCATTTGCCCGACTTGAGGTATCGGTCGCCTTCCGGAATGCGTCTGGCCGTCGCCATGAGGAGCGCCCAGCACAGATCTGCCGTTGTTTCCGTTAACACGCCTGGCGTATTGGTCACTGCAATACCTCTTTCCCTCGCTGCCTTAAGGTCAATGTTGTTGTAGCCGACGGCGTAGTTTGCGATTATTTTTAAACGCGGCGCGGTTTCGATGATTTCACGATCAATATCATCGCTTAACATTGAGATCAGCCCTTCGGCTTCACGGAGACCTTCTTTGATTTCAGATTTGAGCAGGGGACGATCTTCCTCATGCCAGCGCAAATCGAAGGTTGCGCCGATTTCCATCATGGCTTCATCGGAAAGGGGCCGGGTTAAGTAGATAATGGGTTTTGGCATGATTGGGACCGAATTCTAAATCAAAGGCGGCATTATGCGTTCCCCTCATTATTTTTGTCAAACGGGCTTTTCTCCTCTTTCAGCGAAAATAAGTAGATTGCGATATATAAGAGATCGTGTTAACTTTCCGTAGAAATTACACCGAAATCCTGCTTTGACGCTCAGTTTTCAGTCGAAGCACTCAGTCTTCAAAGCTAAAAATGTCTTGACTAAGGTCATCGGATTATTGTAGAAATATATCTATTTTTAATATAAATACGTAGTATTCATTTAGGGATAGGCTTTATAGGGAGAAACAGATCAGGTACAGTTCTGCGATTTAGTGATCAAGTCGCTTTTGACAGCGCACAAAAACTTCCGAACAGAGCACGACTTTGCCACGGTGATTAGGCGAAGCGGCGGTTTATTCTAAGAAGATCCGCAGGATTTTGAACTTGCATCGCAGCATTCTAAGTCCTTTGAAAGGAGATCGTTCCATGTTCGGCAAAAAAGTTTTTTATAGCCATTTATTTTCCGTATGTTTCCTGTTGGTCCTCGCTTTCAGCATCGAACTGATTTCGGCGAGTTTAACCCCGCAAGAGGTATTTGCTTCCGGCGGCGGTTTTGGCGGCTGGGGCGGTGGCGACGATGACGATGACGACAAAGATGGTGACGGCGTAGAGGATGACGATGACTTATGTCCAAATACCCCACCGAACACTCCTGTGGATTCCAACGGCTGCGCCCAATCCCAAAAAGATGACGACGGCGATGGCGTCAGCAACGACAGAGACCTCTGCCCCGGCACCCCAGCGGGTGTCCCGGTCGACGCCAACGGCTGCGCCCAATTCCAAAAAGATGACGACGGCGATGGCCTAACGAACGCCGAAGAAGCCGCTCTCGGCACCAATCCGAACAATGCCGACACCGACGGCGACGGCGTCAACGATGCAGCCGAAGTCGGCAACGTCAACGCCCCGACCGACACGGACGGCGACGGCCTCATCGACGCCCTAGAACCCTCGAATAACGATGCCGATGGCGATGGCGTCAATGACCAAGCCGATCCGGACAACAACAACCCCTGTATCCCGAACGCCAACAGCGCGGCCTGTCAGAACATCGACAGCGATAACGACGGCCTCAGCAACGGGCAAGAAGCCGCCCTCGGCACCGACCCGAACAATGACGACACCGACGGTGACGGTGTGAACGACGGCACCGAAGTCGGCAACGACGTTAATAATCCGACCGACACGGACGGCGACGGCCTCATCGACGCCCTAGAACCCTCGAATAACGATGCCGATGGCGATGGCGTCAACGATCAAGCCGACCCGGACAACAACAACCCCTGTATCCCCAATGCCAACAACGCGGCCTGTCAAGCTGTTGACCTCGATGGGGACGGCATTGTTGATAGTACAGATCTCGATGACGATGGGGATGGGATTTTAGATAGCGAAGAAGGGGACGGCGCTGTCGATACAGATGGAGACGGCATTCCTGACAGCCGCGATCTCGATTCCGACAATGACGGCATCCCCGATTTATATGAAGCGGGAATCGTTTTCGCCCCCGTTTCTAATTTCGACGTAAACCAAGACGGGCGTATCGATGCTACGAATCCTGCAGGAACAAACGGCATGACCGATGCGCTTGAAACCTTCCCGGAATCCGGAATGGCCGATTATAACGGGGACAACACTCCCGACAGTCCGGTGGATACGGACAATGACGGCATCCCCGATTTCCGCGATTTAGACAGCGATGGCGACGGGATTAACGATGTCATTGAAGCGGGCGGCAGCGATCCGGATGGTGATGGAATTCTGGGGAGCAGCCCGGTTATCGTCAACAACAATGGGATTCCCAACGGCGGTCCGCTGATTCCCGGCGACCGGGACAATGACGGCAGGCCCAACTTTCAAGATAGCGACAGCGACGGCGATGGCGTTCCGGATGTCACTGAGGGAACGGGAGATGACGACGGCGACGGCATCCCTAATTATCTCGACAATGACGATATTGACGGCGACGGCCTTTCCGACGATGCGGATGCCGATACGGACGGTGACGGTATTCTGGATAGTGTGGAAGGAAATGGTCAAGTCGATACCGATGGCGACGGCATTCCGGATAGCCGCGACCTCGATTCCGACAACGACGGCTTGTTGGATTTGCATGAAACGGGTATTCCGCTCAATAGACTTCCCAACATCGACCAGAATAATAACGGCCGTACGGATATCCAATTACCGGTGGGCATCAACGGCTTGGCCGATGTGCTTGAGACCTTCCCGGATTCTGGTCTGACCGATTACAACGGCGACGGCATTGCCGATAACCCTGTCGATACCGATGGCGATGGCATTCCCGACTTTCGGGATCTCGATAGCGATGGCGATGGGATAAACGATGTAATCGAATCCGGTGGGGCCGATCCAGAAGGTGATGGGATGCTGGGCAGCAGTCCTGCCGTTATCAATTTCGATGGCATTCCCGACGGCGGTCCGCTTGCGACACCTCTGGATACCGATGGTGACGGCATTCCCAATTTTCAAGATCCCGATAGCGATAACGACGATTTAGGGGATGATACGGAAGGAACGGGCGATAATGACGGTGATGGCATCCCCAATTTCCTGGACGACGATGACTTAGATGGGGATGGGATTACCGATAGTAACGATTTTGACACGGACGGCGACGGGATCCTCGACAGCGTCGAAGGAAATGGGACGGTCGATACCGATGGCGACGGGGTTCCCGACAGCCGAGATCTGGATACCGACAATGACGGGATTTTGGATTTGCACGAAACCGGCATTCCTCCGACACGGCTCGCTGATTTGGATACGAATAACGACGGCCGCGTGGACGATACTTTCCCGGTGGGCTTAAACGGCTTGGCCGATACCCTGGAAACCTTTCCCGACTCCGGCTTCACCGATTACAACGGCGACGGCATAGCGGATAACCCCATAGACACAGACGGCGACGGCCTCCCCGACTTTCGGGATCTCGATAGCGACGGCGATGGGGTAAACGATGTGATTGAGTCCGGCGGAAACGATCCAGATAACGATGGCGTTTTCGGGAACAGTCCGACACAAGTCGATGCGAATGGTGTCCCCCTTGGCGTCGGCACGGGTGGCGGCGGTGCCCCGGCGATTCCGGGCGGTGGAACGCCCGCGACCCCGGGAGGATCGAGCGGTTCCTTCCGCACCGGTTTAAGAGGTGTTGGCGGTTGTAGCCTCAGTCCCAATGCCGAGTTGGATCCGACTCTACCTTTAGTGTTTGCGATTCTTGTTCTTACACTCATCCGTAAACGATTCGCGCAGGGTCAAAACAATAAGGAGTCGGAATGAAATACCAGAAACAATCAATAATCGGAGCCGTTTTCTTGATCACGCTGCTCTGGAGCGCGATGGCTTCGGCCGAATGGAATTTGCGCATGCCCGAGAGTTACTTGGGGCTTGGTGTGGGGATGTCGGAATTGGAGCCCAACACGGGTGGTAATCGCATTTCCGATTCTAAGGACATTGGTTTCAAAATTTTCGCCGGCTACGCGTTGACCCCTCGGATTAAATTAGAAGGCTATTATGCCGACTTGGGTGAGGCCGAGAGCGTCGCGCCCAATGGAAGCATCGGCTATAAAACCTTTGGCTTGAGCGGGCTGTTTTATTTATATAAAGAGCATGACGAACATGTGGGCTGGGGGGTCTATGGTCGTGGAGGCGTCGGACGCATGAACAACGACTCCACGCTCAATTTCACTCGAAATAAAGATTTTCATCTTATGTATGGTGGCGGCATTGAATATGGCTTTGAGAATGGTTTTGCTTTTAGAGGGGATGTCGATATTTTTGACGAAGATGCGCATCTCTTTGGTCTTTATCTTCTCAAACGTTTCGGGGGGGGCGAGCGCAAAGCCACGCCAGTGCGTGAATCTGATCAAGACGGCGACGGGGTAAGCGATACGCTCGACCACTGTATGAATACTGATCGGGGTTTGGCGGTCGATTCGAAGGGTTGCGAACTGGACCTAGACCGAGACGGTGTCATGAATAAGGACGATCTCTGTCCAAATACGCCCATTGGTGCTGCAGTTGATGCGCGGGGTTGCCAAGCAGACGACGATGGCGATGGGGTTGTGGATTCGACAGATGTTTGTCCGAACACACCCGCAGGCGTGGCGGTCGATTGGAAGGGCTGTGAGCGGGATGACGATGGCGATGGGGTTGTTAATTCTCAAGACGCCTGCCCGAATACCCCTGTGGGTATTGCTGTCGATACCCAAGGCTGTTTGCGTGACGACGATGGTGACCACGTCGATAATTTAGTCGATGCTTGTCCGAATACGCCTCCCGGGATTGCTGTTGACGCCAAGGGTTGCCCTCTTGACCGTGATGGCGATGGCATTGGTGATGCCGTCGACGCTTGTCCGAACACACCGATGAACGCTTCGGTTGACCGTCGGGGCTGTGAGCGGGATGACGACGGAGATCGCATTGCCAACAGCAAAGACCGCTGTCCTCAAACCCCCAAAGGCGAAAATGTCGATGCGAAGGGCTGTAAGTTGGAAGACATTATTGTTTTGGAAGGCGTTACCTTTGCGACAAATTCCGCGGAATTGATCAGCCATTCCGAACAAGCCCTCAACGAACTCCGCGATACCTTAAAGCGCCACCCTGACCTCAAGATTGAGGTGGCCGGTCACACCGACAAAAGGGGTACACGGAAGTATAATCTCAGCCTTTCGAAAAGACGGGCCGAAGAGGTACGAAAATATCTTATCGAACAAGGGATCTCAGAAGAGCGGATTATTGCCAAAGGCTACGGGCCCGATAAACCGATTACAAATGACGATTCGATTAAAGGCCTTGCCAAGAATCGCCGAGTCGAGATTCATCTCCTTGATTAATCGATAAGCGATGCTTTTTTGAAAAGGCCTGTGTCCGGTTTAAGAGCGGACAGAGGCCTTTTCTTTTTATGGCTTCCTATTCAGTGGCAGTGCAGATGACCCATTGGTCTGAAATATCCACGCATACAAAGTCTTTGCGACCGCTTCTTCGCGGCTTAGCCAGAGACCGATATTTTAGCTTGGCGATCCTGGTTGGACCGCTCGTCTGGTTGGGATTTGTTTTTATCGGTCCCCCTGGTTTCGTTGCTGGACTTTCATTGACGCCCTGGCCAAAACTACTCATCCTTGCCGGTTTATATCCGCTCCTTGAGGAATGGCTTTTTCGTGGCTTAGTTCAACCCCTGTTATTGAAAACGTCTATTGGGTGCCGCATTGTCTTAAAGCTGAGTGTTGCCAACTGGATGACAACGGCACTCTTCGTGGCGGTGCACGTATTGAATCGCCCTGGGTTCTTGGCCTTGCCTCTTTTATTTCCGTCTTTGGTTTTCGGCGCATTTCGCGATAAATACGGCAGCCTCGTGCCCGCCCTCCTCTTGCACTCTTATTATAATTTGGGTTATTTTTCTATTATTTCGCCGCTGTGATCTTGTGTTTCACGCTACGGAAACGATTTCTTCCTTGACTTGAAGGAAGGGCGGTCTATAATCCAAGCCGAATTTGAATCGTATTTTCGATTTTTATTAATGAACTGGCTTGAAAGGATCCATGGCAACTTTACGTATTTATCTCAAAGAAGAATTCCGCTGGAACTATACCTTGCTTGATAAGGAGGTTCGAATCGGTCGAAGCCGAAAAAACCATATCGTGCTGCCCCATCCAGAAGTATCGCGCAATCAGGCCATCATTCGAAAAAAAGGAAAAGAGTACGTCGTCATAGACGAAAGCGGACGCGGTCTTGATGTGAATACGGCACTGGCCAAAGAGAGCGAGCTGAAACATGGGGATGTATTGAGTATCGGTGTGTACCGCTTGGTCTTTCAATCGGAGGAGCCCGAAGATCCGCCTTCGGATACGATGACCTGGGAATCGACCTTGGAACTGCCGACGCCGAAACCGGTGCTTGAAAAGATTGCGAAGTGTGAATTGGTCGTCACCGACGGACCGGACAAAGGAAAGCGGATGGCCCTGGGCCGCGGCGTAATGGCGATAGGCCGAAGCGCGCAAGGCGATCTGGTGTTAACGGATAAGACCGTTTCCAATTTGCATCTGGAAATAGAGTACGGCTCCATGGGAGTACACCTCCGCGATATGGGAAGTACCAACGGAAGCCGCGTTGACGGTCGCCGTATTCAAAGCCAAACGGTCGATGTGGGTTCGGAAATTCAAGTCGGAAAAACGACACTTAAACTATTTCTCGAAGAAGAGACGCTCCCGATGTCACCGCCCTCCTTGGGCCGTCTCATCGGTCGCAGCCCCAAGATGGAAGTGGTGTATCAGCTGATCCGCAAGGGGGCGAATAGCGATGTCGCTGTCTTAATTCAAGGGGAAACAGGCTGCGGGAAGGAGCTGGTGGCCAAAGAGGTTCATCGATTAAGTCCTCGGACGCAGGGCCCTTTTATTACGGTCGATTGCAGTGCCATCCCAAAAGATTTAATTGAATCGGAACTTTTTGGACATGAAAAAGGCGCGTTTACGAGCGCGGTTTCCCAAAGAAAGGGCGCTTTCGAATTGGCCAACAAGGGGACCATTTTTTTAGACGAGATCGGCGAATTGCCCCTGGAGATGCAGCCGAAGCTCTTACGTGTGCTTGAAGAAAAACAATTCAAACGCATCGGCAGCGGTGAAGTCTTGCACTCCGATTTCCGGGTGATTGCTGCGACGAATCGCTGGCTCGACCAGGAAGTTCTAAAAGGGCGTTTTCGTCAGGATCTTTTCTTTAGACTCTATGTTCTCCCCATTTTTCTTCCGCCCCTACGGGAACGGGAGGAAGATATCCCTATCTTGATTTCGCATTTTCTGAAGGGAAAAGCGGTTCAAGTTCCCCAAGCTGCGATGGACCAATTGGTTGCCCATCCCTGGCCGGGTAATGTTCGCGAACTAAGGAATGTGATGGAACGCGCCGTGGTGATGATGGAAGGCAATGTCCTGCAACCGGAAGATCTCCTCTTTCTGAGCAACGCCGACCGGCAAGGAGAGCTGATGCCCTGGGAAAAAAACGAAGAGACTTCTCCGCCGGCTTCCCTGGAAGAAATAGAAAAACAAGTCATTCGCCGCGCGCTGAAGTCGTGCAAGGGCGATAAAAAGGTAGTGGCCAAGACCTTGGGCATTGCCCTTTCGACGCTTTATGAAAAACTGAGGCGCTATAAATTAGACAAGCTCTAAGGCGGAGCTCTCCGCCCCTTTCTTCTATTTCAATATTCGCGTAGCTTTTCCGTCAATACTCTCTTGATTGTGTTCTGTCCAATAATTTCGAATGCCAGTCTTTCCTTTGGCTGCGGCCCAATCGACTAATTCCTCGCGCTCTTTTTCGTATCGAAAAATGGGGATGCCCATGCCGCAGGAGGTCATAATACGGTCAATGGACAGGGCGACAATTTGACGTGCACCTGGAATTAAGGGGAAAAATCCTATCGTCTCTTTCCATTTTGCGTCTCGGGGATGAAATATCTTCGCTTGGCCGTAGATTCTAAGAATTAAGGGATTACCTTCAAAGGCGCAGAACATGAGGGTCATGCGGCTCGATTCGAGGAGGTGGGTCGCCGTTTCGTTTCCGCTCCCGGTTAGGTTAAGCCAGAGAACCTCTTTGTCGTTTATAATGCGAAATGTATCGATCCCTTTTGGAGAGATGTTCACCCGACCCTCGGGTGCGGCGGTTGCGACAAAAAATAAGGCTTGCCGCTCAACAAAGGTTTTCAGGCGTTTATTCATTTTGCGATATGTTTTTCCCATCTATTTTCCCTTCAATCGTTCCTTTCGAATGAAGCCATTAAAACTATTTTCGTGAATCAAAAAATATTAGGATTATTTTTTCCCATTCGGCGTGAAATTCCTACAGATTTTTCATTATTGGATGAAGAGGGCGAGACGCATCATTCAAATCGCATGAAGGAATGAAGTTCTCAATTGCTTCCTTGCGCATTAACTAAGTGAACGAAAAATTTTTGTCAAGCGCGAAGATCGGTTTCAGGTTCTAAGCAGAAGTGTCTCAGGGCTTGAAAAAGAGGGTCGGTCTATGAAATAATCCGAAAAAATTTTTAGGAAAACACATGCTCTCCAAAAAAGGAAAGATCCTTTTCACCATCGCTTGCATCGTTTGTACCTTCGGTTGTATTGGTGCGCTCTATTTCGGCTTCCTTTTTTTTAGAGATCGTAAAGTGGTGTTTTGGCTTTACAATGCCTACATGGTCGGCATGGCCTGCATTGTTGTGTTTATGGTCCACCGTTATATCAAAACCTATGTGACATAAGGCCTTTCTCCTCTTCTTTTTTTGAACGCCTTCCCTTCCTTTCCTTTCCATTTCATTTTATTTTATTGATTTGAATCTTCATTCCCTCTAGATCTTATATCCAACCTTAAGTTTTCGCATTGCCTTCCTGAATCGATGACGTATAATGTTGAACGACTTTATGGACCAGAAGAGGAGTGATTGTCTTGGCCGCTTATCGCAGTCTCTTTAAAACAAAAGGGTTCCAGCCTTTTCTTTGGACACAATTCCTCGGTGCCTTTAACGATAACCTCTATAAGATTATCGTCTCGCTTGTTGCGGTCAACCTCAGTAACGATGCAGGTGATGCAAGCCGTTATCTTTCTGTCATCGGCGCTTTGTTCATCCTTCCCTTTTTCCTTTTTTCGGGTTATGCGGGGACCTTTGCCGATGTGTACAGTAAACGCCAGGTCATTATCGTGACCAAGGTCTTCGAAATTGTCGCGATGTCGCTGGGCCTCCTCTCTTTTTGGGTCGGAGATATGAGGCTGATGATGGCTGTCCTTTTTCTTATGGCGGTTCAATCCACTTTTTTTAGTCCCGCGAAGTACGGCATTCTCCCTGAAATGTTTCCCGAAAAAGATCTCTCCCTCGCGAACGGACTCTTGGAAATGACAACCTTCATGGCCATTATTCTCGGTACGGCAGGGGGCAGCGGTCTTTTTGCGTTGTGGAAGGATCGCCTTAGCCTCCTGGGTATCGCGATGATTGTCATCGCCATTGCCGGTACGCTCACAAGCCTGGGTACGACGCGGGTGCCGCCTTCCGGTGCCAGCAAGTCCTTTCGTCTCAATCCTTGGAGCGAAATTGCAATTGGCATCAAACGGCTTTATGCGAACAAAACGCTTTGGATTACGGTGGTCGGCATTTCGTATTTTTGGTTTTTAGGTGCCTTGGTTCAAATGGATATCCTGCTCCTTGGGAAAGAAGTCATGGGCCTTGACGATTTTTCGACAGGTTTGATGGTAAGTTTTTTGGCCGTGGGTATCGGCGCAGGAAGCATGATAACGGGGCGTCTCTCGGGAAATAAGGTCGAGTTAGGCCTCGTGCCGATCGGCTCCATCGGGATCGGGATTTTTACCTTCGCGGTCTACTTATCAATCCATTCTTATTTTGCCACCGCGTTTTCATTTACCTTACTGGGTTGTGCTGCTGGATTTTTTATCGTACCGCTTCATGCTTTGCTCCAACAAAAAAGCGGACGCGAAGAGAAAGGCCTGCTTATTGCGGCAAACAATTTTTTGAATACCTTCGGTATTTTATTGGCTTCGGCCGCCATTTGGGTATTTCATGATCTTTTTCATCTGCAGCCCGATCAAGTTCTTTTGATTTTCGGTTTTGTCACGGTTTTGGGGACCATTTATGTCTGCCGTATCCTGCCCGATTTTCTCATTCGTTTCACGCTTTGGTTCCTGACGCACAGCGTTTATAAAATCCGCATTGAGGGCGACGAACATATCCCCTCGAAGGGACCTGCGCTCCTTGTTTGTAATCACCTTTCGCATGTCGACGGTTTGTTGGTCGGGGCCTGTCTTCAACGCTTTATTCGTTTTATGGTCTACAAACCTTATTACGAAATGAAAGGCCTTCATTGGCTCTTTAGCGCAATGAAGGCGATCCCGGTGATGGCCGGAAATCGGCGGGACATCGTCGAATCGCTCGGAAAGGCGCGCGAGGCACTGCGCGCGGGCCATGTGGTGTGTATTTTTGCGGAAGGCGCGATCAGCCGGACGGGGAACATGCTTCCGTTTAAACGCGGATTCGAACGGATCGTTCAGGATTTGGATTGCCCGATTATTCCCGTTCATTTGGGTCGATTATGGGGAAGTATTTTTAGTTTTAAGGCGGGTAAGTTTTTTTGGAAATGGCCCTTAAGCATTCCTTATCCGGTGACGGTGTCCTTCGGCCAGCCGATTTCCGCCAACAGCTCCGCAGCCGAAGTGCGAGATGCGGTGATGGAATTAGGAAGTGAGGCCGCTTCACTTCATTGGACTGAGGCGGATTTGCTCCATCTGCGCTTTATTCGCTCGGCAAAAAAAGAGTGGTTTCGTTTTTGTATGGCCGATTCAACAGGGAAGCATGTCAACTATGGAAAGGCCCTGATCGCCGCCTTGGCCCTCTCCAAAAAAATAAGACGGCTTTGCCCCGACGAGAAGAAAATCGGTCTGATGTTACCGGCCTCGGTCGGTGGCGCCCTTGCCAATATTGCGGTGCTTCTGGCGGACAAGGTGCCGGTGAATCTTAATTTTACCTCGGGGCAGGCGGCCTTGGATTCCGCGATTGGGCAATGTGAGATAAAGACCATACTCAGTTCAAGGCCATTTTTAAAAAAGGCGAAGTTGGACCTTCGTTCTGAGATGCGCTTTATGGAAGAAATTGCAAAAGAGATGCGTGGCCTCGAAAAAGTATTGATCGCGTGTGCCGCCTTCCTGCTCCCAACCTGCTTCATTCGACGGCTATTTTCAAACGAGAAAAAAAATCCCAAGTCCCTTGCAACAGTGATTTTCTCCAGCGGATCGACGGGTGAGCCAAAAGGAGTGATGCTTTCACATCAAAACATTCTATCTAATGTGGATGCAATTGGGCAGGTCTTTTGGCTGACACGGGATGATTGTGTGATGGGCGTCCTGCCCTTTTTCCATTCCTTCGGGTTTACAGGAACCTTGTGGTTTCCTTTAATGGCCCGTTGTGGTGTGGTGTATCATCCTAATCCCATGGATGCTAAGGGGATTGGGGAGATGATCCAAACCTATCGCGCGGCCATATTAATTAGCACGCCCACCTTCTATACGTCCTATATTCGCCGATGCCCGGCGGAAGCTTTTGCCTCCTTACGTTACGCGATTGTCGGCGCCGAAAAATTAAGACGTGAAACGGCCGAAGCCTTTCAAGAGAAATTTAAACTCAATTTATTGGAAGGCTATGGATGTACCGAACTTTCCCCAGTGGCCTCCGCAAATGTTCCGGACTATGGTCAGGGGCCGGAGCGGCAATTCGGACAGACCTTCGGAACCGTAGGTCATCCTATTCCTGGGGTCTCTGTGAAAGTTGTGAATCCCGAGACGCGTGTGCGTTTGACTCAGGGAGAGGAAGGTCTGCTTTTGGTCAAGGGGCCCAACGTCATGCTGGGCTATTTGAACCGCCCCGAGAAAACGGCCGAAGTTTTGGACGATGGTTGGTACAATACAGGCGATATTGCATGCATCGATGATAAAGGTTTTATTCGAATTACCGACCGGCTCTCGCGCTTTAGTAAAATCGGAGGCGAGATGGTGCCGCATCTCCGTGTGGAAGAAGAAATCAACAAACTGCTTAGCGATGAAACATGTCATTGCATTGTGACAGCCCTTCCGGATGAAAAAAAGGGAGAGCGCCTTGTCGTTTTCTATACAGACACGAGTCGGACGCCGCAGATACTTTGGGAGGGTTTAAATTTAACGGCCCTCCCGAAGCTGTGGCTTCCTAAAAAAGAGAATTACTATTATGTGGAAAACATTCCGTCGCTTGGCAGTGGGAAAACCGATTTAAAAAGGGTCAAAGCGATGGCTTTGGAAAAGAGCAAGACCTTGGAATGCACTTCCGATTCGGAGTGAATCGGGGCCTCTTCTATCCTATTCAAGGGCCGCCGTCGCTGCTTGACAGCATTTTCTTCAAAAGCTAAGGTGTGGCGCGATTCTAAGCGCAGCAAGCTGTATGAAGCCCCAATAGGACTATTGTGCCCGGCGAACAAAAACTCCTTAAATCGAAGATGTTCTGGATTGCCATCCTTTATTTTTCTGAGGGTTTTCCGCTCGGTGTTTTTTACGACCTTTTCCCCGTTCAATTTCGCCAGCAAGGGGTGGCGCTTTCCGAAATTGGTTTTTTGAGTCTGCTCGGCCTTTCTTGGACCCTGAAATTTCTTTGGGCCCCCGCGGTCGACCACTATCGCCATCATCGGCGATGGATGTTTGTTGTCGATGTCCTGATGGGCTGCGTTTTGCTCGTCTTCGCCGCCGAATCGCAATTTGGGCCTTGGGTTTGGTTCGCGGTGGCTTGCTTCACCCTTCTGTCCGCAACCAATGACATCGCGATTGACGGCTATACCATCGAACTCCTCAAGCGTAACGAATTGGGTTTAGCCAACGGCCTTCGTATTGGTTTCTACCGTGTTGGCATGCTCGCCTCCGGTTTTATTCTCATCCTCAGCAAAAGCATCGGATGGTCTGGGGCCTACATTTCTGCAGCAGGTGTTCTTTTGGTTGCCGGATTAGCTTGTCTTTGCGCACCGAAAGAAGGGACGGCGATCAAGGGAAAAGCACTCAGTTTGTTCGAAGAGTTAAAAGGTATTCTGCAAAATCCACGCGCCTTCGGCATTGTGCTTCTTTTTATATTGGGGACAATATGGTTGATTGATAATGCGACGCTTTGGTCTAAGCGTGTGCCGCTATTTTGGGCCACATTGTTCGGCTTGGCAGGTCTGCTTTATATTTCCGCTCTTCTCTTGGCTCGGATGAAGCTTGCGCCGGATAAACAACTTCCAAAATCTTCCATTTTAGACGGGCCGATGTTCGGCACCCTAATGCGCATGATTCAGCGTCCCTATTTCGCTCCAATTATCCTTTTTATTCTGACCTTTAAACTGGCGGATAGCGCCATGGGCTTTATGATTAAACCCTTTTGGGTCGATTTGGGTTTTAGTGCCGCTGAAATCGGTACCGTCTCGGTCAACCTTGGCTTGGGCTTGTCCATTTTGGGCGGCATTGCAGGGGGATGGTTTACGGATCGGACAAGTATCTTTAAATCGCTCTGGTTGCTCGGGCTCTTTCAGGCGGTTTCCAATCTGGGTTACGCCTTGGCCGCCGCGACGATTCCCCTGCAGACCCTGGGTGCGGAAATTCCTTTTCAACACAAGCTGCTGGTCTATTCCGCGAGCGGTCTCGAATCCTTTACCGGCGGTTTGGGTACGGCGGCCTTTCTTGCCTTTCTCATGGCCATCGTCCATAAAGAGCACGCTGCAACCGAGTATGCCCTGCTTTCATCCGTTTTTGCCTTAAGCCGTTCTTTTGCCGGCTGGGCCGGCGGATACGGTGCGGAAAACCTCGGCTACGCCGCCTACTTTCTTTTAACCTTTTTCTTGGCCTTTCCAGCCTACACCCTATTGCCCTGGGTGAAAAAGGTCCTCCGAAATGGAGAATTTAAAACCGAGTGAAGTGACAGTAGTCCACTATAACTTCCTGAAATCTTTTTTTTTGATACGGTCTTATCTGTACAGAATTTTAAATGGAAATCGATAAATCTATGGAAACACTCATCCATAATATGGCTTCTCATACCTCTCTAGATGCAGTCTATGAAGGACGCTGCAAGCGACTTGAGAACGATTCATGCAATCGTGATATCTGGAACTTTTACGGGGTTTGACTGTATTGTCAGTTTATCTGATATTTTTATGATATGTGGCTTCGTGTACGGCCTCTTACCTGCCAGGGCCTATGTTACTTCTGAATTGTGGGAATGTGAGGGCTCTCGGGACTCATTGCAAGGACCATGGTCGGGTATGAGCGTGTCAGTCGATGAGGTATAATAGGCAATTCAGTCATCGGGAACAGTTTAAAATAAATTGCATAGTCGCTCATGAGGTAGTATAGTACCTCACCTTATTTTTTATTCATTATTAATCAAGGAACAAGTCCATGGCGAACATCAATCAAGTTAGAAATATCGGCATTTCAGCCCACATCGATTCCGGCAAAACCACTCTGACGGAACGGGTTTTATATTACACGGGAAAAATCCACAAAATCGAAGAGGTCCGCGGAAAATCAGGCGTGGGTGCGACGATGGATTCGATGGACTTGGAGCGGGAAAAAGGCATCACGATCCAATCCGCCGCGACCTATTGCGAATGGAAAGAGTCTATTATCAACATCATCGACACCCCCGGCCACGTTGATTTCACCATTGAGGTGGAACGGGCCCTTCGTGTCTTGGATGCGGCCATCCTCGTCCTCTGTGGTGTCTCCGGCGTCCAGAGCCAATCGATCACGGTTGACCGCCAGATGCGCCGCTACAATGTGCCTCGGATCGCCTTCATCAACAAACTGGACCGGACGGGAGCCGACCCTTTCCGGGTTATCAATCAACTCCGCGAAAAGTTGGGCCACAACGCACACGCCATCAGCATGCCAATCGGCGCGGAAATAAATCTGCAAGGGACGATCGACCTCACCAACATGAAAGCCTACTACTTTGATGGCGACAACGGGGAGAATATTCGAGAGGAAGAGATTCCGACCGAGCTGAAGGAACAGGCCGAGAAGCTCCGCCATGATCTGCTTGAAGCGATCAGCGACTTCGATGACAACATCGCCGAGAAATTTCTAGAGGATGAGCCCGTTTCGACTGAGGAGCTTCGTGCAGGCATCCGCCAGGCGACCATCGCCCTTCAGTTCATCCCTGTGATGATGGGTTCCGCGTTCAAAAATAAAGGTGTTCAGTTGCTGCTCGACGCGGTGGCTTACTATCTCCCCAATCCGACCGAGGTCACCAATGAGGCGCACGATCAGAACAACGACGAAGCCAAAGTCATCCTCGATAGCACGTCCGAGAAACCGCTCGTCATGCTCGCCTTCAAATTGGAAGATGGGCGCTACGGTCAATTGACCTATATGCGCGTTTATCAGGGAAAAGTCAGCAAAGGAGACACGATCCACAATGCGGCAACCGGGAAGAAGGTCCGCGTCTCCCGGTTGGTTCGGATGCACTCCGACGAGATGCACGATATCGACTCTGCTGAAGCGGGCGATATTGCGGCGATCTTCGGTGTCGACTGCGCTTCCGGAGACACCTTCACCGATGGCACCCTCAGCCTTACCATGACCTCAATGTATGTCCCTGACGCCGTTATCTCCTTGGCGATTTGGCCGAAAAAGAAGGGCGATAGCGGAAACTTTTCTAAAGCGCTCAACCGCTTTATGCGGGAAGACCCCACTTTCCGCGTTCATCGCGACGATGAGAGCAACCAGACCATCATTTCCGGCATGGGCGAGCTTCACCTTCAAATTTATATGGAACGCATCAAACGGGAATACGACTGTGTGATCGAGTCGGGAGAACCCCAAGTGGCCTACCGGGAAACAATTTCCCAGAAGGCCGACTTCAGCTACACCCATAAAAAGCAGACGGGCGGTTCCGGACAATACGCCAAAATTGGAGGATATATCGAGCCGCTCCCCTCCGACGCGATCGAGCCCTTTGAATTTGTCGGAGACATCAAGGGAGGCGCAATCCCGCGCGAATATATTCCTGCCTGTGAGAAGGGATTTCGTGAAGAAATCAAGAGCGGTTCGCTCATCGGGTTCCCAGTGGTGGGTGTTCGCGTCGTTCTCAACGACGGCGCCTTCCATGCGGTTGACTCTTCCGAAATGGCCTTCAAAGCCTGCTCGATCGCCGCTTTTAAGGAAGTCTATCCTCAGGGCAAACCGATCATCCTGGAGCCAATCATGAAATTAGGATGCGAAGCGCCCACTGAATTCCAAGGGGGTGTGATCGGACTGCTCAATCAAAGAAGGGGCGTGATACTCGGAACACAAAACAACGGCGCCTACGTGCAAATTGAGGCTGAGGTCCCGCTTTCCGCGATGTTCGGATTTTCCACTGACCTCCGAAGTGGTACGCAGGGAAAGGGGGAATTCTCTATGGAATTTCTGAAATATGCTCCGGTTCCAAAACAAATCTCTGCAGAGTTGATCAAGATCTACCAAGACAAAAAAGCCGCAGAGAATAAATAAAACCTTGACTTCAATTGAATGCCCCCCTGGGATGCCCCAGCGGGGGCATTTTTTGTCAGATCCCCGCATATTCTTATTTAACCAACCGTTTTTGTGATCATAGAATCGTTTCAGGTTCATCCGATGATAATTACCCTAAAAGACTTTCCGACCTCTACTATTGTATCTGAGAAAGGCAATGACTTTTTTGAAAGGGTGTTGTAGAAAACGCGCTGAAATAAACAGATCTAGAGACATCCTAGAGCGTTATTCGTCCTCTATTTGGGAGTGAGACAGAATTGCGACTCTCGTCTCACCATTTTACCGTTTAAGTCATCCTTCGCCTTCATTCCCTTCATTCTTTTATTTTATTTGAGACATCTCCTTTTAACATCGTGTTCTCAAATATGACCTACGCTTCCTTTCATCTGGAAATCAATCGTTTTCAGCGTTCTGAATCTTTAGGATTAGTCGATGAAACGCAAACCTTTTAACCTTTAGACGTTTATGGAATATAATATTTTAGTTACACTGAACATGGGTCATCTTTTACCTTTCTCCGATTCATCCTGCTTATAAAATTTTAAAATAGGGATTGCTTAACCATCGTTTAGTGCGCTTTTCTGATCGAGCGTTTTGCTTGATTCTTATCAAAAAGTAATGCCAATATGATGATGTAAGTATTCCAAATTCAGACGTATTACATTAATTCAAGGTGTTGGATATATCGGCCTGAAAGGAACTCGGGATTTGGCTGCGATAGAGGTTAAAAAATCAATGCAACAGGAGATTGTTTTTCAGGCGCGGGGATTGACCAAGGTCTACTCGATGGGCGAAGTGAAGGTGCATGCCTTAAAAGGGATTGACCTTGATCTCTACGCGGGTGAACTGGTGGTTTTGCTTGGGGCCTCCGGTAGCGGCAAGTCGACGCTGCTGAATATATTGGGCGGCTTGGATACGGCGACCGCCGGTCATGTGAACTACCACGGGCGTGATTTGACCGTCGCGAATGATCGAGAGTTAACAGATTATCGCCGCCATCACATCGGTTTTGTCTTTCAGTTTTATAATTTGATTCCTAGCTTAACGGCCCGTGAAAATGTCGGCGTGGTCACCGAGATCGCGAGAGATCCAATGAAGCCCGAAGAGGCCCTCGCTATCGTCGGCTTGGGAGAAAGGCTGGATCATTTTCCCGCTCAGCTGTCGGGTGGAGAACAACAACGGGTGGCCATTGCCCGGGCTATCGCCAAACGGCCTGCCGTATTGCTCTGCGACGAACCGACCGGCGCGCTCGATTTGGCCACGGGGATTATCGTGCTTGAGGCCTTGGAACGGGTGAATCGAGAGTTGGGGACGGCCACGGTTTTGATTACGCATAATGCGGAAATCGCCGACATGGCGGACCGCGTAATTTATCTCCGTGATGGCCTCATCACAGAGATACGAAAAAATGAAGAAAAGCGCGCGGCAGGATCTTTGAAATGGTGATGCCATGAAAGCAATTGATCGTAAATTATGGCGGGACCTCTGGGGAATGAAGGGCCAGGCCCTTGCGATCTCACTGGTTATTGCCAGTGGCGTGGCGACGTTTATTATGTCTCGAAGTACCCACGATTCCCTAGAGCGGACCCAAGCGGCCTTTTATCAAGAGACCCGCTTTGCGGAACTCTTTGCGACCTTGAAACGGGCACCCGAATCACTCCGGCAGCGGATTCAATCGCTTCCTGGCGTCGATGTTGTGGAAACCGGAACCCTCGCTGATGTGAAGGTGGATATCGAAGGCTTTGCAGATCCGGTGAGAGGAATATTGGTCTCTCTCCCGGAGAACCCGGAAGACGGGTTAAATCGCCTCTATTTACGCGCCGGACGCTTTGTGGACCCGCGACGGGACGACGAGCTTATTGTGAGCGAGGCCTTTGCAGAGGCGCACACATTACGCCCTGGTGATGGACTGTATGTTGTGATTAACGGACGGCGAAAGCACTTGCGTATTGTGGGGGTTGCCCTTTCTCCGGAATATATCTATCAAATCGCGCCGGGAGATATTTTTCCGGATTATAAACGCTACGGCATTTTCTGGATGGCCCGACGCGCACTGAGTACGGCCTACGATATGGAGGGCGCCTTTAACAATTTATCGCTCACGCTTTCGGCGCAGGCGCAAGAAGCGGAGGTGATCGAGCGGATCGACGATCTCTTGGAGTCCTATGGCGGCCTTGGGGCCTACTCCCGTGAGAACCAGCTTTCTCACCGCTATCTCAGCGAGGAATTCAGGCAATTAGAGCGGATGGCCATGATCTTCCCGATTATTTTTCTCGGCGTGTCAGCCTTTCTTTTAAATATGGTGGTGAGTCGGATGGTCGGGACGCAGCGAGAGCAGATCGCGATTTTAAAGGCCTTCGGCTACAGCACAACAGATGTTGGACTGCACTATATAAAGCTGGTGATTGTGATCGTGATTATCGGCGTGGGTATTGGTCTTATCTGTGGTGTTTGGCTTGGGCGCGGACTCGGCGGGCTCTACATGGAGTTTTATCGTTTTCCATTCCTGGCCTTCGAACTTCGGCCGGGGACGATCGTGACAGCGGCCCTTGTCAGCATTGCTGCCGCCCTTTTGGGTACGATTTTTTCGGTTCGCCGTGCCGCAGGTATCGCACCAGCAGAGGCCATGCGCCCCGAAGCCCCCGCCATTTACCGTGAAACTTTTTTCGAAAAGATGGGTTTGAAACGCGTGCTCTCCCAGCCGAGCCGGATGATCGCCCGCCACATTGAAAGGCGTCCGATGAAATCGTTCTTGTCCATTATCGGCATCGCCATGGCCTGTGCGATTATGATGGTGGGAAGCTTCCAGGAGGATGCAATCGATTACATGGTCGACATTCAGTTTGGCCGTGCCCAGCGCGAAGATCTCGCCGTTACTTTTGTTGAGCCGACTTCTCGACGCGCCTTGTATGATTTAGAAAACACGCCGGGTGTACAATATGGAGAACCGTTTCGTGTGGTTCCGGTTAAGTTGCGCTTTGGTCATCGACACTATCGCACAGGAATTCAAGGGATCGAATCCGGAGGCGACCTGCAGCGTCTTTTGAATAAAGATTTAAACGTCATCGCGCTACCGGCATCGGGTATTGTACTTACCGAATATCTCGGCAAGCGCTTAGGGGTGCAGCCGGGGGACACACTCACTGTGGAAGTACTCACAGGCAGCCGACCCCATCGAGAAATTCAAGTGGCTGCCTTTGTAAGCCAATATTTAGGTGTGTCGGGGTATATGGAGCTGAGTGCACTCAACCGTCTTATGCGTGAAGGCAATGCCATCTCTGGTGCCTACCTGGCGGTAGATAAGGCCTATCGGACGCAAACCTTTGCCGCTTTAAAAGAGATGCCACGTGTTGCAGGCACGACCATTCGTGAAAGTGCCATCAAAAGCTTTTATGAAACGATGGGAGAGACGCTTCTGATCTTCACTTTTATCAATACCATTTTGGCGAGCACCATCGCCTTTGGGGTGGTCTATAACAGCGCCCGGATTATGCTCTCCGAGCGCAGCCGTGAGCTCGCAAGTTTACGTGTGCTCGGCTTGACCCGGGGTGAAATCTCTTACATCATGTTGGGAGAGCTGGGGGTCTTGACCTTGGCCGCTATCCCACTCGGTTTTTTAATCGGCTGGCGTTTTTGCAAGGTGATTTCCGATAACCTTCAGACTGATCTCTATCGCGTGCCCCTGATTTTGGAGTCGAGCACCTTCGGCTTTGCGGCCACGGTTGTCCTCATCTCCACTTTCGTCTCCGGCCTCATCGTTCGGCAACACCTAGACCACTTGGATCTGGTTGCCGTGTTGAAGACCAAGGAGTAAGGCAGGTCAATGGGAAAACGATTCGTATGGATTTTACTGGCCTTGATGGGCCTTGCCGCAATCGCCTATTCCTTTATGCCGAGTCCGGTCTTTGTCGAAACTGTGGTCATCGGTCGTGGTCCGCTATCGGTGGACGTTTTGGAAGAAGGTAAGACCCGAATTATCGACCGATTTGTCATTTCTTCTCCTGTCACGGGAGTGGCCCAAAGAATTGAGCTGGATGTGGGAGATGTCGTTAAGCGCGGCGCGGTCTTACTTCTACTTGCGCCCCAAGCGTCGCGTGTCCTCGATTCGCGAAGCCGGGCCGAATCGAGGGCCCGTGTCGCGGCGTCGGAGGCAAGCCTCAAGGCCGCACAAGCGAAAGTCGCCGGCGCCGAAGCCGAGGGCAAGCGTGCTTTGGCCACATTAAATCGCCTCGAGGCACTCCAAAAGGAAGGCTTAAGTTCAGAAGCCTCCATCGACGAGGCCCTCGCACAGTCGCGAATTTCGCGCGCAAACCTTCGTTCTGCCGAATTTTCAGTCAAAATTGCCCAATATAGACTCGAAGAGGCCCAAGCCGCCCTACGGGTTTTTGATGAGGACGGTGACAGCGAAAACGAGAGGGTATCCATTCGGGCGCCAATCGACGGTCAGGTTTTAAAAATTCTTCATCAGAGCGAGGGCGTCGTCCAGGCAGGTGAAGCCCTCATCGAAATCGGGGACCCGAGGCAGTTGGAAGTGGAAGTCGATGTGCTTTCATCGGATGCCGTCTTGATCCAAGCAGGGATGCGCGTGGCTTTCGAACGATGGGGTGGAGACGAGGCCTTGAAAGGCCGTGTCCGAGTGGTGGAGCCCGCCGGTTTTACCCAGCGTTCGGCACTCGGCGTGGAGGAGCAGCGGGTCCTCGTGCGTTCGGACATAACATCGCCCAGGGCGGCCTGGGCCCGGCTTGGGGATGGATTTCGGGTGGAAGCACGATTTTTTATTTGGGAAGGGGAAAATGTGCTCAAGGCGCCAACGAATGCCCTTTTCCGCTATGAAGACGGCTGGACGGTCTTTATCGCTGAGGGCGGTAAAGCCAGGCGTAAGAGTGTTGAAATTGGCCGCCAAAATGGCATTTCCGTCGAAATTCGCTCTGGATTGACACAAGGAGATCGTGTAATCAGCCACCCCAGCGATGCCCTCGAAGAAGGGGTGGCGGTTCGAATGAACTAGAAAAGCCGAGGTTTTTCATCCCGCACATTGCTTGACACCCACTCTGCGCTTACTTATAATCTCGCCAGGTCGCTTGATATTAAAAATGAAGATCAAGGTACACAAAATCCCCGATGAAGGGATGGCGATTTCCAGAGATATCGATCCAAAAAACTGGGACCTTGGCCCAAAAGGGATCGCGCTCGTTGATGTGGTGCGGACCCGTCTGAATCTCTCGAAACAAGGTGAAGGCGAGGTCCAGGTTCAGGGCTCGGTGTCTTCGACGATGTCGGCCGAATGCAGTCGATGCCTAAAGTCTTTTCCGTTTACACTTGATTCGGCGTTTCACCTGGCGTACCTTCCAAAGACGCATTTGCCCCCAGGCGGAGAACAGGCCTTATCGCACGAATCACTGGATCTTTATTACTACGACGGGGACGAGGTCGATCTTGAAGAGGAATTAATCGGCCAGCTTTTATTGACGGTGCCGATGAACCCGCTTTGTCAGGCCGGCTGTCGTGGCCTGTGTCCGCAATGTGGACAAGATTTAAATGAGAAGACGTGCCCATGTCAGGTCGAACCCGACGATATCCGTTGGGCCGACTTAAAAAAATTTTACAAAAAGGAATCCAATGCCAAACCCAAAACATAGATTTTCTAAAGCGCGTCGGGATAAAAAAAGGACGCATAAAAAATTAGAGGCACCGAATACCGTCTTATGTCCGCAATGCCGGGAGCCCAAATTGCCGCATCGTGTTTGTATGAGTTGCGGAACCTATAAAAGTCGACAGGTGATTAAAGTCGAAGAGGTTTAGCTTGGCCGACCTCTACCTGCCTCATAAGAGATCATGAAGATTGCCGTCGACGCCATGGGTGGAGACGACGCGCCAGCTTCGATTGTCCACGGGGCCATTGAAGCGGCGAGGGATTTCGACGTCGAACCGATACTCGTCGGCGACCAACAGGCAATCGAAAAGGCCTTATCTCAGCACGATATTAAAGGATTGCCTCTGTCGATCGTCCATGCCTCGCAGCAAGTCGGTATGGAAGAGCTACCTTCAAGTGTGGTGCGCAAAAAGAGAGACTCCTCGATCTGGGTCGCCACACGCCTCGTAAAAGAGGGTCAGGCCGTCGCGGTGATTAGCGCGGGCAACACCGGCGCCAGTATGGCGACTGGTCTTTTTAATTTAAGGCCCCTCAGCGGCGTCGAGCGTCCGGCCATTGCAACCCCGCTGCCGACCCTAAGCGGCACGGCCATCATGATCGATGTCGGTGCGAACGTCGATTGCAAACCGGTTCATCTCTTCCAATTTGCCATCATGGGGCAAATCTATGCCGAAAAAATCCTTGGAATTGCCAATCCCCGTGTCGGCCTCTTGAGTATCGGAGGGGAAGATACGAAGGGGAACGAACTCACCAAAGAAGTGTTTAAGATGTTAAAAAAAAGCAATCTTCAATTTATCGGCAACGTCGAAGGCCGGGATGTTTATTCTGGTGCCGCCGATGTGATTGTCTGTGACGGCTTTATCGGCAATGTCGCACTCAAAATTTCGGAAGGTCTCTCCGATGCCATGATCCAATTTCTTAAGACAGAAATTCTTGCTTCTACATCGGGACGATTGGGCTATGCCCTGTTGAAGACGGCTTTTGCCCGTTTCCGTAAAAAAGTCGACTACGCGGAATATGGCGGGGCGCCTTTGCTGGGCTTGGATGGCATTAGCATTATCTGTCATGGTCATTCTTCGGCCTTAGCGATTAAAAACGCCATTCGTGTCGCAAAGGAATCCTATGTTCAGGGCGTCAATCGGCACATTAAAGATTTGATTGCTTCCCACATGGAGCTCTGTTAAATCGTGTTGTGCGATACCCTTGGCTTAATTGATCTCGCCCTTGTGCAATGCAGCGCTTTGCACAAGGGTGTCCGAAAGATGGTCCACGGAAAGGTTTCTTATTGAAGGTCCGCATTGCTGGAAACGGTTCTTATGTTCCTGAGACAGTTTTAACGAATCGCGAACTCGAAAAAAGGATCGAGACGAGTGATCAATGGATTGTTGAGCGAACCGGTATTCGTGAACGTCGGATTGTATCGAGTGACGAGGCGACATCGGACCTCGCAGTTAAGGCTGCCTTCGAAGCCCTTAAGCGCGCCGCGATTTCCCCCGAAGACGTCGATCTGATCATCGTTGCGACTTCAATGCCCGATATGTTCTTTCCTTCCACGGCCTGCATTGTGCAGGATAAGCTGGGGGCAAAACGGGCGGCGGCCTTCGATTTGTCGGCGGCCTGTTCCGGTTTCCTCTACGGGCTTTCGGTGGGCGAGCAGTATGTCCGATCAGGGACTTATCGGAATGTTCTGGTTATTGGAGCAGAGACCATGTCCCGCTTAACGGATTGGGATGATCGTCGGACCTGCGTCCTTTTTGGCGATGGTGCAGGCGCAGTGGTCTTGTCCCCTTCCGATTCGGACCGGGGTATCCTATCTGTGCATTTGCACTCGGACGGCGCCTTGTTTGATCTCATTTGCGTCCCAGGTGGCGGCTCGGCGATTCCCCCTTCCGAAAAGGTGCTGCTTGAGAAATTAAACACCATTAAAATGAAAGGCAGCGAAACCTTTAAAATCGCCGTTCGAAATTTAGAAGAGGCCGCGCACGAAGCCCTTCGCGCGACGGGAATGTCGATCGAAGATATCGATTGGCTGGTGCCGCATCAAGCCAATATTCGCATTCTAAAGGCCGTCGCTGATCGTTTGAAATTTCCGAAAGAAAAAATGGTTATTAATCTAGATAAGTATGGGAATACCTCTGCTGCCTCGATCCCCTTGGCCTTTGATGAGGCGGTCAGTGATGGCCGAATCCAGGAAGGAGACACGGTCCTTTTCCTGGCATTTGGTGGAGGGCTGACCTGGGGATCTGCCGTTGTACAATACTAGACTTGGCCGTACTTTGACCTTGCCCTTCCTTTTAGAGGGATTTTTTTCGACAACGAAGATTTCTTAACACTATTTTTTAACCTTTTCCATAAACGAATGGAGGAAGAAGCGATTTGGATAAACAATCTCTGGAAGGATGGGCGCTCATTCTCGGGGCCTCAAGCGGATTCGGCGAGGCCATTGCCCTCGAATTGGCACGCTCAGGCATGGATATCTTTGGGGTTCATCTTGATCGAAAAGGGACTCTGCCGAATGTCGAACGCATTCAATCCGAAATAACCGCGCTGGGCAGAGAATCTGTTTTTTTTAATGTCAACGCCGCCGACGCCGAAAAGCGAGCAGGGGTGCTCGACGCAATCCGTGCGAAGGAGGCAAAGGTGAAAATCTTGGTGCATTCCTTGGCCTTCGGGACCTTAAAGCCCCTCATTGCACCCACCGAGCGGGAAGCCATCAGTCGACCTCAGCTGGAGATGACCCTCGATGTCATGGCGAACAGCTTGGTGTATTGGACACAGGATTTGCTGCAAGGAGACCTCATGGGCGAAGGCGGTCGGATCTACGGTATGACTTCGGCAGGGGGGGCGCGGGTGTGGCCTTCTTATGGCGCGGTTTCAGCAGCCAAGGCATCCCTCGAATCGCATTGCCGCCAATTGGCGCTTGAGCTTGGCCCGAAAAAAATCTCGGTGAATGCCATTCGTGCGGGTGTGACCGATACGCCGGCTTTACGGAAAATTCCGGGCCACGAAGAAATGATCCAGCTGGCGACGAAGAAAAATCCCTGGGGCCGCCTAACGAGACCAGAAGATGTGGCCGCCGTGATCGCACTGCTCTCTCATCCCAAAGCTTTTTGGGTGACCGGAAACGTCATCGGTGTCGACGGAGGCGAGTTCATCGTCGATTAAGTTCTTTTTAATTCGTGCCGCGACCTTAGAAAAATACATACTCCATTCAGGGATTAAGATCTTCGAACTTTCTTTCGCGCTGTGCTATCGCACAATTGGATGTGAACAAAGTCTTCGCCGGAGCGAAGAAAGCGCAGTTTTTTGTTGACATCGATGTCTAATTTTATCAATATCGGCCTATCTATTTTGAAGGTGTGTTTTTCTTAAATGACAATCGGATTTCTCTTTCCCGGACAAGGGTCGCAGTATGTTGGTATGGGCAAGGCGCTTTTTGATGCCTTCGAATCGGCGCGGGAGGTTTATGCCGAGGCAGAGAAGGTGCTGGGATGGGATGTCGCGGCCCTTTGTTTCGAAGGCCCAGAGGCACAACTTCATCAAACTGAATATACTCAGCCCGCGCTTTTAACCGCCAGTGTTGCCGCATGGCGCGCCTTGGGTGCGCCGGTTGAGCATGCGACCGCGGTCGCCGGTCATAGCTTGGGCGAATACACGGCCTTGGTCGCAGCAGGCGCGCTTACTTTTTCGGATGCTGTCCGTATTGTTCATCTCAGAGGGCGCTACATGCAGGAGGCGGTGCCCGAGGGGAGCGGGGCGATGGCGGCCTTGATTGGTCTGAATCGTGAGAAGGTCGATGCGCTCTGTCGCGAGATTTCAAAAGATGAGGGTCTCGTTGCGCCCGCCAATTATAATGGACCGACACAAGTGGTCATTGCCGGTGAGCGCGCCGCAGTTGAAAAAGCGATGTCGCTTGCCCTCGAAAGGGGGGCAGGTCGCGCCATACGGCTTTCAGTGAGCGTGCCTTCGCACTGTCCCTTAATGCGTGATGCGGCCTTGCGGCTCTCCTCGGCATTGGACACAATTGAAGGGCAGGATCTAAAAGTGCCGCTCATCAACAATGTCAAAGCACAAAAAGTGATGCACTGGAAGGCCGCCCGAGAAGCCTTGGTCGATCAAATTTCGGCACCCTTGCTTTGGGAAGAAAGCATTCAATCCATGCGCGATTTAGGGATCGATTTGTTTTTAGAGGTTGGCCCGGGAAAAGTGCTTGCCGGATTATTGAAGCGGATTGATCGCCGCGCGATGGTGCTTAATGTTGAAGATCCTAGGGGTCTAGCGCTTGCACAGGATCGATTGAAATTCCACTCATCTTAGGAGCGCCTGTTTTGGATTTAAAGGGTAAAGTCGTTGTTGTAACCGGAGGCGCACAGGGGATTGGAAAGGCTATCTGTCAATCGCTTGCGGCTCTTGGGGGGGCTGTGGTAGTCTCCGACATGAATCAGGCTGGGGCCGAAGCGACCGCAGCAGAAATGACGGCCCAAGGTCAAGAGGCCCTTGCGCTGAAAGTCAATGTCGCCGATGAATCCTCGGTCAAGACCTTGGTCGACGAAACCCTTAGCCGTTTTGGTAAAATCGACATCTTCGTGAATAATGCCGGGATTACGCGAGACACCCTCCTGATGAGGATGAAGGATGAAGACTGGGATGCCGTGCTCTCTGTCAATTTGAAGGGGGTCTTTCATTGTATGAAGGCTGCGCTCCGATCGATGTCAAAACAACGCAGCGGGAAAATCGTTTCGATTTCTTCTATCGTCGGCGCAATCGGCAATGCCGGACAAGCCAATTACGCGGCCTCGAAGGCGGCGGTGGTGGGTTTGACCAAAACGGTCGCGAGAGAGTATGCCGGACGTGGGATTACAGTGAATGCCGTGGCACCCGGGTTTATCGAAACAGCCATGACAGCCTCGCTCCCGGAGGCGGTACAGGAGACTCTCAAAAAGCAGATTCCGATGGCTCGCCTCGGCCAAGTTTCCGATGTTGCGGATGCCGTGGCTTTTCTGGTTTCGGATCGCGCTAATTATATTACGGGCCAAGTGATACATGTAAACGGCGGCATGTATATGTCTGGCTAATCTTTCCATTTCCAAAGAATGCCGTAGGGCCAAAGGGGAAGTCTCCGTCACATGAATGCGCCACGTGGGTGCAGAGGGTGCGGATCAAATTTCCAATTTCGATAACATACAGTATGGAGGTAATGAGCATTGGCAATCGATGATCGCGTAAAAAAAATCATTACGGAACAGTTGGGCGTTGAAGAGGGTGAGGTCGTAGCGGAAGCCTCTTTTGTCGAAGATTTGGGTGCCGATTCTTTGGACACTGTTGAGCTGGTGATGGCCTTTGAAGAAGAGTTTAACATCGAAATTCAAGACGAGGATGCAGAAAAAATCCTCACGGTCAAAAACGCAATTGATTATATCCAAGACAAGGTGTAGGCCCATCGTTCTTTCGGAAAATTCGGTAGTCGTTTTATATCGAAATGGGGTGAAAGTTGTCCTCTGAAAAAAGACGGGTTGTGGTGACCGGGCTGGGGATGATCTCTCCACTCGGACTCGACGTTGAGAGCACATGGAAGGCACTTTGTGCCGGTGAATCGGGAATCGCGACGATTACGCGTTTCGACGCCACAGACTATCCGTGCCGAATCGCCGGTGAAGTCAAAGGTTTCAAACCCACCGACTTTATCGAAGCCAAAGAAGTTAAAAAAATGGATACCTTTATCCATTACGCCGTTGCAGCAGCGCGGATGGCTGTGGCTGATGCCGGCTTTGAAGTGAAGCCAGAGAATGCCGAGCGCGTTGGGGTTTACGTGGGTTCTGGGATCGGGGGGCTTCAGGCGATCGAACATTGGCACACCGTTTTAATGGAAAAGGGGCCAAAACGGGTCACGCCTTTTTTTATTCCCATGTCGATCATCAATCTGGCCTCTGGACAAATCGCCATTACGGTCGGGGCAAAAGGACCGAATTCTTGTGCCGTGACGGCTTGTTCTACCGGGAGCCATTGCATTGGCGATTCATTCCGTCTCATTCAGCGGGGTGACGCGGATGTCATGATCGCCGGTGGAAGCGAGGCCGCCGTGACGCCCTTGGGTATGGCGGGTTTTGCGGCATCTCGAGCCTTATCCCTTCGAAATGATGCACCCAAAGCGGCGAGCCGGCCCTTCGATCGTGGACGAGATGGTTTTGTCATGGGTGAGGGCGCGGGTGTCGTCCTGCTCGAAGAAATGGAAAGCGCCAAGGCCCGCGGAGCAAGAATTTATGCGGAAGTGATTGGTTACGGTATGACGGCCGATGCGTTTCACATGACCTCGCCCCCGGAAGGCGGAGAGGGCGCGGTGCGATGTATGCGGCTTGCCATTAAGGATGCCGATGTCCTACCGGAGGCGGTGGACTACGTGAATGCCCATGCCACCTCGACCATGGCCGACGCCATTGAAACTGCGGCAATCAAAACCGTTTTTGGCGATCATGCCTACCGAATGTCGCTCAGCGGGACCAAGTCGATGACCGGACATTTATTGGGCGCCGCCGGTGGCGTTGAAGCCATCTTCTCCATTCTCGCAATTCGGGACAAGCTGATTCCCCCCACAATCAATCTCGAAGATCCGGATCCGCTCTGCGATCTCGACTACACCCCCCTCAAGTCGTCCCAGCGAGACCTTAATGTGGCCCTTTCAAATTCCTTTGGTTTCGGTGGAACCAATGCCACCGTCCTTTTTAAAAAATATCAGTAGGTTTATCCTATAGCGATGAATTCGAAAGCGCTTTCTCGTCTTCAAAAAAGTCTTTCCTACCGCTTCAATAACCCGCGTATCCTCGAAGAAGCCTTAACGCACAAATCCTTTATTAACGAAAGCAAGAACAAGGACCGAAAAGACAATGAACGGCTCGAATTCCTCGGAGACGCCGTACTTGATCTCATTATTGGTCATGTCTTAATGGATCAATTTCCGGATGCCCCTGAAGGCGATCTATCCAAAATGAAAGCCAAAATCGTCAGCGAAGACACGCTTGCACAGATTGCACAAGAAATCGATCTGGGTTCTTTTTTGGAATTGGGAAAAGGAGAAACACTGACGCAGGGAAAAGAAAAACCCTCGCTGCTTTCAAATGCCTTGGAGGCCTTGATTGCGGCGATGTACCTGGATGCCGACTTTCAAACCGCCCGAGAAAAGGTATTGAGTCTTTTCAATCATCACCTCAAGGTCCTCGAACCTGGAGAGATTTCTTTCGATTACAAGACGGCCTTGCAGGAATACAGCCAAAAGCAGTATGGGTGTTTGCCCGTATACACCCTGATTGAGGCCTCGGGTCCAGACCACGAGAAGCGTTTTAAAATCGAAACCTGCATCGATGGAAAGTCCTGTGGTCTGGGTGTCGGGAAGAGTAAAAAAGTGGCCGAACAACAATCTGCAAAGGAAGCCTTGTCCGTGCTTCAGCGAGAAAGAAAATGAAATGAGACTTTCTAATAGGGGATGGGCCTTTTCAAGCATGGATTTTAAATTATCGAATTTTCACCTCGATTATGAGAAGGTGATGTATTGAATTTCCCAATCACAAAAAAATGCAGACCTGCTTTCAAAACGGCGAGGCTTCCCCTATTTTTACTGGCGAGCCTAATTGGGGCCCTCGTGTTTGTTTGTGTCTTGGAAACCAAGGTGGCCGCTGATCCGACCGAGACCCCTGAGGCGGTCTGGATCTGGACCTTATCCCGCCTTCCAAAAGAATATAAAGAAAATACACTTTTCTTAAAGGCACTCACGCTCGCAGAAAAGATTGCAAAAAGCGATAAAGGGCAAAAGGGCTTTGCTTTGGTGAATAAAAAAGGACAAGCCTTCGATAAAGCGGAAGTCGACAAAACCAAGCAGCATCCCGAAATAGAAATCGGCGATCCAAAAGAAGGGGAAGCCACCTATTTTGCAAGTGGATGGTATGATAAGTACAAGAAAAAGGACGCCATCTTTTTCAATAAACGGATTTTAGACATCGTGTTGAACGCGGCGAAGAACAATAAAGAGAAAGAGATCGACGCCGTGCTCTTTATCGCGATTACGATTCTACATGAGACCGCCCACTGGAAGAATCATATTATGAATGGAGATAAAACGCGAGGCGAGGTTGGGCACAAGGTCATGGATAAGATCTTCGATGAGAAACCCATTCGAGATTTTGACGTCGATGAAAAAGGCTGTCTCGTGCGCGGACCAAAGCCATTAAAAGGAACGAACAAGGTCAGCGATACCTTAAAGAAAAAATGGATTAATCCGGATCACTGGAAAGCCTCTAAGAAGTGAGAGGAGTAAAACCAATGGAGAAAAGCCAAAGTTTTTGCTCAAAATTAGGGGCGCATATTCGACTCTTACTTTCCCTTGCCCTTGTGTTCATGTTGTTCTCGGCTTGTAGTACACCCCGATTAACATTAAAAATAAGCACAGCTTCGCCCTCTATCGGCGCAAATGATCCGCTTGTTCTCAAACTTGAACTTGCCAGCGACGATCGCCAAGCCCTTCAAGTGCTCAATGCCGCTTTTTTGGAACACTATCCCTATTCATTTTTCATTACCGATGGAAGCGGGCGTGCGCTTCCCTACCTGGGTCCGGACTTGTCGATCGATTATTCCGATGCGATGTTTACGGTATTGCAGCGGGGGGAAAGCCTTTCCCATCACTTGAATTTGGAAGCAGATGGGCTTGGTGAAAAACGATACGATTTTTCAAAACCAGGAATCTACTCCATTCGCGCGCGCTACCGGTCTCCTGGTAATCGATACCAGATTCTATCGAATACACTATCTGTGATCATTCGATAGACGCGAACCTAACCTGATTCTATGCCGAGGATTCGGGCGGTCGGGGGAAGTCGCTTGAGGTCTTAGGGTAACAATTGGCAAGGCGCTTGAGAAAGGTGATTTGATCGATATCCAACTCAACAGGGAAGAAATTCGCGTTCTTGGGGCGTTGATGGAAAAAGCTTTGACGACGCCGGACTATTATCCTCTTTCGCTCAATGCACTTAAAAATGCTTGCAATCAGACAACCAATCGCGACCCCATTGTTTCCTATGAAGAGGCGACCGTACAAAAGGCACTCCATACCTTAAAGAATCAAAGTCTCACATGGGACAGTCAGTCGGGCCGAGTTATAAAGTACGGAGAAAGTTTAAGTAAAAAAGCCAAGCTTGTTCCGCGTGAAACCATCATCTTGGCGTTTATCATGTTGAAGGGGCCACAAACGCCGGGTGCGCTGCGTGTTCGCGCTGAACGGGTTTACGCGTTTGAAAGTTTGGAAGAAGTGCATGAGGTCTTAGGCAACCTTTCCGAATGGGGCTTTGTTCAGCAACTCCCCCGGCAAGCAGGGCAGAAAGAGTTACGCTACACGCATATGTTTACAGAGCCGACAGTAACAGGGCAAGAAGGGAATGCCTTCTCTCCACCACTCGTTGTCGTCGATAATGAAGCCGCGTCCGATCCGGACAGGATAGAAGGGCTGGAAGCCGAAGTAAAATCGCTCCGATCCGACTTGGATCACCTTAAAACAGAATTCATGAATTTTAAAAATCAGTTTTAAAAAGAGGTGGGATGAAGGATTTAAAAGGGTTTTTCCATCCAATGCACTAGCGATAAAACCGTGTTTTTCGATCGGTCAATAGATTGTTGTAGGCATTGATTTGTTTGTTTCTCGCTTCCTTGGGATCGATTTCTTGAACCCACACCGCTTCTTTTTTTTCGGCTGCCCTGTATAGAACCTGGCCTCTTGGGCTCGTGATCTGACTCTTTCCGATATAGGTTAGTTTTTCCTTCCCGCGTGTTTCAGTACCGACGCGATTGGCGGTGAGCGCGAAGACCCGGTTTTCCAGGCAGCGCGTGACCATGGCGTCTGGACAATGGGTCAGGACCAGGTTGGAGGGATGGCAGAGTATATCGGCACCCAGTAGGGCGAGCGATCTAGCCGATTCCGGAAAGATCCAATCGAAGCAAATCATCATGCCAATGCGGGCGGTCATGCGACCGCCCTTTGGGCTAGGGTAGGAAATATTTTCGATCTTAAAGGGAAGGTTGCCGGGTGTGAACCAACGCTTCTCTTCATAAAACAGGTGGAGTTTGCGATAGACGGCGATGAACCCCTTTGGGCCGACGAGGACCGATGCATTATAGATCTTTCGGCCCGAACGCTCTGCGATTCCCGCGACAATGTGGGTCTTGGCGCGCTTCGCCTCCCGGATGAGGGCCTGGGTCGTGGGCCCTTCCGGGACGGCTTCGGCAAGTTTGGCAGCTTCTTCCTTGGAGATGAACTGGTAACCCGTGTTGAAAAGTTCCGGCAGAACCCAGAGGTCGGCCGCGTGGGACGCCATGTGTGAAAGGGCTTTTTCGACATTCTTTTGGATTTCTCCAAAAGCGGAGTCGATCTGGACGATCCCAACCTTCATTCAAGCCTCTTCGATTCTATGTCTCGTAACCCGATTCGTATTTACGAAAGCAGTCGGTGGCCCTTGAATTCGAGCACCCGCACAGTGACATTCCCCCCTTCGTTGGAGATAACCTGGCGTTGCGCGGGCAGGTAGTTTCCTCCTAGAAGATGATGTTCGTCGCTGAAGCTGTCGACTTTCATCAATTTATTGTCGCCGGTAAAGTAGAACACGACATACTGGGTGGTGAGCGACTTGCCGTCTTCGGTTTTCATCGCATCTTCAATGTTGATGGTAAAGCGCATCCGGCCCATGTCACGGGAAATTTGTTGAATCCGATTGTCTTTTATTCGATAGCGCGATGCCATGCCGTCGCCATGAATCAAGATCTCCCGGCCCAAGGGGTGATCATTTGGCGCATCGCCGAAGGTCACAGCGCTTTTGCCGTCCGATTCTTCAAATGACCGCCAGGCTCGGTGAACGGTCATCATGCCGATGGATTCGTTGACCCATTCGCCGAGCGCCTTCTTTTCCTCCGGCACTTCCAAATGAATCGTCTTTTCTTGCCGGGATTTAATTTCGACCGAACCCTTGTATATTTCGCCATTGTCGTTGCAAAGGAGTTCCGCGCCGAAGCCAGGAAAATCTTTAGACCAGCGTGAAGTACTCTCGAAGGCCTGCCGCAGAAGTTCTTTTGCGGCGGGATCGTCCTGCACATTGCTTTGCTCTTCTTTGGCGCCATGATGTGACGATTGATCGTGGTGTGGCATAGATTCCTCCATTTTGTTTAAGTTGAATCAGTCATCCTATTGCATATGACTGAGTTGAAGCCTTCCTTCCCGAATTTCGCGGTCGACATGCCGATATCGATCGCGATGTCCGAGGTCGTTCCAATAGCCCTTTGCCACAAAGGCATAAAGGGGTTTCTTTTCTTGAAGCATGGCGATGTAGGACTCGGTGATCGAACTAAAACAATCCGAAGGAATATAATCGAGAACCTCCGGGCCAAGCACATGCACGCCTGTAAACATCAATTGGCGTTTGTTCGAGCCCACCCAAGGGGTTTTATTTAAAATGTTGCGTAGGCGATCCTCCGCATCGATTTCAAGGATTCCAAATTTGGAAAGCGATGCGTCTTCTCGGAGTACCAGTGTCGCCGCACCTTTCTTTTCTCGATGCTTGGCGAGGAGACGATCCAGTTCAATTTCTATCACGATATCCCCATTGATCACAATAAATGTTTCGTCAGGAAAAGGCGAGGCCATTTTTTTTATGCCGCCCCCTGTGCCCAAGAGGCTTTCTTCCTCCGAGTAGCGGATCTGCATGCCGAGTTTCGATCCATCCCCAAGTTCCTGTTGGATCTTTTCCCCATAGTGGTGCAGGTTAATGGAGACATCCAAAATCCCATATTTTTTTAGGAGCAGGAGGTTGTAATAAATTAAGGGCCGGCCGCCTACTTCAATGAGGGGTTTCGGTAATGTGTCGGTGTAAGGGCGCAGTCGCGTGCCCAAACCTGCGGCCAGGATCATGCCTTTCATCGATGTTGAAACTCCGGGACATCGGGTGCGAGGAGGGCGTACAGAGGCTTTAAACGCGCGTGTTTAAGGAGGGTGCGCTCGACTTTGAAAAGCGTGGGGCTCACGAAGGGAAGCAGGTGATCTTTATGTTTTACTTGGTCGATAAAGACAAAACGCCCCGCGGCTTTTAAATTTCGTTGGATACTCATTAGGTCGAAATGCGTCTGAAAGCCCTTCCGATCTATGGTTTTTCCCGAACGCGCTTCGAATTGGTCGCAGTAATAGCCCAGAAAATGATCGATCGTATCTTCCGGGAGCTCGATGTAGGAATCCCGTAAAAGGGAGGCGAGGTCATACTGCGGCGGGCCCATGAGGGCGTCTTGGAAGTCGATGATACCGATCTTGAATCCATCCGGCGTTTTGTCGATCATCAGGTTGCGACTGTGGTAATCCCGGTGCGTAAACACTTGGGGCAAGGCGGCCAGATCTCCGGAAATTTCTGAGAAAATAGATTGGATGGCGGATTTTTTATCGGCGGAAATTGTTTTCCCTTGCCGGGCTTCGATGCCATATTCTAGAAAGTGATCGAATTCCCATTGGAATAAGCTGCTGTCGAAACGGCGTAAATGGGCGAGGCTTGGCTTGCCCTGTGGAGGCGTGGCTTCGATTTGCATTGTCACGAGGGCCTCGAGTGCTTTTTGGTAGTAGGTCTCTAGTTCTGAGGAGGTGTAGGGAGGTTTGCCCAGAACTTCGGCCAGGGTTAAATCGCCGAGGTCTTCTAAGAGGATGCAAGCGTGTGGCGCATCGTATAAATAGATTTCGGGGACGGGGATTTTGCATGCGCTTAGGTGTTTTTGGATGTTGATAAAGGGAAGTTCTTGGATCGTGGCTGCAGTATCGCTCCCGGCTTCATCCGAACTTTTCGCCGACTCGTTTTCGGCCATTTCCATGAAGATGGCCTGTCGGTCTTTCCCGTTTTGTTGCCATTTGAGGCGAAAATAGGTGCGATTGGATGCATCTCCAGCCAGCGCGGTATGCTGTACTGTTTTAATCGTGGACTGAAAGGTGTCCGATAGTATTTTAGGGAGGATTTCAGGGTTCATTTGACCAGGCTCTAGAGGGATTTATATTGCCAGTTCAAAGGAAAGCTGTCAACTTTGAGGAGGAAGGTGTCGATTCTTTATTCCATAAGGAAATTCGGATCCTTGCGCTTTCAAGTTAAAGCTTATGCTTCCCGCTTGCTTTCCAAAGATCCCTTCCTTTATAGTTAATAGCGTTCCCTGAAGTCTTCCATTGGAAATCCACCTGTGCATGTCTGCGCATTGAGGCGCAGATCTTATCGTTAATTAAACACTAGCCGAACCTCACTCTATTTACTCAGTCGGGAATTGAAGGATATTTTGAATCATACCTATAAAAGGAGGCAGCATCATGAATAGAAAGTCCATCTTTGGCTTGGGTGTCTATGTTCTCGGAATCATAACGATCGTGACTTTTGCCGCATGCACCGGTGGCGGCGGCGGGAGCCCATCGATCCCTTCGATTATGTCTCCAAATGGCATGAGTAATACCTCGGCCGCGGCAAAGAACAATGAAGGGGTTGACCATCTTGTTCAGGGGCATTGGAACGTCGCGATCGACCATCTGAAAGAGGCGATTTCCGCCAAGCCTGATTTTGCCGAGGCCCATTTTAATCTCGCCGTGGCCCTAGACGGCAAAGGGAAGCATGCCGATGCGACTGAAGCCTTTAAAAAGGCACAGGAATTTGGCGGGGATAATCCAAAGATCACCGGCAGCGAGATCTTAAAAAAACACCTTAATATGTAATCGGGGCTGGGTTCCCCAAAATTAGGGGAGCCCAGATTCCAATGCCATCTTGTCCACAGACGAAAAGTTCGCTGAAAACCCAGCACGATTCGTCTGAGTTCCTATCTATGGTCTTTGAATGCAATGGGTGACGTTCGGGCCACCCAAAAGGCCTAATAATTTATTCATACAGATAGGCCTTTTACTTTATTGCACATCCCTTCTCCAAGAGGCTAAAATAGTCTTGCTCTGTTTTTGATACGCTATAAATCTGCAAAAAGAGGGGCATTTTCAGGATGATCGACAATCTCCCCCCCGCGAACTATATACCGATTTTTATTTTTATTGGGGCTGTCCTCATTTTTGGGGTGGGGACGCTTGTCCTCAGTTATTTTGTCCAGGTTCGCATCGACGACAAGGAAAAGCTTTCGCCCTATGAATGCGGCAGCGAACCCATCTCCGACGCACGGAATCCTTTTCCTGTCCGTTACTACATTATTGCCATGCTTTTTGTGATTTTTGACGTCGAGGTTGCTTTCCTTTATCCTTGGGCGGTTGTTTTTAATAAAATTGGCTTATTCGGCCTAATTGAAATGATTATCTTTATTGCACTTTTCCTTGTCGCTTATGTCTACGCTTGGAAAAAGGAGGGGCTGGAATGGGATTAACCGGAAAGTTCGAAGCTAATTTTGTGACGATGAAACTTGACCAAGCGGTCAATTGGGCGCGAAAAGGATCCCTTTGGCCCATGGTTTTTGGCTTGGCCTGCTGTGCCATTGAAATGATGGCCGCTGTGGCTTCGCGTTATGACATGGATCGTTTCGGCGCGGGCGTTTTCCGTGGTTCACCTCGGCAGTCGGACTTGATGATCGTTTCAGGAACAGTCTGCCGGCGCATGGCGCCGGTCATCCGCAAGGTTTACGATCAAATGCCCGAACCGCGTTATGTGATTGCCATGGGATCTTGTGCGACTTCTGGTAATATTTACGATACCTACAGTGTGGTTCAAGGGGTGGACCGTTTTGTTCCCGTCGATATTTATGTGCCGGGTTGTCCGCCAACGCCAGAGGCCCTTTTAGAAGGTTTGATGAATCTTCAAAAACAAATTATGAAAAAGAAGGTCTTTGTTAAAGCATGAAGCCGCCGAAACCCTTTAGAGTGCCGCGGGGCATGGAAGACGGAAAGGATCATCCCCTTACGCTAAAGCTCCGTGAGGGACACGCCGAGGCCTATATCGGCGCAACCTTGTTTCGAGGCGATTTGTCCGTCCACATCCGCCGTGATGCACTACTTGCGGTCTGCCGGTTTTTGAGAGACGATCCTACATTGGATTTCGATTATCCCATTCATATGACCTCGGTCGATTTCCCCAAGGATAGGGAGCGTTTTGAAATGGTTTACGAATTTTTTTCTATTCGTCTAAAACATCAAATTCGATTGAAGGTGCGTGTGCCTGAGGACAATTGTGAGATCGAGTCGATTACCGGGATTTGGGTCGGGGCGAATTACCTTGAGCGAGAGGTGTACGACATGATGGGGATTCGGTTTTTAAATCATCCCGAACTCAAAAGAATTCTCTTGCCGGACGAATACGACGAGGGTTTTCCACTGCGGAAGAATTTTCCGATCCAGGGCCGCGGTTGGCGGGATACTTTTGAATTCCCGCGTTGAGGGTAGTTGTTTTTTTATGACAAGGATGCTTGGATAAGATGACGGTGAAAATACCCCAAGATACGGAGCCTAATGCAAAGAATGCGCTACCGCTTTTGCGGACGGAGGAGCTACTCTTAAATCTAGGCCCGCAGCATCCCTCAACCCATGGGGTGCTCAAAGTCATCGTTACCTTAGAAGGCGAAAAGATCGTCAAGTGCGAGCCCGTGCTGGGTTTTCTTCATCGGGGCGTCGAAAAAATTGCGGAGTCCATCACCTACAATCAGTTTATACCCCATACCGACCGGCTCGACTACATCTGCGCCATGTACAATAATTTTGCTTATGTCCGGGCGATCGAAAAAATTTTAAAGATCGAACTGCCAGAACGTTGCGAATACTTAAGGACGATTGTCGCAGAAGTTCAGCGGATTATCGGGCATCTCTTTTGGTTGGGAACGCAGGCCCTAGATATTGGGGCCATGACGATATTTTTCTTCACCTTCCGCGAGCGGGAAGTGCTCCTCGATATTTTTGAAGAACTTTGCGGTGCGCGGCTAACCACCAGTTGGTATCGCGTGGGCGGTGTCGAGCGCGATTTCACGCCGAAAATCGTGGATGAAATCTATAAGTTTATTGCGGACTTTCCGGCAAAAATTGCGGAGTACGATAGCCTGCTTCATAACAATCGGATCTGGTTGAGTCGAACACGGAACGTTGCCCTGATTTCTGGTGAAGATGCCGTGGCGTATGGCCTTTCCGGCCCTACCTTGCGCGGCTCGGGCGTCGATTATGATTTAAGGAAGGTGAGTCCTTATGGAGCCTACGACAAAGTCGAATGGACGGTGCCTTTAGGGACCAAAGGCGATACCTACGACCGTTATTGGGTTCGGATGGAAGAGATGAAAGAGAGCAGTAAAATCGTGAAGCAATGCCTGGATCAACTGCCCGAGGGTGAAATTCGAGCCTATTTACCACAAGTTGTCGCGCCACCGAAAGAGCGGGTTTTTACCGACATGGAAAGCATGATTTACCAATTTAAACTCTATTCTTCCGGCTTTAACGTGCCCGAAGGGGATATCTATTGCGGAACAGAAGCCGCGAAAGGCGAGCTGGGCTTTTACCTCGTTAGTCAGGGTGGCGGCAAGCCCTACCGGCTAAAAATCCGCGCCCCTTCTTTTATTCATATGGGCGCCTTCGATCATATGGCCAAAGGCTATATGATTGCGGATATGATTACGATCTTTGGGACCTATGATATTGTAATGGGGGAGTGTGATCGATAAATGAGCACCGTTAAGAAAAGCACTACTTCTATCGATACGCCAGATTCCGAAAAGAAAATGGCAACGTTGACTGTCGATGGGACGGTCATTCAGGTGGAAGAGGGTTCATCCGTCTATACGGCCATTAAAGATATGGGCATCGTTTTGCCCGCGATGTGTTATCACTACAGTTTTTCTCCCTTTGGTTCCTGTGGACTTTGCCTGGTTGAGGTCGAAGGCAAAAAGAACAATGTGCGTTCCTGCACCGCCCGTGCAGAAGATGGCATGGTGATCCATACCGATACCGAAAAAATGGAAGAGGCTCGGAAAAAGGCCGTCGAAAAACATTTGGTAACTCATCCACTGGACTGTCCCGTTTGCGATAAAGATGGTCAATGCGAACTCCAAGACATGGCCTACGACCTTGAAGTTTACGATATTAAAAAGGGGAAAAGAAAAGTCATCCCCGAAGACACCAGAAGCATCGGCCTCGATTTTAATATGGAGCGCTGTATTCTCTGCGGGCAATGTATTAATGTCTGCAAAGAAGTCCAGTTGGTCGATGCCTTGTGCTTCTATAAAAAAGACAAAAAAACCCATGTTGGTGCACATGGCGGCGAGGCCCTTTTCTGCGAATTCTGCGGCGACTGCCTGGCGGTCTGTCCGGTCGGCGCCATTGTCAGCAAGTTCTCGAAATATACCTTCAAGCCTTGGCAACTTAAAAAAACGGAAACCACCTGTAGCTTTTGTTCCGATGGGTGCCAGATCATCCTCGAAACCAATGAGCGTTCGATTGTGGTTGTGACCTCCGAGTTGTCTTATACGAACAAGTTGGGTTACGAAGTTGGGCCGGGTGACAGTCATGGCGGTATTTGCGTGCGTGGACGCTTTGGTTTCGAATATGTGCAGAGTGACAAACGATTGACCAAACCTTTAACCAAGGTTGAAGGGGAGCATATCGAAATTCCCTGGTTCCAAGCCTTGGCTCAAATTGGAAAACGACTGAAGCAAATTAAAGAGCAACATGGCGGACGCGCGATTGCAGGCTTAATCAGCGGACGTTGCACAAACGAAGCGGTATACCTTTTTCAACGTCTCATGCGTTCTGTTTTGGGTTCGAACAATATCGACAGCGCCGCGCGCTATGGTCATATGAATTCCGTCCTGGCGATGCAGCACGCCTTGGGCATTGGTTCGGCGACCAGTTCTTATGAGCAGGTGGCCCTTTCGGATGTCATTTTGATGGTGGGCTCAAACTTGACGGAGACCAACCCCATCTTGGCGCTCCGTGTCAAAAAGGCCATGGCCGAATTCGGCGGTAAATTGATCGTGACTGAAACCTGGAAGACCAAGTTGATGGCATTGGCGACCCATCCCTTACAAATTAAACTCAATTCCGAATCGATGTTTATTCAGGGCCTGGTTAAGGCTGTTGTTGAAGAAGGCTTGTGCCACAGTGCTTTCTCGCAAAAACACCCTGAGGCCTTCAAGGCGCTCCAAGGGGCGCTCGCTTCACTTTCGAAAGAAGCCATTGTGGATGCCTGCGGACTCTCCTGGGAGCAAATCGTTGAAGCAGCGAGCCTCTTGGCGCAATCGAAACGCGGCACGCTCATTTGGGGCGAATCCATCGTCTCGGAAGTCGGCGCCTATGACAATGTCCTCCGCTTGATCGATCTGGCCTTGGTATCCGGTCTCTTCGAAAAAGAAGGCGCAGGTATTCTGCCGGTCTGCGAAGAGAATAATGAGCAAGGGGCGGTCGACATGGGCGGCGTTTCAGAATTTCTGCCCGGTCAGCACGCTTATGCGTCCGATGATGCGCGGCAGCGTTTCGCATCGGACTGGCATTCAAGCCTGCCCGATGCAGGGGAAAAAGGAAACGGATTAAGCCTCCCCGAAATGATCGAAGCGGCGCATCGCGGAGAGATTAAGGCCTTGTATGTGGTGGGTGAAAATCCGCTCGAAAGCCTACCCACTTCGATGCGCGTTCGGGAAGCCTTAGAGAAGATTGATCTTATTGTCGTTCAAGACCCTTTCATGAATGCACTGGGTGAGATGGCGGACTTTGTGCTCCCCGTTGCGACATTTGCCGAAAAAGAAGGTAGTTTTACCAATATGGCTGGACAAACCCAAGGGGTTTCCGAAGCCTTCGATCCTCGAGGCGAGGTTCGGCCGGACTGGAAGGTTTTTTCCGATTTGTCGAAACATTTGGCCCATCCGCTTCTTTATCGAAGTTCGGAAGAAATTAAAAACGAAATTTCGCAGTGTGTGCCGGGGTATTACCGAAGCGAGCGGCCGCCGGTGCAGGCCGATTCGTATCTCCAAAACGATTTTGTCTCCGAAGTTACGGAACGCTATGCCCAGGAAAAAGGCAGGCCACAGACGGAAACGGCGTTCCAGCTTTCCTTGGAGCAAGTGCTCTACCATAGCGGAAAGCTGTCGACGCGCGACGAAAACTTGATGGGCATTTACAATAATCGAAATCTTCAAATTGGAGAAGCCGATGCGAGCGCAATGGGTCTCGAAACCGGCGACGGTGTGAAGCTGTCTTCAGCGCAAGGTACGATGGAAATATCCGTTGAAGTCAATGCGGCCCTTCCAGCAGGGCTGGTGCAATTCCCCGTTCATTTTGCCGAACCACCGCTTAAAGATTTCCTCGTGGCACAAATCGATCCAAAGACCCATGTGATTTATCGAAACACTGGACCGGTTGCAATCGAATCGACTAAGCCGATTATGCTCGATGTCGTTCCATCCAAAACGGAGACAACCACGGCAGCATCGGATACGATCGAAGAAAGCCCTACGGAAGAAGCGGGGTCGAGTGATGGTTAAAAAGCTACTCCACAATGTCTTATTTAAGGAGATTGTAAAGGGCTTAAAGACCACCTTTTCGCACTATTTTGTGAAAGAGGTGACGGTTCAGTATCCGCACGCGAAAGTCCCGCTTCCGGATACGCATCGGGGTGCCTTGTGTCTCTTGAAGTATGAAGATGGAAAAGAACGATGCGTCGGATGCGATCTCTGCGAAGCCGCTTGTCCTTCGCATTGTATTCGTGTTGTGAGTGCGGTCGAAGAGGAGGAGAATGAAGTCGTTCGTTATGCGACTGAGTTTGATATCGACATCACCAAGTGCGTCTTTTGTGGTTTTTGTGTTGAAGCCTGCCCCGTAAATGCCTTGGGCATGACAAAGATCTACGAATATTCAACCAACAACAAGCGTGACCTGATATTTGATAAACCCAAGCTTTACGAAATTGGAGACCTGGCCTACCAGGAGGCGAAGCGTTACCTCGTTGCACACCATCAAGAGGGCGAGGACGAAATAGCCAGCGAGTACCGATACCGCTTTCCGTCCTTACACGGCGAAATTCCGGAACCCGTCGCAAAGGTGGAACCGGAGCAAAATACGGAATAGGATCCACTTTTGCAGACTATATTTTTTTTCTATTTCGCTTTTGCCGTTATTGTTTCTTCCATTTTCACCATCGGCCTTCGTAGCCCAGTCTATTGTACCCTCGCATTGCTCTCTACTTTTCTCCACGTTGCCGGACTGTTCGTTTTGCTTCAGGCCGAATTTATCGCTGCGATTCAGATCGTCATTTATGTGGGAGCGGTCCTCGTTCTCTATTTGTTCGTCTTAATGCTGTTGAATCTCAAGGCCACGGAGCATTTTTTCCATAAGCAAATATGGATTGCCCTGTTCTTTGGCCTCGTTCTTTTGGTCGAAATTCTCATGGGACTTTTTCGTTCGACTTTATTTTCTATGGGAAAGATTGAGGCAGGGAAGACCCTTTCTCCCATGGGTAATACGGAAGAAGTCGGTCTGGCCTTGTTTAATAAATACCTCCTGCCCTTCGAGGTGGTGGGCATTATCTTATTGGGCGCCGTGATCGGCGCGATGGTGCTGGCAAAAAAGATCCCCACATCGAAGCCCGAAGAGAAACCCATCACATGAGGGTTTTTTCCACCAGAAGGCGTCGTCCATGATTCCCATATCCTACTACATTACCGTATCGACCCTGATGTTTGTGATTGGCTTGGTCGGCATCCTGATACGAAAAAATTTCCTCATTATTTTGTTTTCAATTGAGCTGATGCTCAATGCGGCCAATATCAACTTAGTGGCCTTTTCGTATCACTTCGGAGAAGTGGACGGGCAGGTGATTTCGCTTTTTATCATTACCATTGCCGCGGCGGAAGCGGCAGTGGGTCTGGCCATTATCGTCATGCTCTTCCGAAGAAAAGCAACGACGAATGTGGACGAGTTGAATTTGATGAAGTGGTAGGTGATGAGATGAAAGAAGAAGTGCCTTACACAGAAAGTGTGGCAGGCCAGAAGTCCAAGGCGACGACGCCACTCGGAAAATTTTACGAGGGGATCTTCGAAAACCCGGAGACCCTGCGTAAGGTGAAGAAGGGTTTTTATATCACCTTGGGTGTTTTATCCGTGGGGGATATCTTTGTTCATCGGCATCATGCCGTTTTTTTCTGGGACCACATTCCTGCATTTATGGGAGCCTATGGGCTTATATCGACGATCTTAATTATCGTGATATCGAAATATATCGGACATGCTTTGTTGATGAAAAAAGAAGATTATTATGATTGAGTTTATTCATCCAACTCTCTTTTTCTTTATTGCCGCAGCGCTTCTACCTTTCCTTAAGGGAACGACGAGAAAAATAGTGCTTCTGGGTGCCCCTCTGTTGGCCTTTTTTGGCTTATTGATGAGTATAGAAGGGACCCATGGTGTGCTTTCCTCTATGGGACAGGAATTTATTTTAGGACGGGTCGATAAGCTCAGTCTTGTCTTTGGCTATGTTTTTACGATTGCCGCCCTCATTGGATTGGTGTATTCGCTCCACGTCGAGCGAGACGGAGAACACATGGCTGCGCTGCTCTACGCCGGGAGTTCTTTGGGGGCGGTCTTTGCAGGTGACTTATTCACCCTCTTTATTTTTTGGGAAATTATGGCCTTCACTTCCGTTTTTCTGGTTTGGTTCAGGGGCTCGGAATCGGCCGCGGTGGGGATTCGCTACCTGATGGTCCACACTTTTGGCGGTGTGGCCTTGTTGGGTGGAATTGCAATTTACGTCGCCAATGGCGGCGGGATCGCTTTTGATGCCCTGCCTCATACCGGCTTGGGTCCGACTTTAATCCTCATCGGTTTTCTCATTAACGCCGCCGTTCCCCCTTTTCATGCCTGGCTACCGGATGCTTATCCCGAATCGACGATTCCCGGTATCGTTTTTATGGCGGCCTTTACCACAAAAACAGCAGTCTATGTATTAGTGCGGGGATTTCCCGGAACGGAGATCCTTGTTCCATTGGGGGTGACCATGGCCCTCTATGGGGTGGTGTATGCGGTGCTTGAAAATGATATTCGGAGGTTGTTGGCCTATCACATCATTAGCCAGGTCGGTTACATGGTCGCCGCGGTGGGCATGGGTACTGACTTAGCACTCAACGGTGCGGTCTCGCATGCCTATGCCCATATTCTCTATAAAGGCCTTTTGATGATGGGTATGAGCTCAGTGGTCTTTATGACGGGTCGGAAAAAACTGACGGAACTGGGTGGCTTATACAAGACCATGCCGATCACTTTTTCGCTTTACATGATCGGCGGTTTTGCGATTTCCGCTTTCCCGCTTTTTTCGGGTTTTGTGACGAAGTCGATGGTTATCTCTGCGGCGATTGAAATCCACCGTCCGGCGGTTTCGCTCTTGCTGACGCTTGCCTCAGCCGGAACTTTTCTGCATACCGGACTCAAGCTGCCTTACTATGTTTTTTTTGCAAAAGACGCCGGTATCGTCGCTAAGGATCCTCCTCCGAATATGATTGCCGGCATGGCCCTGGCTGCGTTTATGTGTGTCTTCATTGGGGTATGGCCCGAATTTCTTTATAAGAGCCTTCCCTTTGCGGCAGACTATCATCCTTATACAGGCGACCATGTGGTCGGGGCGCTCTTGATGTTGCTGTTCACGGCGCTCGGCTTTTTTATGTTACTCAAAAAACTTGATCCCGAGCCCACGATCAGTGTCGATACCGATTGGTTTTACCGGAAGGCGGTGCCGGGTTTTATGTGGCTTGTCAATAAGCCCATCGCGGCTTATGAGGAGCGCGTGACAGGTTTTTATAAAAAGGGAATTATCGCACCGGGGGTTTGGGTTTCAAAATTCAGTGAATACCTTGACCTATTGATTATCGATCCACTGGTCAATGCCACCGCCGCTGTGCATCTTTTCTGGGTTTCTTATTGTCGGAAATTTGATGTACGTGTCATTGATGGAATGGTCAATGCGGTTGGTAGAGGCGTCTTTGGCGGAGGATGGTTCTCCAACATATTCGAGAAATACATCGTCTATGGTCTCATCAATGTTGTCGGGTACATGAATCATGTCGGTGCCCGTATATTCAAGCGTCTCCAGACGGGATCGGTTCACAATTATGCCATGATCATCATCGTTGGGGCCTTTATTTTAGCCAACATCTATATCTTGTTTCGAGATCAGCTTCCGAGCAATCTCATTGTATGGAAATGGGGGCTCGGATAGGTCTTGTTATGCTGAATTCCCTGGAACAAACCTTCGCATCCCAACAGCTCGGTTTTCCAATTTTAAGCCTACTTATTTTTTTGCCGGCTTTGGTCGCCATTGTGCTTATCTTTGTGAATGATGAACAGCAGATTCGCATGATGGCTGTGGGGGGAAGTTTCCTGACCTTTTTGTTTTCTCTGCTCCTTCCCGCTTTCTTCGAACGCGGAAAGTCCGACATGCAGTTTGTGGAACAACTTTCATGGATTACTCCCTTGGGTGTGTCCTATCACGTCGGCGTTGATGGGATCAATATCCTGCTGATAGTGCTCACGACCTTTCTCTTATTTTTGATTTTCGTCTTTTCTTGGAAAGGGGTCGGCGTTTACCTAAAGCAGTATATGATCTGTCTGTTGGTCCTCGAGACAACAATCGTGGGAGTTTTTGCCGCGCTCGACCTCTTCCTCTTTTTTCTCTTATGGGAAATCATGCTCATACCGATGTACTTCCTCATTAAAACTTGGGGCGGTCCGAATCGAGATTACGCATCCTTGAAGTTTGTACTCTACACCTTACTGGGTAGTGTTTTGATGCTTGTTGGTTTTGTTGTTTTGTATCTCAATTACCACGATTATGCGCTGGCAAATCAACTCCCAAAAAAATATTCCTTCGACTTTCTCGATTTGCTCAGAGCACCGCTTTCGGCACAAAAACAGAATTGGGTTTTTATTTTCCTTTTTTTCGGGTTCGCCTTCAAAGTCCCGATGTTCCCTTTCCATACCTGGTTGCCCGATGCCCATGTCGAAGCACCTACTGCAGGCAGCGTGTTGTTGGCAGGGGTACTATTGAAGATGGGGACCTATGGGTTCGTCCGCTTTTCGCTCCCACTCCTTCCGCAGGCCTCGGAGAATTTTATGCCGATGATGGTGCTTCTAGGCGGAATCGGTATTGTTTATGGCGCCTGGCTGGCCTTGGCCCAGGACGACATTAAAAAATTAATCGCCTATTCGTCGATCAGTCATTTGGGTTTTGTGATCATCGGCATTTTTACGCTTAATGAAAGTGGTATTGCCGGTGGACTGATTCAAATGGTGAACCATGGGGTTTCAACAGGCGGTCTTTTTTTGATCGTTGGTTTTCTCTACGAAAGGCGCCATACCCGGGCCATCTCCGAATTCGGCGGCCTGGGTAAGCAGGTCCCGGTTTTGGCGACCTTTTTCCTGGTCATCAGTCTTTCTTCGATGGGGATGCCGGGAACCAATGGATTTGTTGGCGAATTTATGATCGCACTTGGGGCTTGGCAGCGAAATCCCATGTATGTGATTCCCGTGGTTATCGGCATTCTCTTGGGTGCCGCGTATCTTTTGTGGCTTTTTCAGCGAACCATGCTGGGTGAATTATCGAATCCAAAAAATGCATCACTGGTCGATTTAGACTCGCGAGAATTCGGTATTTGCGCGGCGCTCACGGTCATGATTCTCTGGGTAGGGATTTACCCCGCACCCTTTTTAAAGATGATGGAGGGTTCGATTCAATATGTCACCACTCGCTTCGAACCCGGCAAAGTCGCGGGAGAGGGAGGTTCCACCTTAAACCCCGTTGCATTGACACCGCTTCAGGACGTCGAACTAAAATCTCCGTCGCGAAAAGAGCACACCCAATTTGTGACCTTCTTGGAAGGCGAGGGCGAATGATCGACGATTATCTCTTATCGATTATCCTCTTTGCGCCCTTTGTTGGTGCGACCTTGCTCTTTTTCGTCTCGAACCAACAGCGGGATCTTGTGAAGGGAATTACCGTTGCCTTCAGTGCCATCTCCCTGCTTTTTTCGATCTACTTGCTCTATCATTTCGATACGGCAAAGGGCGGCTTTCAGTTTGTTCAGGAACGCGTCTGGTCAGAAGCGCTTGGAATTTCTTTTATCTTAGGTGTAGACGGTATCGGAACACCGATGGTTCTGGCCTCTGCACTCTTGATGTTTTGCGGGGTGTTCGTGTCCTGGCACATCGCCGACCGCCAAAAAGAGTTTTACATCAACCTGCTTGTGCTCGGCTCGGCAACGATGGGCGTCTACATGTCCCTTGATCTCTTTTTCCTCTTTTTCTTTTACGAGCTTTCCGTTATACCGATGTACCTCTTCATCGCCATTTGGGGACGGCATACCAAGGGCTACAAGGACATGTCGGGCTATGTAACGATGGGCGGAGATTCGAAACGTGATTCGCCAGCCTTCATCCTCAACTTCAATAAAAATAGCAAGGAATATGCGGCGATGAAGCTGACACTCTACCTCTCCTTGGGTGCGGTTATTGCGCTTCTCGGTATTTTGTTGGTTTATGTGAATTCGGGTTTGAATACCTTTAATATTATCGCAATTGCGGAGCAGGGCGCTCTAACACTCGGCATGAAGGAGGCTGCATTTCTCCTTATTTTTATCGGCTTTGCTCCGATTGCGGCCATTTTCCCCTTTCATTCTTGGTCGCCGGTCGGTTATGCCGCGGCACCTCCTGCAGCCAGCATGATGCATGCCGGTGTGCTGAAAAAGCTGGGCCACTTTACCATCATTCGAATTTGTTTCTATCTCTTTCCAGAAGCCACAGTGGTCTGGATGCCCTGGGTGGCCGTCCTTTGCATTATTAATATCCTCTATGGCGGATTGGTGGCCTTTCTTCAAAAAGATACGAAATTCGTTATTGGCTATTCCAGCGTCGGGCATATGGGCTATATCTTTCTCGGCCTGGCTTCCTTGAACATGATTAGTCTGACCGGGGCAGTCTTTTTTCTCTTCGCCGACGCCATGGCGATGGGCCTCCTTTTTGCGCTTGCTGGTTATATTTATAACCAAAGTAAAACGATGGATATCCCCTCTCTGGGTGGATTAGTTCATCGTATGCCTTTCGTGACCTTTTGTTTTGTTGTCGGTGCCGCAGCCTCTTTCGGTTTGCCGGGTGGGATGAACTTTGTTGGAGAGATCATGGTTTTTATGGGGGCTTGGGAGGTATATCCGATTCAAACCATCTTAGCAGCCCTTGGCGTCACAATTACCTGGGCGTATTATTTTCGAATGACGCGGGCCATGTTTTTTGGAGATTTGAACCCCGCAATGGCTCACTTAAAAGATGCGCGGGGAATGATTGATCGACTTCCCTTCGTGCTCCTGATGTTTTTTATTCTCTTTTTTGGAATCTTTCCGGGGAAATTTATTACGGTGATCGAAAAAGGGATATCGCCAATCCTTATGCGAATTGAAACAGGAATATCCGCTACCGCAGTCGCAAAACAACCGGGTCTCAAAGCCAAGGCCGGAGGGGATTCTTAAAATGACGCCTGCAGTCCTCAGCTTAGCCGACCTGAATCTCACGCTCATCGCGCCAGAGCTTTGGATGACCCTGCTGGCTTGTACCGTGTTGGTTGTTGACTTTGCTTTCCCTAAAATTCCTAAACCACAAATTGCATATGCCTCCATGGTCGGCATGGCGCTCATTACCCTGCTCTTAGGGAGCTACGCGATGAATGGTACCGGCGGAATCTCTTTTGGGAGCATGTTCATTCTTGATCCGCTGGCAATCTTTTTTAAAATCTTTATTCTGCTCTCGACGATATTAATGACCTTGGCCTCGATCGATTACCTTGAGAAGGCATCGTATTTCCGGGGTGAATATTATTTCCTCCTGATTTTCTCGGCATTGGGGATGATGTTTATGGTCTCCGCCAACGATTTCCTTTCCCTCTTTATTACGCTGGAATTTTCGACCTTCGGTTTCTATATATTGGTGGCCTATTTGAGAGACGATTTAAAATCGAACGAGGCCGCGATAAAATTCTTCATCCTCGGCGCACTCTCCGCAGGTCTGATTACTTACGGCGTGAGTTTGATCTACGGTTCCACCGGAACGGTTCTATTTGAAGAGATCGCTCAAAAACACCCGGAAACCTCGATTGGTTTGTTAATGGGCCTCTTGTTTATTTTTATTGGCATCGGATATAAACTCGGTGCGGCACCCTTTCACACTTGGGTCCCCGATGTCTATCAAGGTGCGCCGACTACGGTGACGGCCTATCTTTCAATCGTTCCCAAAGCTGCGACCTTCGGCCTTTTTTTGAGGGTGGCCTTTGGAACCTTTATCGGCTTAAAAGCCGACTGGCAGTGGATGTTGGTTTGGATTTCGATTTTGTCGATGACTTATGGCAACATCACGGCCATCGCGCAAAAGAATATGAAACGGCTTTTGGCATACTCTGGTATTGCACAAATCGGAACCCTCCTCATCGGCATGGCGGCCGGGTCAAAAATGGGGAGCGAATCCATCCTTTTTTATATTCTGACCTATCTTTTTGCGAATATGGGTGCCTTTATCGTGGTGATCATTTTTTCGAACCTAACTCAAAAAGACGATATTGAAGACTTCGCAGGTTTGAACAGGCGGTCCCCTTTGATGGCCTTTGCGATGTTGGTTTTCTTACTTTCATTAGCAGGTGTGCCGCCACTTGCCGGCTTTATCGGAAAAGTCTATGTGATCGCGGCGGCGGTCCATCAGGATTTGATTTTACTGGTTGCAGTGGGCCTGATTAATATGGTGATCTCTTTTTACTATTATTTGATCGTTGTTAAAAAAATCTATTCCGTCGAACCGAAAGACAGCACGCCGATCCCCATTTCACTTCCACTTAAGATCGCCCTGTATGTCAGTATCGCGGGCGTTCTCCTTCTTGGCATCTGGCCGAAACCCTTCATCAACGCATCGGTCGCCGCAACCGCCGTCTTCAGCGACCTGGTATTAAAGTAGGTTAAGGAAGCAAGCCCCAGACGAAACAGACACGTCTTTCGTTTTTCCTCTCCTTAACGATTCCCTTTTCTATTACTGGAAATATTGGACAATTTTAGGGAGGTGTTCTTTCAGGAACTCCGGTTTTGATGTGAAGCTCAAGACGAGGTGGGCACTTTCAAAATCGTAGAGATAACCTGGATGAAGCAGAAGTCCTTTTTTACGCAGGAGGTCCAAGGCGATTGCTTCATCATTCGAATTGAGCGCTTCAATTTTCAGGGCAAGATAAAACCCGCCTTCAGGCCTAATGAAAGTCAAACCCGGCGCTTTAGACAATAGGTCCAATGCGATTTGGCGGCGCTGGCCTATTTCGTGTTTATACCTATTCAAAAAAGAATGGCCTTGATCAAAAAGTTGAGGCAGCGCGAGTTGAATGGCTTCATGGACGGGGAGGAACGTATCGGAAAAGAATTCGAGTGCGTTAAGCGCACGCTGAACCAAGCGCGGGTCCCCTGTGACGGATATCCACCCGAGCTTGTATCCGGGGAGGGCGAACATTTTTGAAATGCCATTAAGCGTAAAAACCAAAGGTGCTTCGGAATTGGCGACACGGGGCAAGTCTGTTTTGTTATAGAGAAAGGAACTGAAGACCTCGTCCGAAATAATGGGCAAACGATAAGATGCAGCAAGGCGGCCCAAGGCCTCGATTTCCGTTTTGGAAGCGACTGCACCCGTGGGATTGTGAGGGGAAACGAGAATGATGGCTCGGGTTTTTGGCGTGATGAGCGCGGCCATGGCTTCTAAGTCGATGGCCCAGCGGCGCGCGATTTTCGAATTTTCAGCGGGCTCCGGTCTTAATGGGTAGTATTTGAGTGCGACATCACAAAACGTCGCCAGGGTCTCGAATAGAGGATAGCTGGGCCGGGGACACAAGATCTCGCCACCGGGGTTCGAAAGCAGTTTGAACACATAGGCATAAGCGAGACTGCTGCCAGGCGTAAGTATGAATTGTTCTGGGGGGATGGACAGACCGGATTCTAGATAATAGGCCTGCAGCGCTTCCCGAGCCACTTGTTGACCTCTCGGATTGGGTCGATACACGCTTGCCGCACTGATCGCCCCAGACAGTACCTTTTTTAAAATGGGTTTAGGAAAGGCCAGACCTTGTGCCGTGACATTGGCCGAAATAAGATCGATGGTGGGCGCACCACGCGCAAGACGGTCATTTCGTTCGATGTAAAGTGGATTCGTCGATTCTTGAAGTCTATTTACACGATTAGAAAACATGTAAGTATAGTAATGAGAAAGGCCCGGAAGATCAATTTAGAAAATCTGTACCGCCACATATCTGCAAAGAATATTTGCACGCCCATCCTGTCTTCCTTTGGTCATCCCCTTTGTTCTCTAGTTAAATTTATAAAAATCAATGCTTTAGTGCGATAATTCGCATTCAAGCCAAAATTGTGAAAAAAGAACGGACGTGGATTCCTCTGATGTTTTATAATGGACCTATGTGGCTTTCGCTTGATGATATTATTCAATAAGAGAAAAGCCTTTCCCTGACAAAAGACCATCTTTAAAGCGTTAGGAGACCATATTCCAGATGAGAGCTTCTAGAGCCACGATCACGACCTTGGATGAACTGTCCTTCGATAATCGCTTCGTTCAGTCCCTTCCCCCGGATCCCGAAACTAAAAATTTTCGCCGCCAGGTGAGTAAAGCGTGTTACTCGCGCGTGTTGCCAAAGCCGGTTTCACAGCCGCGTTTGTTGGCCTATTCCCCCGAACTTGCAAGCGAGTTAGGCCTCTCGAAAAGCTTATGCGAATCCGAGGATTTTAGGGCCGTTTTTTCGGGAAACCGTTTGGCGCTTGGAATGGACCCCTATGCCACCTGTTATGGTGGACATCAGTTTGGCAATTGGGCAGGCCAACTTGGAGATGGCCGTGCGATCAATTTGGGGGAAATCGTCAATAAGAAAGGGGATCGTTGGGCCCTGCAATTGAAGGGGGCGGGACCGACGCCCTATTCGAGAACGGCCGATGGCTTGGCGGTTTTGCGGTCGTCTGTTCGGGAGTTTTTGTGCAGCGAGGCGATGTATCATTTGGGCGTGCCGACGACCCGTGCCTTGAGTTTGATCACGACGGGTGAATCGGTTGTACGGGATATGTTTTACGACGGTCATCCGAAAAATGAGCCGGGTGCCATTGTCTGTCGTGTCGCGCCATCGTTTACGCGCTTTGGGAATTTTCAGATTTTGTCCGCGCGGGGCGAAAAAGAGGTGCTAAAGCAATTGATCGACTATACGATTCAAACTGATTTTCCGCATTTGGGCGAGCCTTCGAAAAAAGTGTATATCAAGTGGTTCAATGAAGTTTGTCAAAAAACCGCAGAAATGATCGTCCATTGGATGCGTGTGGGATTTGTCCATGGTGTCATGAATACAGATAATATGTCTATCCTGGGGTTGACGATCGATTACGGTCCTTACGGTTGGCTGGAAGATTACGATCCGGATTGGACCCCGAATACGACGGATTCGGGCAGTCGCCGTTATCGGTTCAGCCATCAGCCTCAGATCGCACAATGGAACCTCTTCCAATTGGCGAACGCGATCCATCCGATCTTTGAAAATACAGATCCATTAGAAGAAGCCTTACACGCCTATGCCGATTTTTATCAAAAGGGCTGGCATGCCATGATCGCCAAAAAGCTCGGGTTGAAAGGGTTTGATCCTAAAACCGACGAGACCTTAATGGCTGATCTGCTCACGACCTTGCAACTCGTTGAAACCGACATGGCGATTTTTTATCGCGGGCTTGCGAAGATGGATGTACAGCCAGGCAACTTGAATGACATTCCGGATGATCGCCTTCTTGACCCGCTTCGGGATGCCTACTATATGCCAGAACAGCTTACAGAGGAAAAGACCACACAAATTGCCAATTGGCTGCGTCAATACCAAAGCCGGCTTTGCGATGAGGGCTCGGACAATGAGAGCCGACGTACCCGAATGAACGCCGTGAACCCCAAATATGTATTCAGAAATTATCTGGCTCAACTCGCCATCGATAAGGCGGAAGCGGGCGATCCTTCTATGATTCAAAGTTTGTTGGAATGTCTTCGTCATCCCTATGACGAGCAGATCGACAAAGAAGAATACGCAAAAAAACGTCCCGACTGGGCGCGGACGCGGGCAGGATGTTCGATGTTGTCTTGTAGTTCTTAATGTTCGAGCATGCAGGCCCCAATTTGGAACTCGTCCCGATGGAGTCTATAGCCAAAAAGAAGAATGGACCTACAATTTTGGATCAAGCGATTTCTTATATTTTGTTGCGTTTAAAAACGGTGAAGTGATTTGGATTGATCACGGTGATTATGGTTTTTGAAGGAAGTTCATTGCGAATCTTAAACCGCTCGGTTTGAGATGGAAGCCGAAGCCCTTTTCTCTACACAAAAATACTCAGACCCTTAGTATCCGGAATCGAGAACAATAAATTCGTAGGCGATGTTCGTTTTGATGGCGAGGACGATGCGTACGTCTTTCGAGTCTTCCGGTAAAACGGTACATCCGGTGACCGTGGCACTCTGGCTGGGACCAAGCGTCGGAAATAGGCTGCATTCTTTTAAAGTGTTTTGTGTCGTCAATGGCAGACTCCCGACAATGCCTTCCCCATTAATCCCAATGGTAAAAAAAGGCACCTTCGTATCGTATCCGGCATCCAGATTTTCTTGGAGAACCGTCACAATAAAAAGATCGCTCCTGGGTCCAGTACGATCGAAATAGAAGGGTTTCTTTTTTATTCCTGTTACAGTCAGTTTTGCTTGTTTTCTCGGAAGAGTCATGCTGTGTCCTATGGTTTCGATCTGCGCAATTTCTTTTGCAATCGGAAATTCGAGCGCTGCGTGACTGATATTTTGTAGATCGAGATCGCCATAACCGGCGATGGAGACAAGGCTCGGCGTTGTATTTTGAGCAATGCGCGCTTGGATTTTGTAAAACGAGCGGACATCGGTTAATTCGTTATGCGTATAGGTACTCCAAAAGCGGAAACCTGGGGGCAACCATAGCGGTTCTTGGCTGAGGCTGACGGTACTGGCCGAAGCTTCATTCACATAACTGAGCTGTGCCGGATAGGTGTAGCCTTCTTTCGTAAAAAGGGTGGCATTTTTTGTCGAATAGCTAAGTTTTTCGAAACTATTTGATCTATTCTCGTAGGCCAAGGTAATGGTGACGGTTTGCCACCCTAAGTTCGCAGGGGATAGGGCGATGCGCATGGGGACAAGGCCTAAACGGCCGGTGACATAGTCTTCATTTTCATCCCTGTCTTCCGAAATCGGCAGGGAGGCGCTATTTTCCGATTTTGAAGATAGAAGGGCATCGGCGAGCACGAGAAAGATAAGGGCGATTGCCCCTACAATGGTGAGGAGCGAAGCCCAGCGGGTTATTTTCTTTTTTCTAATATAACGTTTTGAATGCCGTTTTTTTCTCCGCCGTCTGCGAGGTCTGGATCCCAATGTTTGCGTACCGATTTTTCTCAGCGAGATTTGATTAGTGCGTTCTCTGCTTGGCTCAGATAAAGGTGTTGTTTGGGATTCATCGGTTTCAGTCGGGGGCTTAACCTTCGCGGCATGGATTCGGCGTATTTTGTCCAAACAGATATCTTTTTCCTGATCACTTTCGACAAGCGTACTTAGGCATTTCCATGCTGCGATATCGCTTGGCCGTGCTTTCAGCAGCGCTTGTAAAAGTGCCTTGGCTTTTTGTTTTTTCCCTGCTTGGGCAGCCGCGATCGCATCCTGCAAAAGCTCGTCTAATTCACTCATCCTTCTTCGAATTCCCAGTAGGTCCTTATTATATCACCAGTGTACCGTGTCATGGGTCTTTCGTTTTAGGTGGCCTTTTTTTATGTGAAGATGGTGCACAAGGACTTGAACCTTTTAATTATGAAACCCAATGAATTTCGATGCCGGTTTGTTCCCCTATTAGCGCATCGCTGAGGTCGTTCGGCAGCTCTGATTCAAGGCGAGACCTTGGGATTCTTCCGCCCATGATTTCAGCTTTCTTTTGCGGATAGCGGGGCGTTATGTTGGGTTCGGCATAACCTTCCGGATAGCTCGGCTGTAGCGTATTTAAATCATATTTATCACTTGCGCCGAGAGTGTGCAGCATTTCATGGACAATGACCAGATTGTTTTGTTCGGCTTGACGCGCATCGGCAAAAATATTTGCAATGCCAATTCGCCCTTTCTCTAGACCAAAGGAATGATTGAGTACCTTGTGTGTTTGAGGGTCGAAATAGATGGCAAAGATACGAATGTCGGGTGTCGGTCCATTGTATGTGTCGGACCGACTCGCCCAAAACCGCATTTTTAAACTCCACCATATTATGTTCGGCACACTGCGTTCAGTAGGGAGGGTCGGGGGTCGGGTGCTTATTTCGGGTGCCAATTCGATTCGGATAGGGTGTTGGAGTTCGAGATGATATCGCGTCGCTTCTTTTTCCATGAATCGCTCAAGTGAATTAAATGTTTCTGTTTGTAGTGATCGAATATAGCTTTCGGATTGGCTGCTTCCATCGCCATTGACCGGGTAGACGACAACCCATAATGTATCCTCCCAATCTGTTATTCGCTTTTTCTCCAGCCATTGGTCGAGCCCGATAAAAATAAGAATTGTGAAAAGAATAATAATACGAATTGTTTTAAAAGAAATTCGAGAAAATGATTTTGGGCTTGCCTCTTTGGACGTCTTTGGGTCGTGGTTCATGAGATGAACAGAACGATGTTCTCTTGGTTTATATCTATGTGCGGGCGGAATACCTTGAGGTGGTCCCTCTTTATAATTTGAGTCGTTTTAATCAAAGGGTATTTGTATTGTACCACCCTTTTCAAAGTGCTCAAGTGGACTCACTAAAGCGCGGCCCCTATCTCCTACAGATTTTTATGTATATTAAGAAGAGGGGATATGGAAAGATTAAAAGGAGGGATCAAAGTGTTTCTTCTTGAAGCTTCTCCGCACTGGAATTTTCTTCTATAGGCTCTGATTTATGGTTCTCGGATTCTTTGAGGTGCCTGTCTTGATCCATGTCTTCTTCTGCAGGTTCGAACTCGGCAGTCTCCGAGGAATTTTCTCCTTCGCCTACTGTTTCGGCGATTTCCGAAAATTCTTTTAAGGTGGGTAGTGCCGATAAATTGGCCAGGCCAAGGTACTTTAAAAAGGTTGAGGTCGTGCCGTAGAGCATGGGTCGGCCAGCGACTTCTTTTCTGCCGACAATTTTGACGAGTTTACGGTCCAAGAGTGTTTTTAAGACCCCAGCGGCGTCGACGCCGCGAATTATTTCCACTTCTCCGCGTGTCACCGGTTGTTTATAGGCGATAATCGCAAGCGTTTCGAGCCCGGGCCGCGAAAGGCGGGAGGTGGCCTTGACGCGCTCCATTTCTTTAATCCAAGGCGCGAGGTCACTCCGCGTGACGAATTGGTATCCGCCGGCCACTTCCACCAGTTGGAAGCCTCGGTTGGAGAGCATGAATTCCTCCTCCAATTGAAGAAGTAGTTTTTTTACACGAGATTTTTCGACATCGCCGAGAACGCCCAAGATGCGATCAATAGAAATCGGATCGGATGAGACAAAGAGGAGGGACTCGATAATGGGTTTTAGTTCATGATCTTCCAATGTTTTCCGTTTTTATGAGTCGAAGTGGTCCGCAGCTTTCGCCTTGCATCACACGGATAAGTCCCAAGCGGATGACTTCGAGGAGGGCCAAAAAAGTGACCACAATCGCGTGGCGGGTGTAGATCTCTGCAAACAACTCTTCAAAGAGGAGACTATCGACCGGATCAATCTGTTCAAGGATGAGTTGCATTTTTTCTTTTACCGTGAGGACCTCGGTGGTCATTTGCATCACAATTGGGTCGGGTCGCCGTTCTAAGAGACGATTCAAGGCATCAAGGAGGTCATACAATCCGAGATCTGCGATGGGGATTTCCTCCGGTTCAAGCTCAGGTCCTGGAACCGGGCCTCGACCGTATATATTTCGCCAGAGGGTTTCTCTTTCTTCAAGTGCTTCGGCCGCGTCTTTAAATTGCTGATACTCCAAGAGTCGGGAGACAAGGTCGCTTCGGGGATCATCTTCCTCATCGTCCAAATCAGGGACGGGAAGGAGCAACTTCGATTTAATGAGAATCAAAGTGGCGGCCATAACCAAGAACTCGCCCGCGATCGCCAGATTTAATGATTGCATCAAGCCCAGCGTATGGAGGTATTGCTCGGTGATAAGCGCGATGGGAATATCGTAGACATTGATCTCATTTTTTTTAATCAAATGGAGCAGAAGTTCCAGCGGTCCTTCAAACTCTTCCAATTTGATTTCATAGGATGTTTCAGTGGCCATAGGCAATCCGAAATAGGTCGAACAATGAAAGGGTTCTTAGGCGTTTATATAGCAGGTCGCTTTAGGAGATGCAAGATAAAAAACTAGGGGTGGTAGTGCTCTGGTCCATAAAGCGCAATATATAGACTTTTAAATTTGTATCTTTATGAAGCGAGGCCTTGCAAAGCTTAAGTCAATGGGAATCGGGATAGGTTTAATGCTTCGCCCTAAATTAAGCCGGAGAGTAGGCCTTTGGCAGCATCAAGATCGGCTTGTCGAACCACCAATCGTGCGCCACCGGGGGCGGGAGCAGCACTAGGGCCGAAGATACCGATGTCGTCGGATTGAATAAGAAAGGGGATTTCGGCTTGATTGAGGATTTCTCCAACCATTTCTGCTTCCATTCGAGACGGAAATGAATGAAGACGGACAAACTGTTCATCCTGTTCGGAAGGGAGATTAGATGTCTTAGTCCTCACTTTGGTCCCGCCCTTTCGCCCTTGTTTTGCACGTCGAGCCTGTCCTAGGCGAAAATCGATCAGCTGGCCACGGTTTACTTTTTTATTCTCTCGTTCTTCAGCTTCTATTTGGACAGGTTCTGGGCTTTGCGCCCCAGGAAAAGGGGTAAGCACGATGCGACCGTCTTCGTTGCACTCGTATTCAAACATGGTCACATCTTTAGGGATTAAATCGTTTAAAAGGACAATCCCGTTTCGATTTACCATCAAAATCTGTCTACGCTTTGTTGCCATTCGTTTCCCCAGTTTGGATAAGGGATTTTACCGTTATTCTTTATGTTCTGTCAATCGGATGACCTTTTATTAAATTAGGGAGATAGCGCTATTAAGGCTATAATTTTCTTCAAAATTTAAGGGATTCTGAGTGCACCATTTCATACTAGATATCCGAAAAAGATCAAATCCGCTTAAGCGCATTTGGACTGCCGGGTCCGCGAATTAAAAGGCTGTTAAAAATCACGCCTTATTTACATGGAATCTCCTGTTTGTTAGACTCGCCTTCCTGATTGCATGGGTTAACAAGGTCGGCCCATCGCAGTGTTTTCAGGTTTAAATGTCATAATGCGCACTGAAAGGCGTTGAGGTTATTCATTTTGATTACTTTGGGTATCGAAACATCTTGTGACGAAACTGCCATTGCGATTTTGAAGGATGGCAGGATTATTTTATCGGACTTGATGTCTTCACAAATCGACTTGCATAAAAAATATGGCGGTGTTGTTCCAGAACTCGCCTGCCGTCGCCATATTGAAACGATCGGTCCCTTGCTCGCAGAGGGGCTTCAGAGCGCAGGGGTGTCTCTCAATCAGATCGATCGGATTGCCGTAACCGTGGGGCCGGGCCTTGTCGGGGCCTTGCTTGTGGGGGTGAGTTTTGCTAAAGCACTTGCCTATGCCTTAGGGATTCCTCTTGTCCCGGTTCACCATCTAGAAGGGCATATTGAAGCGGCTTTTATCGAACATCGCGAAATACGATTTCCGCTTGTCGCCCTCGTGGTTTCCGGTGGGCATACCAACCTCTATTATATGTCTGGGCATGGGCAATATCGTCCACTGGGACGTACCATTGATGATGCGGCCGGTGAGGCACTTGACAAAGGGGCGAGGATGCTGGGTTTCGGTTATCCTGGAGGGCCGGTTATCGATCGCCTGGCAAAAAAAGGTGATCCAAACAGAATGCCTTTTACAAGACCTTACCAATCCAAGACCCATTGCGATTTTAGTTTTAGTGGTTTGAAAACTGCGCTTAAGCGTTGCCTTGAAAAATTTGAATCGCTTGAAAACCCCTCTGATTTAGCCGATATCGCAGCAGGCTATCAAAATGCGATAGTTGAGAGTTTGATCGAAAAGACGTTCTTGGCGATTAAGAAGGAGAAAGTCAAATATCTTATCGTGTGTGGCGGTGTTGCTGCGAATAGCCTCTTGAGAAAACGAATCGAAGAGGAGGCGGCATCTCGCGAAATCTCCGCGTTTATCCCTTCCGTGCAATTTTGCACCGATAATGGAGCCATGATCGCCATGGCCGGATCTTCCGCTTCCTCCTGGGATAAAAACGCTCTGCTTGACCTCAATCCAGATCCAAATCTGGACCTACCAAAATTCCATACTATTTAAGCTGTTCCCTGAATAGCTGGATATCCGATCAATAGTCTTAACGATCCCTGCTCTTTATTGACAATCTTCGTCCCTATGATAACCTCAATGTGAAGCATTTTGCATCTAACTTGCTGGAGATATGTCATACAGAAGAGTAAAAAGCTCTTTAAAAACATACCTCTATGCTCTTTTGCCTCCTAGGCGAGGTGAAAAGATTTCGGCGCACATCCTATAAAAAGTTAAGGAAGAAATTGGTGTCGGATTTCAGTTCTCTATTCTGTACGTTTAGAAGGGCCTGGGAGGGTCCGTTCCCTCGTCGAATGAGACCTTCAGATTGTCATCTTCTTTTTTTGGGTTTCGTGATTCCTATCCTTTTAATCACTTTTCTCCAAGAAAAAGCCTACCCGGAGGAAGATTTAAATGGCATCTTCGAGCGAGGCGTTTCTTTATTTCGTGATGGAGATATGAGTTCGGCGGAAGTTGCTTTCAAGGCGGTTCTGAAGGGGGAGCCTGACCATGCATTGGCCCACTTTAATCTCGGAACCCTCTTTCTTTTCCAAGGTCACCTTAATCATGCCGAAAGTCATTTGAATCGGGCGGTTGAAATCGATGTGACGATGGTCCCGGCCTATCTTCGATTGTCAGAAGTGCAAGAGCGGAAAGGCAATTTCGAGAAGGCGATTGAATACCTGGAAGCAGGGTCCTCGAAGATCGAGGATAAAGCAGATCCTCTGATTGAGACCCTTTCTAATCTAATAAAAGAACTTCGCGTGAGACTTACAATTCAGGTTAAAACGCGAGAAGGGGCCATTTTGTTTCGCTCTGGAAAAACGACTGAAGCCGAAAAACGCTTCAGGGAAGTTCTTGTTCTTCAGCCGAAAAACCCCGAAATTCATCGTCTCATGGCAGTGGTTTCAGGCAAGCAGGGCCGACTTGATGAGGCGATCGAACATATCAACACCTCGCTCGATCTAAAACCCGATTTAAACGAATCGAGGAAGATGTTGATTGATATATATATTGCAAAAGATGAACTCGATGTCGCCCGAACAGAATTGGAAAAAGCAATTCTTTTTATAGACGATAAAGAGGGACAAGAAGCCGTATCGCTTGAAGCGCTGCTGACGACTTTAGAAGACCGGATCGAAATGAAGCGCTTAACGGCGTTGTGGATTGAGCAAGATTCTAAAAAACAAATTAACGCGGCGATAGCGACACTTCAAGAAATTATTAAACTCGATCCAGAGCAGATTACTGCATATTTAAATTTGGGAAATCTCTTGGCCCAGAAAGAAAAGTTTGACCTTGCGGAAACATTCCTTAAGAAAGCAATTGAGATCAATCCCGACTATACAGAGGCGCATCAAAGATTGGGACAGGTCTACGAAGTGTCTCGTCTTTTTAAACTCGCGCGCGAACAATATGAAATCGGCTTGGCGACGCAAAATGGGAAAATCCCTCCGATGAAAGAAATTTTAGTCCTATCCATGGAACGGAATGAAGCGGTTAAAAGTCAAGCGCTTCGAGCGGTCAAACAAACCCTCGAAGAAGCAAAGACATTGTTGGCTTCAGGGGGTTTAGAGCAGGCGATTGAACTATATCAGCGCGCCGCGTTTTTTAATCCCGAAGACTTGGAAACACGATACCGATTAGCACAACTCTACGAACAAAACGGTCAGCGCGATCTTGCCAACCTAAGCTTGAGACTCATTGTGACTTCGAAACCGGAATTTGCCGCGGCACAACGCCAGTTAGCGGGTCTTGATGAGAAGGGGGGCTTTTTTTATCAGGCATTAAAAAGATGGCAAAAGTATGGCGATAGCCAAGAGGTGATGGAACGCTTAAAAAATAAAGTTGAGGAACTCGACACAGCCACAGCCCCCTCGATGAAAGAAGCGTTCGAGAAAGTCGATGCAGGTCAAACAAAAGCGGCCATCGAACTCCTTGTGAAGGCACAAGCTTTGGCGCCGGACGATCCGCGAATTCGGATTGCATTGGGGCGGCTGTACACCCAGGTTTCGATGAAAAAAGAAGCGTTTGAGGCATTGAATGCCGCGGGATTTTTCGAATCTTCCGATGGCAAAGCAAACTACTATTTAGGTGAATTATACGAAACGGGCAATCAATGGCATGATGCCAAAGCGCAATACGACAAGGCGCTAAAATCCGAAAATATGACACCCGCGCTTCGGAATAAGGCGAAGGTGGGTCACAAGCGCACAACACAAAAGGTAGAAGGCTTGTCCATGGCGGCGCGATTCTATAAGCGCGCACGGCGTTATCAGCTAGAAGAAGACCACCGCAGTGCAATCGCAAGTTTTGAGACGGCACTGGGCCTATTTCCCGATCATGACTGGAGCCTGTACTGGACCGCTTGGTCCTATGAACGCCTATCCGATTATCAGAATGCCCGAAAGTATTATCTTAAAGCCCTCGATGTTAATCCATCGCATCGTTTATCGCACCAGCGTCTCGGCTTCATTCATGAATCCGAAGGAAACATCGAAGATGCCATTCGCTCTTACAGACATCATATCGATCTCTGGAATGGAGAAGAGAACACGGATACAGACTTGGCGAGAAAAAGACTCAAACCTTTAGAGAAACGGTTTTTTGTTGACATCAACCAAGTCTTGCTCAGCTACGACAGTAATCCAGCCCGTTCAGAAAATCCCGATCCAGATATCCGTTCGAGCATTGGACTAAGGTTGACCTATCTATTAAAAAAAGACAGGGGTCTTCAGATTCCAATCGGAATTTCGACAGACAACACCTTCTTTTTTGAATCGAACACCATTTTCAGTCAAGAAGTTTTCAGGATTTCGGCAATTCGAACTTCGGCGCCCTTTATTTATTCTATTGGTTATAACTTCCAGTATGGTTTGGCCCGTGGCGGATCAACAGGCTCCGATCATATTGGGGTGTTCAACCTGTCTCGGTTTACGAAACGAAACTCGGCTCTTCGATTTGCCTATCTCTTCGATGCGTTTATTTCGGCAGCGAATACAGATTTTGATGCGAAGCGTCAAACGATCCGATTGACCTATGACAAGGGATTAAGCAAAAAGCGGGCCTCGGTACGCTACCAATTTATAGACAACGACGCCAAACTGAATGATCAAGCCTCGCAAACGCATGGCCTAGGCTTTACGTTTGCGTGGTTCATTATGAATGATTTTAACGCTAGCTTTTCCTACGATATTAATCGCGTGAATTTTATTAATGACGATTCTCAAGGGTTTAAAAAGCGAGAAAATATTTTTCATAGTGCGACATTGGATGCAACTTATCTCCTTCAAGAAGGTGTGATTCTGCAGGCAAGTTATACGGAACAACGGAACAGTTCAAACTTGTCGGCCGGCGCAGTCACAATTGAACAACAACTTTCTGGACAATCGGCCTCTTTAGGCGACTATAGCCAAAGACTGATTCGTATGAATATCAATTGGTCATTTTAATGTTGATCCGACTCCATAAATTAGGGTATCCCTCGAAGCTTATGTCTCTGACATGCAGTATTCTTTTGCTGGGATTCATGGCGATGTTTTTTTTGGGTTCAAGCGGTTTGGCAAGTGCTGAAGAGGTCGATGTTTCTGAAGTCTTTCCCACGCTGAATGCAAAAGAAACTGAGCCCACAAAGGAATCTCTCGAAGAGAATAAGGCGCAAGATTCGCCGGTGGAAAACACGGCCAATGATTCCGCCGATGTGCCGGCGCTTACACCCTTATTAAATCGTTTCCTGAATCGACTGAACCAAAACATTGCATGGGGAGGATATTTAAGGAATGAATCGGCGTTTCGTATCGTTCGTCCAAGTGCCTTGACCAAAATTCTAAACATTGCGCAATTGGAAGGAAAGTCGCAACTCTCCCGGCGTTTTTCTGTATCGGGCCGCGGGCAATGTTTCTATGATGCCGTCTACGATGTCGAAAGTATCGATGTGATTCATCCCCGAAAAGGTCCGGACCAAATCCTGGAAGACAATATAACCGGTTCGGCCGTAGATCGTCTTGATGCCGCGAATGTGCGGGGTGTCGAAGTTGTCCAAGATCGCTGTGAAATGAAGGAGCTCTTTCTCGATGCGAACTATCAAAACGTGGACATTCGTTTTGGAAAGCAGATTGTTCGATGGGGTGTGGTTGAAGGTGCTCGCGTGATGGACGAGATTAACCCCCTCGATTTCGGAGAACTGATTCTAAGAGATATCGATGACCGTTATATTCCACTCTTTATGATAAAGACCGATCTCTATCTCGGATCGAATACGTTCGAATTTATACTCATTCCCGAGGTGCGAGGGCATCGTCCAGCACCCAGGGGAACACAGTGGGAACAGTTCCGTTTTTTACCCGGTTTAGAAAAGCCTGAACATGGATGGGAGGGCTTTCCTGACCATATCGAAAATTCAGAATATGCCTTTCGTTATACGCGAGTGTTTACCGGGTTCGAACTCTCGGGCAGTTATTTTTATACCTGGGACGACTTTCCATCGTCATTTCGAACCATTGACAGCTTAGGGGTTTTCGGTGCCGAGCCCGTTGTGAATTTTAAACCGAAATACAATAGATTATCGATCTATGGTCTTTCAGCGGCAAAAACTTTTTCTCGATTTGTTTTAAATATGGAAGCGACTTATGTCGCGGGGAAAAATTTTGGGGCGCGGTTTGGAGACGGTCTGAATGCGGAGGAGGGAGAGGTCCAGAGCGATTATCTAAAATATGCTGTCGGTCTTGATTTATATCTCTTTGACATGGACATTTCTCCTGCGGTGATTCAGCAGTACATTCTGGACTATAGCGACCTCATCCTCGTGGAGGAGTTTGATACCGTGGGTGCTATCTTTATTCAAAAGGAACTTATTCACAATATCTGGTCGGTCAATCTGCTCGTTCTTTATTTTGTGAACGATGAGGATTGGTTGATCAGGCCGCGTTCTAAATATAATTTTACCGATCGTGTGCAATTTTCTTTTGGCGTGGATTTTTTTGAGGGAAAGATTGGAACCGGCCTTCCGGGGGAGTTTAACTTCATCGGTTTTTTCGATAACAATGATCGTATATTTTGGGACATTACATACAGTTTCTAGAGATAAAAGTGATGAAAAAGACAATCTTAAATATATTATTATTCTTTGTCGTTCTGCTTTCGGCTTGTCGCGAACAAGGCTTTCCGGGTTGTTGTACGCAAGACATCGATGACCCAACACGCTCCGTGCCTTTCCTCGAAACCTTTTTATTTAATTTCAAAACCGGGTCTGGACCCATTACAAAAGCCAATCCGGATGGCAATGTAAATGTGATTTCACAAGCGGTGCTCTTAACTTTACTTTCTTCGGCCCAGGAAGAAATTGTGCCCGGAACGGGTGTGGTGACCGGCACGGCCATATCTAACGGCGTGCCCGTGAAAGATGTCGCATTAAAAGTGACCGACGTGAGTGGTAACCTGCTTTCCATTCGCGCCGAAGGCCGCAAAATTGGAAATGATCTTGTTCTACCAGACGGATCGCTTTGCCCGGTGAACGATCCCACAGTGAATGTAATCGATAATATTTGTATCAAGGGCGATCTTTTTTACAATGGTTTGGGCGGTGTTCCCGATTTTTCCAATAACCGAGGCACCTCCGAAACCGGGACCTTCACTATTTTTAACCTTCCTCCGGGCGATGTGTATCTATGGACTTTCCGAGGCGGCCGAGGCAGTGCGCGCATTAAGGTTTTCGACGGGAAAATTTCCGTGGGTAAGGTTCAAGTTTTTCCAATCCCGATCTCCACTGTTTTGGTGGAGGGAGTTATACTCGAGGCAAAAACCGAAAATACCTTAATCCCGGAGGCGGGCATCACCGTCCTGGGTGCCTTGGATAACCTGCTGACAACGACGAGCAATTCGATCGGCCAGTATTCGATAACGCCAGTCGGGACGAGCGGAACATTTTTGATGAAGGTTGAAAAAAGTGGATATTGGTCAAGCTATCACACTCTGAGTACCATTCCCGTTCAAACGACGATTGAGGTGCCTGGCTTAACCCGCAATCTGACGCTTTACGGAAACAGTTATATCAACGAACTTGCCGCACAAGCGGGCGTTGCCGTCAATTCGAATCTGGGTATTATTACGGGACGGGTGCAGTTTGGCGATGGCACCACTCAGCATTGTGCGAAATTTACGGTGACCGATGCGGCTGGGACGGTCATACCTGGGGCTGTTGCGGTCTATCGTCCGCCACAACCCGATGGTAATGGAATCGACAGCATACGCGCAGCCTGTAAAACACCCAGCGATCCGGCACAAACAGGTACAGACGGTTTTTACTTTATCTACAATCTGCCTTCCGGCGAGGTGTTTTTAAACTACCGTTCTGAAGTTTCGACCGGGACACCGGGTAACGAGAATATCTCAACCGGCGGGTTGATCGCGACTTCCTTTCCTGGTGTTGTTTTTGTCCAGTCCTTATTCAATTCAGGTAGCGGCGAATCGCAAGCGCTTTCCGGATCGGTCACGATAGAAGATGGCAGCCCGGCCCCACTGACTGACTTTACGATTTTAGGTCTCGTTGATCGGCTTTATTGCATTCAAGATTGTGAACCCGGCAACCCGCCCAATGTCGATATCCTTCTTTCGTCTCAGACCCAAAGTGATGGATCGGGAGATTATCTTATAAAGAAGAATTTGGTGGACACAGATGCATATCCCTTAGTTGGGGGGATGTTTTATCGAATTAAAACATCCAAATCCGGCGTGCCCGACACCTATCAAACCCTTCGCATTGGTAATGCCGCGACGAAGTTCGATCTATTGAGTGCGGTTTCGGTTATTCCGGCTACAGGACAAGGAAAGATTTACGGAAACTTAATCAACCAAAATACGGGTCGTCTCGCCAGTGATGTACGTCTCGTGATTACCGATCTGTCCGGTAATTTACTGCAGCAAATCACGTCGACCAATGGCATTTTTCAGACCATTGATCTGGCACCCGGCCTCGTCAATCTTTCAATTGTTTCTGGGGAAGATTCGGGCAATATGATCGCGCGGATTTATCCCAACGGCGTCTCCTTTGTCGAATTCGTCATGTCGAAAGTTGTTCCATCTTCGGTTAGTGTCTCTGGAGTTTTAAGGGATCTGGATAACTCTGTGGTCCCGCAGGCGGAAATGAGTGTGCTAGGCCGACTACCCGGCAATGCGGCACCACTGACAGTAGACGGATCCGGAAACTATACCGGAGAGCTTGAATCGAATGGTCGCTTCGTCGTTAAATCGGCAAAGAGTGGCTTCCATGACACCTACAACTTTTTCCCCCGGGCAGGCCTTGTCGATTCGCTCGCTCCTGCGGATCTCTATGCCATCTCGCGTGCGCAAATGAGTACCTTGGCTGCCAATGCAGGGGTGACCATCGACAATACTAAAGGCATCGTTGCCGGAACAACAATTGAGAATCGATTTACCGGTACACTGTCTGGTGCAGGATGCACTGGAGGCGGTCCCTATAAATCGGCATTGGGTTTCTTTGACCAGGATGCAATTTTGGACATTGCCATCGTCAATTGTACTTCCACGACGAGCGTGACCGTGTTTTTTGGGCATAGTTCTGGAAATGGGACATTTGTTGCCAATTTAAGCTATGCCGTCGGTACAAATCCAAGTGATATTGCGGCTGGAGATTTCGATGGTAACGGCATCGCCGACTTGCTGGTGGTTCACGAAGGCATCGTCGATGGAGACGGGGATTTCACTTCTTTTTCTATTTTATTAGGCGATAAAAAGGGCGGGTTTTCTCCGGTCAGCCCCGCAATTCCATTAACCGATAGTAACGGGAATAAGCCGAATGCCGGGAATATTTATAAAGATCCAAGTGCCGTTGTGATCGGCTTGTTCGATTCCGATACGATTCCAGACTTTGTCGTAACGGATTCTGTGGAGAACAAAGTCATCGTCTATAGTGGCTTGGGGGATGGCACGTTTATTCCGAAGCTAAATGCAAATGGCGCAATCGATGCCCATGCCGTGGGATCAAGGCCGACGGATATGGCTGCCGCAGATTTTAATGCAGACAATCGACTCGATCTGGCCGTAACCAATCGGGACGGAGACACTGTAAGCGTTTTACTTGGGAATACCGAGGGCGGTTTTCCGGATTTTAACACCCCTCCGGTCGGAGATGGTCCCGAGGGGATCTTGGTTATTGATGTCAATGCAGATGGGCAATTGGACCTTGTGGTGGTCAACCGAATCGCAGAGACCCTTTCCATTCTCACGAGCGATGTGAGTGGAACATTTACGCCACTGACAGACAGTGATGACGTCGTTATTCCAAATATCCCGGTGGGATCGAGTCCTTCGGCTATTACCTGGGGCGATTTTAACGGAGATAATCGGATCGATTTGGCCGTCGCCAACGCTGTAGGAAATGATGTCGATATCTTGTTTGGAGATGGAGACGGCCGCTTTAGCAAAAGATCGATCGAGACGCTGACCATTACCGCACCGGATGACATTATCGTCGTCGATAATAATCTAGATGGTCTGCACGACCTCATTGTGGTCGGTTCCGATATTGAAACCCTACTTGGCACAGAAAAAGCGGTGAGTGGCATTTCGATTGAAGCGCGCGATTTGGCCGGAAATATCGGAGGCACCATCGTGTATCCCAATAGTGCGACCACAAGTACCTCGACCGATGGAAGCTTTGTCATTTTTAATGTCCCGGAAGATTTAACCCTTGTTCGCGTCACAAGCGGCGGTGCCGGAAATAGCCTGATTAGTTCTTTTGTCGATGGCGTTTCCTATACCAAGATCAAAACCATCACGGTAGCGCCTTTTGCCGTTTCCGTCGAAGGAAAAACCTTCGACCCTGTTGGCCCGGCCCCAGGCGTGCCGGTGGGCAACGTCAATGTCGAAGTTCTGGGCATGGGCCAAAGTGTAACCACCAATGGCGATGGCGCCTACGCCTTCACCTTCGATGCCAACAGCGAATTTGTTTTAAAACTGTTGTTTGATAGTCCATAAGCTCCTCGCTTATTTCCTAAACTCATCGCTCCCACCATCAAAGGGGACCCGTCTCCATTCCATTCAAATCTATCCCCCTTGGGCATGCCAAGATTTCGTCTTGACAAAAATATGGCGATCCCCTATATTTTTGAAGTTACAAATAAAAACGATCAATTCCTTTCCAAACTCCATGAACTTGATCTCTACAAGGCAAAAAATCCAGAAAACATATTAAAGGAGAGAACCCATGAAAAAATTGTTTATGCTGAGTATTTTTGGGCTGACACTGGTGTTTGCTTCAAACAGTTTTGCGGCAGGATACGGTGCGGCAGGGTGCGGACCAGGTTCAATTTTTTTCAAAAAAAACACAAGAACTGAACAGATGATGTCATGGCTGACCAATTTTATTGTTAGTCAGTTCGTACCGAGTGTTCAAACCTCTGCTATTAGCTCAGATGTTTCTAATTGCGGGTCCAGCAAACTCGTTCTTTCCAGCAAAGAAGACGAGCAGTTTGTTGAAAGGAACTTTGATAATCTAACTAAGGAAATGGCGGCAGGCAAAGGAGAAAGCCTTTCGATTTTATCCTCTCTATTTGGTTGTGAAGGGAAGGACTCAGAATTTGCTGCATTTACACAAAGCAATTATGACGTTCTTCTTGAAAGTGAAAACACAACGTATTCCGATATGCTTGTTGCCTTAAAAAATGGGCTTTCATCTGATCCAATCTTATTAACATCATGTAAAACCATCTAGTTTTGGTCTGCAAAAAAAAGTTTGATTTTGCCAACCGTTATTCCGACATATACCATCTTGGGCAAGGGAGGGAAATAACATGAAGAAAATTCTCTTAGTGCTATTAGGTTTGTTCTTTGTTTCATCAAATGCTTTTGCCGCCGGTTATGGCGATGCAGGGTGTGGTTTAGGTTCTATGTTATTTGGGAATTCTCCCGGCAAAGGTAGTCAAATCCTCGCAGTTACAACCAATGGGACGGGGATGCAATCTTTTGGCATTTCATCAGGGACTTCTAACTGTGACGCAACAGATGGGATTATCCTTGCAGAGAAAGAAGGGGACCTTTTCGTTCCCAAAATTTTGCCAGTCTTGAAAAAGAAATGGCTGTAGGAGAAGGCGAGCACCTCGATACCCTCGCGGGTCTTCTGGGTTGCCCAGCAGTGAAGGGACCTCAATTTGCCTCTTACGCGCAAGAAAATTATCGGGCCATCTTTGCAAGCGAGGGCACCACGGCGAATGAAATGTTGAATGCCGTAAAAATAGGAATGGCGAAAAACCCGGAACTTGCGGCGGTTTGCATCCACTAAAATAATCTGACCGGCAACTAAGAAGGGAATCGGATCGATTCCGCTAGTGATCCTAGCGCCGATCCGCTTCCCTTTTTTATTTTTTAACCATTAGGCGGTGTCTTAAGGAAATTGGGTCCACAAGGCCTATGCGAATTCAAGAACGACTGAAGCTCTGTTGTTATATCAAGTGTACGTCCATTGTTTTATTTTTTTCGGTCTTCTTTTTTTACGGAAGAATAAATGGCTATGCGGAGATGCTTCAAGAAAAAGACATCGAGTCGTTTGTCAAGCAGGCGATTCAAAAGCAACTCCACCAAGCCCGTCAATGGCACCTACTCCTTCATTATCGAACAAGTTTTTTAGGCAATGTTGAAGGACAAGAAGATGGCCTTTCTTTTTATAATAGCCCACTGGGAAAGACCAATACTCAAGCCGAACTCTCGGCCACCCTTCGAAACTTTTTTAAATCTCCATCAGAACTCAAAAAAGACGAAGAACATCCACAATGTGTCTTTCCTGCCCGATACAAATGGCTGAAGCGTGAACTCGGTTTTGATTCAAATCAACTTCCCGAGCAAGCTTGTCCACGACTTGAGGGTTGGATGAGCAACCTTAATCCAGAAAAGATTACGCTCGTCTTCTCATCCTTCTATATGAACAACCCCGCGTCGATGTTTGGCCACACTTTATTGCGTATCGACACAAAGCGCGAAGGTTCAGCACAAAAACTTCTTAATTACGGCGTTAATTATGCTGCGACGATTGATACAAATAACGCACTTATGTATACAATGAAAGGGCTAGTGGGTCTTTTTAAAGGGGAATTCACACTATTTCCATATTACATCAAAGTCCAAACCTACAGTAATATGGAAAGCCGCGATTTGTGGGAGTACGAATTAAATTTTACCGAAGATCAGATGAATACCTTCCTGCTTCATTTATGGGAGTTGGGCGGGAATTATTTCGACTACTATTATTTTCAGGAAAACTGCTCCTACCACATACTCTCATTGTTAGAAGTGGCCAATCCGGATTTACATTTAACCGATCAATTTTTCTTTCATGTCATTCCCTCGGATACGGTCAAGGTGCTTGCTCAACAGGCGGGTCTCATCTCAAATGTCGTCTATCGACCCTCCCTTCTGAGTCAAATGTCGAATAAAAAAGTACGGATGACCGGTGAGCAGAATCGTCTGCTGCAAAGGCTTATCGAAGATCCAAGTCGCGTTAAGGAGGATGATTTTCAAAAGAGAAGGGATTCAGAGAAGGCCCTGGTGCTCGATGCTTTCCTCGATTATGCGCAATACCAAAACATGAGAAGCAAGAAAGAAGAGGATGATCGCATTTTAGTGAAAAATAGGGAGGTGCTCTTAGAACGAAGTAAACTCAGGTTTAAATTTAATGATGAGAAACATACCGAATTTTCAACACGTCCTGAACTCGGCCACGGGAGTGATCGCCTAAAAATGGGCTTCGGCGCATTCGAGAAAGAGACATTCGAAGAAATCGCCTATCGCCCGGCTTATCATGATCTGCTGGCAAAAGATGTCGGCTTCGGTCAGGGGGCTCAGATTTTATTTCTAGATGTGATCGCACGCCATTATAACGATATAAACGAAACAAAACTCGAACGGCTTGATCTCATTGATATTGTTTCCTTGAGCCCTTACGACCCTTTGTTTAAAAAGAAGTCATGGCGTTTCGGAATTGGTGTTGATACCATTAAGGATCTTAATTGCAATTTTTGCAATGCGTTTAGAACGGCCTATGGGTTTGGATTGACTTATAAAGCGGATTACACCTCTCCCCTCACCCTTTATGCCATGGTCGATGCGGAACTCCAGATATCGAGCCGATTAAAAAGCGATTACCGCTTAGGTGGGGGAGGCCGTGTGGGTGCTTTTTTCGACCCCATGGAAGACTGGCGGATCCAATTACTCGGAAAGGTTATCGATTATCCTTTGGGACATGATTCGGACTATTATGAACTTGCGCTCAATCAACGTTATGCCCTTTCTCAAAATATCGACGTGAGGGTTGAACTCAATCAAATCGAAAAAAAGGAATCGTGGTTGTTCTCATTGAATGTCTATTTTTAAGCACCTTGTTTAGACTATGAAATCGCGAATTCATCTTCTCGTATATATATGTTCTTTTTTGTTGTTTTCTTGCGTCCCATTAAAGCCATCCAAACCCATTCACTTTGCTGAACAAACGATTCATCTTTCCGGTTTCTCCATCAAGCAAGAAGCGCAAATCCTTTCGACAATCGAAAAACTTAAATCGCTCAAGGCGGGTTCTTTGAAGATAAAGAGAGGGATCTATCGCCGTCTCAGTCGCTTCGAAAGGCTTTTTGGATTCCCATTTGATGGCCAAGGTTTAAGTGTATGGGTGTTGAATCGGCTCCCTGAAATTTCCTATCAAAATACATGGACCGTTGCCGTGAACCAAAATAGGGGGACGCTATTTATCGGGGATCAATTTTTTGAGGATCTTTCGGACTTGGAGCGTCTCTATATCCTTATCCACGAAGCACGACACTCGGATGACGATGGATATGAACATGTGAAATGTCCAAAGGGATTTCATTTTGTTTCCGCTGCACAGCCTGACATTGACTTGCAAGGGGAAGCGGCTTGCGATGCAGACGATGCCGGTGCGTATGCCTTTCAGGCCGCTTTTTTGTATGAACTTTTCGCCTACGGAATCTTCGATCAAAGGGAGGTGGGCTTGCTCTACAACAGTTCTATTTCGAGGGTTTTAAAGTAAAAAACGCGCTTCGATCTTTTAAAACCGAAGCGCGTAGTCATGTCTAAAACATATTTGTTCTGTTACGATAGGGGCTGTTTTGTTTTTCGGTTCATCTAATTTATTGCCCTAATTTTGAAAGAAGATCCGGATTGGTCACAAGGTTTCTCACGCCGTGTGCATGATCTTCATTGAAGACATTGCCCTTTAACCACTCAGCAACCGTTTCAATATTCACCTTAGCGACTTTAGGACGAACACTCCATGTCACTTGAAAGGGAGACCCTTTTTCATTGTAACTCGGACCTGTCGTGGATCCATCGTACTGAACGGGAGTGCCCGTATTTTTTGGGATGTTCAATGCCTGGTGCAGGCCATTTTTCAGATCGTGTTTAGCCAATTCGCGAAAGTCGAGCGCATTTTTGTCATTGACTAAAACATAGACCTGGGTCTCAACACGCAACTGAGGATTCCCGATTGCTTCACTGAGACAAGAACCCAAGGTTGGGCCTGGCTTGATCTGTGCCGTGGAGTGAACGTAGTGCACTTCAATGGTGTCTCCCGAGGAAAGACCCCCATGTTTGCCTGGGATCTTAAACGGCGCCAGCTCTGCTTCGCTGAGTTTACCCGAATACTTATAGCCACTCTGGTATCCCTGACCATCACCATTACCCGCATGCTGGTTAAACTCGCCACCCTTGTGTTCAGCGTTCTTGTGAAAATGAATATTACAGAGATTCATTTCTGTATGCGCGGGTGCATCGTTGAATTGACGACCGTTATTACCGATGTCTAAATCGATATCACGTGGTGATTGAGGCCCGAAGCCTTTGCCTTTCGTGTTGTTTGCAAGCGCGTCACGCTGTTTAAGGATCACTTGATCAGAGACCGGTCCGTGACTATCGTGACCTTCACTTCCTAGGCTGATCCCTGCTTGTAGTAGCACAGACGCGACAAGCAAGAGAAGAACATTTTTTCTCATCGATGAACCTCCATTATTCGATATTTTAAATGATTTATTGATTAATCAGGGATTCCAAATCGCTCGGCTCGATATCGGCCAAACTGTCGATGACGTGATCTGCGATTTTTTCAAGTTGGTCGTAGGGATAGGAATTGGTGACTGCAAGACATTTCATTCCGGCCGAACGGGCGGCATCGACACCATGCACAGAATCCTCGATTACGACGCATTCACTTGGATGAATCTTTTCTTTAGCGGAGGGGATTGTATTCAACTTTTGAAGTGCAGTCAAGTAGGCCTCAGGATCGGGCTTGCCTTTCCGAACGTCCTGGGCGCTGACGATAATCGGAAAGTCGGATCGAATGCCGCCTTTGTCGAGCGCGGCTTTAATCTCTCCGCGAAAGGCCCCGGAGGCTATGGCTAAACGATACTTTCTTGCCGCTTTTTTGACAAACTCGACCACACCCGGATATATGAAAAGTGTTTCTTCCGATAGTTTTTTGTACAAAGGCATTTTACGAAGGATCAGACGTTTTAGAATTTTATTATCGACCGGTCGATGGTTCTCTTTTAGTATTTTTTCGAAAAGTCCTTTGTCGTCGAGCGCCAGGTAGGTTTTAAAATAATCCGACTGACTAAGCGCGATGCCTTCTTCTTCTAGCACAATCTGAAAGGCTTTAAGGTGATGCGCTTCGCTATCGACAATGACGCCATCACAGTCAAAAATAATTGCTTTGAGCAAGAGTGGTTTCCTTTATTCGAATGGGAGAAGAACGAAAAGAAAAATGATCGATCTCCACTGGAAGGCCTCAGAACCCGAAGGCCGGGAATGTTCCCGACCCAGCAAAACGAATCCCGCTGGGTCGGGTTAGATTCCAGTGAATCGCTGGCTTACTGGACGACCTTGAGGATATCTCCGCGTTTAAATCCGGAGCCTTTTGTGATGCTGCCTTCAGAGACACGATCGTTTTGGTGGTTTGAAAGTTTAATTTCGCCCACCCGCGATTCGCGTTGGCCTAAGGAGCGCCCTGTTTCCGGATCGATTAATTCTTTTCCCGGCCGGTAAACCGCTAAAAGCGTTCCCGAATCGAGTTTCGATTTCGTGCCGGCTTTGAAAATGACGATGTCGCCATCGACCAAGAGGATGTTGGTTTGAAAGGGACGGCTGCTTAATTCCAGAATCATTGCCTCGACGGCTTTGTTCATGGCGTCGCGTAGGGCACCTTGCCGAAGGCTGACGTCGGCCGAGGACTTGTCGCCGAGACCCAAAACTTTCCGTGTCTTCTTTCGGTATTCGCCCATGCCCGATTTGGCGACCAGGGTTTTGCCGCTGGCGATATCGACCAGGGCATAATCCACGCCGACCCGGGCAATTTGCGTTTTAGTCGAGGTGAGGAGGAGGTTGCTCCCTTCATCGAGTTCGGAATAGGAGGTGATTGCGCCGGAGACACGAAAATCGATGGAATCCATGCCTTCTGCCGCATCCTTTTTGCCCGTTTTCACGATGCCGCTTTGTTGCAGCTCAATCATTTTGTCATGCTGTTGCAACTCGTCGGATGTGAGCATGATGGGTTCGAGTCCGGCTTGTTTTAAGGAGGTTCTTAAGATGTCGGTCGCTGCCTCGCCAATTCCTAAAACTTTAGACGGCGTTTTATTCGATAGGGTGATTACCCCGATGGTATATTGGGGCCCCGTGTAGTTTGCACCGGCGGTTTCCAGTTTTTCGGTTTGGTCCGTCAACGAAACGTCTTTTTTAACCGCGCCGCCCATGGAGGTGCAGCCGGAAAAAATGAGGGAGAGAATAAAAAACGATGATAAATAATGACGCGATAGTGTACGTCTCATTTTGTAACATGCCTCCTTTTTCATAGATTGTTTAGATGGTGTTGTTCAAAACTTGAATAAATAACCTTTCGTGTCTTGGCCTTATTCGCTTATGGCGACAGTCGTCGCTCCTGGTCCGGTGAGCATGGTCGAAAAAAGACGCCGATAGGCAAAGTCCATCTCCTTTTTCAGGCTGTTTCCCATGAGGCCGCCGATTAATTTTCCGCCTAAGCCAATGACCAAACCTTCAGTTGCATCGACGCTTTTGTTTTCCATTAAAATCCACCGGTCGAGGCCGGGCATTTCCACCATGGGTTCTGCGGAGCCGGGCAGTGCGTTGACCTTCTCGGTCTCCAATGAACCGAGGCCCGCAATGCCGCCGATGGATTCGGCGCGCATGACCGCAACGCCTTTTCCCCAGGCGATTTGACCTGTTTTTGTATTGACGAGTTTCCATCCGATGCGAACCTTATAGGTGTTGGAGACGCCCAAAGTGGTTTCGTCGAAATCCAAGAGAAAGCCGTAAAAAACACCGTCGACGCCCAGTGTATCGCCTAATTGTTTCGGGGCCGTCATATCAAGTTGCCGTCCCAAGGTAATGCCCATTTGTTCGTTTAAGATTAGGTTTGTTTCCTTTAGGTCTTGGACATCGTAGTGAAAATTTTTTATGCGATCGAAAAAGGCGGCTCTCACTCTGTCGGGCGCTTCAACATCGTCGGCATTATTTAGCATGGGCAGAATAGCGACGCGGCGAATGGGGTTGCTGGGATTGGGCGGACGTGAAATCATTCTCGGCGCGCAAGCGGGGAGCAATAGAACGATCACCGCGAGCGCGACAAGGGCCTGGGCGCGAACTTGAATCATGCGAACCTTTCTCTTAACTGAAATCCTTATTTGGAGAATAGGGAATTCGGTAATCTGCGAAGTCTTATCTCGTTATTTTTTTGTTGATCTGTTCAATGAGCTTTTTCGCCGTCGCTTGAGCCGCGCGTTCAATGGCTTGCGATCCCCCGGTAATTTCGGAGATATGCCGTGCCGTGCCGTGTCCTCGGCCTGCGCCCAATACCCGGCCGTCTTTCACCTGAAAAGCACTGACGGTCATGTCGGCGATATAGGTTCCGACATTACTACCGGCATTTTTAGGGCCGGGCTTGGCAATGACTTTTCCTTTCACAACGACATCGGCGCCCACGTCTTTACCCAGATTAATTGCGGCATCTTTTGTGAGGTCGGCAATCTTATAGGCTTTAGATACTTTGATTTTTTCAGACACGTTCGAAACATCGATCACATCGAAGCCTTCATTGATAAAGGCCTCCTTGAGAATGGTTTCACCTACGCTGAGGTCAACCTCTTGGGTCTTAAAATCAACTTCCCGACTGAACCAACCCCACCAAAAGATAATCATTTCTTGCCCGATATTTTGTTCTGCAATCATGAACATGACGCTGGGTCGGTTTTCAGAAAAAACGGGTTTTACCGAAACGAGCTGGATCAACAATAGAAAAACACTGAAAAATAGAAGGGCTTGGCGCCTCATATTTAGCATTAGCGATGATACTCCAATTCGATTAATAAAAGTTGTTTTAGTCTAGAGAAAGGCCGATAGAATAATTAAACCTTAATAGAAGTCCATTAGGCGGATGATCTTAGGCGTAGCCTAAACAATTGCCGATATAATGTCAAGATTCTTTGAGGAGATTTAAGCGGGCTTCCTTCGCCAAACCCGCATCTGAGGGAGAGGATCAGGCGGAAGCTTCAAGTCCGGCCCCAAGTGGCTTGACTTGTCCCACGGCCTTCCCTAAAATGGCCGCCTATGAAACGGGATAAATCGGCGGCATTATTTGAAGAAAGCATGCTTAGAATCCCCGGCGGGGTGAATTCCCCGGTCCGGGCATTTAAAGCGGTGGGCGGAAACCCACTTTTCATCAAAAAGGCCAAGGGGAGTAAGGTCGTCGATGTCGACGGCAATCGTTTCATCGACTATGTCCTTTCCTGGGGACCGATGATCCTGGGCCATGCGAATACAAAAGTGGTCTCCGCCATTCAAAAAACAGCCGCATTGGGCACGAGTTTTGGCGCGCCAACCGCCTTGGAACTGCGGCTCGCCGAACTGGTGCAAAAACGCTTTCCCTTAATGGAAAGCCTGCGCTTTGTCAATTCCGGAACAGAGGCCACGATGAGTGCCATTCGCTTGGCCCGTGGCTATACAAATCGGAACAAAATTATCAAGTTCGAGGGCTGCTACCACGGTCATGTCGATTCCCTTCTCGTGAAAGCCGGTTCAGGCGCAATGACCTTGGGCATTCCCGATTCCGCCGGTATTCCACCCGACTTGGCCCGCGATACGATCACGTTGCCCTATAACGACTTGGCCATCGTCAGGAAGACGCTTGAATCCATCGGGAATCAGGTCGCTTGTATCATCATCGAACCGGTTCCCGGTAACATGGGCACGATTGTCCCCCACGACGGGTATTTACCCGGTCTCCGGGAATTGACTAAGCCCTTCGGAACGCTCCTCATTTTCGATGAAGTCATGAGCGGCTTTCGGGCTTCCGCCGGTGGGGCGCAGGAGCGCTACGGTGTTCGTCCTGACCTGACGTGCTTAGGTAAGATCATTGGCGGCGGGCTGCCTGTCGGGGCCTACGGAGGAAAACGGGAAATTATGGCGCAGGTTGCCCCGCTCGGTCCGGTCTATCAAGCGGGGACGCTGTCTGGGAATCCACTGGCCATGGCCGCCGGGATTCAAACCCTTCAATTGTTGGGCGCCCCTGGTCTCTACGAAAAATTGGAGGTCCGAGCAGCAGCATTTGAAGATGGTATTAAAGCGGCCGCAAAAAAGGCCAAGGTTCAAATTCAGATTAACAGGGTGGGGTCGCAAATGACCCTATTTTTCAACCGAAGTAGGGTGGTGGATTACCAAAGCGCCCTTCGTTCCAACACCAAACGTTTTGGACGGTTTTTCCTCGCCCTTTTGGAAAGAGGCGTCTACTTTCCTCCTTCCCAATTCGAGGCCCTCTTTCTTTCAACAGCCCATAGTCCCGCCGACATCGATGCGACGGTCAAGGCCGTATTCGAGGCCTTCAAAAAGGCCTAAATGAACTCGCGTCCCGAAAACGCGCCCGCGATCGATCGTGAACAATTTCTCACGAAAAGCAATGCCCTCCTACGGCGCATGGAAATAAGCAGCGCCCTCATCGTCGTCATTGGAAGCCTATCCATGCTCATTTTTTCCCGACCATACAGTTTGTCCTTGCTTCTCGGAGGACTTTTGGGCATGGGGCATTTCAGGAGTCTCCACCGGATGTTTCAGAAACGGATGCTTGACCCTTCCGCTAAACACAAGACCCATTTTTTCTATGGCCTAAAACTTTTCTTCATGGTCGGCTGTTACTTCTGGGCAGTTCAGTGGGATCTCATCCGGTCTTGGGGGGTAATCGCCGGATTTTTCTTGATGAGCGCTTCCGTGCTTTTGGGCCCCAGGCGACGGTAAGTGATATGAGATGTATGTAAAGGCGGGTCGAAAAATGAAGTATGGAAAGACCAATAGAGGACAGAGGCGATAAGCGGGCGCTCAAGCTTTAATAAAGGTGCCGGAGCGATATTCCTGAAAAGCGATGTCTAATTCTTCCTGTGTGTTCATTACGATGGGCCCGGCCCAGGCGATGGGTTCCTGGATGGGTTTTCCGGAAATCAGCAAGAAGCGCAGCGCCGATTCTTCCGTCGTAACTTGAATACGATTTCCTGTGTCGAAGAGCACCAAATGTTCAGGCGAAATCGCTTGGCTCCTTTCCGCATCGAAATAGCCCTCACCCTGCATCACATAGGCAAAGCAAGTGTGCCCTTCCTTAACCGGGTGTTTGAACCTCGTATGGGCTTGAAGCGAAATATCGAGGTATTCGGGATCGGTGACAATATCTTTAATCGGCCCTTGGATGCCGTTTAAATTGCCGCAAATGACTTTGATTTGGACCTGATCCTTCGGGGAAACGGTCGGGATCTCCGATGCCTTAATTTCCTGATAACGTGGCGCCATCATTTTGTTTTTCGAAGGGATGTTGGCCCAGAGTTGAAAACCCCAAAGCGAAGCCGTTTCTTGGGGCATTTCTTCATGAATGATTCCGGAACCCGCCGTCATCCATTGTAGATCGCCGCTTTCGATGGTGCCGCTGTTGCCCATGCTGTCACGGTGTTGCACTTTACCCTGTAGGACGTAGGTGATCGTTTCGATACCACGATGCGGATGCATCGGAAATCCAGCCATGTAATCGTCGGGATTGTCGGAGTGAAAATCGTCCATCAATAAAAAGGGATCGAGCAGGGGGAGCTCGGGGTGTCCAAAAACCCTTTTTAGTCGCACGCCCGCGCCTTCGAGGGTGGGCTTGCTTTTTAAAAGGGTTTTAATTTTACGAAAACTGTCCATGGCTCCTAAAAAATTAAAAGAAAGACACACCCATCCGTTGAGCAAACCAAACAACCAATGCAAGAAAAGCGATCTTAATGAGCAAGGAGATACCCAAGTGAGATAACTTCATAACCTGCTCATTCTATCAATTTGAAAATTAAATTTAAAGAGGCTTTTTTCTTTTTTCGATGAATTCTAGATATTCCCGATACAGGGAGATGAGCCAAATGAAAGCAATGAGGCTTAATCCGAGATATGAAGCCCAGTCGCGAAAGCGGGAGTGAATGTGATAGTCCTGAACGCGGACCCGATTTTTTTCGGTAAAGACACCGCGAATTGAAACGGCGCTTGAGTCGTTAAGCTGTAAACCCTCGACCGCGAAGCCCTCTCCGCTAAAGGTGCGGATTGTCCCGCCCTTTGGATGGTGTTCGTAATCGGCGCGATCCATTTCGATGATTTTACCGGGCCGGTCTTCATAAGCGCGTAGCGTTTTAACAAAATGGTTATCTTGCGCTTCAGGTCCATCAAGCAGAGCGAAAGGGACTAGGAGGTAGAGCAGGAGCAAGGCCAGGCCGGCAAGTACTTTTTTCTTGTTCTTGAAGCTCAGTGGAAAGGGGCTTCGCAGGGAAGCGCTCCAATAAAACAAGCAGTAGCCAAGACCGAAAGCGGTCACCAGGTAGGTGGGGAGGCTTTCCGGCCAGACCAAGCCGAAGTGGCTGAGCCGCCAAGAGATGGGGGCGAAAAAATGAACCCCATTCGCCCATTTGTGCTGAAGGATGTCGAGGAAGAGATGGAAGGCCGATCCTGTCCCAAGGACGATAAAGCTTTGACGGGGAAAGGTGGAAAAAAGGGCAAGCCCCGCGCTTAAAATGAGACAAAAAAAGAGGGAGGCCTGTACGATGGCATAAAGTCGAAGATCTAAGGGATCGATTCCGGGTGCGAGGATTCGGACGATGCGTTGCAAGATCCAAGGCAGATCGGGGAGTATGGCGCCCAGGTAGATCCATTTGAGGTCAACCTTAGGAAAAACAGCTTTTGTGGCAAGGCCGTGGAGGCCGATATGAGCAAGGGTATTCGGCACGAATTCTCCTTAAGACCTTCAGGGATATAAAGCGATGATCTCTTTTCTGCGGAAGCAATCAAGGCTATGATCATTGACCATGCCTGTCGCCTGCATATGGGCGTAGCAAATGGTCGAGCCGATAAATTTAAAGCCGCGCCGTCGAAGGTCTTTGCTCAACGCGTCGGATTCTTTTGTTGTTGCCGGATAATCTTCAATCTTTTTGAGTCTATTTACTATCGGCCTGCCGCCGACGAAGTGCCAGATATAATGGTCAAAACTTCCGAAATCCGCCTGCACCTCCAAAAATCGTGCGGCATTATTTACGGTGGCCTGTATTTTTAGCCGGTTGCGGATGATCCCGGCATCGCCCATCAAAGCGGCAATTTTTTTCTCTTTGTAACGGGCTATCTTCTTAGGATCGAAACGATCGAAGGCGCTGCGATAGTTTTCGCGTTTGCGAAGCACGGTGTACCAGCTTAATCCGGCTTGCGCCCCTTCGAGGGTGAGAAATTCGAAGAGCAAACGGTCGTCGTGAAGCGGGACGCCCCATTCCTTATCGTGATAGTCGATGTAGTCGGGCTTAGACAGGTCGACCCAGGGACAGCGGCTGATATCCTTATTGCCTGGCATTACACGATTTCCTCAGATGTCATTTGTTGGTTTTTAAGGGATAAGTCCTTATGAAACCAGTATATTTGTTTTCTCATGCCGAACCCTGTGTCGAATAGCTATGATATAGCAAACTTTTTTGAAAGTCGCAATTCAAGTTGACATTTATTTTTGTGAGCCTATACTACATCGTTTGCCTCGTTCTTGGCCTGAAAAAACCGTTCTTTTTTTGAATAAAGGGATCTGATTGAAAACCGTTTTATTAGCGCTCTTGGAGAATGCCCTTGCTGAAGCCCGTGAAAAGGGGTTTTTGAAAGATACCGAGCGTCCGCCCTTGGTGTTGGAAGTGCCAAAGCGTGAAGACCAAGGGGACTTTGCCACGACCCTGGCGCTTTCCTTAGCCAAGACCCAAAAAAAGGCCCCGCGCGAAGTGGCTGCGGAGCTGGTTTCCCTCCTCGAAGGCCGTTCGGATGCCGTCCAAAAGATCGAGGTCGCCGGACCGGGATACATTAATTTTTATATGACTCAGCAGTTTTGGCTGGAAAGTCTTTTAACCGTGCATCGCGAGCGGAGCAACTATGGCCACTGCGATTTAGGTGAAAATAAGAAAGTGCATATCGAATTCGTAAGTGCCAACCCAACCGGGCCGCTCCATGTGGCCAGCGGCCGTTCAGCGGCCTTGGGCGACGCCTTGGGCCACCTCCTTACCGCCGTGGGCTACCGGGTGTCGCGGGAATATTACCTCAACGACATCGGCGTGCAGATGACATTGCTGGGCCGTTCGACTTATCTACGTTACCGCGAACTTTTCGGCGAAACAGTCACGCTTCCCGAAGAAAGCTACCAAGGCGACTATATTATCGATATCGCGAAAAAACTCAAGGAACGGGATGGTGAGGCTTATCTTCAGGGAACAGAAACTAAGCATCTTCCGGTTTTCATCTCTTACAGTTATGAAACAATTATCGGCTGGATCCGGGAAGTGCTTGATCGATTTGGGGTGGATTTCGATACCTGGTTTTCTGAAAGAGAGATCCACGAGAAGAAAGAAGTCGATGCCGCGCTGGCGCGACTGAAATCGAAAGGCATGCTCTATCAGGAAGAAGGGGCAACCTGGGTCTCCACCACGAAATATGGCGACGACAAGGATCGCGTCGTGATTAAAAGCGATGGCAGGAAAACCTACTTTGCCTCCGATGTGGCCTATCACCGAAATAAGTTCGAACGGGGCTACGACCGTGTGATCAACATCCTCGGGGCAGACCATCATGGCTATGTTGGAAGGCTGAAGGCGGTGGTTGCGGCGATGGGCTATGCACCCGACCGGCTGACGGTGATCACGCATCAGTTGGTGAACCTCCTCCGAGAGGGCGTTGCCGTAAAAATGTCGAAGCGGGCGGGCGATTTTGTACCGCTCCAAGAGGTGATCGACGAGGTAGGTGTGGACGCGACCCGCTTTTTCTTTTTGATGCGGCGTTCCGACACCGCTGTCGACTTCGATTTGGAACTGGCGAAAAAGGCCTCGAACGAAAACCCCGTTTACTATGTCCAATATGCCTATGCCCGTCTGTGCAGCATTGTCCGCGTGGCGGAAGAACAAGGGTGGGATTTAAGCAAGACCATTCAGGAGACGAAGCTTGAAGATCTAAGGTCCTTGAATCTAGATGAAGAACGGGCCTTGATCAAACAGCTGGCGCAGTATCCCGAAATGATCCGTGGCGCGGCGGAAGCCCTGGAACCGCATCGGATCACTTTTTATTTACAGGCCCTGGCGGGGATGCTGCATAGTTATTACTTTAAATGCCGCGTCGTGACGGAAGACCGTGCGCAAACCCATGCGCGATTGGTCTTGATCGCCGCCGTGCGTATTGTCCTGAAAAATGGGCTCGATCTCTTGGGCATTACAGCACCGGAACGGATGTAAGCGGATGATGTTCAAAAATCGTGTTGGAATCGTATGAATAAGGATGAACCGACAGCCAGTACGCAGACTTTAAAACCCGGGGCTTTATCGGGCCCGCACTTTGAGGTCCTGCTGTCTTCAAATGAAGGTCCAGCAAGACTGGGCAGAATTCGAACGCAGCATGGCAATATCGACACCCCTGCATTCATGCCAGTCGGGACGGCGGGGTCCGTGAAGGGCATGAGCCCGGAAGATCTCCAGGGGCTTGGCGCAGCGATGATTTTGTGCAACGCCTACCATCTTTATTTGAGGCCGGGACACGAGATGGTGGCACGCCGGGGCGGCCTGCATGGTTTTATGGGATGGACGGGTCCCATCTTAACCGATAGCGGAGGCTACCAGGTTTTTAGCCTCAATGGCTTGACGAAAATTAACGAAGAAGGCGTCCGCTTTCAATCGCATATTGATGGATCGAGGCATATGATTAGCCCGGAACGCTCGATCGAAATCCAATCGGCCCTGGGCGCGGACATTATCATGGCCTTTGACGAATGCCTCCCTTATCCATCGGATTATCAAACAACGGACACTTCGCTCGATCTGACACTTCGCTGGGCGGCGCGTTCGAAGCGGGCCCATCACCGTGAAGGCCAGTTTCTATACGGTATTATCCAAGGCGGTTTTTTTGAGGATTTACGGCAAAAAGGTGTGGAAGGCCTCCTGGACCTCGGCTTCGATGGACTGGCCCTCGGCGGACTTTCCGTCGGCGAGCCTCAGGAAGAGATGCTCAAGGTCTTGGAAGGTGCCGTGCCCCTCATTCCAGAGGAGAAGCCGCGTTACCTCATGGGGGTCGGTAAGCCCGAAGACTTGGTCGAGGCCGTTTGTCGTGGGATTGACCTTTTCGATTGCGTGTTGCCAACACGCCATGCCCGCACCGGCTCCCTTTTTACGGCGCATGGGGAAATCAATATTAAAAATGCGCGCTATACTGAAGAGGATGCGCCCTTAGACAGCACCTGCGGCTGCTATACCTGCCGCCATTTTTCGAGGGCGTATTTGCGGCATTTATTCATGGCCAAAGAGCTTTTGGCGATCCGCTTGAATACATTGCACAATTTGTATTATTATCTCACGCTTATGTCCAATCTCCGGCAGGCGATTACCCAAGGGGCACTTAATCGTTTTCGGAAAAGCTTCTACCAGCAACGGACGCTTGTTGCCTAAGGCGTCTAAAAGGAGGAAATTGTGTTTTTATTCGGAAGCTTAGTTACAGAGGCCTTCGCGCAGACCGGAGGCGGGGCCGCATCCGGAGGGCCCCAGGTCAACCCGATCGTGACCTTTGCCCCTTTTATTCTGATCTTTGTTATTTTCTACTTCATGTTGATCCGGCCTCAGCAGAAGAAGGCCAAACAACGGCAAGAAATGATTCAAGCTTTAAAGAAGGGCGACCGAGTGATTACCATGGGCGGCTTAATTGGAACGGTGACGAACTTGGGAGACAAGATTATTACAATACAGGTGGCCGAAGGCGTGCGCGTGAAAGTCTTACGGAAAAATATTGAGGAACTCAAAGATGACGACAAAGAGAAGTAGGAGATCGGCATTGTGAAAAAAGGAATTAAAGGGCGTTTACTAACGATACTTGCAGCCGTGTTTATTGCGCTTCTTTTCGTTCTGCCTTCAACGCCAATCTATTCGTCGCTACCCGCTTGGTGGGGCAAGGTTTTTCCGGATCAAGGTGTTAAGCTCGGCTTGGATTTACGCGGCGGCATGCACCTCGTGATGGAAGTTGAGGTTGAAAAGGCGGTGGATATTGTCGTCGAACGGACGCGCGCTTCACTGTCCGCCGCATTGGAGGAAGAAAAGATCGCAGACTTCGTTTTGACGAGAGAGGCGCGAGAACTTCATCTGTCTTTTTCTGCCGAGAGCGACGAAAAGGTTAGCGAACTGGTGGAGGATAACTTCCCCATGCTGGTCGCCGAAAGCAGCGTGCCCGGAAGGCGGGTTCTGTCTTTGCGCACCGCCGAGGTGGAACGCATCCTCGAAAACGCGACCCTTCAAGCCTTGGAAACCATTCGGAATCGCGTAGACGAATTTGGCGTATCGGAACCCTTGATCCAAAAACAAGGCGCCAATCAATTGTTGATTCAGCTTCCAGGAATCAGTGATGCCGACCGCGCCATCGATTTGATCGGTAAAACGGCCTTGCTAGAATTTAAGTTGCTCAACGAGTCGTCTACGATTTTAACCGACTTTCCGGATCAGATTCCTGCGGAGGAAGAAGCGGAATTTCTGGCGCGCTTTCAGGATCGACTCGAAAAGAACGAAGCGATTCTTTTCGAGCGGATCGAAAACAAAGATTCGGGCGAAGTCACGAAGCGGCCTTTTCTGGTTAGAGAGCCCGCAGTCTTGACGGGCGACTTGCTCACCGATGCGCGTGTTGCCTTCGATGAATTTAATGTGCCCTACGTCTCGATTACCTTTGACGCAGCCGGTGCCCGCTTGTTTGAGAAGGTCAGTGAAGCCAATATCCAAAAACGCCTCGCCATAGTGCTGGACAATACGGTTTATTCGGCACCGCGAATCCAAGAGAAGATCAGTGGAGGCCGTGCGCAAATCAACGGCGACTTTACGAATCAGGAAGCCAGCGATCTTTCGCTTATTCTTCGGGCGGGGGCCTTGCCCGCACCGGTGACCATTCTTCAAAATGTCACCGTCGGCCCTTCCTTGGGAAGCGATTCCATACAAAAAGGCATACAGGCGGCCCTCTTAGGCACGCTTTTGGTCATCGCCTTTATGGTATTTTATTATCGTCTTTCGGGATTGCTGGCCGTCTTTGCGATGCTCTTAAATGTGATCTTGCTGATCGGTGGTTTGGCGACCTTGAATGCGACTTTAACGCTTCCGGGTATCGCGGGCATTATCCTTTCGATCGGCATGGCGGTGGATGCCAATGTCCTGATCCTTGAACGTATTCGGGATGAGTTGCGTGCGGGTCGGCCCGTGCGGCTTGCCATCGACGCGGGTTACGACAAAGCCTTCAGTTCTATTTTCGATTCTAACGTCACCACCTTGATTACCGCATTTTCATTATTTATGTTCGGGACCGGCCCGATTCGAGGTTTTGCAGCCACCCTAGGGCTTGGCGTTTCCATCAACCTCTTTACGGCCTTGATCGGAACGAAAGTGGTTTACGATTATCTAAACGGCAGAAAACGAATGGAGCGCTTAAGTGTATAATGCCTTCATGCCGATACGCTTGAAAAGGATGCAATGATTACATTTATTAAAGAAACGACATTTGATTTCGTCGGTAAACGAAAGTCTTTTTATCTTCTTTCTGTGATTCTGGTTGCCTTGGGTCTGCTGGCTTTGATACAGATCGCCCGCGGGGGCGGAAACCTCGGAATCGATTTCGCTGGCGGTGCTGCGGTGCAGTTAAAATTCGATTCGCCGATTCAGATTGATGCCGCGCGGCGCGCTTTGGAGTCAGGGGGAATTAAAGATGCCGAGCTTCAAGAAGTGGTGTCGGAGAATACACTGATTATCCGCATGAAGGCGCGAGATATAACCGAGAAGAACACACGGACGGAGATTAAGGAGATCTTTTCTTCCGCTTTCTCCGGCAACACCTTTACCATAGAAAGTAGTACGGAGATCGGGCCCACCATCGGGAAAAAGCTTCAGGGCGATGCCATCAATGCCATTTTCTTTTCATTGGTATTGATTATCGCGTACATCGCTTTTCGTTTCGAATTTCGATTTGGGATTGCCGCGGCGATTGCGACCTTTCATGATGTTTTTGTTGTTTTGGGCATTTTTTTTCTAATGAATAAAGAAATTACGCTTTTGGTTGTGACTGCACTTCTCACCATCGCCGGTTATTCTTTGAATGATACCGTCGTTATTTTCGATCGTATCCGTGAAAACCTAAAAGGACGGAGGAAAGAGTCTTTCGAATCCGTAATTAACCGTTCGATTAACGACAACCTTTCAAGAACATTGATTACCAGTTTAACGACTTTCCTGGCCCTTTTAGCCCTTTATTTTTTTGGCGGTGAGGTGGTGCACGATTTTTCCCTCGCAATGATTATAGGTGTTCTTATCGGAACCTATTCTTCCTGGTTTATCGCCAGTTCTCTGTTGGTCTCTTGGCACCAAGGCAAAAAAGCCACGACTAAGGGTAAAGCGACGAAGATGCTCAAGGGTGCAAAGCGCTCGGCATAAGCTTTTTGTCCCTGTGAATACCGATATTTTTTAGCTAGAAATTAAAAAGCGACCCTTTCCGATGTTTGGAAAGGGTCGCTTTTTTTATAAAGTGATTGACTCAAGGCAGGGTGTTTACATTCCGAGGTGTTTCTTTAGAATTTCTGAATTGGCGATTGCCGGATTGTCTGCGCCCAGCTTGTTGGCCTCTCCAAAATGTTTTGTTGCGTCGCGATGTCGACCTTGCTTGTCGAGTGAAAGCGCAAGATTATAGTGGGCTTCCGCAAGCTTGCCGTTTTCCTTAGCGGCTTCCATGAAATGCATCTCTGCTTTGTCCCATTTTCCCATGTTGTAATGTTTAATGCCTTCCGCGTTGTGCATGGCTCCGGCGGCTCCCGCAGGTGCGTCCAGGGGTTTTGCTCCCCCAGCTTGCGCAATATTTGCTGTCAAGAGAAGTAAAAACATACCAAAGATACCTACGATCTTAAAACCGATCCTCTGTTTCATTTTGATTCTCCTCGTTGATTGTTAACTCGGCCAATGGCCCCAACAGTGTGACAGCCTCTAAATAAGTGTACGATACTAACAAAACATAGTCGCATTTCTCTTGTCAAACGGTTCCTGGTTTGACTTTTCTTGCCTTGCGGCGTAATCCCCCGATCCTCTTGTGCTAAAGCTCTTGAATAATGTCGGGCTTGACTGACTTAAAGCAATAGGCTTTTATTGGGTCATGGACCCTAATCTTCCGTTAACGCGATCTTATTGTAAATGCGTTCTATGCAGACAGGCATTGCGAAACGGCCCAGAATGCTTTATACAGGTTTCCTGAGCTTAAGCTGCCCTGATGCGTCACAATCGAAATGGAGTACTTGTAGATGTTTAGATTCATTGGAAGAAATATGCTCGTGGGCTTGGTTACCATCCTACCGATCATGTTAACCCTGTATCTCCTTTATTGGTTGGCTTTTTCTGCGGAAGCGGTTTTGGGCAGGATGATTCAGTGGGTCCTTCCGGATGCCTTTTATCGTCCCGGCATGGGTGTGATCGCGGGCTTGTCCGTAATATTTTTAATCGGTTTATTAATGCGGACTTATGTAGTGCAACGTTTCTTTTCCTTCGGGGAACAACTTCTGTACCGCATGCCTTTGATTAAATCGATCTATCGCGCCATTCGAGACTTCTTCGATTATTTTTCTCCCACATCCAAGAAAGAATTTAAACAGGTGGTTGCGGTGACAATAGGGAATACCGATATGCAAGTGATCGGATTTGTCACGCAAGCGATACCGGAGCGCCTGCCTGAAGAACTACGAGAAGAGGGGAAGGTTTTGGTCTATCTTCCGATGAGTTACATGGTGGGGGGCTACGCAGTACTCTTGCCGAAACAGGCCGTTCGGCCTTTAAACATGAGCATGGACGAAGCAATGCGGTTTACATTAACAGCGGGTGTAACCGGAAAGGCGAAGTCCGCTAAGTCGCTGGCCCGAAATACCTAAAAAACGATCAACTCAAATCGCGATTATCATGATCCGGTTTTTCGATTAGGGTCTTATGCCGTTGAATAGGCGGCAACCATCGGTTATTCTGTTTTTTCCTTATTCATCGTCGTTTTTATTTAGTTCCTTTCGATAATGAATCGATTGAGGAGGCCATTGCGTAGGGCAGTGCTTCCTCCTTTTTTTATTTGGAGTATCAATGAAAAAGATAAGCCTTCTACTCATTCTCCTTTCATGTTTATGGGGGGCTCTTGAAGCCCAGGCCATCGTCAATATTGAAAATATGCGAACAATAAAGCCGGTTGAAGGCTGGAGTGGTCAAGCGGAACTTAGCTTCGGAGGGAGTTCGGGGAATACAGATAAAACCAGCGGGACAACAGGCGCTCGTCTGCAATGGGTGAAAAAAGCCATTACGAATTTCGCGATTTTACGCTATGCCTATGGAGAAAGCGCGGGAAAGCGGGATACCAATACGTCCTTTTTTCACGCCCGTCATATTCATCAACGCACCTCGTGGCGTGCCGATGAATACTATCTTCAAGGCGAAACGAATGAATTTTCTCGACTTTCTTTTCGAGGCCTCATTGGTCTTGGACAAAGATTTACATTGAGCGAAGTACCGAAGCGTCATGCGGTTTATTTCAATCTTGGGGCCTTTTATGTGGTTGAGAAACTGGATGATCAGTTCGGAGTGACGGATGATGGAACGACTCGATTTTGGCGGCTGAGTACGGCTTTGAGCTATAAACTACAGATGAACGAACAGGTGCACTTTCTGAGTACAACCTATTATCAACCTCGATTTGACCGAGGTACGGATTATCGTATTCTTGAAGAAGCGACTTTAGCTGTAAAAATGTCGGAACGTTTTCTCTTAAAGCTTTCACTCGATATCGTACACGACAGTAAGCCGCCCCAGTCGGTTCAGAAGACAGATGTTGTCTACAGTACGGGGCTAGAATATTATTTTTAGCAGAGATTGTTGTTTCAAAACTAAGGATGAACAATTAACATCTTTGCGACAACAAAGATAATCAGGGACTGATTTGCCTATTTTTCAAGATGAAATTGGGGGACTGCGGCGGGACGGTGATAATAATAGCCTTGTAGAAAATCGAAACCCAAGGCTCGACAGGTATCAGATTCTTGCCGATTGCTTACCCCTTCGGCCAGGGTTTTAATTTTTAGGTTTTTCGATAATTGCAGGAGCATGGCGACCATTTCTTTGCGTGCGCTTGATCGATGTATATTTTTAATGAGCGCGATATCGAATTTTAAATAATCGGGCGGTGCTTCGGCCAACTCCAATATTCGGGCTTGTCCGGCACCAAAGTCATCGTAGGCCAAACCGATTCCCATTGCCTTTAAACGAAAACGCAGCATTTTCATTACATTCAAATCCGTGACCCCTTTCTCATGAATTTCTAAAACGAGTCGCGGATTGGGAAAGGCCTGACGTACTTTTTGGAGCGATCTTAAAAGACGGGCTGGATCTTTGAGTTCTTCGGGGTGGATGTTGATAAAAAAACGTAAAGACGACCCGGAGGCCTCGGCGCGTTCGAGCCCGTCAAAACGGAGGAGCTCGACCAAGCCGATCTCCAGACCTGCACCCTCAGCGACCTTAAAAAGCTTGGCCGGGGCTTTTGGGAGTTTGGGGTGTTTGCCGCGTCCCAGGATCTCATAGCCGAAGGGGCGCTCTTCTTTCGCGCTGTAAATGGTCTGAAAATAAGAGCAGATCCGCTTCGCTGCGATCATTTCTTCGAGTTCGACCGAGCCCACCGGTAGATTATCGGCCAAGCCCTCAATGTTTCTTTCCGTGTCCTCGGTTCCGCTTCCTGTTAATAGGGTCTCGTGGCTCAGGCGCAGTTCGACATCTGCAATGTGGAGGATATCTCCAGCTTTAAGCTGGGCATCTCCATGGACGGGGTTGTGATTGATAAAGCTGCCGTTGGTGCTGTTTAAATCTCTCAGAATGAGGCGGCCGTCCATCTCTAAAATTTCGGCATGATGTCGTGAGACGTTGTTGGAATGGATATGTAAATCGAGTCCGGATTGTCGACCGATGATAAAAGGCAGAGGCGAAACACGTAACTTTCGCGTCGATGTTTCGTTATCGATTTGTCCGGTGAGGAACCAGCCTTTCATATTTTTTAGCCCGAAGACCCCTTACATTTTTGTCGGATGAGGCAATATGGCATAGGCTGAAAAAGAAGTCAAAATATCTTTTAGATCGAAATCTCACAGCTTCCATGTTTGGGCAACTTGAGCTTGCCGTTATTATTTATTCTAAATTTGATTGCCTTGGAAGCGATGCGTTTGGCGTGCATGTTGAGCGGAATGCGGCGATTTTTATATTGAAAGTAAAAACCTTAAAATACCGTTTTTTCCCGGTAATTTCCGTAGATCTTTTTAAAGATCGTCGTCATTTCGCCGACGGTGGCTCTGGCCCGGACCGCGTCAAGGACAAAGGGCATGAGGTCGGCGTCTTCTTTGGTGGCGCGGGAAAGTCGCTTCAAGCTCCTTTTTAGTTTTTTGTCGTCCCGTCCGTTCTTTATCTTTTTTAAGCGAGAGATCTGGCTTTTTTCGGTCGCCTGCGAAATTTTCAAAATCGGAAGGGACGTCTCCTCATTTTCTTCGAAGGCATTGAGGCCAACAATCAAACGCGCTTTATGATCGATTTCGCGTTGATAGTTGACGGCCGCGCGATGGATTTCCGCTTGCGGATAACCAGCCTCGATGGCCGCGACCATTCCGCCCATCGTGTCGAGCTTTTTAAAATAAACACGGGCTTCTTTTTCCATTCGGTCAGTCAAGGCTTCAAGATAATAGGAGCCACCAAGGGGATCCACCGTATCCGTGACGCCCGATTCGTGCGCAATAAGCTGTTGGGTTCGAAGGGCGATTTTTACCGCCGCTTCTGAAGGGAGGGCCAGGGTTTCATCCATGGAATTGGTGTGCAATGATTGTGTGCCGCCTAAAACCGCGGCCAAGGCCTGGAGCGCGACGCGAACGATGTTGTTGTGTGGTTGTTGAGCTGTGAGGGTGCAGCCCGCCGTCTGTGTGTGAAAGCGGAGGGCCAGCGAACGGGGGTCCCGTGTCTGAAAGCGCTTTTTCATTTCTGTCGCCCAGAGTCTGCGCGCTGCGCGGTATTTGGCGATTTCCTCGAAAAAATCGTTATGGGCATTAAAGAAGAAGGAAAGCCGGGGTGCGAAATCGTCCACCTTTAAACCGGCAGCGATTGCCGATTCGACATAGGTGAGGCCGTCATAAAGAGTGAAGGCCAGTTCTTGAACGGCGGTCGAACCCGCTTCGCGAATGTGGTAGCCACTGATGCTGATGGGGTGAAAAAGCGGCGCCGACTCGACACAGAAGCGAAGGGTGTCGTTGATGAGCTTAAGCGAAGGTCTCGGCGGCGCAATCCACTCTTTTTGTGCGATGTATTCCTTGAGGATATCGTTTTGCAGCGTCCCTCGGAGTTGATCGAAGGAGATCCCTTGTTCCTCGGCGACGACGAGGTACATGGCAAAAAGCACAATGGCGGGGCCGTTGATGGTCATCGACGTACTCACCTGGTCGAGCGGGATTTTATGAAAAAGCCGGGCCATGTCTTCGACAGTGTCAATTGCGACACCGCATTTTCCGACTTCGCCCAAAGATAAGGGATCGTCGGAATCGTAGCCCATGAGGGTGGGCATGTCGAAGGCGACGGAAAGGCCGTTCTGTCCCTGTTTTAGGAGATAGTGATAGCGCGTGTTGGTGTCTGCGGCGGAGCCAAAGCCGGCGAATTGGCGCATGGTCCAAAGCCGGCCCCGGTACATGCTCGGATAGATGCCTCGGACAAAAGGGTATTTCCCCGGCTTGGCGAGAGGTTTTTTTTGGGGCTCGCGATAGAGCGGGTCGATCTCAATGCCGGAGAGATTGGTGAAGCGGGCTTTTCGTTCTTTATGTTTTTTTTTCAACGAAAGAACTCAGTTTGTTTGCAGCAAAGATCGTGCGATGACGATCCGTTGAATTTCCGAGGTGCCTTCATAAAGCGTGGTGATGCGAGCGTCGCGATAAAAACGTTCGACGGGGAACTCTTTCATGTATCCGTATCCGCCGAAGATTTGTACCGCTTTATAGGCGACACGATTTGCCATTTCCGAAGCATAAAGTTTCGCTTGTGCGGCCTGCAGGGTCATGGGCTTGCCCGTTTGACGCAACCAAGCGGCACGATGGATCAAGAGGCGTGCGGCGTCGATTTCCACCTGCATGTCGGCGATCATCCAGCGGATCATTTGAAATTCGGCTATGGCCTTTCCGAACTGTTCTCTCTCCTTGGCATAGGCGACCGCGGTTTCCAGGCAAGCTTGGGCGATGCCAAGGGCTTGTGCGGCGATGCCAATTCGACCGCCATCCAAAGTCGCTAAGGCGATTTTAAATCCGGCGTTTTTTGTGCCCAGCAAATTTTCTTTCGGTACACGGCAGTCTTGAAAGACAAGTTCTGCCGTATCGGAACCGTGTAGCCCCATCTTTTCTTCCGTTTTGCTAACGATGAAGCCGGGCCTGGATGTCTCCACAATGAAGGCGGAGATGCCTTTTTTGCCGAGGGCCGCATCCGTAACGGCGTAAACAAGGGCGATGTCGGCATGCTTGCCGTTGGTGATAAATCGCTTGCTCCCCTTGAGAATATAGTCGTCTCCATCTGAAATAGCCTGCGTTGCAATCGCCCCCGCGTCCGATCCCGCACCGGCCTCGGTTAAAGCATAACAACCCAGTTTATTTCCTTGTGCGAGCGGCTTAAGAAAGCGCTCTTTTTGATCGGCATTTCCAAAGCGGTGGATGGGATCACAGACGAGGGAGTTATTCACTGTCATGATTACGCCGAGTGAGGCCCAGGCCTTTGAGATTTCTTCCATGGCGAAGACATAGCTCAGGAGGTCCATGCCGGAGCCGCCGAATTCGCTGGGAATGAAGGCACCCATTAATCCCATTTCGCCGAGTTGTTTAACGAGCGCTTCGGGAAAGGTGCACGCATGGTCTAAAGCGGAGGCCACGGGAGTGACTTCTTTTTCAACAAATGTCCGGACCATCCGAACCACCATGTCTTGTTCTTCGGTGGGATGAAAGTTCATGGATTACGGTACTCCGAAAAAACGCGTTAAGGGGCGGGCGTTTCGGATTTATTTTCTCCCTTGGGATATGAATAGAAGCCTTTTCCCGTTTTTCGACCCAGCCAGTCGGCTTCGACATATTTTCGGAGCAGGGGCGCGGGCCGGTACTTACTGTCGCTAAATTCGGCGTATAGGATTTCCATAACATCGAGGCAGACATCGAGTCCGATCATGTCGGCCAAGGCCAAGGGGCCCATGGGGTGGTTGCCACCGAGCTTCACGGCGATGTCGATTTCTTCTGCCGATGCGACCCCATCGGTAAGGGTGTAGACGGCTTCGTTGATCATGGGCATTAAAATCCGATTAACGATGAAGCCGGGGTAGTCCTTGGAAACAACTGCGGTTTTCCCGAGCTTTTCCACGAATTGTTTTGCTTGTTCGAAAGTTTCGTCGGACGTTTGCCAGGCCCGGACGATTTCGACCAAGGGCATGAGCGGCACGGGGTTCATAAAATGCAAGCCGATAAAGCGGTCGGGCCGGTGTATGGCTGAGGCCAAGCGGGTTACAGGGAGGCAAGAGGTGTTGGTCGCGTATAGGGTGCCTTCTTTGCAGATGTCGTCTAGGCTCTCAAAGGTTTCCAGCTTAATCTCTTCTTTTTCCGGTACGGCCTCAATGATGAGGTCGGCTTGCCCCAATTCTTCGAAGCGCGTCGAGATCTTTAAATTCTTGAGTGCTTTCTCTCGGACCCAATCCGTCAGTTTCCCTTTTTCGACAGCCTGATCGAGGTGCTGTGTGATGTGGGCGAGGGCATGTTCTAAAATGTGATGCTCCAGGTCGAAAAGAATGACATCTGTTCCCATCTGTGCAACGACCTGGGCGATACCGCTTCCCATTTGACCCGCGCCGACAATCCCGACAATTTTAAATCCCATACAGTCTCCTATTTCCGTTCGATGTGTAGTGCAACCGCTTCGCCGCCACCGATGCAGAGTGAGGCGATACCGTGTTGAAGGTTGTGATCTTCCAGCAGATGAATAAGGGTTGTTAAGATACGGGCACCACTGGCCCCGATGGGATGGCCCAGGGCGACCGCGCCCCCACGGCGATTGACACGCTTGGGGTCGATGTTCAATTCTCGGTTTACGGCAAGGGAGGAAGCCGCAAAGGCTTCGTTGATCTCGAAGGCGTCGATCTCTTCGATTTGGCGTCCGATTTTTTTGAGTAGAAACTGCACCGCTTCGGCGGGTGCCGTCGTAAAGCGAGAGGGCTCGGTCGCGGTCATGGCTTGCCCGCCGATGAGTGCGATCGGGATAAGACCCCACTTCTCCAATGCGGTTTCTGAGACGAGTACAAGTGCGGCGGCCCCATCGCTTAAAGGGGAGGCATTTCCCGCAGTAATTTTTCCTTTTGGATCGAAGGCGGGTCTCAGTTTTCGGATCTTTTCAAAATCGATCTTATTTGGCTCTTCGTCATCCGAAAAGAAAAAAGGCATTCCTTTTTTCTGAGTGGAAACGGGGACGATTTCTTTTTTAAATTCGCTGTTCTGCTGCGCGCTTTGCGCGCGTCGATAGCTTTCAATCGCAAAGTCGTCAAGGTCTTCGCGTGAGAGTTGATAGTTCTTGGCGCATAATTCCGCAGCGGCACCCATGTGGAAATCGTTATACACATCCCAAAGACCGTCTTTAATCAGGCTGTCCGTTAATTTGACGTGACCAACCCGATGCCCTGATCGGTCGCGTTCCAAAAGATAGGGGGCGTGGCTCATGCTTTCCATGCCTCCCGCGACGATAATCTCCGCGTCGCCTGCAGTAATGGATTGTGCGCCGATCATCACAGCTTTGAGGCCGGATCCACAAACTTTGTTGAGCGTGGTGCAAGGAATCCGGTCGGGAAGACCTGCGCCGATGGACGCTTGCCGCGCGGGGGCCTGTCCGAGTCCGGCAGATAAGACATTGCCCATTAGGACTTCGCCGATTTGGTCCGGTGGAATGCCTGCTCGCCGAACGGCTTCCCGAATGGCAATGCTTCCGAGTTGTGTGGCGGATAGAGCGCTCAACGCACCTTGAAACCGGCCGATAGGGGTTCGGACCGCGCTGGCTATGAAGACTTGAGGCATTTTCCCATCCCAAGATCGGTTTTGATTTTCTAATTATAACATACCCAAATTTTATAAACACGGAGATCTATTAAAGAAAACAGGGTTTTGATTTTAGGATAATATCTTAAAAGATGACCTTTTTTAGAAAATGAGTCTATATAATTCAATCTTAGGGTAGCTGTTTATTAATCTTCATGAATGAATTCTCAGGCTGCTAATCTGTACTGAAGGTGTCGCCATATCTATTTCAAGTGCCGCCGATCGCAAGATTTCTCTTAAGGTGTTGAAATGAGCATTTACCCTTCGAAAGCGTAATATATTATTAGTATGTATATTATAATCGTTCAGTTAATGATGTTGTTATCAATAATAGTTGAAATGTCGTTGTCTTAGTCCAATACCCTTTAGGTAAAAAATAGGATTTAAGGTAAAATAAGTGTTACCCAATGAGAACTCGATTCCCTCGACAAGTATTGGAAGACCGCATTTTAAAAACACTGCTCTATTCGGACATGTTTGATTATCCTCTTACGCAGGATGAAATACATGAGCAGTTGATCACACCTATCGCAGAACCCTTATTGAACCTCATCTATGCCTTAGACTGTTCCTCCGTTTTAAAGACTTATTTGGATTGCCGTGATGGATTTTATTTTTTTCGAGGAAGAAGTGAAATTGTCGATCTACGGATAAAAAGAGAAGCAGTGTTCCGCCGCCATAAGGCGGAAGCCTTAAAAGCTGCGAAATGCTTGTCGGCGATTCCGTTTGTAAGAATGGTTGGCTTAAGCGGCTCGTTCCCCATGGCAAATACCGATGAACAGGATGACATTGATTTTTTTATTGTGACCGAATCTAATCGTCTCTGGATAGCTCGGACAATGTGCATCATTCTATGTCGAATGTGTTGTCGTGGATTACGTCTCAATCCGAACATTTTTGTTTCGAATAAAAACCTCGATTTTGGGAAAGGAAAAAGCTTGCTGTTGGCCCATGATCTCTCTTTTATGGCTCCCATCTTCGGCAAAGAGGTTTATAAAAAAATATGTTTAAAAAATAAGTGGGTTGAGCAGTTTTTAGCCAATATTGCTTTCGGAAAGAAGGAAAACGAATATTGGTATTTAGACTCGAATCCAAGGCACAGATTGGAAAAAACACTCACCTTCCTTTTTAGCGATCGTTTTTTATCATGGCTCAATCAAGCGCTTTTTGCCCTGCATAAGCGTTGGTTTACTTTAATCCGAGGATATCGATCTATTGATGTCGACGAAGCGTGTTCTTTGAATCGACAGAAGAGCATTTTAAGGGGACACTATCCGAAGTTAGAGCGTTTGTTTGGGGAAAAATTAATACAGTTCAATCTTCAACATCGGTCCACGGAAGAAAAGGATCAATTGCTCAAAAAACTGGGGTAAAAGGTATTCGCAGAATTTTGAGGGTTTACTTCTCTCCGATCATCTCTCTACATTTCGTCCCAATACCAAGTGATTTTTGCCAGAACGAGTAGGGCATCGTCTTTATCTTGGCGGCTGGGATTGACGATGAAAAAAAGACGGCTGTCCTTCCGGTATTCCCAGGAGAGGCGGAGGTTTGCCGCGATCGATTTCTCTTCTTTATCCCATTGCGCCAGGCCTTGAATCAACAAGTGGTTTGTCAGAGACCAGGCGATTTCTCCACTTAGAATTTGGGCGGTGAAATCGCCTTGCGGCAAGTGGACCTGGTCGCGTTCGATGCCGGCACCGAGTTTAATTCCTTCTGCGGGCGAGGTGGTCAGCTTGAGTTCCCAGGATGTTTTCCGCCCGTCGTAAAAACCGCCCCATAGTATGCTGGCTTCTGCCGAGAGAAAACGGCTGGGATCGCTGAGAAAGATAATATTGGCATGGGTATAGTTGTAGGTACCCTCCGGAATGGTAATGCCGGAACGGATATCGAAATCATCCGGGAGCCGTTCTCGTTGCGGATCGACGCTAATGAGAACGAAATCGCCGGAGTGAAAGTCGGCTTGAAATCGGTTGTAGTTGCTCTGATATAAGAAATTGCCCTGAGTGTCGCGTTGGTAAGTCATTTCCGTCTTAAGGCCAAGTTCGCGAATGGGGCCGCTTTTCATTTGGGGGCGGATATCGACATAAGCGACTGTTTCCTCCAAATCGGTTTGTGGTGAAAATCCCAGTTTCGGTAAGAATGTTTCTTCTATAAAAAGACGATTCAGTAAGATTCGCCAAAAGGGATCGCGCCATTCGATTTCTCCAAAGTAGGCGTTTCCTTGAAGGTGTTCTTGCTCATCGTCTGAGCGTATCCAGAAGGCGTCGACCGTGAAATGGGGATGCGCTGCGATTTTCGTATCGAAACCCAAGGTCTGATTTCCGGGTCCATTGTTCTCTTCCCGTACTGTTCCAATTAGCCCAAGGTTCGAACGCAAGCCGATGTCGCGGGAGAGTCGAAGGACCCCGAAATGTTCTGCCGGGTTATTGCCTTGCGCTTCCGTTTCCATGATGAGTGTGCCGATGCCGTATGGCCCCTGTTTTCCGCTGAGTTTTCCTCCCAGATAAATCGGTACCGATTCGCGCGACACGAGCCCAATACGGCGGCTAAAAAAAGGCTGTACGCGACCGGGCAGACCAAAGTCGTAATAACTTTTCCCTTCCAGAAAAAATTCACGCTTTTCGGGGAAAAAGAGCGGAAAGCGGGTCAGGTTGACTTCAAAACGGTCAACCTCGGTTTCGGCGAAGTCGGTATTGTAAGTCAAGTCCAGGGCCATGTTGGGCTGGATTTGGTAACGGATATCGATTCCAGCATCCGAATCTGTTTTATATTTGTCGCCATTCTCTTGCCCATCCCGCAAGAGCGATCCTTTGGCATAGGGTTTTAGGGAAAAATTATGGAGACCTCCCTTGATTTCAATCCCAGAGACGTGACCGGCTAAAGAAACCTCGAAGAAGCTTTGTTCGACGGAGAGGGGGCTCCAAAAGGAAAGTTCTTTGAGATGCGGGACGCGGCGACGAAACTGCATGCCCCAAGTTTGCGCATCACCCGGCTGAAAGCGAAGGGTCTCGAAGGGAATCCGCATTTCGAGTGACCAACCCGTGTCGTGACGCGCTGCCGCAACCTCCCAATTACCATTCCAATCGCGATTGATCTGGCTGCCTTCCTGACTGACCAGGGCATCGGATTGCGCAGACAAGGGATTGGTTTCAAAGAAGAAGGCATTTTGATGATCGTGATAGCTGTCGATCAGCACAGCAAAAGCATCGCTTCGCTCTAATAGTGCATCACGTTGTCGCTCGTCTCCTCGAACTTCTTCCGGGCTGGGGTCCATGAGCAAGGCGGCAATATAGAGGTTGGCTTCGTCGTAGGCAACGAAAACGATGGTTTCTGCGAGGGCTGTTTTTCCGAGCGCGGGTTCTTGTTGAATAAAAGCCGCCGTTCCCTTGATTTCTGTCCAGAAAGACTCCGACAAGCGGCCATCGATTGTAAGCGATTTTTCTTGGGCGGAGCGGGCCTCCAGTGTGGGTTTCGTCGCTTCTTGGGCGAGGCTTTGCGGCGTCCTCGCCAATAATACGGCGAGGACGATCCAAATTGAAAGGGGGACTCGAGCGTCGTAGGGTCTTTTTTTCGCCGCCTTCACAGAGACGGGAAGATGGGGTTTAGTTGAGAATCGTGGCCCAATTCTGAACGGGATACCTGAGTTGAATCCCTAAAAATAGGCCAATGCCTCTTTCTGTCTGATGGATGATCGATCCTGTGCATTTTTTACTGCCAAAACGAATAGAGATGTCTTGCGTATTGTGCACGATTTTTTCTTTCTTGTCTTGTGTAATATCCAAGATCAATAAACTTAAGCCCGCGCCGTTGGATGAATACTCGATCATCTGACTGGCATAGCTTCGCCCATCCTGTACCAAGGTTGCCATGATCGGACGATCTAAATAAACGCGCCCCTTTACATCGGTTTTTTTTTCCATAGGGAGATGTACTTTAATCGCGACGTCTCGAACACAGGTTTTCGAGAATCGAATGGCGGAATTTAAAAGACGATATTCCCGAAGATAAAGATCGCTCAAGAGATGAGAAATTTCGGTTCGGCATTCATCCGAGAGTCCTTTCAGTGCAGCCTCTCCCGTAATTTTTCTTTGAACACGGATGTGCGTTTTTGCCAAGAGCAGATCCCTTTTCTCGTTGGGGAGGGCTTCACCCGACGTATTGGTGTATCTTTTGGAGAATCCTTTGAGCTCGGGCAAGCACTTCAACATCAGGAATAGCATGATAAGGGCTTGGGCCTGGGAGGCGTCGGAAAGTTCCTTCGAGATAACCCATTCTCCGGTACCTTGTTTGATATAGGTGATTCGTAGTTTTTCTTCTTGGTCGCTTAAATATCGATCTATTCCACCGGGAGACAAATGGCCGTAGCATCGATCGATCAATCTTACAAAATGAGACAAGGAATTGAATTCAAGGCCGGCGTCCCGGAGGCTGATTCCGAATTCTAATCTACAGCCTGGCTTAATTTTTTGAGGAATAATGCAGTCTATCAAAGGGCGGAGGGCAGAGAAGGGAACGAGCTTGAGCGATTCTGTCATGGGTTTCTCCATACAATCGGAAAATATTAACTAGGATGTCTATTAATATAGAGACAAAGGAATCTTTATCGAAGCCCTAAACAAGGGCAATGGGCATGGGGTGTGCCCTTCGAGCTTATGTCTCTATTGGGGATACGAAACTATACCAAAGGTTGGGGGCCGATGTGGCGAATTGGACTTATTTAATAGTAGGGATATTTGTAAAAAAGGATGTATCTGTAAAGATCCAATAAAATCTGGGTTTATTTGGTAGGCGATGCTGGGATCGAACCAGCGACCTCTTCCGTGTGAAGGGGAATCCTATATATTTAAGAAGGGCTTGATTTTAGATTGGTTTCCTTGTTTTTATTATAAAATCAGACAGTTGTACATATTACATTGATTATCTTTATTTTGACTATTTTTATAGATTTCGACCATTTTTATCACAAATCTATCACAATCCCGTTTCGATATATTATATCGAAGACTGAAGGGTGGTAAAAAAATAGCGCATGGCAAGAGTTTTTAGTCTATACCAATTTATATGCTCTTCGGCAAAAATAATTCCTACTCTCGGATTATGCAGAGGGCTTCAGGCTGGTGAGAGATACGATATAGAGACAAGATAGGGACAAGTTGGGAGGTTGGGGGTTCCGCCTTTACTTCGCCTTTTTTCTTCGGCTTTTGCTTCGGGCTTGTTTCGGTTTGGCCGCTTTCTTGACTGCGGGCTTCCGTACCGCCGGCTTTGTTTTTTTGAGCGGCTTGCCTTGTTTGGAAAGGGCGGCACCTCTTGCGCCACCTCGTTTCCCGGTCAATAACCAGTCCGTGGTGACCTGGCCTATTTCCGCGATGCGGACCAGGAGGTCGGGGGAAGGGATGCGCCCCCTCTCATAGCGGCTGATGTAGTTTTGTTTTTTGACCCCCAATACCGCTGCAAATTCGACTTGGGTCTGCTTGCCGCGAATGGCCCGAATTCTATGACCGACTTCCACTGGAGATACTTTATTCATGACGCGTTCCTTTCCTTATGTCTATGTCGATTGCGTCGCTTCTTATATTATATTGTCTCGGAATAGCACTTTTATGTATAAGTCATTACAGTTTACTTTAAAGTACTGAAAAGGCAAGGAGAGCCTCTTGGCCTGAGGTGATTTGAGCGCCGTTTTTCCAGTTCTCCTTATTGATCTTCACCCCCCAAAACGCTAGACTCGGGCGAGCGGTTTTAAATTCCTAAAGATGGAAATAATTTAACCTATATCAAAGGTGGGTAGGGGAGAGGACATCCATCCCTTTTCTGGCTCAGATTCTTCCTGATGAAAGCACCTTCAAAACTCCTCGTTACTACTTTAATCGCCTTTGCCTCCTACCTCACCTACCAAAAATTCTTTAAAGACAATAACAACTACACCCAAGACGGATCGGTCACCTTCAAGCAGAGTGATGACATACCCGATGAAGCGGAGGCGCATTTCATTAAAGGGATGGAGGCCTATAACGAGAATCGGCTTCGGGGGGCGGAGGCGGCGTTTAACAAGGCCATCGAGATGGCGCCGACTTATTCGCAGGCCCTTTTATTCCGGGGCAATGCGCGGTCTCAACTCCAAGAATACAGTGAGGCGATTGCGGATTTTGATGCGGTCCTTCTCCTTCAGCCCTCGAACGTGCCGGCCTGGGTGAATCGGGGCTTTGCGAAGTTTTCGAAAGGAGAACTGGCAGGCGCGCAGTCGGATTACGACAAGGCTCTGGAGATGGATCCGAATCTGGTGATGGTTTTCCGCAATCGGGCGCAGCTCTTAAACAGTAAGGGGGATTTTGCGGGGGCGCTTTCGGATCTGGATCGGGTTTTGTCTTTGAGCCCTGAGGACATTGCATCCCGCAATAACCGCGCGGTGATCAAGGCGCGCCTGGAGGATTACGAGGGGGCGCTTGCAGATTTTGAGAAGGTCTTGGAGATGGATGCCGGCAATGCTGCGGCGAAGCGGGGGATCGAGGTGACGAAGAAGGTGATGGGGGAGGTTGGAGGGGAGTGAAGGATTGGGGTGGGCAAGGTTTGAAGATCTCAAATCCTTCCCGTATTTGATAACAAACTAAATTGCTAATCCGTAGCAGGTTTCAGATGGAATTGGTGAGCTTTGTCTGAAATTGTGATAGAGCAATAACTTCAAAAGATGTAGGTTATTTGTCTGAAATCGGTAACGCAGAATGGA
>JAJDBW010000024.1 GCA_029261155.1 Nitrospirota bacterium | reverse complement strand
TGAACCCTCCGAAGCTCCTTTATACTCATCCTGATAATGCCCTTTCTTGACATGCTGTCCTCCTTGAGATGAGCAACAGCCTATCAATAAATAGGACATTTCTATTTTGGCCAAACCGGACATTATCATTTTGGGATTACAAGGCTGGGCTTTGAGCAATCGCCCTAAACCTTATCTGTCCATTTGATACGCCATTTAAATTGAAAGTGGGAAGCTTGAAATGAGAATGCGTTCGCTCAAGACTTGAGTACCGTTGATTTGTGCTACGCGTTTTTCCGGTATTAGTCGTGCTTTAAGGGAGGGCCTGAGGCCTGCGAAAGGATGTCGGGCAGGACGCCCGCGCCGTGTTAGTGTTGCACGATTTGAGTTGAATGTGTGAAGCGCCAATCTCTGATTTTATTTTTGATTAGAAAGATCAGCAATAGGCCGAAAAGCCCAACCATGTCGGCCGATTGGCCTGGTCCGGGGGGATCGCCATCGGTCGGCAAAATCATCCCGCAGCCGCTGCCTGAGGAAGCGGCGTCTCCCTTTTCGTTATTGGGTTGAAGGGTCGTTGCCGAGGCTCGCACCGTGCTTTGAAAATTTCCTGCATTGTCGTAGGAAGCGGCAATATAGTAATACGTCAGGGCGTTTTCTAGATCGATATGGCTGGCTTCAAGGGAAGCATTTCGCTCCCCTGTGAAATCGCCCAAGTGCGTGCCGTCTTGCAGGCTATTTGGAAAGCGGTCGGTTCGAAAGATAATTCGGACACCCATAAAGTCGGGGTCGGAAGGGTTGGTCCAATTTAAGGTGACCGTTCGCAAACCCGGTTGAGCCTTAAAGTTGAGTACATCCGCCGGCGGTGTGGTATCGGTTTGGAAAGGGGTGGTGAATGAATGCGCGCTTGAGGTCGATTTGTTTCCAAACGCGTCAGCGCTTAGGACCTGAAAATGATAGGTGGTGTTGCCCTGCAGAAATTCGAGTTTTTGTGAATGGCTGAAGGAGAGACTCTGATTCAAAATGGAAAGGCTTCCATAGCTCGGGGTTGTGCCATAGGCAATTTGTCCGCTGGCGGCTTCATCGGTTCCCCAAAGGATTGTGGCGCTAGTGGGGGTGATATTGCTGACGGTAACGGAAGAAATCTGGGGGCCTCTAACATCGCCCTCGACTGCCGTCGTAAAGGTGAAGTTTCCGGAAGTTGCGGTGTTTCCGGCGGCGTCTGTGCTGATGACACGGTAGTGATAGATCGTCGCGGGTGCCAGTCCAATGAGGCTTCTGCTGTGGCTTGTTCGGAGGAGGATGTTCTGCGGTGAAACCTGTCCGTAGCTGGGGCTGGTCCCGTATTCGACTTGGGCCGTCGCCCCTTCATTGGTATTCCAAGTCACAGTCGCTTCCACAGCGTTTAAGACGCGAACATCGATATTCGAAAGTAGAGGTGTCGATGTATCGGTGTTCGCTGGGGCGGTGGTAAAGATGAAGTTTCCGGAAGTTGCGGTATTTCCGGCGGCGTCTGTGCTGATGACACGGTAGTTGTAGGTCGTCGCCGGTGACAATCCTGTGAGATTTCGGCTGTGACTAGTGACCCTCGTGGAATTGAGTGCAGAAATATTGCTGTAGCTCGTGGTGAGTCCGTAAGCGACTTGTGATGTGGCCGCTTCGTTGCTTGTCCAAGATACGGTGGCCTGGGTGCTATTGAGTCCGCTGACCGCGATACTGGAGAGGACGGGGGCCGTGGTGTCGGCGACCGGTGCGGTGGTAAAGGTGAAGTTTCCGGAGGTTGCGGTATTCCCTGCGGCGTCTGTACTGATGACACGGTAGTTATAGGTCGTCGCCGGTGACAATCCTGTGAGATTTCGGCTGTGACTGCTTACCCTTGTGGAATTGAGTGCAGAAAAACTACCGTAGCCTGTGGTGAGTCCGTAGGCGACTTGCGATGTGGCTGCTTGATTCGTATTCCAAAGAATCGTGACGCCGCTGCTTGTAATTCCGGTGGCGAGCACTCCAGAAATGACCGGTGGGGTGCTTCCAGAAAAAGTTTTACTGCGTTCAAGGGAGAAAGGGCTTTCATTTCCGGAAGTGTCATAGGCGGTGACGGCGAAATAGTACGTACCGATGCCTAAATTTGTGACGGTATAATTTGTTTGTTTGCCGATATTGATGGCGGGGCCGTAAGCACCAGAGCTGGTTCCGAAATAGACCTTGTATCCGGCCAAGTCGACTTCGCTGTTGGCGTTCCAAGTGAGTGTGGCGTTTGCCGCGAAGACTTCCGATGTGCCGGAGAAAAGAAAGAACGAAAATAAAATCGCGATACACGACGTGAGAGATGAAACACGACTTTTCCTAATAATGACCGTCCTCCCGAATTGGATATTGAACAAAAGTGCCGACGGGGTAAAGGGCGTTTATCAAAGTGGCAATTGGCGTATTCAAGGTGTTCACAGATTCTGCACGTAAGACCGTTCGAGCCATGATGGCTATCTAAACTATTTTGGGAGCCTCTCGACTTGCTCGCTTGTCGAGAGGGGGTTAAATACAGCGATAAGGAAGCTTCCTCTCCAGTTCAGCAATAGTTATGCCATTCTTTTTTTTGAAGAATTATGATGTGATATTAAAGGCTTGTAATCAGAGGGGGTCTTAAGGGGGGGGTGAGCTGTCGTTAAATGGAGACAAGTAATGTTGAGTTGTTATTAATCTATTGATAATATTGCATTAAATTGCGTCTCTTCTGAGAGACGCTCAGGGTCCTATTGTGTCTGGCGGAAAAGAGAGGGGTCTAGGTTGTGGCGGTTGAGCAGTTTGTAGAATTCAGTCCGGTTTCGTTTGGCAATATCTGCTGCGTGACTTACATTTCCCAAGGTCATGCGCAATATCCCAATGAGGTAGTCCCGTTCAAATCGATCTCTGGCGTTTTTGAAGGAAAGAATTTCTTCGTTTTTACTCCGAATCGATTTCTGAACAAGGGAAGCGGTAATAATCGGGGTGACGGAGAGCATGACGGCTTGCTCGACGACATTCAATAGTTGCCGAACGTTTCCAGGCCACGATGCGCTAAGGAGAACCTTCATTGCCTCAGAAGAAAAGCCGGTGATTTTTTTCTCGTTTTTTTCCGAAAGCTTGGAGAGAAAGTGTTGGGCCAATAAGGGGATGTCTTCTCGGCGTTTAGAGAGGGGAGGAACATCCAAGCTGAGTACGACCAGGCGATAAAAAAGATCTTCTCGAAAGCGGCCTTCCTCCATTTCAATTTCAAGGTCGCAATGAGATGCAGAGATGATTCTGACATCTACCGGAATGGTTTGAGTAGAACCCAGAGGTCGGATCTGCCGGTCTTGTAAAACGCGGAGGATTTTTGGTTGAAGGGCGATGGGCATGTCGCCAATTTCATCCAAAAAAAGCGTTCCACGATTTGCAACTTGAAAGAGACCTTTCCGATCTTGCGCTGCACCGGTGAAGGCGCCTTTACTATAGCCGAATAATTCGGACTCTAATAACGATTCCGGAATCGCGCTACAGTTAATGTCGACAAAGGGTTGGTTCCGGCGTGGACTGGCTTTGTGTATGGCCCGTGCCAAAACCTCCTTTCCCGTTCCTGTTTCTCCTGAAATAAACACGGAGGTATCGCCTGCCGCCACCATGCGGGCTTGGGTCAACAAATCTTCGATGACCGGACTTTGGGAAACAAGCTCTTTGCGCCATTCGAGGTCCTGATCTTCTAATTCGTCCGCTTGAGAATGCCCGCTCCACTTCAAGGCTTTATCGATATGGCTAAGTAAAACCTTGGTGTCAAAAGGCTTGCTCAGAAAACTAAAGACGCCGCCTTTAATTGCCGTGACCGCTTCGGGAATGGTGCCATGGGCCGTTAAAATAATAATCGGCATTCCGGGATGGTGTCGATGAATGATCTCAGAAAGCGCCATGCCGTCCATCCCATCCATCCGCAAATCGGTAATGACGATCTGCGGACGAAAAACGGACATGTTGGTCAGGGCGTTTTCCCCGCTTTCGGCCGTGAGGACCTGATAGCCCGTCGCTTTCAGTCGCAGTGTGAGCAGACGAAGTAAAGAGGTATCGTCGTCGACCAATAATATCCGTTTGCTGGCGCTACTGACCTGGACTGCCATTGTCTCTTTTCATAATATTTTTCTCAACGGTTTTGAGTTCCTCAATCATTTTCTGAAGTTTCTGGCGTTCTTCTTCTTCTTCCTTTATTTTTTTAAGTAGCTGCTGATTCTGGTTTTCCAGATTTTTAATCTTTTGTGACTGGGCCTGATCGCGAGTGGTTAGTTCGTTAATTTTTTGATCCAGCAGATCATGCCGGGCCGATTGTTCTTCGAGTCGAAGGAGGCTCGAAGAAAGATATAATGCGAAATCTCTGAGCACGGGATCCGGCTTGAGACCCTTCTTTTCATCGACCGAGAGCAGTGCGCGCGCCCGTAAATACGATTCGGACCCGGGTTCGGATCGGCTTAGAATCAAAGCCAGTCGAAGCCGGTGAATCGGTGCCTTAAAATCCGCAAAGGCCTTTTCGGCTTTGGCTTGTTCGACTTCCAAATGGTCTTTGGGAAGCCCATTTAAAAATTTATTATAGCTCAGTAAGATGGCGATTTCCGAGCTGATCTCGTCCGCCGCCGATTTTACCTTCGCGGGTCGAGATAACCCAAGTATCGTGCCATCGTGCATACAGCCGGAAACTAAAAAGGCGAGGGATACCCATATCAGCGCGGGTAGGATTTTTTGTTTCATGCTTCAACCTGAACGGGATAGATGGGCAGCGTAACGCGAATGTGTGCTCCCGAGTTCTTTCCGTCGATGATTTCAATCTTCCCATGATGCGCCAAGACGTACTCTTTTGCAAGTGATAAACCGATTCCGGTACCTTCGGCTTCGCTGCTGGGCGATCTTTTTCCCTGGTAAAAAGGATCGAACACACGGGCTTTATCCTCTGGGTCGATACCGGGGCCGGCGTCGATCACATCGAGAACGGCCTGGTCTCCTTCTTGGCTCAGAATGACTTGAATTTTTCCATTAACGGGCGAAAATTTAACGGCATTCGAAACCAGATTGTCTACCACCACAGTCAGTTTGTCTTCGTCTCCGGAAATGTTCTGTTCCGGCAACTTGAGCTCGGTACGAATGTTCCTCGCCATCAGGGCTAAGTGGTGGTCGGCGATGACTTTTTCGATGAGGAGATTGAGCCCGATCGATTGACGGTTGTGGGTGGCGTGCCGTTCCAAGACCACGCTAAAATTGATGAGATTCTCGATCATTTTTTGAAGTTGGATGCTTTTTTGATGCAGTATTTGAATCACTTTACGTTGCTCGTGATTTAACTCACCGGCGACCTCATCGATTAAGATCTCAACGCCTGCCCGGGTCGCCGTCAGCGGGGTTTTCAGTTCATGAGAAACATGCCTTAAAAATTGGGTCTTCTGTTCTTCCAGTTCCATTAGGCGAGATCTCAACCAGTCTAAGCGCTTTCCAAGATACTCCAGATCTTGGGGTCCGGAGATTTCAATTTTCGAGCCTAAAGGTCCGTTTCCCAAGCTCCGAATGGCTTGGTCGATTTGTTTAATGGGGCGTGCGATCAATACGGTAAAGACAACGACAAAAATAACGGTCACCGGGATCACCCCCATGGCTTGCCAAAGCAGCGTGCGCTTTGCTTCCTCGCCCTTCTTTTTCATTTCTTCAATCTCGAGCGTGACCCGTTGTCTATTTTCGGAAAAAATCGATTGCGCCAGTCCCGACAATATGGCGAAGGTCGGAAAGGCTTCTTTGCCGGTCTCATCCTGAAGCCCGCCCTCGGCCTGCTGGGGGGTCTGTCGAAGAATATCGAATAAGGCCTGCTCCTTTTCAGTGAGCTCGCGTATCTTTGTTTGTTGGGTTTCCCCCATGGGCAACTGAGAAAGTTTCTTTGTCGTGTCTTGGAGTTCTCCGTGTGTTTTTGTCACCATTTGAAGGAAAGATTTATCGCCCAAGATCTGAAATTGCCGTGCGCTACGCTCCATCGAGGTAATTTGTTCCGTTAACATTAAGCTGCCATTGGTTGCCTGAACAGCTTGAAACAAAGCCTGCCGGCTTTGGTCGACGAGTCGGTCGACATAAATGATGGCATAGACCAAAGAAAAAATAAGTGGAAGAGCGACCATCGAAAATCCGATTAAAACGAGGCTGAGTACAGACTTTGGGCGGTAAAACTTCACGGTGTTTTAGTGAATAGCGGTTTTAAGGAGGGCTGTCTTTTCATGTTTATCATACCTTTTTTCTCGCCTTTTTGTCCGAAAAGGGTCCGCCTTTCAAATCGCCTTAGGGGGTTCTTCCACTAGTATCTCGACGACTAGGGGCCTGTTGCGCGCAAAGGCCCATACAACAAAGTGGCTTGGTCCAAATAACCGAAATCGGTTTGAAATTTAAATGAGATTTGAAGCGAATATGATGAACCGATTAAGGGCCGTTTTTATCCGGAATGCCTATGCTCAAGCACGCTGTGTAGACCGTATTTTTAATAGCATAAATGATTCGTGCTTTCAACTGGTTCTAACTTTCGTATCGTTTTTATTCGAGCAGGGCTTGAGCAGACTTTCTGATCTTTACTTAAATGAAAGTCTGCAGATTTTATGAATTTTTTTAAGGGACGCGGTCATTTGCCGAGACGGATTCAACGCGAGGCGCCTGACTTCCTCCCCAGAAATTATCCTCGATTGCTTTTAGGAGCGGCTCGAAAGTGTCCGATCGTCGGGCAGATAGGCCAATGGCGCCATAGCGCGCGCACACTGCGTTTGCCGTTTCCGCGTCGACTCGGTCCAATTTGTTGAAGGCCAGCAGCGTCGGGGTTTCGCTCAGGTCGAGCTCTCTGAGGATTTTTTTTACGGTTTTGATTTGTTGTTCGAGTCGGGGGCTCGCGATATCGACCAGGTGGATCAACAGATGGGCATCTTGCAGTTCGTCTAATGTCGATCGGAACGCGCCCAGCAGATCCGGGGGAAGGGATTGGATGAAGCCGACGGTATCGGTCACAATAACCTCTCGCTCTCTTGGAAAACGGAGGCGTCGGGTCGCCGTGTCCAGCGTGGCAAAGAGGAGGTCCTGTGTTTCGACCTTGCTTTGGGTTAAGGCATTTAACAAGGTCGATTTTCCGGCATTGGTGTAGCCGACAATCGAGACAATGGGGAGTCGGTTTTGCGTTCGTTTTTGTCTTCGTCTGGCCCGCGCGGCGGCTAATAATTTCAACTCGCGTTCCAAGCGGGCGATTCGGTCGCGCGCCCGCCGCCGATCAACCTCTAAGCGTGTTTCTCCCGGTCCCCTTCCCCCGATGCCTCCAGTCAGGCGTGAGAGGGCGGTGCTTCTCTCGGCCAGGCGGGGAAGGCGGTAACGCAGTTGGGCCAACTCCACTTGAACCTTCGCTTCGCGGCTGTGGGCCCGTTGCGCAAAAATATCGAGGATGAGTTGTGTGCGGTCAAGGACCTTCATTTCAGTGACTTCTCCAATGGTTCTGACTTGGAGGGGACTAAGGTTTTGATCGAAGATGAGCAACTCGGCCTGTTGTTGAAGGGCCCGCATAATGACTTCTTTGAGCTTGCCTTTTCCGAGTAGGGTTTTGGGATGAAGGGCCTTGGGCCGCTGCATGACACGATCGATGGCCGAGATTCGAGCGGAGCGGGCCAATTCGGCCAGCTCGTCCATGGCCTCTTCTTGATCGATTCGTGATGCCTTCGAGGCACTTACCAAGATGGCCTGCTCCTGTCCGGCGATGGCGCGGGTTTGGGCCTGTTGTCGGGAAAACTCCGCCTCTAGGCTTTTGAGAAAAGGGCTTAAGTTCATGTCGAGTTGGTGAATCGGCATGGGCGGATGTATTTCGTAGAGACGATCACTGGGGTTGGGGGGCAGCAGGTGTGCGAGATAGATTTGACCCGGTTCACCATTTGGAAGGATGCCGATGGCGACAATCAAATCGAGGCGCAGCAGGGCCAAGTCTGTTAAATCCTCTTGGTTCAATGCTTCGTTTTTGAGATGGGTATGCACCAGACGAAGGCCGCGCAAGGCGCGTTTTCCGAGTCGGAAATCGCTTAAATCGGGGATCATGAGCTGGCGTTGGTCTCCGACCAATACAAAGTGGATCTTTCCGTCTCTCCCCAAGAGGATACCGATCTGGCGGTTGATTTCTTGCGAAAGCGTGGTGAGAAGGCGGGCCATATCAAAAGTAATGACTTGATCCGCTTTCAGTTTGCGTCGGCTGATTTGCTCAAGCCGCTTGATTTGAAGGGGTTTTAAACCGTTGGTCGATCCGTAGATGTTCGTGTTTTGCGCTCCTTCTCCGAAAAGTGTAGCACTATCCAGAGGCTAAAATCGATCTATTATTGTGTTTTTTTCATCCCGATGTTAAGATGCGCTTAGGATCAATTATTCATATTCAAAAGGCTTTTTATGAGAAAAGCGCGCGCTCTTTTTGCTCAGATCGGCTTGGTCGTATTGATCGTGGTTTGTTTTTCTATTTCGGGCACCTCACATGCGGCGACGCCTGAAGAACAGGCCCAGGCCTTTTTCGAAGCGGGACTGGACCTGAATAAGCAACGCCGTTTCAACGATGCCGTTGTTGAATTGGCCCAGGCCGTGAAGCTGAGCATCGATAACCATAAATACCATCTTGCCCTCCACCGCACTTATTTGGCGATGCGCAGAGGGCGCCTTGGCATTTCGTTTTATAAAGGCTTGGTTCGGGAACACCCAAAAAACCCGACGGTTCATTATTGGTTGGGGCGATTCTATCTCGCAAGTAATGATCTGGACTCGGCGGTTCGGGAGTTCCAGAGAGTCACGGTGTTGGCGCCGAAGGATGAACATGGTTTTATTTCTCTAGGGCATGCTTATGTTCGCTTGGAAAAAAGGAAAGAGGCTTTAGATGCCTATTTGCAGGCGGATGCATTGGTTCCTGATATTCCCATCGTGAAGGTCGGCATAGGGAATATATACTTCGCGATGGGAAAAAACGATGAGGCCGAACGGGCTTATGAGATCGCCCTCGAAAAAGACACGTCTTACTTGGAGGCTCGCTATAATCTGGGATTGATTTACGAAAAAAAAGGGAAATTTGGCGAGGCCGCCGAGCAGTGGAAGATGATGCTCGAAGCCGATCCGAATGAATCGGATGCCCGTGAGCGTTTGGCCAAGCTTTATTTTCGCGCAAAGCTCTACATGGATGCGGTCAAAGAGTACGTCACCCTTTCAAAGGTACGATTAGACGATCCGGAACTTTATTTCGCGCTTGGAGAGGCCCAGATTCTGTTGGCGGCGGAACTTTCAAACGCCGAAGACCGCGCGACCCTCAAGATGCGCGCGCGGGAAAGCTTTGAGCGGGTGTTGGAACTCGACCCCAAAAACAAGGCGGCACAAGATTACCTGAATCGTTTGAAGGCCATGGCGCCATCCCGGAAGGGATCGTGATCTGGATGCGAACAGTAAAAGTTTTAACGCGATGGAATCGCAAGGAGTAAAGAGAACATGATGTCCTTATCCCGTCCCCAGTGGGGTCGAATCCTAATACTAAGCATAAGCTTTTTCGCGCTCTTCAGCGAGGTGGCCGGCGCTTTTGAAAAAGAAGTTTACGATTGTAATGCGGCGGGAAACCGCGAGGTGCTTACGACAATTGATCTGAAACTCTCAAAAAAGTATAAGAAGCAAAAGGCGGAGATCCGAGAGGAAGTGAAGGCATCGAATGAAACGATGAAAGTTCGGCTGGCCTTCTTTCCTTTTTTGGATCCACCGATGAACCTTGCCATTGGAAAGTGTGTTTCGGCAGAAGAGGGACGGTTGGCCATCAAGACGGCGACGACCTATAACCGCGGTGTCGGTTTTTTAGTGATGCAGGAACTTTTACCGCACCACTGGGTTCGGATCGGATTGACCGATTTAGCCGAGCTGGCCTGGGTCCCGGTGGCGCCTGAAGACATGGCGCGTCTAAGCGACCCGGCGCTTTCCACTGAAGCCTTCCAATCCGTTTATCGGGAGCTTGCAACCTTGAAAGAACGGAAATTACCCTTCGGCATGGGGACCAAGCAGATCGAAGCGGCAGAGGGGAAATGAGCCGTTATCTCCATCGAAATCGATTTTGTTTTTTGCCCTCATGTCTTCTGCTTCTCTTCGTTGCGCTAGTATCCATGAGCGCTATTTTCCCAAGCGAAGCCAAGGCTGTGGATCGGGATGCCTCTAAGATCGAAGTGATCGGGCATGCTTGGCATCCAGGCGAAGTCTGGGATCGGATTGGCAAAACGCAATTTTTTTGGAATGCAACGGTTCGAAACCATTCAGACGTGAGGAAACGGGTTTATCTTTATTACGACCTGCTCGATGCGGACAACGTGCCCCTTGCTCGAAACGTCGCCAATAAATATGTCGATCCTCAAGAAACGCTCAAAATTGTTGCCGATTCCTATATTATGACCGTGGACCTGCCTCGGGTCACGGGAAGTCGTGTTACTGTAAAAGTGGGCGTCGCCCATTAAGGGAAGCCTGAGCAGAAGGTTTCCGAAGTCTCAGCTCTTGTTTCTCATCCTCGCCCCCCATTCTTCCAATATAGACATCTCGTAATGGGGCGGCTCAAGTGAGTGCTTATCTCGGAGGGGTGAATTGTATCGACCTCTGAATCATAAAAAAAGAAACAACCGGCGAAATGGGTTTGGCTTCATCGCCCTTTGGGTCGCCCTCCTTCCGCTCATCGCGTACACCGCCGATGCCGACTCGGCCGGATCGCAGCAGCTCAAGGTGAAAGCGGTACTGGAAGGGCATCTTGATATTGTTCGCTCGCTGGCCTTTTCTCCCGACGGTAAGCGTTTGGCGACCGGCAGTTATGACAAGACTGTTCGGATCTGGGACCTCGAAGAAGGGAAGCAGGTCTTTTCGATGCGCCACCCGAACTTGGTCCGCGCGGTGACCTTTTCTCCCGATGGAAATATTGTGGCTTCGGGAAATTATAGTAAATCCGTGGATCTTTGGGATGCCCAGACGGGAAAGCGGATGGTGATCCTGGGGCATTCCAAATTGGTCCGTGCAGTCGCCTTTTCTCCGGACGGACAGATCTTGGTTTCGGGCAGCTCCGATAACAAGGTCCGTCTTTGGAGCGTCAGAACGGGAAGGCAGAAAAAAATGCTTAAGGGGCATAAAAAATCGATCAATGCGCTGGCCTTTTCTCCCGACGGTCGGTTCTTGGCCTCTGGAAGCACCGATCGACGCATTCGACTTTGGGATTGGGCCTCCGGAGAAGAGATTGCGGTTTTGGTCGGGCACGAAAAGCCGGTTTTTTCGCTCGCCTTTTCTCCGGATGGTGCAACGCTGGCCTCAGGCAGCGGAGATCAAACGATACGGTTATGGGACATGGCAACACTCAATGAAAAGAAACAACTCATTGGTCATAAAGGCGCCGTCAATACATTGTCTTTTTCACCCGATGGAACAACGCTTGCTTCTGGTGGCGCGGATGCCTCAATTCTTCTTTGGGATCTTGAAACAGGAGAAAGCAGAATGACCTTGCACTCGGGGCATGCCCTATATGTTGCCTCTCTTGCTTTTTCCCCGGATGGAAAGACACTCGCTTCCGGAGGTGGAGATCGACATGTCCGATTGTACGCTGTTCGCATGCCCTGAATCATATTTCTATATTTGAATACAGCATATCCAAAAAATAAGAATACGCCGACCCATAATTCACAGCTTGTCCTTTATAAATTTGGCGAGTTCCTGACAAATTCCAATAGACAGGCTTAGGGTCAGCATCTATTATTTGCCGCTATGTTATGCGAATGGTCGCTCGAATCGATATAAACAAGAATGAAAAGGATTAAGCTCGCAATAAAGTTCTTGACACTTTATTTTGTAAGTGCTATTTTTGCCAAAATTTCTCATGTTTTTCGCGGTTAGATTTGCGTAAAATTCGTACGAGTGAACTTATGTTGTCGATATTTTGTTTTGAGCATCGCAATCAAAAAGTCGATACGGAATCTATTTTTACATTCAAGGCAACCGAGTTATTTTAATTAAGACCGAAACCCCCATAAATAATGAAGATGAGAAGGAGAATATAATGAATGTTACTGGAGGAAATGCCTTAAAGTTGTTCTTCGCGTTCATGCTGGTTTTCTCTGTGCATGGAAAGGTCATGGCAGGAGAGTCAGATCATGAGCATTCGGGCCATTCCGATTCACAAATGCTTGCTTCCGCCGATGCAGAGAATTGGAAGGAAAAGTTCAACGCCCAAATTAAGAGAGAAGAACAGGCCGAGGGCCGTGCCGGACGCGACGAACAAGTTAACGCCGCCATGAAGACCTTAATGGACGATATTATGGTGGGCACCCAGAAACTATCGGAACGAAGCGGCGGTGACCCCGGTGCTTTCGGAGAAATGGGCGCGATGCAGCAGATGGATCGCAGCTTCTTTCTCGGACCGAGCGGGGCTTCTGAAACCGTCAGCGGCGGCGGACATTGTCCGAAAGGCGCGCCAATGAAGAATTTCGACATCGCTGCAATCAATGTCGAAATTACCTTGAACCAGTGGTTGGATTTTCATCCGGGCTACATGTACGTACTCACGCAAGATCTCGAAGCCGTTCGAGAAGAAGAACGCATTAATGCTGAAGCCCGCGAAAAGGAAGGTTACGATCCCGGCGCGGTTTCCAACGGACTTCAGGGCGATAAGATTCAACCTCTAGTGATCCGTGCGAATCAGGGCGATTGCGTCAATATCACACTACACAACAAGCTGGATGGTGAAGAAGTCAGCCTCCACATTCACGGTTCGAGCACCATTATTAAATCAACGGGTAAGGCGGCGGTTATCTCCAATCCCGATTCGACGATTATCGATCAAGACGCCAGCCAGGTTTACGAGTGGTATATCCTTCCTGACGAGCAAGAAGGCGCCCATACATTTCACAGTCATGTGGGCCGTGAACAAGCCAGCTTGGGGATGATCGGCACTTTCGTGGTTGAACCCATGGGTTCAACTTATATCGATCCACTTACCGGCAAAGATGGAAAGAGCGGTTGGCAGATGATGATTGCCAGCGACAAGTCTCTACATCCCTCTTCTCGGGATTTCCGAGAGTTCGTTCTGATTTATCACGAGATTGGTGATGAGTCCTTCCGTCCTTTGAACCGTTTTGGCGAGATGATTCCTCAGCGCGATCCGAATACCGATGCCTATCGGCCTTCGGCGCGTGCGCTGAACTTCCGGAGCGAGCCTTTCGGCGTGAATAACCTGGCCGTTCAGGAAAAATATTTTCACTTTGAAGACGAGTCGCAGGGGTACAGCGCCTACACCTTTGGCGATCCGCCCACGACGATTCCACGATCCTACATGGGTGATCCAGCAAAGTACCGCCTTGTCCATGGTGGCGGAGAAGTTTTCCACTCCCACCATCCGCACGGTGGCACCATTCGCTGGCTCCGTCAGCCCAAAGCCGACGGAAAAGCAGAATTTTTGTTAACTGCAGCAGAGAACGGTCCAGTAAAGTTCCCTGAAATTCGAACCACTTCCGACCGTGTCGATGTGCAGGTGATTGGGCCCTCCGAGGTACTGGATCTTCAGACCGAGTGCGGATCGGGGCTTTGCCAACAACTGGCCGGAGATTTTCTTTTCCACTGCCATGTGGCCCACCACTATGTTGCAGGTATGTGGGGATACTGGCGGGTATACAATACGCTTCAAGGCGGGGACTATCCCATGATGAGCACCGATGTGATGCCGCCGCTTCAAGAATTACCCGATAGAAAAGGGCGCATCAAACCGGCTGTCACCTCCGACAAACTGGTCGGAAAAACGATGGACTGGTTTGACAAAAAATGGAATGTGACCAAGGCCAGCAGCGATTGGTCAAAACCAATTCCCGATGTTTCCATTAAAGATTGGGTCAAGATGATGCTGCCCCCAGCCGGTGAACCCGGTCACACATCCGATGAAAAAGGTCAGATTGCGGCCTATGATGCAACCGTATTTGACTGGGTGTGGGATGGCAATAAGGCGATGGGCGAAAAAGAAGCCACGGGTAAATTTCCTTGGCCGAAATACAAATCGCCGATGCCGGGAAAACGTCCGCCCTTATTATTTGACGCGAGAACCGGAAAATTGGCTTGGCCTCACTTTAAACCGCATTTCGGTAAGCGTCCGCCTTTCGCACGTCATCATGGCGGGGCACCCTGGTTGGAACCGATCCATATGGACAAAAACACCGGCATACCCGGTACCGATCCCGGAAGCGTCGGGGTGCCCGGCCAAGAAACGACCCAGCCTCCCCGTCCGGGTGAGCAGGGCCGCTGGAGCCTTTGCCCGGAGAATGCCGGTCGTAAACAATACACCATCCACTTTATCGAAACGCCGATCGAGCTTTCAAAGAAGCTCGGAAGTGAAAAGGCCGTGGTCGATAAAGGGGGATTGATTTACGTTCTTCATGAGGAAGAAGAAGAGGTTCGAGCGAATCCGGGTGGACCGAAAGCCATCCCCTTGGTTTATCGATCCAGCGTTTACGACTGTGTTGATGTCTTGCTCAAGAGCGAGTGGTTGGATAACGACACGACGAATTTTCAGATGTCGAAAATCAATATCCACATTCATTTCATTCAGTTCGACAATCAGGCTTCCGACGGCGTAATCAGTGGTTTTTCCTATGACCAATCGGTTCGGCCCTTTACACAATTCAAAAAAGATAAACACAAAGGGCTTCCGGTTCCAATGAACGCGCACGTGACCGCGGATGCTAAAGCCGGTTCTGATCGCATTAAGTTCAAGATGCCGGAAGAGGCGAGTAAATTCCATGTCGGAACCGACATCTTGATCGGGATGGATCAAGTGAATACGGGTGAAGTCCGGTGGATTAAGGACATCAAAGGCGACACGATGATCCTGTCCGAACCTCTGAAGCACGACCATAAAAAAGGCGAGATCGCCTCCGTTGAATGGGTGCGGTATCGCTATTGGGTTGATGCAGACACCGGCGCGGTTTTCTGGCATGACCATGCCTTCGGCGCGACAACTTGGGCGCACGGCGGTGTGGGTGCAATGATTGTCGAGCCCGCGGGTTCGACCTACCACGATCCAACCACCGGTGAACCCATTCGAAGCGGAACCGTCGCCGATATTCGCTCAACCGAGCCGATCGGTTATGGGATCAACGGAAGCTTCCGTGAAATTGTGGTGATGCCGCACGATACCGTGCCGACCACCGCACAGGTTGTGACCAAGGGTAATCCGCCGGGGCAGTCGATACAGGTGGCCATTGATGCGGGTCAGACGCTTTCTTTCCAAATGCCTTATGATTTGGATCTGGTTGCAGCGACGGACCTCAACGGCGGAACGCACACCACGGGCGGCGGATTTAATTTCCGAGCCGAATCGGTTGCGCGTCGCTTAAAGATCAATCCGGACCCGACGCTTATCTTCTCAAGCAAAACGCATCAGGATCCGAGCACCATCATGGTTCGTGCCTATCTGGGCGACACCATTACGGTTCGCTTGCTCCACAGCTTGATGAACGAGAGCCATGTGTGGAAGGTGGCAGGCCATGCCTTCCGGACAGAGCGTTATGCGGAACACTCCGATTTTAGGAATGCGCATCACGTGGGTATTGCGGAACGTTATGACTTGGTCTTTAAGGCCGGTGGACCGCAGATGATGGCTGGCGATTACCTTCATTATAACGGTCGCGCCTCGCATCTTTCCGAGGGATCGTGGGGTATTCTCCGTGTCTTGGATAAGGAAGTTAAAGATCTTCAAAAACTTCCGGGAACCGGCAATGGGACAGGCGTGATTCCTGTGTCCAGCAAGTCGATCTGTCCTTCGGACGCACCGGTAAAAATGTTTAATGTCATTGCGGCCGACCGGGCATTAAAGTTTAATCCGAATGCCCCGGATGTCATAGAGGTTGATTTTGACCGTAAGCTTCAAATTTCAAATCCGGAGGGTAAGATCTTCATGCTTGAAGGCGACAAGGCCAAAGTGGCAACGGGCGATCAGCCACACCCCTTGGTCCTGCACGTCAACTCTGGAGATTGTGTGAAAGTGAATCTCAAGAATCAATTAAAAGAAGGACATGCATCTTTCAGTTCCGATATGATGTCCTTTGATCCACGCGATTCTCATGGTGTTAACGTCGGCAACAATCCGACCAATCAGACGGTTCCTCCGGGTAAAAGCCGTACGTACACCTTTTATGCCCATCCACATCATGGCGAATTTGCCTCTTTGATTTGGGATTGGGGGAACTTCATTAATAACGTTCGAGATGGTCTTTTTGGAGCGATCATCGTCGGGCCAAAGGGATCGAAATATCGCGATCCGATTACCGGTGATGATGTCTCCTTAAAGAATGCCTGGATGGTCGATGTTATTCTCGATCAAACAATGCCGGAGAATCGCGGACGTTCGGATTATCGCGATGCCTCGCTTTTCTTCCAGGATGAAGACAATATTATCGGGACGTCTTTTATGCCCTACATCCAGCAGATTGCTGGACTAGCGGGTGTGAATTACCGGAGCGAGCCCTGGATGTATCGTGAAGAAAATGGCTGCGAGCTGGCCACCATGTTTACGCCCTGTGTCGCCGATGCAAAGGGATTGTACACCCCGACGGTTATGGCGCATGCCGGCGATCCTGTTCGCATGCACGTCTTCGGTGCATTCAGCGAACAGAATCAGGTTTTCAGCATCGAAGGTCACGAGTGGCCCTTTAAACCGAACATGGTGGGTGCCGATATGTTGAGCAGTCTCCAGTTTGGCGGTGGGGAATACCTGGATGTCTACATCAAGCAAGGTGCCGGTGGTCCTTTCGGTTTAGTGGGAGACTATGTCTGGCAGAATCACCGGCTACCCTATACTGCGGCGGGCCAGTGGGGCTATCTCCGAGTCCTCCCAGCCGGAGATCAGCGTATCCTGCCCTTGAACCGGGGTGGCAGTGTCGGGAGCCGAACAGCTGAACTTCCTCAAGTAGAACTTCCGGAAGTTCTCTCGGGCTTGGATGAATTGCCCGGGCCCTTATCGATGCTCGAAAAATAAGCGAAGTTTTATTTTAAAGATGTCGGGGCAAGGGTGAGTGCAAACTTGTCCTTCGCCCCGATTTTTTTTGAATCACCTGAAGTAAAGTAAGGAGGAACCAATGAAAAAGCGGAGAAGATTAAGCCTAGGACTTCTGCTCATCGGTCTGCTTGGCTTGTTTTTGCTTTCAGTGGCTGAGGCATACGAAACGGTTGATGTGAGTGAAGGCGGCGCCATTACCGGAAAAGTCACCTTAAGGGGTGAAAAACCTTCCGCAAGGGTTTTTGCCCTGGTGCTCTATCCTTTTGGGCCTTTTTGTAAGAAGATATCGGATGGCGAGGGGAATGTTCGTCTGAAGGAATTTATCGTATCAAAAGACAGAGGACTCTGGGAGGCTGTTGTTGCCGTAAAGGCCGTAGAAAAGGGAAAGCCTTATCGCCCCCAAGTCGCCGATTTTGTCGCGACAGATTGCATGTTCCATCCCGCCGATGTGGCGGATAATGAAATGTTCATGGTTGACGAGCAAGGGCAAATGCGACATGAGCATCCAAATGTTTCTATCTTGCACAATCACCAGAAGATGAACATGGTGAACCGGGATCCCATCATTCACAATATTCAGGTCTTTCAGAACGAAAGAGGAAATATTATTTTGAATACACCGCTGCCACCGGCAAAAAAAACCAAGCCGGGCGTCGCGACTGTCGCCTACGAACCCCGAGGCGGTGTTTTGCACTATAAAAAAGGGAAACGAATTTCTCAGATGATTTGCGGCATGCACGAGTTTATGCAAAGTTGGGGATTTGTCGTCGATAATCCCTATTACGCAAAGACGGCAAAAGATGGCACCTTCACTATCGACGGACTCTTGCCTGGAACCTACACGGTTGCTTTTTGGCATCCACAGTTTAAGGTTTTTGAGAAAGAGGTGACGATCAAAGCCAATAAAGAGACTCGAGTCAATTTCGAGTTTAATGCCGATCTGGTTAAACGCCCAGAGTACGAAAAACAAAAACAATTTCGTATTAGTCCTGCAACGCCGGAAGACCATAAACTGAAAGAAGGAGACGACAGGCTCATCATCGATTAAAGCAAAACGACTTCTTTCGGTTCAGGCGTCACGAAGAAAAATTACAATGATTTAATGAGGCTAAAGCGGCCTTGTCACTTATCTCGATATTCATTCTTAGGTTCTAAAACGAATTCGGTATTATTTTTTTAGACGGGGCAGGAGGCTTTTGACGCCTGCCCCGTCTTGTTTATTCGCTTGAACTTTATATCTATTCGGATGAAGGGAGGCGATTCAATGAAGCCTTTTTTTCTGAAGGGAGTCGCCTCTTTTCTTTTGGTGGGACTGTTCTTCACACTTCCAGCGCTCGTTTATAGTTACGAGGAGGTGGATGTGAGTCGAGGCGGTTCGATCGAGGGAAAAGTGACTTTGCGGGGGCCAATCCCGGAACCTCGGGTATTTGCCTTGGTGCTCTATCCCTTCGGTTCGTTTTGTAAAAAAATATCCGATGGTCAAGGCAATGTGCTTCTCAATGAATTTATTGTAGATAAAGATCGTGGTTTATGGGAAGCCGTCGTATTTGTTCAGGAAGTAGAGAAGGGCAAACCCTTCCCGGTGATTCAAAGAGAATTCGTTGCGGTCGATTGCATGTTTCACCCGGCCGATGTGGCGGCAAACGAACAGTTTTTTGTGGATGAAAATGGACACGTTCACCATGAACACCCGAATGTGGCGATTTTAGAAAATCACCAGCCCATCTCCATGATCAACAAGGATCCCATCGTTCACAATATACAGGTTTTTCAAAACGAAAAAGGTAATATTATATTGAATACACCGCTCCCCATCTCGGATGAACCGAGGGGCGGGGGACTTCATTTTCAGGAAGGCAAGCGCATTTCGCAGATGATCTGCGGGATGCATGAATTTATGCAGAGCTGGGGCTTTGTCGTAGACAGTCCTTATTACGCAAAAACCGCGAAAGATGGTCGCTACAAAATTTCGGATTTGTTGCCGGGCGACTATACCGTAAGCATTTGGCATCCGCATTATAAGGTCTATGAGAAAAGCATTACCGTGGATAGCGGGCAGGTTACGCGTCTCGATTTCGAATTTGACGGGGCACTCGTCAGGCGACCGCCCTACGAGACACAGAAACAATTTCGAATCAGCCCGGCGACCCCAGAGGATCACCGACTTCACGAGGGCGAAGATCGAATTATTATCGATTGAATTCAACCGGCGTGTAGTGATCCAAGCGATTCATGCCCCTAATGTCTTATTTCAAGCGATCGAAGCGCGATCTTTAAACCCTTTCAATGAAAAGTGCTATGGTTTAATATATACCTTTGGAGGCCTTTGAATGTTTAGAAAAGTTTTTATTGGCATATGGATCGTGCTTTCGATCTGCGTCAATCAATCAAGGGGCTGGACTTATGAAGAAGGTCCGGTCTCCTCCGGCGGCACCTTGACTGGTCGTATTTTTTTGGAGGGAACGACTCCTCCGACTCGCATTTTTCATCTGATCTTCTCACCGAATATTGATTATTGCATGCGTATTTCGGATGGGAAGGGGAACCGCTTATTAAAAGAATTTGAGGTTTCCCAAGACGGCGGTTTACAAAATGCGATCGTTGCGATTGTGGGCGTAAAACGAGGAAAGCCCTTTGATTTTACCCCGCGTATCGATATTGAAAATTGTCAAATTACACCCTTTGTGACACCCGTTCGAAATCATCATCCCATTGCCATATCGAGTAAGGATCCCGTGGCCCACGACATTCAAGGTTACACCATGAAGGGCGAATACACCTTCCCCATGTTCAATAAGCCGACCACGCCTATGGCGAATGTCATGCGAATGATTCAGTTTAGAAAAAGCCACTATCTTTTCCGAACGCAGTGCGGTGTGCATGACTACATGCAGTCCTGGGGCATGGCCGTAGGCAATCCCTACTTTGCCGTCACAGACGCCGAAGGTGGCTTTCGTATTTCTGATGTACCGCCCGGAACTTACTATGTTATCGCTTGGCATCCGCATATGAAGATTCAAGCGCAGGAGGTGAGTATCAATCCTGAAAAGACCGTTTCCATTTCCTTCGCCTTCGATTCGAAACAAGTTAAAATTCCCCTTCACGATCTTCAATTGAACTATCGCCTCAATACACCCTTGGAACCGCGTCACTTTGAGACGCCGGCGGTCGAATTGCAAACCCACTAAACTAGGCTAAATTAGGTGGGTCCGCCTTCGCGCCTCACGCATATGTCCCGCTGTGTGCTCTCGTTTGCGATCCAGTTTATCAAGCCTAAGCGAAGCGCTTCCTATTCTTTCATGGCCTTAGGCTTATTTTTATTAATTAAACTTGTTTGCCCCCTGGGCTTGTTATAGAATTAAATCTGGGTCCGTTTATTGTATCGGAACCACTTTTTGAAGCCTAAGGAGGTTTTTCGTCCTCTTTTTCGACCGAACTTTTTTTTAACTGAAAGGATATAGATAAAAAATGCTTGTCCCTCTCATTGTCGGCATCATTAGCGGGGCCATCGTCGGAGTCATCGCAGAGCAGAAGAACCGTCCGTTTTTCCCTTGGGCGGTCTATGGTTTTCTCTTGTTTTTTATTGCCATTATTCACCTCGCAGCCCTCGGTGATCGGAAGTACGAGGTCCAAGAGTTGGAGAAGATGGGCTTTGTGGCCTGTTCGTCATGCGGTAAAATGGTAAAAGCCGATCAGCCTATTTGTCGGCACTGCGGTGCCACACTTCAAGCAAGCTCTGGACCTCAGTCGGTTGACACGGCCAAGCCCGCGCCAGGCAAAGAAAAGTTTTGCCGATGGTGCAATGAAGCTTTGCGAGATGAACACGGCAACAAATGCCCAGCCTGCGGCGGCGCGCAGATTCATTTTTTGAGGGACAATCCGCTCTTAATCGCGTTGATTGTCTGCCTGGTGATGGCCTACCTGGTGATCTTTTCGCAATTCAGCGAGGACCCTTTCTCACCTACGGAACCGAGATTGCCGACTGAACAATCTTCGGAGTTTTAATCGCACAGCAGGAATGAGTGATCGTTCATGCAATCCCACGCCATTTTATTTAAATATAAAAATAATCACTTGAGTCTCTCACCCGTATGTCAAAGAACGGTTGTGAAGGCGGGTTTATGTTTGATCACCCTCGCTTTGTTCTTATGTTACTTCCCATACTTGAGCCCTGCCTTGGCGGACATGCTGCCTGTTCCCATATCGGAAGAGATGATTGAAATCCCTGAAGGTCCTTTTTTGATGGGGGAGAAAGCAGAGTCGGGTGATCACAATATCGTCGTGCTCGAGCGCTACACGATTGACCGCTTTGAAGTGTCGAACGCGGAATTCAAAATCGTTTTTCCTGCCTATGTCTATCCTGCGGGAAAAGAACGACATCCTGTGAGTTTCATTCGCTGGCGCGAAGCCCAGGGCTATTGCGAAGCCCTGGGCAAAAGACTTCCCTCGGCGGCAGAGTGGGAAAAGGCAGCCCGTGGCACGGATGGCAGGGTTTATCCCTGGGGTGAAAAGCGGAACCGAAATAAACCCCACCCCCCTTTTTCCGGTATGGTGAAGCGCGTCGTCGGCTTCAACAAAAAAGACGTTTCACCCTTTGGTGTGCGCGACATGGCCGCTTCCGTTTGGGAGTGGACTGCCGATGAGGCAAAGGGTAAAAAAATCGCGCGGGGCGGGGTGTGGAACCAGCACCTGGATTACGAATACAGTCGGACCACCGATCAGATTGAAGTGGATGCGGACCGGCGATATATCTTCCTGGGCTTTCGATGCGTCCGTTAAATAAAATGGGACGTCGAAGTTTTATCCGACGTATTATTATCGCCCTGGCGGCTCTCGGTGTTTCTTGGTTTCGGCCGACTAAGGCACTTGCGGGCTTCAATTTTTGGCGGGGTTCGGAGTATGTCGGGAAAACTCGCGAGGGGAAGTATAAGCATTTCTACATCCAATACTATAAATCGTTTAAAAGAATAGAGGGCGAATCCTGGCGATTGAAAGTGAGCGGCGCCTGCGAAAACCCACAAAACTTTAGCCTGGAGGTCCTTAAAAAACTCCCAAGGCAAACGCAAGTTTCCCGTATAAAATGCGTTGAATGCTGGTCGGCCAAGGCGGAGTGGGAGGGTTTTCGTCTTGCCGCGCTCGATGCGATTGTTCGACCCCTGCCCGATGCCGTTGGCGTTCTTTTCCGTTGCGCCGATACCTACATCGAATACCTTCCCTTGGATGATCTTCACCACACGCGCAGCCTCCTGGTGCACAGTATGAACGCCGCGCCGCTGAGTGACGAGCATGGATTTCCCTTAAGAATGATCATTCCCTATAAATACGGCTACAAAAGCCCTAAGGCGATTTTGGAAATGGAGTATCTCAGCCAGGCCGAGCGAGGGACATGGAACCGTATTGGGCCCTACTCTGTCGATGGGACCATCTTGCCCGGCTATGATCACCCGCTCGATCGGGAGAAAAAACGGAGAAAAATCAGCGGGGGAGAAATCTTCGACTAATAAATCCTCAGATCATTCTCAGATCATACTCAAGTAATCTTGATTTTAAGCTAAGCCTGCCCAAGCGAATTCAAATAAAGTGTTATAATAATTAGCAAATCACAGGTTCGGACTCAAGAATTTAGGTCCGGTTCCGATGAATGGAATAGTCCTCTATATTGATGGGTCTAAAAGTGCGTCGCCCCTGCGCGCGAAAGGTTTTTCTTTTTTTTTTGCTTTGATTGATTTGAGGCAAAGGTAATGTTACCTCAGGGCCGTAATCAAACCTTTGGACTTTTTTGAGCTCAATTATTTGATTCGATCAAAAAAAACAGCATTTTTAAGCACCTGCTGAGCAATACATCGGTTAGCAGGAACATCGTTTTGGCAAAGGAGGGAGATCATTCTTAGAAAGTTTCTCGTTGTTTTGATGGCCGCACTCATAACAACTGTTGTTGTCGTTGTGGTCGTCCTGACCAAAGCACAAAAAGAGGAAACGCTTCGCTCCTTTACGGAACAGAAATCGAGCCTTATGGAGTTTTCCGTCGATAATGTGGAGCTGGGTCTTTCGACGGGCAGGATGGATGCCGTTCAAAAGACCCTTCAGCAACATCGACACTATTCCATCGTTGCAGGATCGATCGTCTACGACGAAGACAATACCGCCCTCCTTTCCATCCCGGAGTCTTTTGAAATTCCCTCCACGGTGGAAACCGCACTCCGAAATGGGAACATGGTCGTGGTCGAAAACATTTCTTATGAAAGAAGGATATTAAGAGATGAAGATGGAGAAGGGATAGGGTATCTTCTGATCGCGTTTACCTTCACACCGGTGGAAACGGCCATTGAGGATGGTCTTGTTTATGCGATGTCTGCAGGCATTCTTGTCTTCCTTCCCGTCCTTTGCCTTTCGATTTTTAGGGTGAACCGCATGCTAAAACCGCTTGGACAGGTTGTGGGCGTGCTAGAGCGCGTTGCGGAGGGCGATCTTTCTCAACGGCTGGATATCAATTCCAAGGACGAAACCGGACGCATATCGGCTGCCTTAAACACGGCGACGGAGAAGATGGAAGAAGCCCTCGAAAAAATCCGCTACGCCGGAGAGAAAGAAATGGCGGAGTCCTGGGAACTGAGCCAAAAGGTGGATAGCATACTCGAAGTGGTAAATGCTGCGGCCAAAGGCGATCTGAACCAAGAGATTGAGGTGAAGGGGGAGAGTGCCATCGGCCTGCTCGGTGAGGGCTTATCTCGCTTTTTTATGGATCTGAAAGAAAATATACAGACCATCGGCCGCTATTCGAATTCACTGGCCAGTTCCTCGGAAGAGCTCACCGCAATCAGCCGGGAAATGGGGAACAACGCGAAGGTTTCCTCCGAGAGGGTGAGTGGTGTGGCCGATTCGGCCAAGAAGATGAGCGACGAAACCAATGCGATCATGCTGAAACTGAGTCAAAACAGCAACGAAATTAACGAGGTGACACAGCTTATTACCTCCCTGGCCGACCAGACCAACCTGTTGGCCTTGAATGCGACCATCGAAGCCGCACGAGCTGGAGAGGCGGGCAAAGGTTTTGCGGTGGTTGCAAACGAGGTAAAAACCCTTTCTAAGGAAACCACGCACGCTGCAGAAACGATTACGGAAAAGATCGCCTTAATTCAGGAAGATACCGAAAAAGCCGTTCGTTGTATCGGAAACATTAGTTCGGTCGAAATTACCGAAAAAATCGGCCAAGTGAACCTCGCGGCGACGGATGTCGTCCAGGGGGCCTCCGGCACTGAGGAAGCGGCTTCCAGTTTATCCGAGATGGCCGCGAAACTAAACGAATTTGTCCAGAAATATCGGATTTAAGCGCTTGAAAGCTGGAGCCGAGTGAAGGGCGACCCGATTCGGTCTCATCCCTCAAATCAGACAAGCCTAGCTCGCCTCACTTCCGAGAAGCCATATTAATCCCCCAATGAAACAAGAATAAAAAAGGCTGTCTCCCCTTTGGAAGACAGCCTTTTAAATTATGGCTCCCCAGGCCGGATTCGAACCAGCGACCCGACGGTTAACAGCCGTCTGCTCTGCCAGCTGAGCTACTGGGGAAAGTCGCACGATTTTATCCGCACCCACCTCGAAAGTCAAGAATTGAAAAAGAAGTGCACAGCATCCGATCCTCTGCTACAATGATAAAAATTTTTCCGCCCGATAATAAAAGGCGAATCTGCCTTTCCCAGGAAAAGGGCGTTGTCGATAGACAATGTTTAATCAGACCGATCATTTGAAAATAAGAGAGAAAAAGAATGCCCGATGAGGATAATAAATTAATTTCGCTCCTGCGTGAACGCATCCTCGTGATGGATGGGGCAATGGGGACGATGATTCAGGCGCGGGAACTCAACGCAGCGGATTTCGGGGGCGAGGCGCTCGAGGGCTGCAATGAGAATTTGAATCTTACTCGGCCTGATGTCATTCAAGCCATTCACGAAACCTATTACGAGGCCGGGGCCGACATCGTCGAAACCAACACCTTCGGGGGTACGGGCCTTGTCTTGGCGGAATACGACCTCGAAAATCAGGTTGTCGAAATCAACAAGGCCGGCGCGCAGGTGGCGCGGGCGGCGGCGGCAAAATTCAGCACACCGGACAAACCCCGTTTCGTCGCGGGTTCGATGGGGCCGACCACTAAGGCCATTACTGTGACCGGCGGCGTGACCTTCGATCAATTGGTCGACAACTTTTCCTTGCAGGCCCAGGGCCTGATCGAAGGCGGCGTCGATCTGCTCCTGCTCGAAACCGCGCAGGATACGATTAACGTTAAGGCGGCAGCCATCGGCCTCATTCAAGCCCAAGAGGCCCTCGGCGTTTCCGTGCCCATCATGCTTTCCGCAACGATCGAGCCGACGGGGACGATGCTGGCGGGCCAAGGCGTGGAGGCCCTCTACACGGCGGTCGAACATCTTCCTTTGTTGTCTATCGGTCTGAATTGTGCGACCGGGCCGGAGTTTATGACCGATCACATCCGTTCGATTTCGAAGATGGCTGCCTGCTTGGTGAGCGTTTATCCGAACGCAGGGCTGCCCAACGAAGAAGGGCTTTACGAGGAAACGCCCGAATCCTTGTCCACGAAACTCGACCATTTTGTAGAAGAAGGCTGGGTGAATATTATCGGCGGTTGCTGCGGCACGACGCCTGCGCATATCGCCGCCATCGCCAAGATGGTCGCGGGCCGCAAGCCCCGTGTGCCGAAGCCCCAAAAACGGACGGCTGTTTCGGGCATCGAATATCTCTTGGTCGAGGAAGAAAACCGTCCCATCATCGTCGGTGAGCGGACCAACGTCATTGGCAGCCGCAAGTTCAAGGAGATGATCGTCAACGGTAAGATCGAGGAAGGCGCGGAGATCGGACGGGCGCAGGTGAAAAACGGCGCACAGGTTATCGACGTGTGCATGGCCAATCCTGACCGCGAGGAAGTCGAAGACATCGATGTCTTCCTCGCTTTGCTTAACAAAAAGATCCAGGCCCCCATCATGATCGACTCGACGGATTACCAAGTGACGGAGGCCGCGCTCAAGCGTTGCCAAGGCAAGTCGATTATCAATTCGATTAATCTTGAAGAGGGCGAGAAGCGCTTTGAGGATGTTGTCCCGCTGCTCAAAAAATACGGCGGCGCGGTCGTCGTCGGTTGCATCGACGAAGACCCCGATCAGGGCATGGGCGTGACGCGCCAGCGCAAACTCGAAATCGCCAAACGGTCCTACGACTTACTCGTGAACAAGTACGGGATTCAGCCTGAGGATCTCATCTTCGACTTACTCGTCTTTCCCGTGGGCACGGGCGACGCGAATTACATCGGTTCGGCGCCCGAAACCATCGAAGGTATCCGTCTCGTCAAAGCGGCCTTGCCGGGCGTGAAGACCATTCTCGGCATCAGCAATGTGTCCTTCGGTTTGCCCCCGGCGGGACGCGAGGTGCTCAATGCCGTCTTTCTTTATCATTGCGTTCAGGCCGGGCTCGATTATGCCATTGTCAACGCCGAAAAGTTGGAGCGCTATCCCTCCATCCCGGCAGCGGAACGCAAGTTGTCCGAAGATTTGCTGTATTGGCGGGGCGAGGATCCCATTGCCGCCTTCGCCGCGCATTTCCGCGAAAAAAAGGTTGTACCTAAAAAAGAAGGTCCAAGGCCACCGCTCGACGAGCGCCTGGCGACCTACATCATCGAAGGCAGTAAAGACGGCCTGATCGACGACTTGGAATTAAAGCGAAAAGCGGCAGGACCCATCGAGATTATCAACGGGCCGTTAATGAAGGGCATGGCGGAGGTCGGCCGGCTTTTTAATTTGAACGAACTGATCGTCGCCGAGGTACTCCAGTCGGCAGAGGCGATGAAGGCGGCCGTGCGCCACCTTGAGCAATTCATGAAAAAATCCGAGACCGCCAACCGGGGCAAGATCATCTTGGCGACGGTGAAGGGCGACGTCCACGATATTGGAAAAAATCTCGTCGAGATCATTCTCTCGAACAACGGCTTCGAAGTCGTGAATTTGGGCATCAAGGTCCGGCCGGAGATCTTGATCGAAGCCGCGCGCAAGGAAATGCCGGACATGATCGGCCTGAGCGGTCTGCTCGTAAAATCAGCCCAGGAGATGGTGATTACGGCCAAGGATTTTAAACATGCCGGAATAACCCTGCCCATTCTGGTCGGTGGCGCTGCCCTCACCCGGCGTTTCACCGACACGAAGATCGCCGCCGAATACAGCGGGCCCGTCCTTTATGCGAAGGATGCCATGGACGGCCTGCGCTTGGCCAACCAACTGACTGATCCCGAAGCCCGTGCCGATCTCATCAAAAAGCTTGCGGTCGAGGTTGAAAAGTCTGCCAAGGCGCGTGCGGAAAAGGAAAAGAAGACGGCAGTGATAACGTCCGGTCCAATAGAACGCTCGGCCGTTCGCCGCGATGTTCCGCTGCCAAAGCCGCCCGATTTCTCTCCGCACTTGATTCAATCCGGTCCCTTGAAGGAAATCTTTTCCTTCATCAATCCGTCGATGTTATATGGCAATCATTTGGGTTTAAAAGGCAACCTGGAACGGCTGCTTAAAGACGGTGATGAAAAGGCGAAAAAACTTCACGAACAAGTCGAGGCGATGCAGTTGGAGATCGTCCAAAAAAATCTGCTTGTGGCCGAAGGTCTCTATCGTTATTTCCCTTGCCAGTCGCAGGGAAACGATCTGCTGATTTACGATCCCGAACACTTGGATCGCGTGATTAAAACCTTTCACTTTCCGCGGCAGGCGGGTGGCGAGCATTTGTGCTTATCCGACTATTGCCGCGATGTGTCCTCCGGAGAGAGGGATTCGGTCGCCCTCTTCGTCGTTACGTTCGGGCGGGGCGTGCGCGATCTTTCGCAGCAGTGGAAAGAGGCGGGCGATTATCTCCGCTCCCACATGTTGCAGGCGATTGCCATAGAAGGGGCCGAGGGTATGGCCGAATGGCTGCACAAAAAGATCCGCGCGGACTGGGGTATTGCCGACCCAGCAGGATTGAGCATTCGTGAGGTTCTCAAAAACAAATACCAAGGCATCCGCGTGAGCTTCGGTTATCCCGCTTGTCCCGACATGGCCGATCAGGAAAAACTTTTCGCACTTTTGAAAGAGACCGAACAAATTGGTGTGTCCCTTACCGAAGGCCACATGATGGACCCCGAAGCCTCGGTTTCTGCCCTGGCCTTTCATCATCCAGAGGCGAAATATTTTAGGGCCGACGGCAAATAAAATTACAAGCCATTTCCAGTAAACCGCTTCAATTATTATGGTCTCGGTTCTAAGATTTTTATTTTTCCCGTTCTCCCGCGTAATACCTGTGTTGTCGTGTCCCCTCCTTCCGCCTCTTTTGTCGGTCCTTCCACGGTGCGCTCGGCGGGGATGAATTCCTCATCGATGTGGAAAAGACTCGGGCCGTCGAACCGCAGTCGATCTAAACCACCTCCTTTTTAAGGATCTGCTCCGAAGGTCTAAACGGTCTGTATGTGAGTGATTGTGGCGATATTGTGGGCGGTGAAATCCTGTCTTGCCAATCTGCATCCGATTCGTTACGATGCATCATTAAAGACCTTTGTTGTGATTCGTGAATGTCTTGGGAGTCCTCTTAAATTAAAATGGTACGCTACCTCATCGTCCTATTGCTCTTTCTTTTCCCGGCCCGCGCCTCGGCGGCTTTTTCATTAGAACAATTCGCTTTGGATGTCGGGAAAGAGATTTTAAAAAACAGCGCGGAACTCGGGCCCAAACGGCTTTGCAAGGAAATCGGCGGAGAGGTCGTGTTGAAATTGATCTGCGCCCCCCTTATTGATGCCGTGATCAAGCAGGCCCCTGAGCTCATCGCCTTGAAGGAAGAAAAAGAAAAGCCCGACGACATTCAAGCCCAGCTTGCCGCGAAACTGGTCGCCGAAAACCCAAGGGTTCAGCAGGAATTTTTTCGGCACATCGAGCAGCTCAACGCGCAGCAGCAGTCTCAGCTTTATGGGCAGATTAAGGGTCTCAGGAAATCAGTCGAGGCCAATATCGCTCAATTACGGACGCAGTTGCTGGCCCAGCATCAGGAAATGATGGGCCAGGTCGAGGCGGTCGAAAAGCAAGCGACGCTTGGCGCGGAGCGATCGAAGATTATTATCGGCAAGGTCGATGCCATTCAAAAACAAATGATCATCAACAACAACCGCTCTCGCATGATCAGTGATCTCAGGGAATTCAAAGATGTTTTGATCGACGGCAGCGAGGGGATTGTTATGGTTCCTGTTCCCGATGGGGATTTTCTTTACGGCAATCAAAAGCGCGATTCAAAGGGCAACCATCGTGTGCGGCATAAAATTCACGTGAAGCGCTTTTCAATTTCGAAATACGAGATTTCCTTCGAGCAATATAATCTATTCGCCCGCAGTACAGGGCGGGAAGAAAAATTCAAGGGCTGTTTGCCGACGGACCGACCGGCTTATCGATTGAGTTGGGGTGCCGATGAGAATCCCTGTCCGACGCCGCGTCGCTATCAAGAGGGTATAGTCCTGCCGGTTTTTTGGGTGTCTTTCGAAGACGCACAACACTATGCGGAATGGATCTCCGAAGTCACGGGGGTCAATTACCGCTTGCCCAGCCACGCCGAATGGCAGTATGCGGCCTTGGCGGGGGAAAATGGCGATTTCTATTGGGAGCGCGGTTTCAGCAATATTTTGTACGACAATAAAATTTATAAAAATATTTATCACATGGGAAACCTCTGCACGGAATTGCCGACCTATAAAAACCACAGTTGTTACGTGGACGATTTAAGGCCCATCGGTCAATATCCGCCTAATCCCTGGGGGCTTTACGACATGGTGGGCAATGTGTCGGAATGGACTTTGGATTGCCCGCCCAAGGATCAAGAAGGTTTTCAGACGCAGACGAAAAACGGCGGCGCGGTGACCGACTGCTGGGATTTTAATCGCCACCATCGAATTCACGCCGGGGGTTCTCTTGCAAAGAGTATGACTTGGGACGGCGGTTGGCAGACGGGCGCGACCCTGGACGGCTTTTTATTCGAAGAATTTAGCAACAGTAATAAGATCAATCAGTTCATCGGCATTCGTTTGGTGAGGGAGGTACACTGATTGAAAAATGAAATCACCTTAAAAAAGGAGTGCGTATGTCAATGAAGCCAAGTGAGAAGGAAGATGAATATTTTGCCCGTATGGAATTTGAGCGACGCAAGAAGGCGGAGGACGAGACGCGTGCGAAACTGGAGGGCGAAGAGAAAAACCGGCTGAAGGCCTTGCATTTTATGCACTGTCCGAAGTGCGGTATGCCGCTGATCGAAATCAATTATAAAGACATTGCCGTGGATAAATGTTCGGCTTGCGAAGGGGTGTGGCTCGACGCCGGTGAACTGGAAGCGGTTTCACAGTTAGAGCAAGGCATGGTGGATAAGTGGTTTGGCGTGTTTAAGAAGTGAGGCGGTTGGGAGAAAGAGCGCCTCATTTTTTAGTCCTCGTTACGAACGATGCGTGAAGACACAAGCACTTTTTTTATCGAAACAGAAAGGTTGGGTTTAAGGGCTTTAAGCTTAGCCGACTGTCAAAGTTTGTTTGAAATATTATCCGACCTAGAAACGATGCGCTATTATCCAAGGCCCTATACGCGGGAGGAAACCGAAGCTTGGATTGCGCGGTCGATGTTAAGTTATCGTGACAAAAATTTCGGCCTCTGGGCGGTGATCCTAAAGAAGGAAGATCAATTTATCGGGCAGTGCGGAATTAGCTTACAAGAGATCGACGGTAAAACGCTCCCTGAAATTGGTTACCATATTCATAAAAAATATTGGCGAAGAGGCTATGCCTCCGAAGCCGCGAAGGCCTCTTTGGATTATGGTTTTTTAAAAGTCGGGTTACCGGAACTGTTCATTCATACTTCGCTTGAGAATGCCGCTTCTATTCGTGTTGCTGAGAAGATGGGTATGAAAAAAAGGAAGACCTACGACAAGGTTGTTAATCAGGCGAGCGCGACAGTACGGCATGTCGTCTATGCTTTAAAAAAAGGCGCCCTTGCGTGAGAACGCATTACGCATGCGTTACCTCTGATTCTATTGCCGAAGAGCTGAAAATGAAATCCCACGCCATATTCCTTAGGCTTATGCCTTAGCCATTTCGACCAAGATCAGGCGGTTGCCGTCAGGATCGTAGATGGAAGAGAAATCGGCGCCGCCGGGGGCATGGGCGATTGTGGCAGCTGGAATCCGTTTTCGTTTCAATTCAGAGACAACCTTCTTGAGGTTGTGAACGCGAACCATGATCCCGAAGCCTTTTTTAGAGGGCCTTTTGGCTTGAACCGGGGTCTTCTTTTTTACCTGGTGCAAGCCCAAAACCGTGCCCCCTGGAAAGGTGATTTCCGAATAAGAGGGGACTTGCATCGAGGGTTTCAATCCGAGCTTTGCATAAAAAGCCAGGGATTTTTTCATGTTGCCGACATCGGCCTTGACCCAAGAATCTGCAATGATCGCTGCCATTTTTTCTCCTTTAATAGTGGAAAAGAATCCTTTGTCGATGTGCCCGCGCGCATTCAATATAGCCCTTTCAGGAAAAAGAGTCTATAAAAAGAGGATGGCTGATTGGCCTGCGTTTATAGATGGTCTGATCTGGATTGCGGTCGGATTGCCATCCTGATAAGGTAATACAGCTCAGTTCTTTTAAGGCATAGAATGATCCTAAACGTGTTCGATGACAAAATAAAAAACGCCTGGATCCGCCAGTTACGGGAAGATTGGCACACGGCCAATTATAATTTTTTTAAAAACAAAATGCGCTTTCCGCAGCTGACGCTTTCGGCCTCCGAAGGTGTCTTGGGTCACTGGCAAGGCGGCAGGCTTCGATGTATTTCAATGAGTATCCCACTGATTCAAAGCGCCCCTTGGGAATATGTACAAGAGGTACTCTATCATGAAATGGCACACCAGTATGTAGAGGAAGTCCTTGGGATCTTGGACGAAGCACCTCACGGGCCGGCATTTAAACAACTGTGTTTCGAACATGAGATTGATTCCGGCGCAAGAGGTGAGGTGATGGAATGGATAACAGGTCGAAGAAATAAAGGCCTTGTGCAATCGCAAGATCATAAGATGATGGACAAAGTGAATAAGCTCTTGGCCTTGGCCGAAAGTGCCAACATACATGAAGCCGAAAGCGCCATGAGTAAGGCGCACACCTTGCTCCTGAAGCACAACTTGAGCGTGTTGGATCTTAAAAACAGAAGTCACTATATCCACAAGCAAATTGGTGAAGTTGGAAGGAGGAGCCCGGCCAAGTCAATTTTGAGCGCGATCCTATCTAAATTTTTTTTCGTGGAGACAATCTGGACATTCGGTTACGATGCGAAGCGAGATAAGCGCGGGCGGGTTTTGGAGCTCTACGGCACAGCTGAAAACGTCGAGATCGCCGAATATATCCACGACACGCTGCGCCATATTTCTGAGGGCTTGTGGCAAAACTATAAACGTCAGGAGGCGATCCAGGGAAATCGCCATCGGAGAAGTTTTATCTACGGTCTTTTAAACGGTTTCCATGTCCAATTGGATCGTCGATGGGTCGAGAATCAAAGCAAGAATTTGGTTTGGAAGGGCGATCCTGCGTTGCAGGCTTTTTTTCGGAAAAGAAATCCAAAACGGGTGCATACGGCTTCAAGATATTCCAAAAGTAGTCATAGTGCCTATCGTTCCGGCGTCGCACAAGGCCTTACCCTGGTGATTCATAAAGGCATACAGGGAAAGCGGAAGGGGGCGCTTCAGTATTTGGCCTAATCGCTGTGTCCTTAAACGAGGGTTCGAATCTGTTTTATTTCGGAAAATACTGGTGTTAGAATAGGGGCCTATGACTGGGAGATTGTAATGGACGACATCTTATTTCACCTCGCCTTTCCGGTTAAAGATTTGGAGGCCGCCCATACCTTTTATGTGGAGGGCCTTGGATGCCAGCTGGGGCGGACCTCTTCAAAAGCGCTCACCTTATCTTTGGGGGGGCATCAAATCATTGCGCATCTCGACGCGGATTCCGCGTCTTCTCAAAAAGGGGTCTATCCCCGGCACTTCGGTTTATTGTTTCGATCGGAAGCCGATTGGCAGGCCTTGGCCGATCGTGCCAAGGCGCGCCGCCTTAATTTTTATCAACAACCTCGGTCCCGATTTCCGGGCAGCCCACTCGAACACCTCACCTTTTTCCTTCAAGACCCTTCGGGAAACCTCCTGGAATTCAAACACTATCGGCGAGAATCTGCTATTTTCGGGGAACACCACATAGGGCAAGTGGGCGATACAGAGGACGTGGATTAGAGGCTTCGATCTATGAAGAACGCATCCATAGCAGAAGGGTTTTATCTTACGACGTTTTTTGTTAAAAAGAGATTGGGCTGGATACCCCGTGGCGGAGGGTCTGGATTGACAGGGCAAAGGTCGCCTCGAATCGCCTGTTTCTGCCTTGCGGTTTTGCTCCTCACTTTTTCGACCGTTTCCGCGCAAAGCGGCGAAACACAGATCGAAGGCATTCAAAAGGCCATCAAGCAACAGTTAATGGCCTTCAATAATAACGACTACAAAGCGGCTTACCGATACGCCTCGAAAGCGATCCAATCTGTTTTTTCTCTTGTTGAATTCGAAACCATGGTTCGAAGCGGCTATCCACAAATCGACAAATCGCGCAAAGTGGACTTTGGCGAAATCCTTTTGTCGGAGGATTTAAATCAAGCCCTCGCCAAAGTGCGTATTACGGGGATGGATCACTCGACCCTAAGGACCCAATATCAAATGATTTTGGAAGGTGGGGCCTGGAAGAACAATGGGGTCGTGAATTTGGACGTGATTGAATCGATCCCAATTCAATCCTGGCCTAGCAAAAAGAGAGGTCCTGTTTTGGATCGATTTGTAAATGCCTTGAATCGCTTCGGTCGAAGCCTTTTTCCGCCAATATAACGTGCAGATTTTTCTCGGTCCCTTTCATCCGCATCTCGAAGAGGCCTTGGTCGCGGAGGTCCAGCGACTCAAGGCCGCAGATCCCCTGTATCCGCTTCTCCTCTTGGTGCCTTCCGAGCAAATCCGAAGGCGTCTTCAGGTTCTCTTGGCCCTTGAGCAGGGCTTCAGCCTGCTTGCGATCTCCATACTCACCTTTCATCAGCTCTCCAAACGCCTTTGTGTGGAAGGCCATCCAGCAGATGATTTTTCTACGGAAAGCGGGCTTTTTTTTCAGGAGCGTCTGCGTCTCGTCCTTCGGCAAAATGCGTCTGCCGATGCCTTTTTGTCCCAAGTGGAAAAAACGGAAGGCGGGGTTGCCGCTTTGTGGCGTAGTCTGCGCGATTTAAAAGACGGTCTGGTCGATCCGGATCTGGCCCTTGCTGCGCTGAGCGAAGGGCAGTTTGGCAAAGGTGCCGCCCAAAACTTGCGTCCGCTTTTCGAACTCCATCGCCGTATCGAAACCGAGGACCGGGCAAAAAGTCAGCTGTCTTATGGCGATTTGGCCGCCATCGCCACGCCGCTGGTACCGGAATCGATTTTTCTCAAAACCTTCGGTCGGATATTCTATTACGGTTTCTACGATCTCACGCAAGTGCAAGTAGATCTCTTTCAGTCCGTTGCGCGGCACCACGACGCCACCCTGTTTTTTCCTCTCGCGCCTAAGAATTCCGGTTGGGACTACGCGAGGCGCTTCTACGAACGGCACGTTGAGGGCCTGGTGGGCCATGCGTCCCAAGTGGTCGATCTCTGCACTAAAGGCCCGCGCGGCCACAATCTATTCGACGACGGCGAGGCGGAAGACCCCCATCTTGGACCGGCTCTCGAAATTTTTGATTGCTACGATGCGCGGGATGAGGTCTCGACGGCGGCAAAAGAAATCCTGCGCTTGGTGAAGGACGAAGGCCTGGCCTTTCAGGACATCGGCCTCGTGGCCCGCGAGATCGAAACCTACCTGCCCGACATCAAGGCCCTCTTTAAAAGCCATGCCCTTCCGATAACCACGCAGGGGGAGGAGGCTTTGATCCAATATCCCTTTGCAAAAAGCGTCCTCCTTTTACTGAACCTCAGGCTTAAGGACTATGCCCGTGGACCCATGATCGATCTCCTCGCCTCGCCCGACTTCCAGGCCGAGCGCTTTTGCGTGCAGGGGGCTGAAGTTGTAAAGGACGAGTGGGAGACCTTGTCGCGCCAAGCGGGTGTGAGCAAGGGGCTTTCCGCATGGGAGGCCTTAGGGCACCCGCGGGACGCGTCCTCGACCCAAGCGGCCCTGCTTTTCGACTGTGTGTCGACCCTCGCCGCCGAGCTCGAGGCCCTGCCGCCGAAGGCAGCCTGGTCGGACTACGCCGCGCGTTTCCAAGCCTTGCTGCAGCACACTCTGGGTTTTTCGCCGCCCGAGGGACACACCCTGGATGCAATCGAAAGGGATGCGCTCGGTCCGGCGGCGACCGAAGAAGAGCAGGAAGAAAGGATACACGAAGAAACGCTGACGCAAGACGCGCGGGTGCAGGGCGCGCTGGCCGGGCTCTTCGAAGCGATCTCCGGCCTCGATCGAATTGCCCCGCGCATTCCGCTTGAAACCTTCGTCGAGACCTTCAGCCGCTGGATGGCGCGGGAGACGATCCCTGCGGCCGGTCCCGCGAACGCGGGCGTATCAGTCATGGGTGCAATGGCGGCACGCGGCCTGGCCTTTTCCCATCTCTTCATCCTGGGCATGAACGAGGGCCGCTTTCCCCGGAGTATCCGCGAAGATCCCTTTTTGCCGGACGGCCATCGCCGCGTCCTCGAAACCGTGCTGGGCTACAAGGTCGGGGAAAACCTGGCCGCCTACGACGAAGAACGCCTGCTCTTGACCTTATTGGTCGACAGCACGCAACACCGCCTCCGTGTTTTCTCACATCGGGTCGATGCCGAAGGCAGCGCCGCCAGCCCCTCCTGGGCCTTGCGGCGGATTGCGCAATGCCTTGCCCCTGGGCAAAGCGGGTCCCTCACGCACGTGATGCCGCGTGGCCTTCGCGAGCGCTACGCCCGTGCGCCCTTTAAAGATTTCGCCCTGCTTCCACCCGAAGAGGCGGCCTTGCGGGCCGCTTTTCTCGGCCTCGATCCGGCCCCGGTTTTAGACACGCTCCCGCTTTCTGCCGCCTTGTACCGGCAGGGCCGTGCGGCCTTGCGGCGGCTGGAATCCGGCGGCGCGCTGACGGCCCATGACGGCCTCATCGATCCAAGCACTGCCGCCTTCGATAGGCATGGCGTTTTGAGCCCGACCGGGCTCGAACGTTATGCGCTTTGCCCCTTTCAATATTTTGCCGCCGATCTTCTGAAGCTGGCCCCGGTCGAACGGCCGGAAGACCGTCTCGAATTGCCGGCCTCGGAGATTGGAACGCTTTGCCATGAGATCTTGCATCGTTTCTATGCGGGCTTGTTCCGGGCAGACTATTTCGAGGGCGATGCCGCCGACGATCCGATGCGGGATTTTAATCGGATTTGTGCCGAGGCCTTTGTCCGCTTCGAATCGGAGCATCCCGTGGCCTATCCGCTGTTTTGGGAGGAGATAAAGATGCAGATCGCGGCCTTCTTATCAGAGGCCATCGCCATCGATTTAAAACAACTCTCGGCCTCCGGTTTTCGTCCCACCGCCTTCGAACTGAAATGCCGTGGAAAGATCGAAGCGGACTGGCCCGAGTTTTCGGGACGCATAGACCGCCTCGATGTACATCCGGAGACGAAGACCGTCCGGGCCATCGATTACAAGATCACCTTTCGCAGGCAGGCCGGATCGGTCGAAAAAAACCTCCTGCGCGCCGCGCTTCGCGGCGAACGCTTGCAGCCGCCCTTGTATCAAAAACTCGCCGCGCCCTACGGCGAAGAAAACGCCCCGCTCCAATCGGCCTTTTATTTTCTTGCGCCGAATTGGCCCGAAGGACCGCTCGTGCCGCGCGAATTTCCGCAGGACGCCTGGGCCGGCGAGACCGGCGCGCGCTTGAAGGCGACGATTGGGGGACTCCTTTCCGGCATGGCGTCGGGACACTTTTTTATCGATCCGGGTGCGCACTGCCGATATTGTCCGATTGCGGCCCTTTGCCGCAAAGAGCACCTGCCTTCGCGTCGGCGCTTGGAGCGCGATCCCCTCTGGGCGCGTCATCGGCTGCTGCGTCAAAGCGATGTGCCTTCGAAAAAAAAGGAGCCGGGTTCGTGAGTGCCGCCTTCAAGCCGCCGGAGGATCAAAGCGAGCGAGAATGCGCCGTGTGCACCTTTGACCGGAATGTGATCGTCACCGCCGGGGCGGGCACGGGCAAAACGACCTTGCTCGTCGATCGATTGATTCACCTCTTGATGCGCGAACCGGAACCGCTTGCGATTACCGAGATCGTCGCCCTCACCTTTACCAACAAGGCCGCCAATGAAATGAAGCTCCGGCTTGGCGAGGCTTTAGAGGCTCTGCGGCACGCGGAGGACCTGCCGGAGAAGGCGGCGGTGCTCATGGATCGCTACACCCTGTCGCGGCGGGACATTGATGTGCGCGCGGAGGCCGCACTCCGACAATTGGAACGCGCCGAGATCGGCACCCTCCATCATTTCGCGACCAGCCTCTTGCGGCGCTATCCCATCGAGGCCGGGGTGGACCCGCAGTTTCGCGTCGATACGGGAGCGCAGGCCGCAGAACATCTCTTCGACGAGTGCTGGTCGGCTTGGCTCGAGGGGGAACTTTCGGCGCAGAGTCCCAACAAGACGCGCTGGCAGGCGGCCCTCCGGCAATTTTCGCTGGGCGAGCTCAGGGAGACGGCGGGAGCTCTGGCCTCGGAGACAGTGGACATCGACGATTTAAAAAAGCAAATCGATGAAGCGCGACCGCCGAAGACGGTGGCGCAATGGCTGCGGGGGCTGATCGCCGCGACCGACCTGCTTTTGGAAGGGCATCCCGATACGCTAGGAAATGGAGCGAGTACCAGGTCGCGCAATGTCGAAAAGATGATCGCGGCCGCGAAGGCGGTCTTTGAATCCGTGCTCGCTTCAGGCGAGGTGGGGGACGCGGCTTCGGGCGAAGACGCGGCAGGATACGCCCTGCTCGCCTCGGGAAAGCAGGCGGCCAAGGTCAAGGGCTGGACGGACGAAGACATTGAAGCGGCGAAGGGCTTGATCCGCATCGCCCAGGGCCTGCTCCGCATCGACGCTGCGGCGCTCGAAAACCTGCTGGCGCTCCTTGGCCCCTTTGTGCGGCGGCTGCGGAAGATTCAAACGAAACAGGCTTGGGTGTCTTTCGACGGCCTGCTCGTCCGGGCACGGAACCTCTTGCGCGATTGCCCTGGCGTCCGCGAGGCCTTGAAGGCCCGCTACCGGGCGATCTTGATCGACGAGTTTCAAGACACCGATCCGGTGCAATACGAGATCCTCCTCTATCTGTCCGAAGGGCCCGCCGAGCGACCCGACAGGTCTGCAAAAAACTGGCGGGAGGTGCGGCTCGCGCCAGGCAAACTTTTTGTCGTGGGCGATCCGAAGCAATCCATCTATGGCTTCCGCCGCGCGGACATCGCCGCCACGCAAGCCATCCGTCAGACGATCCTCGATCAGGGCGGCATCGAGTGCCGCTTGACGACGAATTTTAGAAGCCACACCGCCCTCCTCGAACCGGTGAACGGCATCTTTCGAAAATTGATGCTGCCGAAAGACGGACTTCAGCCGGACTATATCGGCATCCACTCGGCCGCAAAAGTGGAGACCCTTGAAGCCGAAGCCGGACCCAATCTTTTCCGGGCCGTGGTTTGCCGCTTCGTCGATACCCTAGGTGAGGATAGGCGGACCGGAAGCGGCGCGGAGCCCATGAAGGCCGAAGAAGCCCGACGCGCCGAAGGCGAGGCCCTGGCCCGTTGGTTGAGTGAAACCGTCATCGGCAAGGCCATCATCCATGATCGGGACGGCGCAGCCCGAAGGGTGCGGCGGGGCGATGTCGCCATTTTGATGCGGCGCTTAACCGGCGTGCATTTTTATCTCGAACCGCTTCGGCGCTGGGGCATCCGTTACGTGGTGGAGGGCGAGCGGCGCTTTTACCGCAGCCAGGAGGTCCGCGACGCCGTCAACCTGCTCTGCGCGGTCGCCGACCCGAACGATCGGATGGCCTTGGTCGGGGTCTTGCGTTCCCCGGTGGGGGGCTTGCCCGATACCGACATTCTGCGTTTGCATCGGGAAGGCCGCTTGCATTATCGAAAGGCGAAGGACGATGCCGAACTGGCCCCGACGCTTCGCGCACTTTACGGCATGCTTGATCGCCTGCACGCTTTGGCCTTCCGCCTTCCGGTGGGCGCAGCGGTGACCCGCATCTTCGACGAAACGGGCATCGCCTTGCTTGCCGCCAGTGCGACGCATCGGGAACAGGCCCTGGCCAATCTCGAAAAAATCCGGCGCGATGCTGAATTGTTAGGCCTGGAGGCCACGGGGACCTTTCGCGAAGTGGCGGCTGCCTTGGCCCAGGCGGTTTCCGAGGGGCGCGAGGCGGCGGAGTCGCCCTTGGCGGAAGCGGGCGTGGATGCGGTGAAGGTCTTTAGCATTCACAAGGCGAAGGGCCTCGAATTTCCCGTCGTGGTTTTGGCGGGCAGCCATGCCGGAAGCGATCATCCGCCGCAAGGCCGCGTTTTGGCGCGGCACGATTGGTTCAGCGGCTTAAGCGGCCTGCGGGTGGGGGAAGTCTCGGATTTGGCCTCGGTTTATTTGGCCGAAAAAGAGCGGCTTCGCGAAATAGAAGAAGAAAAGCGCGTGCTCTATGTCGCCATGACGCGGGCACGCGAACATCTGAGTTTTTTTGGGGCGGGGCGATTTCGGCGGGGAAGCTTTTTCTCTCTTTTGGCGGAAGGGACGGGGCACTCTTTTTCCGACGCGGCGGCAGAGAGTCTCACTGTGGGCAAAGGCACCATTGAAATACAAAACCTGAGCATCGACATGAATCATCTGCATCGCAAAGCGGCGGAGAAGAAAAATACGCCCAAGGTGGATTGGGGGGATTGGGCGGCGCAATGGGCGCTTCGGAAAAAAAGTTGCGAGGCCATTGAAGGCCGCCGCTTGTTTATCAACCCCAGTGTTTTGAAAAGAATGGATGCGCCGGCGCTTTTGAAAGAGATGAAGGCCGCGGCTCCCGCGCCGTCGAGCGGGCTTGGCGGAGAGGCCGCCGAGCGAGGGAAGTGGATCGGGCGGCTTGCCCATCTTTTTCTTGAAGGCTGGGATTTTTCGAAACCGGTCGAAGGCCTGGGCGAAATACTTACCGGTTTTGTAAAGGCACAGGTCCCGCCGATGGAAGGTTTTTCAGGAGAGGAAATGGCCTCGGAGCTGGGCGCAATTTTCGACACTTTTTTGAAGTCCCCGGTTTATCGCAGGCTCTCTGGGGCCAAGATCCTTGGACGGGAGATTCCTTTTGTCATGCCCTGGGAAGGGCAGGTGATGGAGGGCGTTATCGACATCGCCTACGAAAGCGAGGGTGCACTCTATGTCGGCGACTACAAGACGGACCGAGTGAGCCATGCGGATCTGGCCCAGGCCGCCGAAAAATATCGTCACCAATGTATAGTCTATCCCGAGGCCCTCCGGCGGGCGCTGAAAAGAGATGTGGCCGCCATGGAGTTGATTTTTTTAAGGCTGGGGGAAAGTGTTAGCGTCATAACACCTCCCCCTTTAACAAAGGGGGATTGAGGGGGATTTATGCCTTCCCCAATCCAAACCCGTTTAAATCCCCCCTTGCCCCCCTTTTTCTAAGTGGGGGATAACAAAGAAAGAGATGGAAATTATTAGCGGGCAGGCCTTTGCTCGATTGACTTGTAGGTCTGTCATGCGCTATCTCATAAAACAATGAAAGACGACATTTTTCATTTTCTTGCGGGGCGGTTGGGAGAGAACCCGGAGCAAACGTTCAATGCCTTAGCCCTTCAGCTCTTCCGCTATCAATACGAACATAATGAGCCCTACCGCCGTTTTTGCGAAATCAACAAGCAAAGCCCCGACACGGTTCAAAGCTGGGAGCAGATTCCGGCCTTGCCGGTGACGGCTTTTAAGTGGGCGGAGATTTCTTGCCGCCCGATTGCCGAAGCGGTGCGGACCTTTCATTCCAGCGGAACCACCCAAGGCGAAAAGAGCCGCCACTTTTTATATGACGACTGGATGGCGCGCGGCGCGATTCTCACGCATTTTAAACGACATATGATCCATGACCGCGACCAGATCCGCATGATGATCCTTTGCCCCTCGCCTGAAGAAGCGCCCCATGCCTCCCTCTCGTACATGATGTCCATTGTCCGGGAAATTTTTGGATCGGAAAAGAGCGACACCTACATCAAAAATGGCGTCTTGGAAAGCGCGCGCTTGGCAAAGGACTTGGCCGAAGCGGACGAGCCGGTTGCCCTCTTGGGCACGACTTTTTCCTTTGTTCATTTTTTCGACACTTGCGAAGAAAAAGGGATAGCGCTTCAACTCCCCGCAGAGAGCCGCTTGATGGACACGGGGGGCTTAAAAGGAAAGGCCCGCGAGGTGCCGGAAGGCTGGGTTTACGCGCAGGCTGCGGACCGGCTTGGCATTCCCGATGCCTATTGCGTGAACGAATACGGCATGGCCGAGATGACCTCGCAATTCTACGACCGCGTTGCCGGGGAAACCAGCCCGCGCCAATACGTCGCCCCGCCGCAAATCCGCACCCGCTTCCTTAATCCCGAAACCTTAAAACCGGTGAAAGAAGGCGAACTCGGCATCCTCGCCCATTATGACTTGGCGAACTGCGAAACGGCCGCCGCGATTTTAACGGAGGATTTGGGGAGGCAGGTCGGGGATCATTTTGTTTTGTTGGGGCGGGCTTCGGATGCGGAGTTAAAGGGTTGTTCGATTACGCTGGATGAGTTGTTGAAAAGAAGCGGTTCAATTAGTGGAGATCTGTCCACTTAGCCCGGCTGGATTATCGATTCTCATCTGGGTGTTCCTCCCATTCCTCCACCACGCAATATTCGTTGACATGGCGTAGCCACAAGGCTACACTATAGCTATGCTTGAAATTCGCAAAACGGATGTTTTTACTCACTGGCTTGATGGATTACATGACCGACGTGCACGCGCTCGCATTCTTGTCCGGATTGAACGATTGGCATCTGGAAATCCTGGGGATGTGAAAGCCCTTGGTGAAGGCATTTCGGAGTTGCGCATCGATTATGGACCCGGTTATCGGGTGTATTACAAAAAGGTAGGACGTCAGATTATTATTTTGTTGGCGGGTGGCGACAAACGGACCCAAGCCAAGGATATTAAATCCGCCTCAAGTCTCGCACGAAATCTATAGGAGTGAATGATGGCTAAAACCATGCCTAAAACCAAGACGACAAAATACGATGTCGCTGAACATCTTCGCAGCCCAGAGGAAATGGCTGCTTACCTTGAAGCCTGCCTAGAAGAAGCGGATGGCGATGCGGCCTTTATTGCAAAAACTTTGGGCGATATCGCGCGGGCCAAGGGAATGTCTCAAGTCGCGCGAGATGCCGGCTTGTCTCGCGAAAGTCTTTACAAAGCACTTTCCGGGGAACGGAGCCCAGGTTTCGATACCATCCTGAAAGTATTAAACGCGCTCGGTTTAAAATTCCACGCCGTAGCGGTTCAGATCAAAACTACTACGGCCCGACAAAGCCGTTGAGGAGATATGGAGAACATTGGCGGCATCCACGGGCATTTTGATCTGGCGAACTGCGATACGCCGCCGCGATTTTAACGGAGGATTTGGGAAGGCAGGTCGGAGATAAATTTGATTTTCTCGGGCGGGCGTCTGATGCAGAGTTAAAAGGGTGTTCGATTACGTTGGATGAACTGTTGAAGCGAAGGGTGCATAGGCTTCGGGCCCGCTCAGATTTTTGAGCCCTTTCCAATCTACTGTGAGAAGATTGCTATCTCGCGGATTAATTAGGTACTATCCGGAAACGGAATCCTTATTTAATGAGCAACAATAAGGGAGAGAAGCACCGATGATCAAAAAAGTGATTGCGCGGCATGCTTTAAAGGATAAAAATACGATTCAAGAAGATTTGGACTATTGGCGCAGTCAAAGTGTCGAAAAACGCATCGAAGCGGTCGAAGACCTCAGAAGGCAATATTATGGAGATTCAGCGCGACTTCAAAGAATTGCTCGCGTTATTCAACGCACACCACGTTGATTATTTGATCGTCGGCGGTTATGCATTGGCCTTCCACGGCGCGCCGCGTTTTACGGGCGACTTGGATATTCTCGTGAGTCCCGACATCGAAAATGCCATGCAAGTGGTCGAGGCGCTTCGCGAATTTGGCTTTGGAGATCTTGGGCTTCAAGCAGAAGATTTTGCTTCCCCCGACAAGATCGTTCAACTGGGTGTTCCGCCTGTCCGCGTGGACCTGATCACTTCGCTCACCGGCGTTACATGGGAAGAAGCCCATCTCCACAAAATGAAGGGGATGTTTGGGGATGTGCCCGTTTATTTTATTGGACTAAACGCTTTTATCGCGAACAAAAAAGCCACCGGAAGAAAGAAAGATTTGGCGGATTTGGAGGCATTGGGGGAAGACTGAAGCCGAATATAAAGTGACCGAACAAAGCTTAAGGGCCAGGTCTACAAGTTACGTATTAGAGTTCTATAGTCAAATTTGTAGACCTGGCCCTGAAAGTTTATACCCCTGATTTTTTCGAATTATGCTATGTATTCAGGTATGTAAAAAATCACCTTATATCTTGACAAATGGTCATGAATCGGCTAGATTATCGTAACAATAATTCTATTGTTACGAGTGAGCCATGAAAGAAAAACAATATAGGCGTTCGCTACGCCAAGCAGAAATATTAATGCAGTTAGAAGAAAAACCAGCTAAGACAGTCACTGACCTTGCTGAACGGATGGGTGCACAACGCCCATCTATAAGTCGTTCACTGCGCCTTCTCAGAGACCAAGGGATGGTGTCCCGAGATCGAAAAGGGTGGCAACTTACCAAAGACGGTAAAGATGAGTCAGCAGCAGCAAGGATCTCACTTTTTGAAACCAGCAAAAAAATAAAAAGTATATCCATGCGCACCAACGAGATATTTGGTCGTATGGATGTCTTGGCGAATATAACAAAGAACTTTGATAGGCTAATACCATTGAATGATTCAATAAAAATAATTAGTAAGAATATGCTGGCACCAAAGACTATGAAATTACTTAACGATGCTGCATTAGCACCTATTACAGCAAATGCCATTAATAAGATAATTCCAACTGTTGACGATATTCTTACGAGATTCGATACAAAGAAGATATTTGGAGAGGTCGTGAGACCATTAATTGAGGCACAAGAGAGGAATAGTATTTTGTTGGGTAATCTCACAGCTCAAACGTATCTGGCTGGTATCGATAAGATTGTAAAACAAAATAATCTATATTTAACAGGTGCCATTGATAATATTTTAACCATTCACCAAGCCGAAATGGCCAAGGTTGCTACTCAAGTACAAAGCTCTATCGATTTCTCGTGGATATCAACTCATCTTATAAATGTAAACCAATCTTTTGGGCATCTATTTCGCGATTATTTGGAGAAAATTGAAATTCCAAATGTACCAACAATTTCACTTTCATTAGCTGAGGAAATAATATTACCGGCTGCAACGGTAAATTATTATTCTGACTCTTTACGGGATCTTGTTGAAGCCGAAACGGAAGCCGATATACCTCCACTACCTGATCAAGGGCATGAGGAAGTAGGCGATCAAGCCCTAGACACGTTGCTCTGTGAACATAGTCCAGATTTTGTCGATATGCGTCGAGGTTCTTGGTCTGTATTACAAATAGGTAGCCCAGATCGTTTACGTCAAGCCGCAACTTCACAACGAGAATTAATAAGGCAACTGTTGCAACTATTGGTGCCAGATATTCACTTACCTGAGGGCCAGCGCCAAGGTCCTCAAATAAAAGCTCGCGTCAGGATAGTATTGGAGACGAGCAAAAGCGATACTGAATTCATCGAAGCTGTTGTCCAAGCCGTCTTCAGTTCTTACAATCAACTTAACAAATACACACATCAAAATCAAAAACATGAAGAGAGTCTTATAGCTCTACTGCGGACTGGTGAAGGACTGATTCGCTTTATTCTGGCTAAGAAATATGAAAAGTCCAACTAACTATTTTGGGAGACCAATTCCGGGAACATCCACTATTATAAAACAGAAAAAACAGGGTCATGCCTACAAATTGTGTGTTAGAGTTCTCACAGTTCATTTTGTAAACATGGCCTCGATATTCTACCAATAAAGGATGCGAAGAAAAATGAGACAACCTAAAAATCCGTTCCACTCAGGGGAAATCTTAATAGAAGAATTTTTGAATCCACAGGGCATGACGCAAGTCGCCTTTGCTAAAAAACTGGGTTGGACCTAAGCAAAATTAAACGATCTCATTAAGGAAAGCGCGGCATCACTGCCGATTCGGCTTTGGATTTGGCAAAGGCCTTAATAACCTCCGCGAAGTTATGGATGAATCTCCAGGTGACCTACGATCTGGATCGCGTGGAACAACAATGAAGGGAGGCGAAACAACCAATCATGGCTCAATTCATCGAAGCCGTTAATGAGGCCGACCTCAATGTTGTGTCGCGTGATCGGGTCTCGTCTTGAAATAACACATTATAGCGTCCGCACTTCAGAAAAAAGATAACAAAGTCGGCTGCAATAATAGGGTCTCGTCTTGCAATCACACATTGTCGCAATCCCAAAAAAAGAGGGACAGACACTATTTATTGTCGTCGAACAACGATTCGGAAACAATTCAAGAAATCGATCGAGCAATCACTGTTTTGCAAAAGGGAAAACCCAAGTCATCACCAAATGGTACCTGTTCCTCATTTCTTTTTTTTATTTTGGTGGTGTTGCTCCGCGTGACCATCGGCCTGATTTTACTATATCTGGTCGGCGCAGTGGCTGTTATGTGCGTCTTTTTCTATGGGCGGCCACAAGCAGTTGTAGTATAATTCACAGATGGAGGTTATGGAAAATGCCAAATCTTGAAGAAGGGATTACGGTCGATCCGGAACAATGCGGGGGGCGTCCCTGCATTCGCGGCATGCGAATCCGCGTGAGCGATGTGTTGGACCTTCTTGCAAATGGCTTAAGCCATGAACAAGTGATTGAGGAGTTACCGGACTTGAAAATCGAGGATATCCGAGCGTGCCTTCGGTTTGCGAGTCATCGCTTTGACCATCCTGTGGTCGCGACTTGATCATCTGGATCGATGCGCAGCTACCGCCGGCCATCGCGCCTTGGATCAATCTTACTTTTGATATTCAAGCACACGCTGTTCGTGATTTAGGTCTTCGCGACGCAAAGGATCTGGAAATTTTTAATGCAGCGCGAGACGACGGAGTGGTGTTTATGACAAAGGATCGCGACTTTCTCCACTTGCTGGAGCAACATGGACCGCCACCACAAATTTTGTGGGTCACTTGTGGAAACACATCCAATGACCGATTGAAAGACGTTCTGGCAAAAAGTTTTCCTGTGGCTCTACAACTGCTAGGAAAAGGCGAACCACTGATTGAACTGAGCGATGCACAGTAATGTTCCAGGCGCACTCCTTATCCCCGCAAACCTACCGAAAAAGAATCCCCGCGCTTCAAGAAGCATTGTCGCGGGGCGACAATCACACGAATATTTTTTCTCAAAGCAGCGTTTAATCCACAGTTTGAACGCCTTTAGACATTTCTCGAATTTTCAGAGAAAACAAGCATGCCGCGCTTAATCCTCATCGCCCTGCTTATCGGGCTGGTTCTCTACCTCATCAAAACCACATTCTACCCTTCCAAACCCAATCGCCTCCCGCCCGATGCCTTCCGCGTGCCCGGTGAAACGCTGAACCTCCTTTTCTCCATCGGTGTTTCCATTTTTGTGTTGTTGGTGTTGCTGCGTGTGACCTTCGGACTGATTTTACTGGGCGTTGTGGGTGCCGTGGCGATGGTGAAACTCAAGCAGAGCCAGTTGTTGGGGCAGGGCATACGCGTGACGGAAGCGCAGTTGCCAAAGGTGCATGCGGCGGTGGAAACGGCGGCCATGCGTTTGGGGATGGACATCCCCGATGTCTACGTCATTCAAAATCAAGAGATTAATGCCTACGCCATGGGCGTGTTCGGAAAGAAAACCGTGGTGGTGCATTCTAAAACCATCGAATGCATGGAACAAGAAGAATTGGTTTCGATACTGGGCCACGAATTTTCGCATATCCTCTGCGGCCACACCCAATGGATTGCCCTGACCAGCACCTCCCAGCTTGTGCGGGTTCCGCTGGTGTCGATGGTGCTGAATTTTATTTTTTTACTCTGGACGCGCAAGGCGGAATACACCTGCGACCGGGGCGGCCTCATCGCCAGCGGCAATCTCCAGGCCTCGATGACGGCGCTGATTAAACTCTCGGTTGGGGAACATCTTTTTAAACAACTCGACCTCGAGGCCTTGCTTTCGCAAAAGGAAGACTTAGACAGCGACCTCTTCTCCCGCCTTTCGGAAAAGATGTCGACCCATCCCTACATCCTTAAGCGGATCTTCGAATTGAAAAAATTCCGGGCCTCGGATCTCTATACGCAGATCGTTCAAAAGAATGCCCTGAAGCCCGATGGAGGCGCAGGCGAGGCTTAAGCGGATTGTGTCGATGAGAGCATGAGTTGTTGTTGGCACTTTTTTAGGCCCTTGCGATCGTTATCGATTTCCGATAATATCTAAGCATGATTGAAAGCTTTGGAAATCGTCTTGCGGAAGATTTATTTGAAGATAGAAGGTCCAAAGCGGTAAGAGGTTTTCCGGAAACGCTGAGGCGTTCGGCCAGAAGAAAACTACTGTATCTCCACGAAGCGGCTGAGCTAAATGATTTGAGTGCCCCTCCCGGAAATCGTCTTGAGCCCCTAAAGGGAAAATGGAAAGGTTTTTATTCCATCCGGATCAATGATCAATGGCGTGTCGTTTTTCGATGGAAAGACGGGAGTGCCTATATGGCCCAAGTCATTGATTATCACTAAGAAAGGATACGAAGAAAAATGAAACAACCTAAAAACCCGTTTCACCCTGGAGAAATTTTGTTGGAGGAGTTCTTGAATCCACAGGGTATGACGCAAGTCAGCTTTGCTAGAAAACTGGGTTGGACCAAAGCAAAATTAAATGAGCTTATTAAAGGGAAACGCGGCATCACTGCGGATTCGGCCTTGGATTTGGCAAAGGCCTTAAAGACTTCCGCGAAGCTATGGATGAATTTTCAGGCCACCTACGATTTGGATCGCGCAGAAAAACAAAGAAGGGTGGCGTAGCAATCGGTCTCACCTCAAATCATCGAAGCCTTCGATGGGACCTACTGATTTCACCAAGACAATTTCTAGGCTCCTCCGACCAAATCGCCCGGACTTTAGGTTTTATCCGAATGAAGTCGAAGCCCTCCGCAACTTATTTCCCCATTTCAAACGCTGCGAAGTCTTGACACCGCCGGTCGCTCTGTGTAGAATTCCATTAATTGATAATGATTCTCAATATTATTTAAGGTAGCGGCTTGAGGTCGAGGTTTTTTAGCACCTAGAAGCCCATAGCAAACACTCTATCGCCACGCGTTCTATTTGTGGCGGGCAAATCGCGCAAACGAAGGGAGAAGAGCTATGGGAAGCAAGGCGGGTATTCGGGAGAGAAAAAAGACGGATGAGATGGACGCGCTTTTAAAGGCGGATAAGCGCATGATAAAACGTATATTGAAGAATACGCATGATTGTCAGAAGGAGGCGCTGCTTTCGACATTGAACGGAGACATTTCCCTCTGCCGCTGCGGAACCTACCATGTGCGAATCGACACGACCACACTCCATATGACCGAAACCCAATTTTACGCCGCTGCGCGGCTCTTTAAGCTCGCCTTCGGGATTTTGGCGGGCCGCCGCCCTTGCTTCTGAGGCCTTTGATTCGGCCAGGGAAACAAAGGGGCACATGGCTTGGGCAAAAGAACTGAGGCGCGTGCGTTCATCAAATTAATCGAAACCTTAAGAAGAGGAGAATCAAATGACACACGGCAATGCCTGGGATGAAAAGCATCGTGGCGGAAAGTCCAAAGAAAAAGAGATCGATATCCGCGTGTGCAAATGCGGCGGGGTTCAACTCTCTTTTTTTGGCAGGACGACCTTGCATTTATCGCATCAAGAGTTTATCGGGTTATCAAGGGGAGTGGCTGAGGTCAGCGAGAATTTGAAAAAGGAAGACTGGGAGGATGCCTTATCCAGTGTTCAAGGGAGCGGACTCAGTCATTAAAGACCTGTTCGATGTTTGATTTTCTGTTCGCAAGCGCCTTTTCTTTGCACGTTGCCGGTAATATATCTACAACGAATCCGAAATAGGGGCTTGTAAGGGTGCAATGTATCTCCTAAGATGAATGGCTCTAAGTGGTAAAGTGAGGACCGTAAAAATAGACCGATTCCATGATGAATGAATCTTGGGCACTCCCCTTTAACGATCCCTGGTCCACGCCCTTCGCCGAGTCCCTGCTGTCGCAATTAGACGTGCAAGCCGGACTCAGCTTGCTCGATGTGGCCTGCGGTGGCGCGGGGATTCCGGCTTTTTATCTGGCTGAACAAATCGGACCGAGTGGGCGAGTTTTGGGGATTGATCTCAGCCCCGGTCAAATTGCACGTGCGCGGGCGCGCAAAGGCAAGGCCCTCCCTTGGCTTACATTTGCCTGCATGGATGTGCGGGCCTTGCCGCCCGATTTTCCGTCATTCGACCGTATTACCGGGAACTTGAGTTTTATGTTCTTTCGTCCCAAGCGCTTCGAGGCCCTCCAAAACTTGATCGCTCACCTCAAACCCGGAGGGCAAATTGTACTGACCTTTCCCTCCCTCGGCACCTTCGATTCACTCTGGCAGCGCATCGACCGCGAAATGGCGGATCGGCAACTGGTCCGCGAGCGCCGGGCCCTGGCCGACTATATTGCCGAGCGTCCATCGGCCCAAGAAGTCAAGGAATGGCTCGAAGCCCTGCGCATGGAAAACATTGTCGTTCAAGAAGACCCGCTCGAAATCCCCACCGGTTCTGGACCGGCTTTCCTCTATCACCCGCTTCTGCGCGGTGGATTTTTGGAGGATGCCTACGAATGCTTCGAAGACCCAGTACTTGCAAACGAGGTGATGACCACGGTTTCAAACGACATCGACAGCTTCCTGCCCCTCTTTGCCCTTCGCTGTACGCTGTCCGCCTGGAAAGCCCAGGGATAAAAAGATAGGCTTAAATCACACCATAAAACCCAGATTGGCTTGCAGATCTAAATTTTAGGCTCAGAGCTTGCCTCGCCCTCTTGTTTATAAAACCGTAACTGGAATAGGATGATGCTAGAACACGCTGCGCCTTCCTCAAAAGGGTGCTAGACTGATTGCAAGAGTGAAGAGAGATTTTTTTGCCACCGTAGAATGCCTTCAGCCTTCCGGAAAATAAAGCCTAACGATCATACTGTCTTCTTTCGGTTTTCAGATTAATTTTAGTTGGATTCTGCCTCTCGGCCCAATAAGGGCTCTGAGTTCGGCGGGGACCAACCGCTTTGTGTCGCATGTGGGGGTGTTTTGGAGAACAAACAGGCCGATACTCTAGAAAAGGGAGCGAGTACCCGGCCGAGTGAGAAGGAAATCGCGGATTCGCTCCGCTCCTCGGTACGGGATGGCGTGGCCTATTCGGTGATGATGGGGGCGGGGGAAACCTATTTTTCCGCCTTCGCCCTCTTTTTAAAGGCGACGACTCAGCAGGTGGGCTTCTTATCTGCCTTGCCGCCGCTAATCGGTTCCTTTGTCCAATTGTTCTCCGCCTGGCTGGGACACATTGTCGGCAGCCGCCGCCAGATTATCCTCATGGGTGTCTCGCTGCAGGCGCTGTCTTGGATTCCGCTCTTCGTCCTGCCGCTTGTTTTTCCAGATTATGCCGTTTTTTTGCTCACCCTCTGCCTTACCCTCTATTTTGCCGTGGGCAATCTCGCGGTCCCGCAGTGGAGCAGTCTCATGGGCGACCTGGTTGACGAAAAGCAACGCGGACGCTATTTCGCCCTCCGCAACCGCTTGATGAGTATCTCTCATTTTATTGCCTTGATCGGGGCGGGGGCCCTGCTCCATTATTTCGAGCAAGGCGGTGAAACCCTTACCGGCTATGCGCTGGTTTTTATTGCCGCCATCGCCGCCCGCCTCGTTTCCGTTTACTTCCTCTCTCGGATGGTGGACCCGCCGGGACATGTGGCCACGCTCGAATGGAAGCTCGGAAAGGAAGGCTGGAAGCGCATCTCCGGATCGCCTTTTTTTAAATTCGCTCTCTTTATTGCGCTGATGAACTGCATGGTCGGTATTGCCTCGCCCTATTTTGCAGTCTATCTCTTACGCGACCTGCAGTTTTCTTATTTCGCTTTTATGACCGTAATCGCCGCCTCCATGCTGGCACAGTTCCTCACCTTTAATAGTTGGGGCAGGTTGGGGGACGCCTTCGGTAACCGGCTGATTCTAGTGGTGACGGGCTGCATTGTCTCCTTTGTACCGGCGGCCTGGGTTTTTTCGGAAAACCTGGCCTATCTCATCGTCATCCAGGCCTTGACTGGTTTTTTTTGGGCGGGATTTAATTTAAGCGCCGCCAATTTTCTTTACGATTTGGTGCCCGCGAGCAAGCGGGTGACCTATTTGGCTGTCCACAATGTTTTGGCTGCCCTGGGTGTGTTTTTAGGGATTAGTTTTGGTGGATGGCTGGTGTCTTTTATCGAATCAGCCTTGGCCGTCGGTCGACCGCACTTCAGTTCGCACGATGCCTTTTATACGATTTTCCTCATTTCGACGCTTGGGCGTTTTATCGTCTTCGCCGCTTTTCTATCGCGGATTAAAGAAGTCCGTCCGACGCGTCCCCTGAGGGCAAGCGCTGTCGTCCTTCGGGCCACACGCTCGCCCGCGCTCGCCGGGCTGGTTTTCGAATACGGCGGCGCCCGTCAACGGCGCAAAAACCTAGAAGAAAAGAATCCCATATCGAGGCCCTCTGGACCGATGCTTCCCTGAAAGGAATTCTCGAGATCGACAATATTCGGAAGGAGAACTTTGGGGATGGTCCGGGCAAGATTTGGCGCCGCTCGGGTGATTTTAAGTCTTACCGCTTAAGCATCCATCGAATTGACTTGCGCATCTCCCCCTATATCATGTATCTATCCTGGATGTCTTTCCCTTTCACTGCCAGTAAAATACCCCACGTTTTCATTGTTTTCTCACTTCTTTGCGGGACAATTTTACCGAGAGCCGCTCAAGCCGCAGAGCCTCTGGCCGTGGTGGCAACGCTACCCGTTTTGAAGGATTTTACGGAAGCGGTGGGCGGGCCTCATGTTCGGGTTGTTTCACTGATTACCGGTTTCGAGAGTGAACATACCTACAGCCCAAAGCCGAGCGATATCCTCTCGATTCAAAATGCCGATCTCTTAATCAAAATCGGATTGGGCTTAGAGATCTGGGCCGCTTCCCTGATCGAAAACGCCAACCGGCCCGACCTGCCCATTGTGACGACCTCCAACGGCGTGGCTTTAATAAAAGATGACGAAGGCCATGCGGATGATCACGGGGACGACCATGCACAGGGCAACCCACACATCTGGCTCGACCCCGAAAATGTGAAGATGATGATTGCCGTCATCACAAAGGGCCTCATCGCTGCGGATGCGATCCACGAAGCGGATTACCGGAAAAACGCAGCGGCTTATATCGATCGCTTGGACGTCCTCCAAAAGAACTTGCAGGCTAAGGTGAATGGGCTTCAGGATAGGGCGATCATCACCCACCACCCGGCTTGGCCCTACTTTGCGCGGCGCTTCGGTTTTGTCATCAAAGGAAATATCTTGAGCCAGGTCGGCAGCGAACCTTCGCCGAAACGGATGGGCCAACTGATTCGGCTGATCAAACAAGAAGGCATCAAGGTCGTCGTGTCGGAACCGCAGTTGAATCAAAAAATACCCCAGATCTTGGCCCAGGAAACGGGCGTGCGCATCGTTTCGCTGTCGCCCTTGCCGGGCGCGATTCCGGGGACGGAACATTATCTCGATCTCATCCGCTACAATATCGAAACCTTGGTTGCAGCCTTGGGGGGGGCTTAAGTGGCGCAGAGTCCGATTATTCAAATTAAAAATGCGAGCTTCGCCTTTAATGGCAAGCTGGCGCTCGAAGACATCAGCCTCGACATCGCCGAAGGCGAATTTGTGGGAGTAATTGGGCCCAACGGTTCGGGAAAGACGACCCTATTAAAGGGCCTGCTGGGTCTGATCGTCCCGGTGAAAGGGACCCTTCAAATATTCGACTGCGCCTGCGAAGATATGCGTTGCCATCATCGGGCGCGGATCGGTTATCTTCCCCAGATGGAAGGGAGCGACGACCAATTTCCAATTACGGCCTGGGAAGTGGCGATGATGGGCCGCTACGGGGCGATCGGACTTCTGAAAAGACCGTCCTCGGAGGATCGTAAGATTGTCGAAGAGGCCCTCGAAGCGGTGGGGATGGCGGATTTTCGATCCTATGCTTTTGGTCAGCTTTCGGGTGGGCAGCAGCAGCGGGTCTTGATCGCGCGTGCGCTTGCACAAAAGCCGCAAGTGCTTCTCATGGACGAGCCGACGACGGGTATCGATGCCGAGGCCCAGCACCGTTTGATTCAGCTCGTCCGTCGCCTTCACCAGCAGTACCACCTGACCATTGTGCTGGTGACGCACGACATCAACCTCATTAGCCCTATCGTTGACACCATCGTCCTTTTGAAAACGCGGCTCTACGGCAAGGGCCCGCCTGCCGAGATTCTCACCCAAGCGATCTTGGCGCCGGTGTACGGGCAAGAGGTCATTATTACGGAGGGGGAGCGAACGCCCTACACCATCGTTCATGACACACACCATCATTGAAATTCTGTCCTACGGCTTTATGCAACGGGCCTTTCTTGCCTCTTTTTTCATTGGCTTGGTTTGCTCGCTCATCGGCGTCTTTGCCGTTTTAAAAGGACTCACCTTCGTCGGGGCCGGAACGGCGCATGCGGCCTTTGCCGGAGTGGCCCTGGCCTATCTCATCGGGAGCGATCCTTTTTTGATGGCGGTGCTCTTCGGATTGGGGACGGTATGGATTACCGGTCTGGTTCAAGAAAAAGGCCGCATGAAACCCGATGTATCCATCGGGATTTTTTATACCGCCACCATGGCCTTGGCCATTCTTTTTATCGGTTTAATGAAGGGCTATCGCCCCGAGCTCTATGGCTATCTATTCGGCAGCATCTTATCGGTAACCACGGCCGATCTCCGCATGATTTTGCTGCTCTCCGCCGCCATCCTGACGGTCTTTTTTCTCTTTTTCAAGGAATTCCACTTCATTGCCTTCGATCAGGATATGGCGGAGGCCAGCGGCATTCCGGCGCGGCGCTTGTCGCTTGTCTTTCTCTATCTCCTGGCCTTAACGGTGGTGATTTCACTAAAGGCGGTGGGTTCCATTCTGGTCTTTGCCCTCTTGGTGATTCCGGCGGCGGCGGCGCGGCAATGGGCCCATACCATGCGCGAGATGATGTTTTATTCGGCGGGGATTGGGGTGAGTTCTTCTTGGTTGGGGGTTCTCCTGTCTTACTGGCTTGATATCCCTTCCGGGGCAACAATCGTCTTGCTGATGACCGTGGTCTTATTACTCTCGATTTTTATTCCGCGGCGGCGCGAAGAAAAACAGAAGGCCTGATCGAATCGCAGCGCGTTTGTGGGATCAGAGTTGCCTGGTCGTGGTTTTCTTGATTCGACGGGCGACGCCGGTGGCGATGGCCGCTTCGGCCACTTTCTGCGATACAATTTTAGCCACCCGGTTATTAAAGACCCCAGGGACAATGTAATCTTCCGAAAGTTCTTCTTCCGGAATAATCGAAGCGATGCCATGGGCGGCCGCCAGCTTCATTTCGGTATTGATCACGGAGGCCCTCACATCGAGCGCGCCCCGGAAGATGCCCGGGAAGACCAGTACATTGTTGATTTGGTTCGAGTAGTCCGAACGCCCCGTCGCCATGACCCGGACCAGGCCGACGGTTTCTTCCGGCATGATTTCCGGCGTGGGATTGGCCAAGGCGAACACGATCGGATCGCGCGCCATTTTTTTGAGGGCATCCTGTGTCAGTACCCCGGCGGACGAGACCCCGATGAACAAATCGGCGCCTTCGAGCGCGGCGCTTAAATTCCCCTTCGCCTGTTTTGCGTTGGTCTTTTCCGCGAACTGCAGCTTAATGTCGTTCATCCCCTTTTCGCGGCCTTTGTAAATGATCCCTTCCCGGTCGCAGCCGGTAATCTCCCGCACGCCGGAGGCCAAAAGGATTTCGGCGATGGCCACGCCCGCTGCGCCGACGCCGTTGATCACCACCTTTAAATCGGAGATTTCCTTTTTAACGACTTTGACGGCGTTTAAGAGCGCGCCCAGTACCACGATGGCCGTGCCGTGCTGATCGTCGTGAAAGACGGGGATGTCGAGGCGTTCTTTTAACCGGGCCTCGATTTCGAAACAGCGCGGCGAGGAGATGTCTTCCAAATTCACCCCGCCAAAGCCCGTGGAAATCCGTTCGATGGTTTCCACGATTTCGTCGCTGTCTTGCGTTTTCAGGCAGATGGGATAGGCGTCGATCTTGCCAAACTCCTTAAACAGCATGGCCTTACCTTCCATTACCGGCATCGCCGCTTCCGGCCCGATATTTCCCAGCCCCAGCACGGCCGAGCCGTCGGAGACAATCAAGACGCTGTTCTTTTTAATCGTCAGGGAAAAGGCCTTGCTTTTGTTCTCGTGGATGGCCAGGCAGATTTGTGCCACGCCAGGCGTATAAACACGGGAGAGGTCGTCCCGCGTCTTTAAAGGCACCTTGTTTTGAATGGCGATCTTGCCGCCGAGGTGTAATAGAAAGGTCCGATCGGACAAGTGAACCAGTTCCACATCCGGGATGGTTTTAAGCCCGGTTTCAATCTCTTTGAGGTGGTCATCGTCTCGTGTCTTGACGGTAATGTCCCGAATAATCATGCCGCGGTCGGCATTTGCGATATCGATGGCCTCGATATCGCCACCGGTTTTTCCGATGGCCGATGTGATTTTTCCAAGCATCCCGATTTGATTTGGAAACCTGATCCTCAATGTGACACTGCGGCTGGCGTTGGATGGGCTCATCTTTTTTTTCCTCCGGTAATGCGGCGCGAACGATGGGAATAGGATCTGCTGTCAATGGGACTATAGAACGCCTTCAATTTTTAACAAGTGGGTTTTAATGCCGATGCCTCCCGTATAACCCCCCAGGGTGCCGTCTTCCCGAACGACCCGGTGACAAGGCACCACGATGGGCAGCGGGTTTTTTCCACAGGCGTTGCCTACGGCGCGGGCGGCGCTCGGCTTGTTTAGTTTTTGGGAGACTGAGCGATACGTGCTGACTTTTCCATAGGGGATGTGCATAAGATTTTGCCACACTGCATGTTGGAAGGGCGTGCCTTCGAGGAAGGCGATGGCCTCTCGAAAAACGACTTGCTCGCCGGAAAAATAACGTTTTAAGCTTGAGCGCCATGGTTTGGCGTAACGCGCGCTTTTTTTCGGGTGGCGACCGGTGCGGTCGCGTAATTCAGCGCGCATCGCGGCTTCGCTCCGATGCCAGAGGAGGTAGGCAAGGCCGGCTTGGACAGAGACTATCCAGAGGGGGCCGATGGGTGAATCGAACAGATCGTAAAAAAGATCTTCTTCTTTTTTCATTTTTCGATTTTCATGTCTTTCTAATTTTGTAGCATATATTGTCCCAAGCCGCAAGATGATCGAGATGCCGTTTTCCGATTCATTTGCGGTTATTTGTTCCTCATAATGCGGCTATGCTAAGATCATTTTTTTATGGATGGGATCATGTCTCAGAAAATCATGGTGGTTGACGACGAGCCCGATTTGACTCGTTTGATCGCCCATCATCTTAAAAAGGCGGGTTTCGAGCCGGTCTGTGCGTCTAGCGGAAACGAGGCTTTAAGGGGGCTCAGCGGGGGCGAGATCGCCCTGATGATTCTCGATATTATGATGCCGGGCGGAAACGGCCTTCAGGTCTGCAGACAAATCCGGAAGAATGCAAAGACGGTCGCGCTCCCCATCATCCTGCTGACCGCGCTGGATGACGAAAGCGATAAGGTGCTTGGCTTGGAATTGGGGGCAGACGATTATATGACCAAGCCTTTTTCCCCGAAAGAGTTGGTCGCACGGGTTAAAGCGCTTTTAAGGCGGACGACCCACGAAGAAAGCGATCACGTTTATGTCTATCGGGATATTACGCTGGACATGAATCGCCATGAAGTTCGGGCCAAAGGGTCTCCGGTGGTCTTACGCGCAAAAGAATTCTCATTATTGGCTCAGTTCATTATTAACAAAGGAAAGGTGTTAACCCGCGATGCCCTTCTCCAATCGGTGTGGGGCTATGAATATTATGGGACGACGCGAACGGTGGATGTGCACATCCGTCGCTTGAGAACGAAAATTCCAATCCTGGCCACGGCGATCGAAACGCTTCCCTCACTGGGTTATAAGCTGCTCGATCCTTAAGGCTGAATGGATTCACAAGATTTATCGAAAGACCCTTGTTTAACCGGACGGGCCTTGGCGGATCATCAAGCACGGGTCCAGGGTATTTGTTATGGTGAAATCGTCAAACCCTAAGCCAAGAGAAGCCATTCGCCGATTCGGGCTTTCTTTTGCCCGTATAAAATGGCGTCTCATCTATCCCTTTCTATTTTTGTCTCTATTGCTTGTTTCTTTGATGGGAGGGCTCGCCTTTTGGTTTTTCGATCTGGGTCGGGATCTCGGCCTATTCTTTCTCTATTTTGTTCCGGCTTCGGCCACGAGTGTTTCTATCGCCCTCCTCTATGGTCTTTCCTTCTCGAAGCGCATCGTCGCACCGATTTCTCATATGACGGCCTCCATCGAAGAGATTTTAAAGGGAAAATTCGAACACCCGCTTCGCCTCGAATCGGAGATTTTCCAGCCCCTGGAAGAATGTTTTAACGAAATGAGCGAGCACCTCGAATCTCGCATCCAATTTCTTTCGGACGAGCGATTAAAGGTCCTCTCGATTCTCTCTGACATGGTGGAGGGGGTTTTGGTTCTCGATGATTTGGGGCGGATTGTGCTGGTGAATCCAGCCTTCGAGAAGCTTTTTGGTCAAAGTCGAAACGAGATGATTGGAGGATACCATTACGAAAAACTGCGGCATCATTCGCTCAATGCTTTAGTTGATGCGGTGATTGAAAGCGGCGAGCCTCGGGCTTGCGAAATTCGCCTCGACATTCCGCACAGGCAGGCATTGGAGGTTCAGGCTTCCGTGGCTCAACCCTTTGAGCACGGATCGGTGGTGCTGGTTTTTCACGACATTACCGAAAAGAAGCGGCAGGAGGAAATTCAATCCGATTTTGTGGCCAATATCTCTCACGAACTGCGGACGCCGATTTCTATCATCAAGGGCTATATCGAAACCCTCATCGATGGAGGCATTGCCGATCAGAAACAGGCGATCGCCTTTCTGCAGATTCTGCAAAAAAATAGTACGCGCATGGAGCGGATTGTCGAGGACCTCTTGCAACTCTCGCGAATTGAATCCGGACTCGATCGGGCGCGACCGGTTAAACTCGATCTTTTAGATGCGCTTGAGCGGGTTGTGATGTTGTTTAAGCCTCGGGCCGACCAGAAAAAACAGCACATGAGCCTGTCGGTTCCCCCTGATCTCACACTGATGGCCGATCCTGAAAAGCTTAATGTCGTATTGACGAACCTCCTCGACAATGCGATCAAGTATACCGAGGCCTCTGGGGAAATTCGGATTAGCGCGAAGGCCGGGGAAGGTTCGGTTGTCCTACAGATTGAAGATAATGGGATCGGTATTCCGGAACGCGACTTGACGCGCATCTTCGAACGTTTTTATCGCGCCGATCGCAGCCGATCAAGAGATCTCGGCGGAACGGGCCTTGGCCTCTCGATTGTGAAAAAAATTGTAGAGGCCCATGGCGGAGAGATTTCTGTCGAGAGCAAGGTTTCTCAGGGATCGTGCTTCAGGCTCTGTTTTATGAACTCGCCCCCGAGGACTTAAGCAAAGGATCGCCCGGCGTCGTATTCAAAAATTCGGAATCACAATCGATGGAATCCACTGTTTCGATATACACTATCCTTGACTTGAATCACCCCTTTTGCTACGATGCGTCTGCGGGGTGGAGCAGTCTGGTAGCTCGTCGGGCTCATAACCCGAAGGTCAGAGGTTCAAATCCTCTCCCCGCAACCAATATCTCACAAAAATAGATTAGTTTAAGGCCGCTGCGAAGCGGCTTTTTTTTTGTGCGAATGACTCATGTGGAGAGCGGATCCGAAGGTTCTGCGAATTATAAAGGAAAGAGGTTTTTTAAAGTTTAGAGATAGGGCTTGGAACAGGGGATCAAAAAACTGTGCTGCCTTGTGAACCAGGGAGCCTTCTTCCACAAGCGCATTGAGGGAAGGTTTAAAAATCCCTCAATGCGCTTGATAAGCGAAGACACACTGCGTTTTGAATTGAATTTTTTAAATTAAGCGGTGCTGGGATCTTAAGGTTTGATTCGTTTAGAGATTATAGCTTTCCTTTTAAAACGGGAGCGGGTTTGAATTTGATCGACTTGGATGCCTTGATCTTAATGGGTTCTCCAGTCTGAGGATTTCGGCCTTTACGCGCGGCGCGCTTCGTGACGGTAAAGGTTCCAAAACTCGGGTAGCTGAAACGTCCAGCCTTCTTAATCGTTTTTCCGATGGTCTCGAAGGTTTCCGACACGATCGCTTCGACCGTTTTTTTGCTGACGCCACTTTTGGATGCAGATTTCGATAGTTGATCGATCAATTCCCCTTTGGTCATGATGTTCCCTCCTATTGGATTGGCCTAATCGGTAGACTGGGTGTGAATTCTAACGATTCGATCTGGGAATGTCAAAGTAAATTCAACAAAAAATTAAAATAAAATAAAGGGCCCATTTCAGAGCATTTCGTACCGGAATTGAAAAAGGACGCTCAAGCCGCTCATCGGACGACGCGCTTCCTAAAGGCAGAGACCTGGACGATGTGGGAAACGCGATGAAGCTCAGCCCTAAATCCTGAGTCATAGGATGGTTTCAAAGAGAGCGCTTGCACAGTAGGCATCGCTTCCTGTATCTATATGCCTGTTAGAATCGCAAAGGAGACCGAATACCCACCATCAGGGAGAGGCCTGCATTTTCTAGTATCGGCCCGACCCGTTTAAATCATACTTCAAAAAAAAGGAGAGGAACTATGGCAAAAATCACACTCAAAGGGAATCCCATCGAAACCGTCGGCGATTTGCCCGCGGTTGGAAGCAAGGCACCCGCGTTTACCTTGGTGAAGAACGATTTGTCCGAGGTGAAGCTTGGCGATTTTGCCGGGAAGCGGGTTGTGCTTAATATCTTTCCTAGCATCGATACACCCGTTTGTGCCGGATCGGTGAAACGCTTTAATGAAGAGGCCTCTAAATTGGCCGATACGGTTGTGCTCTGTATTTCGGCGGACTTGCCTTTTGCCCTCGGGCGATTTTGTGGTGCCGAAGGCTTAAACAATGTGGTGCCGCTCTCGGTTTTTCGTGCCCCGGATTTCGGTAAAAACTACGGTGCCTTAATCTCCACAGGACCGCTTGCGGGTGTTTTGTCGAGGGCCATTGTTATTGTCGACAAAACGGGCAATGTGTCCTACACCGAACAGGTTCCGGAAATCACCCAAGAGCCGAACTTCGACGCAGCCTTGGCCACCCTTTCTTAATCGAAGGCACGCGCACATTCGATCCAGCACATAAGTCTCAAAAGTCTGTGGCGTCTCGATCCTTGTCGGTCTTTCGTTAGATAGAAAAGGGTTGAGGCGCCGAGGCATCTTCCCGGAACGTGGTGCGTTCGTCACTGCGTTTTTAAACGAGCTTTCTTGATTTGACGAGGGCGTGAAATTTATCAAAAAGGACCGGATCGAGCCCGCTTCCTTTTTCTTTTTTCATCTGGACGATAATTTCTTGGGGTTCGAGCGCAGCCCTGTACGAGCGATTGGCACGCATCGCATCGAAATAATCCGAAATGGAGGTCAGGCGGCTTGCAATGTGCTGTTGCCGATGCTGCCGCATGTCCGGATAGCCTGAGCCGTCGAATTTTAAATGATGTTCGTAGGCCACAATGGCCGCAACCTTCGGGATCTCGGGGTATTCGAGCAGAAGCAAGGCCCCAAGCCGAGGGTGACTTTTCATCGCCTCCGCCTCTTCCGCATTCAACTTTCCCTTTTTATTAAGCACCTCCACTGCAACCTGGGTTTTTCCTACATCGTGTAACATTGCGCCGATGCCGAAGGCATGAATCTCTTTTTTCGAAAAGCCGAGGGCCTCGGCTTGCGCCATGGTTAAGATGGAAAGATTGATCGCGTGTACATAAGTATATTCGTCGTGGACCTTGAGGTCTCTTAAAGGGATAAAGGAATGAACATTGGCAAAGAGCGAGTTCTCGAGTTTCTGCATGATGTTGCCTACGTTTTGAATGAGTGAGGTTTTCATGCTTTTCCAATCGACATATATGTCTCGTATCGTTTTGACTTCCTCCGCGTATCGGCGGTAATGCAGATCGTTTTTTAAGGCGGTTGTTCCGAAGTTGTCGAATTGCGGGTGCATTTGTTTTGCGCCGTTATCTTCTAAAGCCAACTTTCCAACAGAGATATGAAGGGTCTGAAAGGGCGATTTAGAGCCTTGATTGTCTGAGTTACAAAAATGATTGGCGAATTGCCGAATTTCGCTTGCGGTTAATCCGGCGCGAAGGCTGAGCGCTTCAACCTGTTTTTCGATAAAAAGACGGGCGATCTCGGCCGGATTAGATTCTTCTTTCACGAGCAGGTCGTCAATGTAGACTTGGTCGTCGATAAAAACGAAAATGCGTTGTTTCCGTTTAAGAAAGAGGCGTGTGCCCCAATCCTCCAAGTTCGCCATGCTCCGAATGATCTGCGGATGTTCTTTGGGATAAAAAGCGCGGTCCCTGAGGAGTTTGGCGAATCCTCGAATGAATTGTATCGCTGTATCTTCCTTTTGGCCTTTGGTTTCTTTCTCCCCGGTTTCCTGGGTTCCGATTTTTGTCTTCGACTCGGAGAACAGGGCATCTTCATTTGGCATGTGCGGTTTCCTCGCGATGATTTATTTCCGAGATGGCTTTATGAAGGACTTTTTGTAAGGACCGTTTCCGCCCCAGCCCCCAAACCAAAAAAGAGAACCCTTTTCTCAGGCGGTGAAGAACGGGGAGCCAGGTGGGTGGGCCGGAACGGCCGATCGTATTTAAAACGTCGAAAAGAATTTCGATATCCTTTCCGCCATTTTCGACCTTGATGAACTGTTCTTCAAAAAAAACGCGTGCTTTTTCGTGGCGGCTGGACGCCAGGAGCAATACCGCTGTTTTAGAAACGCGTTCATCCGGATCTCGTAACGCTTCCTGTACATGCGTCAGCAGGATCTCTTTTTCTCGGGCCAGGGTACCGAGGGCCTGAAGTGCAGCAAGGCGGACTTTCTCTGAGGCATGTTCCAGACAAGGCAGAATATCGGGTATGGATTCTTCGGCTCTGAGGTCCCGTAGGATAACCAACATATTCCGAACGATAAACCACTTGTCATTCGAAAGCTGTTCCACGATGAGAGGGACAACGGTGGGGCCGCCTTTGACAATGAGTTGTATGATTTGTTTCCGTGTCGATAAGTTCGATTCGAAGGCCAGGATATCGAGCAAAATCGGAAACAGCTCTTCGCCCGCGACACGAACCAACTCATCGGCTACATTGTCTTCCTCACCTGAGTCTTCCGCATCCGATTTATTTTGGTTTACTGCGAGAAGTTGCTGGAAAATTTCGGGTGAGATCATCATCTTGAGCATGCGCTTCCAGAGGGCTTGTGATTCGGTTATTTCTGAGCACTTCTTAAGGAGGAGACGAATTGTTTTGATCAATATAACCGGGGTTTCCTCTCCGAAGCCTTGAGTCAATAGATTTTTGAGCAGCATCAGGCATCGCTCTGTTTTGGCTTCCACACCTATTGGATCATCGAGTATTTCGAGCAGGATGAGGGAAAGGTGGCTATCGATTTCCGCATTCGAGAGCTTAGATTCGGTTTCCGGGATCTCGTTTTCAGAGGCTGAGGGGTCTCCGATCAACTCATTATCAAGGATGGATCGGTAGTCGGAAGGATAATATTCTCGGTCGGCGCGATTAATAAAGAGTTCGTCGAACAAGCCCTTGTGGCTTTCGACCTTTGTTTCCAAGAGATTTTTCAGCTTGTCATCCGAATCAGAAAGTGGGACCATTTTTTTGAGCAAGCTCACGGTTGGACCCGAGACGGATTCCTTGGAGATCGTTATCTGGTGCAACACTTCCGGCAAGAGGGTGGGCGGCACAAAGTCCAAAAAATCCTCCAGCGGCAAGGTTTGATTCCCTTGTTCTGCCATTGAACTTCGAAAAATTTTCTGACGGGCCTCGGGATGAATCATAGTAAACAGCTTCGCCATTTCTTGTTTCACCTGATCGCCTTGCTCTCCGTCTCCGATATTGCGTTGAAATTGCTCTTTGAGTGTTTGAACAATTGCGGTGTCATAGTCACTTTTTCCGGCTTCATCAACCAGATCTTGAACGTTCCCGGTGGCTCGAATATGGGCTTCCGCCTGTCCCGCAGAATAAAGTGCATTGATGACCCAGGCTATTTTTTCCGGGTCGAAGGGCCCGTCCGAAGCCTGCGCTAGTTTTGATTGAAGCGTTGCAGGAAAGGATTTTCCGGACAAGCGGTTCAGCAGGCCCTGCCAAGGGTTTCCCTTGCTCTCGGTAGAGATCTCCGCTTCGGGTGAATCGGGGTTTTGTGCTTTTAATGCGCCCGCAAAACTCACCAATTGAAATGAAATCGCCAGCGCTTGTTCGTGAAATTGACTAATCGTCGGATCGTCTTGTGTAAAGGCGGCTGTCCGGTTTTCGATAATGAAAGTAAAAAAGGTGAGAAGATCGGCTTCACTGAGCCCTTTTTTAAAGGTGATTCCGATCAAATTGAGGTCGTGAAACATACGGGACAAATTCTGAATAACCTGCGTGCCTTCGGCGAGAACCTGCCCTTGATAGAGCATATCGTCTTTACCAATAACGAAGGAAAGCGAATCGACCGTCGTGAGTATTTCCGAAAATTGCGAGTGTAGATTTTTAGCCGTTTTTGGGGCCACCGAATGATTCAGACCATACATGGAAATTTTTCGAATGCCGACCTGAAGCTCGATTAAAAGGTCTGTGAGTCGCGTGCGACTCACGACCGGAACACTGGTGGAGGACGGTTTCATTTATCAGCTTCACCTACTTGAAAAAAGGGGTCTATTTTTAGGCACATATCAAAGTGTGTGCACAGAAAGTGCTACCCCATAACTCTAGCCGAAACAGGCGCTTTGTCAATTTTGAACCGACTTGAGTAAGGATTGAGTGCGACAAAAATGGCGTCGAAAACGTGAGGCGGTGTGCGATGAAAGTCATGAGGTTGGAAAGGGCTAGTCTTGCGTCTTTAAGGTCTGGGCGTATCCTGTTAGTTCGACATATCCCTTGCCTTGAACCTGCCGACCCTTTTTCTGACCGGAAAAATGAGTCGCCCCTTCCCAATAGGTGACTCGGGTGCTCTGCGAGGTCATTAACTCCTGGTCGTCGAGGGCCGGTCGTGAAGTGAGGGAAAGCCCCTCGGAAGGCACTGCGATTTCCCAGGCGACGGGATAGCTTGCACCGCTGTGCGGACTTGTCCAATTACGCGTCGGCTTTAGAGAAAATTCTTGTGCGCTGAGATGCCTTGACTTCCCTTCGGTGTCGATCACCGTTGCGCTGGAGACCGGATCGTTCGAACCATTTTCCTCGCGGATTTGATAAAACATGTACTCGCTGCCGTCATCGAGTTGAATGGAAAACCAATCCCAGCCGACCTGTCCTGCTCCGAGGAGACTGCTGCCAAATTCATGATCCATCCAACTCAAACCTGTAACGGTGGCTTCTTTTTCCTTAACACGCACGGTGCCTTGGGTTCGAAGGCGCGTGTAGGAATAATAGTGGCTTGCTTCTCCGGCCTCGTCTCCTTTGCGGCTAATCCCTTGGTCCCCATGAACGACGAGCGGTTTAGCGGGAATTAAGTTGAGATCGATATGCATCGTCGCGTTGTCCGCAAGCAGGCGTATGCCATCTCCCGTTTGAACGGCGGACCAGCGGTCGATCCACACCGCCATCTTGCCTATTTTTGCACCGGCCTTTCCGATGGCTTCGCGGCTGATTTTTTCATCGTAGAAAAAGCCTTTATTTGAAAGATCGCTAATGGCGAAGTGCGCGAGATAAAGATCACGAACGGCCCAATGGGATGGATTCTCCTCGGCCACTTTGTTTTCGATGCCGCGTCGAAAAAAGGTGAGCTCATAGCCATAGGCGCTGCCCTCTTGGGATTGGAGGTTGCCGGTAAAATACCACCACTCGATAAGGTAGTCGGGATGGTTTCCGTGGTCCCTGGGGAAAGAAAAGGCATAACCGGGCAGCGCCTTTTTGAAGCGGCTCGGTTCGGATGCGGGTTCGGCCTGTGACAGCTCACTACCGGCAAAAAGAAGGATGGCCAAGATGAGGGGAAGACAGGCCGATTTATTCATAGGCAATCGCCTCTTTTAAATCGGTCCGTGCGGCCTTGCGCGCGGGGAGAAAGGCGGCAAGTAATGCGGTGCCTATGGCAACGATGAAAGAATGCAACAGAATTTCAGGCGGAAAATGGAATTGCAGCGTCCAGCCAAAAGAGGCCTTGTTGATGACAAATATCAGCAGGAGGGAGAGAAAAAAACCGCAGACCAGAGCGATAAGGTTCCCAATCAGGCCCATGTAGACGGCCTCGGCAAGGACGATGCGAATGACCTGCGGCTGGGACGCCCCGATGGACCGGAGAATGCCGATTTCGCGCTGCCGTTCTAAGATGGACACGAAGAGTGTGTTGGCAATACCTAAGAGCGCGACGACGATGGCGATCCATTCCAGGGCATAGGTGATGAGGAAGGTTTGATCGAAGATCGCCATGATTTCGGTTTTAAAATCGCGCTGGGTTGTAAAGCTGAGGCCCTGCCGCGTTCCCCATTGAGAACGCAATTGTTGACTTAGGCTTACAACATCGACCCCTTCTTTGATGTAAACGAGGAGGGCGTCGATTTGTTGATCCTGCCAATATTTTTTAATCTGAGATCGGTCGATAACCATCTTTCCGCCGTCGGTGCCATAGTCGTAAAAGATGCCCCCGATTTGAAAAGGGATCAGTCCTTGCGGCGTTGGAATCTGGATGGAATCGCCTTCATTCAGTTCTAAGCGATTGGCCAGGACTTCAGAAACGAAAAGGGTTGTGCCTCCAATGGCGTCCTGAAAGAGACGGTCCCGGCTTCCCTTGCGAAAAAGATAGTCGCTGTGGGCGGCATGAACGGCCAAATCACGCGCGGCCAATTCGACCGGCGCGTCTCGGAAAAGAATGATCCGCGAACGGTAGCCGTCCACCGCCTCTACCGTATCCAGCGCGGCGATTTCGCTTCGGATAATATCCGGCATGGATTCGTCCGAGTCACTTGTCATGTAGGACGCCGGGAAGCCAATAACATCGGCCTGGATGGTCTGATCGATCCAAATGAGGACGGTCTTTCGGTAGCTCTCAATCATAATGACCACGCTGACCATCATGGCCAATGCGCCCATAAAAGCGGAGATTGTCGGGGCATTACGGCGGATGGCCTGTTCCAAATGGCCCTGGGCCAGCCGCCAGGCAGGGGCACGATTTCGGACAAAATAACGGATGCCCCTGGAAAAGGCTAGAATCGTCGATGGGACGAAGAACGAAAAGGCGGCGAGGAGCAGGGCAGCCGCGAGATAGCCATTCCAGGACATGCCCCATCGGATGGGCATTTGGGAAAGCAGAAAGGCCAAGAGCCCCGCGCCGCTTCCGAGGACGCATAACTTACCGTGCTTAAATCCCGTTTCTTCCGAGCTGTAAATTCCTTCCATGGCCTCGCGCGGTTTGAGTCGCGCCGCCTGCCAGGCCGGGTAAATCGCAGAAAAGGCAGCAACAAGCACCCCGATGACTATTCCTTCGACAAAGAGCGGGAGCGGGAGCGAAAAAGGCGAGGGCGGGATGGGAACATAGAGCGCGGTAACGGTGGTCGACAAAACCTGCACGACCCAACGCGCAAGTAAAGCCCCCATCAAGACCCCGAAGAAACCACCGAAAAGGCCGATGGCAATCCCTTCTATCGTGAAAAGGCGGAAGATCTGAGGTCGATCCACGCCCAGGGCGCGAAGCATGCCGATTTCTTTTTTGCGATGTGCGACAGACACCAAGAGCGTATTGTAGATGAGGAACAATCCGACAAAAAGCGAGATGGCACTGAGGGCCGTGAGGTTCATCTGAAAGGAAAAGAGCATCTTTTCGACATGTCGGTTACGTTGCTTGGGTCGTCGGACAAGGACCCCATCGCCCAGCCGATTTTCGAGTTGAGTGATAAGCCCATCGAGCGCAAGCTGCACGTCGCTGATCAGGTCGATTCGATCAAGCTGTCCAATTTTGCCAAAACGCCATTGCGCTGTGGCAATATCGAGGAAGGCGATGTTTCCATCCCGCATTTGACCGATGTCCTTTGCCTTAAGCAAGGCGGCCACTTTAAATGAAAGTACGTCGCCACCCATTCGAACCGAAAGCGCGTCGCCAATTTTTAAGCGATGCCTTGCCGCAAAGGCCTCCGTTAGAAAGATCGACTCGGGATCGAGCAGCTTTTCAAACGCGCTTGTGATTTCGATCTCGTCTGATTCACCTTGAATTTCATAGTCCCGGAAATCCTGTTCTTGGAGGAGGTCGATCCCCATGAGTAAGAGCATCTCTTCGGCTGCCGAAGCGGGTTCTACGATGGGGAGCACGCTTTGGACGAGGGGAGAAATTTTTTCGATCGCCGCTTCCTTGCGCAATGCGATGAGCAGTCTTTCGTTAAATGGACCGCTTCGGCCGACGATTTCGAGTGTGGTCTCGCCAGCAAAGGCATCGACGGATTGGTGATACGCTTGAAGCACGCTTCGATTGGCGATCCGTATGGAGACGAAAACGGATATGCCCAAGGCCACGCCGATGAGGGTTAGCCAGGTTCTTTTTTCATGAAGGAGATGACGAAGCGAGATGAATTTTAGAAGAATCTGTTGGCTCATGGTCGCGTTTCGATCCGCTCGATTTCACTGTCTTTCATAAAGATAATCCGATCGGCGAAGCTCCGGGCTTGTTGGCTATGCGTGGCCATGAGGAGTGTAAGGCCCAAGGCTTTCGTTTGTGCGGCCAAGAGAGAAAGGATTTCGTTCCCTGTATGCGAATCGAGATTGCCGGTCGGTTCGTCGGCCAAAAGGAGTAAGGGCGAAATGGCCATGGCGCGAGCGATAGCCACCCGCTGCATCTCGCCGCCCGAAAGTGCACTCGGTAGATGATCGAGACGATGGGCCAAGCCGACCTTGTCTAAGGCCGCAATCGATTTTTGTTTTGCGAGGTCCGGCGGATTGCCTCGAAGGAGCATTGGGAGGGCCACATTCTCTGCGGCGGTGAGCATGGGAAGGAGGTTGAAAAATTGAAAGATCATGCCGATTTCAGATCGCCTCAATGCGGTCCAATCGCTGTCTTTGAAATCAATCGTCGATTGTCCCTTAAAAAGAATTTCTCCTGAAGTCGGCAGGTCGAGCCCGCCCAGCAGATTCAGGAGCGTCGATTTTCCACAACCGCTCGGTCCCATCAAAAGGCAAAATGATCCCTTGTCGATCGAAAGGGAAATTTCGTTTAAGGCCTTCACCGGATGTGTCGAATGCGGATAGATTTTACTGACTTTCTTTAACGCAATCATGGCGGAAACCTAGCACAAAGGCCAGATGAGCGTAAAGGCGGATCGATTCAGATGGGGAAGGGAAGACGGCGGAAGCTTGAATTACATCTTAAAATAGAACCATTGATAAAGGATCCACCCGATGAGGGTCACACCCAAAGCCCGGGAGAGATTTTTAAATTGAAACGCTTGCTGGAAGGCGATGGCGGTGGTGGCGAACATCCAAATCATGGCGCCGGCTGGAGCAATGACAGAGAAGGGCGGTAGGTAGGCGATCAAGCGGAGCAGACCGGGTGCGCTGGCGATCCCGCCCACGCGGATGATAGTACCAAGGTTGGGTTGGCTATCTGGGCCTGGAATCAGGGTCCCGATAACCAGTGTGGTGACCATCCAGATAAGCCAACCGATAAATGCGGTCATGATGAGGTAGGGAATTTGTTGGGGGTCGCCTTTGGCACTGCCGATACCGGTGGCCACGCTCGATAGGACCGCTATGAGAAGGGCTTGAAACAGACCGCCTTTGTCGGCGGCAATTTCCGAATAGACTGTGGGATCGAATTGAATGGCGCGAACAATACGGTTCATGGGGCGAGTTTAATCAATTTCTATCAAGGCAATTAAGGGCAGGCCTTCGCTTTTTCGTAGCCGTGTGTCTCTTACTTAAAGTGTGTAGTAACTCCGGTACCACTCCACAAATTTTGCGATTCCTGTTTCGATTGGCGTGGAGGGCTTGAAGCCCACATCCTTAATGAGATCATCGACATCCGCATAGGTGGCCGGAACATCTCCGGGCTGTATTGGCTGAAGCCGTCGTTCGGCTTTTTTACCAAGGGCGTTCTCGAGTGCTTCAATCATGCTCAATAGTTCAATCGGGTTGTTGTTGCCGATATTATAGATCTTGTAGGGGGCGGCACTGGTCGCCGGATCCGGCGCATCGCCGGACCATGCTTTATTGGGCCTCGGAACCGTGTCGGCGACACGGATGACCCCTTCGACAATGTCATCGATATAAGTGAAGTCGCGTCGCATCTTGCCATAGTTGTAAACATCGATCGGCTTTCCTTCCAAAATCGCCTTCGTGAATATAAAGAGGGCCATATCGGGTCGGCCCCAAGGGCCGTAGACCGTGAAGAAGCGAAGACCGGTGGTCGGTAATTGATAAAGATGGGAATAGGTATGGGCCATCAGTTCATTGGCTTTTTTCGTGGCCGCATAAAGAGAAACCGGATGATCCACATTGTGATGAACGGAGAAAGGCATGCGGGTATTGGCGCCATAGACGGAGCTGGAGGAGGCGTAAACCAGGTGCGGCACTTCGGCGTTGCGACAGCCTTCCAAAACATGCAAAAAGCCAACGAGGTTGCTGTCGATATAGGCATGTGGATTCTCGAGGCTGTAGCGGACACCGGCCTGGGCCGCAAGATGAATAACCCGGTCGTACCAGCCTTGCTGGAAAACTTGTTCCATTGCTTGGCGATCTTCCAAGCTAACTTTTAAAAAGCGGAACCCGGGTCGGCCTTCCAAAGTTTTTAAGCGATCCGCTTTGAGTTGGACATCGTAGTAGTCGCTCATGCAGTCCAAGCCGGTCACTTCATGATCGGCATTAAGCAGTCGTTTCGCGACATGGTATCCGATGAAACCGGCGGCGCCGGTGACTAAATATTTCATAGCCTTGCTCCTTTAAAAATGAATTTTACCCACACAAATCTAAGGTGCACTTGAACTTTGCCACCATATTCTATAGGCGTCCATCGACCCAGGTCCGATCAAGGATGTGTTTAATATCGTAAAGTACGTAATTAGAACGCGCAAACTGTTTTATTTTATTTTGGTTTAACTTTTTAAATTGATCGTGAGCGACGGCAAGAATAATCGCATCGTAGCGTCCGTCCTTCGGTTGGTCAACCAGCGTGATCCCGTATTCCTGCGCAACTTCTTGAGGGTGCGCCCAGGGATCGTATAAATCAATCTCGGCGCCGTAACGCTCGAATTCATGGACGATGTCAGTCACGCGGGTGTTGCGGATGTCGGGACAGTTTTCTTTGAAAGTGATGCCCAAGATCAAGATGCGGCTTCCACCGACTTGGATCTTTTTCCGGGTCATCAACTTCACAACTTCGCCGGCCACATAGTTTCCCATATTATCATTGATCCGTCTTCCAGCCAGGATGACTTCCGGATGGTAGCCCACCTCCTGCGCCTTGTGGGTCAAATAATATGGATCGACGCCAATGCAGTGTCCGCCAACAAGTCCGGGTGTAAAGGGTAAAAAATTCCACTTCGTTCCTGCCGTTTCCAAGACGTCATGTGTATCGATGCCCAATCGGTTGAATAGAAGTGCGAGCTCGTTGACGAGCGCGATATTTACATCACGCTGGGTGTTTTCGATTACCTTCGCCGCTTCGGCGACTCGTATCGATTTGGCCCGATAGGTCCCTGCAGTAATGACGGTTCGGTAGATTGCGTCTATCTTATCCAGGGTTTCTTCCGTGGAGCCGGAAACGACTTTAAGGATGGTGCTGACGGTGTGTTCTTTGTCTCCGGGGTTAATCCGCTCAGGAGAATAACCCACGAAAAAATCTCGATTGAAAGTAAGACCGGAATGTTTTTCTAAAATGGGAACACAGACATCCTCTGTAACGCCGGGAAAGACGGTCGATTCGTAAACAACAATGTCGTCTTTTTTTAGGACCGCGCCGATTGCCTCGGAGGATCTTACAACGGCCCTTAAATCCGGTCTTTTATAGATGTCGATGGGGGTGGGAACGGTGACAATAAAAAAATTGCAGGGTTTGAGGTCGCTGCTTTTTTTTACATACCGGAGCCCTGTCGCTTTCTTTAATTCATCCTCGGAAATTTCTAAGGTACTATCGATTCCTTTTTTCAGCGCGTCGACGCGTTTCGGATCGGTATCGAATCCGAGGGTTTCGAAATGCCGTCCAAAGGCGACGGCAAGGGGGAGGCCAACATAGCCCAAGCCGATAATCCCAATGGTGATCTTCTGTTTTTCTTGATCCGTCATGGTCTGTTTCCTTTTTAATTTTGTTTGATGCAAGACCCGTGATTTATTAACCGGGACCGATCTGAGCCGCGTTTTTGAAGACGCTGATGTTGATGTTATAGGGTTATAAAGACGCTTGCGCCAAAACAGGGCCAGAGCCCTAACGCGGCCTCCAGTTTAATGAATTAGAAAAAAAGATACCACAAAAAAGAATTTCCTTGTCAAGGCAAAATAGAAATGTCCTAAAGTCACCAAAATAGAAATGTCCGGTTTTTCAGATTCAAAGGTGAGGCCCTGACTTTTTCAATTCTAAATAAGATTTTCTCCAAGGATGCTCTTTTGTCGGCTTTAAAGGTCGTT
>JAJDBW010000023.1 GCA_029261155.1 Nitrospirota bacterium | reverse complement strand
AACGACCTTTAAAGCCGACAAAAGAGCATCCTTGGAGAAAATCTTATTTAGAATTGAAAAAGTCAGGGCCTCACCTTTGAATCTGAAAAACCGGACATTTCTATTTTGGTGACTTTAGGACATTTCTATTTTGCCTTGACAGCTCAAAGCCCAGCCTTTGCCTTGGTGATCTTTTTGTTTTAGAATGAAGGCTTTACACGGCTCCCGTTTTGAGATAAAACCACAGCCACAGCATTCGCCTTAGGATCAGCAATGGAACCGCTTGAAACGGAAGACAAACTCAACGAAAACATCGCGCAGGTACGCGACCTGCTTAATAAGCAAAAACTGGTCGAAAACATCGTCCACCGCTCTCAATCCACCAATCAGGAACTCGTCGAGGATTTAGTCCACCGCCAACACCTCGTTGAACTACAAAGCCTGCTGGCGCAACTTCATACCGGCGATATCGCCTATATATTAGAAGTCTTACCGCTCGAAGACCGTATAGTCATCTGGGATCAAATCAAAACCGAACGGGGTGGAGACGTGCTCCTTGAGGTTTCCGATTCCGTTCGAAAAAACCTCATCGAAGCACTCTCGTCTGACGACCTGCTCAAGGCCTTAAACCAGATGGATGGGGACGATCTGGCCTACATTGCCGACGACATCCCACCGGCCTTGCTTCTTATCCGGCAAGAAACGCTGACCGCGGAAGATCAAAAATGGCTGCAAAGCGCCAGAGCCTATGAGGAAGATACGGTTGGCTATCTCATGAGTAACGAAATGGTGGTTGTGCTCGAAACCGACACGCTCGACATAGCCGCTCAAAAACTTCGAAGCTTGAAGGAATTACCGATTCACAACGACACGCTCTTTGTTGTGGACCGCAGAGGCACCTTAAAGGGCATCCTCAGCTTGCAGGATATTCTACTCAACGATCCCGCTCTGCCGATCCATAACATCATGCTCACCGACATCATTAAATTTTCGCCGAACGACGATGCGGGTGAAGCCTCTCAAGCCTTCGCCCGCTATGACTTGGTCTCCGCGCCCGTCGCCAATGAGCGCGGAAAGTTAATCGGGCGCGTTACGGTAGACGTGGTGATGGACTTCATTCGAGAAGAAACAACGGAAGACGTGCTCAACATGGCTGGGATCAGCGGCGAGGAAGACCTCTTCGCCCCGATATTAAGCAGCGCGCGAAATAGAGGACTCTGGTTGATCGTTAATCTTTTTGCGGTTTTCGCGATTTCCCGCATCATCGGCCTCTTCGAAGCCACCCTCGCCCAAATCGTTTCCTTGGCCGTACTTATGCCCATTGTAGCGAATATCGGCGGCAATATCGGCAATCAGACAGCGGCCCTCATCATTCGTGGGATCACCCTTGGACAAATCAATTCGGAAAACACCTTCTACCTTTTTCGAAAGGAACTGGGTGTGAGTGCGCTCAATGGCACCGTCATCGGTCTCGTCGTTGGCCTCTTCGCCTACGTATTCTACCAGAACCTTTCACTCGCAGTGGTGATTGCGGTTTCCATGTTCTTAACCCTCGTTGTCGCGGCATTGTTAGGCATGTCCGTACCGATCTTGCTCGATAAAATGGGGCGCGATCCGGCCTTGGGTTCCAGTATTATCACCACCGCAACCGTCGACAGCGTTGGTTTTTTTATCTTCCTCGGCTTGGCCTCTATTTTTTTAGTCTAGGGTCTTTTCAATCGTGCAAGGAAAGAACAAGCAAGGCGCATCCGAAAAAAACAGCATCCTCACTGTCGGCAGCGGAACAGTGGAACACCTCCTTCAACCGCACGCCGGCGACATCGAATTGGGTAATAAGCACACTGCCGATTTCAGCCTGTTCTACGGCGGAAGCGGGCTAAACTATGCCATGCGGCTTTTGTCCGCGGGCTATGAAACCTTACCCATCTTGGCCATCGGAAAAGACGAACATGGCCTCACGATACAATCCGCGCTCTTGGCCAAAATCGAAAAAGGAAAGACCTTAGGGCGGTCGCAACGCTTTTTGGGCGAAAAAGGCCACCCCGCGTTTTTCGATCCCGAGATCAAAACCTCAAGTACAGTCATCATTGTTCAAGGCGCCCAGCGGACCATTTTTACGCAATCCTTACAAAATGGCCGTCATTTTATCCATCACCTTAAACAAAGAGTTGGGGATGCATTGAAGGTCTTAGATGGATATCCGACCGCAGTCATGATCGGACATATTCATAGCGATGTAATCGAGGAAAATGGGCATCCGGCGGAAAGCACCAAACATATCATCGACACCTTCAAAGGGAAATCCTTGCTCTTTGCCAATTTCGGCAATACGCAAATCGCCTTGGGCCTCGATTTTTGGAAACCGGATTTGCCGCATATCGACCTTTTCCAACTTAATCTTGAAGAGGCCAAACGTTTTTTTGCCGATAAAAAGAAAAACGCCACCCTCGTTGATGTGGTCGAAAAAATCAGGTCGCTCAAAATGACGGCCGTGATTACCCTCGATAAATTCGGAGCCATCGGCATCCATCGAGATAAAAAAGACAGCATTGTCTTGGCCTGGCCCTTAGTCGGCGGCGAAGACATCGTGGATTCGACCGGGGCGGGAGATGCCTTTGGTGCCGGGCTGGTTTCAAGCGTGTGCAACGAAGCGGTTTTGGATTTCAACACATTCCACAATGCGATAGAGGTCGCGAGAGCCTGGTCGGCCTTGGCTTGCCAATCCATGGGTGGATGCAGCGACTGCCCAGACCGCGTGGCCATAGAAAAATATATACGAAAAATCGCCGGCGGAGAAAACCGGCCCGTAGAAATAAAAGACCAAAACTACGCGTCTGAAATCATGTCCTTAATCGATATCGCCTTCAGCGAGTGAAGCGAACAAGGTCCCCATGCGCACGATCAGATGGGCTGCGTCCATAAAAAATCAGGCTGATTCAATTGCCTGAATCCCCCGCCTAAATCTTTTTAAAGCAGCGCAACAACGTCCTCTATGCGCATCCAATACGCTTTATCTTCGTCGAGTATCGCGCTGTGAATGGGGGAGGGAAAATGCTTGTAGACGACGCGGATTTCATCGGGATAGCTTTCCATGACCTGTTCCAAAATGGTATTCGCCTTGGTGCAGGGCGGGCAGCGGAAATCGGTGTAGGCGATGATGGTCACGGAGGCGTGGTCGGAACCCTTAGCCAGGGTGGGGAAAGGAATCGCTACAGGGGCGGGAGAAGAGGGCGTGGTTTTTTGAACGATCTTAACTTTTTTAGTCGAGGGCTGGCTGACGGTTTGAACCATCTGGCTCGGTGTTTTGTCTCTGCACCCCTCACCGGAGATGTCGCACATTTCTCCTTCGGCTTGGACAGGGATCGGAATTAAGAAACATACAAAACAAAAAATAAGGACGACTAGTTTCTTCATTGTTGCCCCCTTCATCGATGTTAAATACTTAGTTATTATTTCTGAATAAACTTAATTATGCCGACTTTATTATTAGATTTCCGATTCTCGTTCTCACTAATTACAGAGGTAAGAACGAAAAATTCACTATCTTTAGAGATGAAAGCATTACTACCCGAATTCCATGGTTTCATTGTTTTAGGATCAAATTCATCAGTATAACTCCAGATTTTCTCTCCCTTATTGTCTACTCCTGCAACCCAGAGCCTTGATCGATTAGAACCCGTAACAACATATCCACTTGATGGCACCCTCGCAATTTTAAACTCCGTAAATCCTGGTTCCACAGTAAGCAGTTGAGTTTCCCATATTATATTAAGATCAGAATCCATTTCCCGGACCCAGATATCTTGACTCATTGATTTACTCTTATCGTATACAATCACATAGCCATTGTTGTGGCCTTTCGTGACATTCCCGTGCCTGCCTGAAAAAGATATTTCTTTTATTTTTTTACCGCTACTATTTACTTTTGTTATTAGCAGATCGGAAGACCAAATACCTTTTTGATCACTTAGTCCAGAATTTCCAATTAGCAAAGCTCCACCTTCTTCAATGGGAATCCCGTCAATAAAGAAGTCAGTCTTCCCATAGTCGATATTTTTATCCCATACAATCTTTCCAGAAATACCAGAACTCAAGAGATACGCATTATCTCTATTACTACCAATCAGAAGAAGGTTTCCATCTCGCAGCGGAAGAATCTTATTCAGTACAACATAACTCCCTTGCTCCGAAAGCTCTTTGATGAATATAATGTTTGAATCCACACCACTTTCCCCAATCCGCACAAGTGAAGGTTGGCCTGGATTGAATTCAATGATTAATATTAATTCTCCATTCCTAAGTTCGAATATATCCTTCACGTATGAGTATCCGCTATTTAATCGCTTATCTCCTAGGGGGTTTTTGATTTCGATTTCTTTAGTTTTTTCTCCATTTTGATTAATTTCCCAAACCCAAAACTTCGCAGACTCACCTGTTCTGGCGGCTAAAGTTGAAGTCCCCGCTATAAATATCCTTCCATTTTCTTGGGACAATACCATCGCCGTGGCATTGTGTAATAAGTGGGCATCACCAAGCCTATGTTCCCACTTTATTCCCGGTAGTTCTTTACTAGTTTCTGAAAAACTATTCGAAGAAGTAAGAAGTTGAAAAAGGAATACCCATATAAAATATTTATAAAAAATACTTGATCTCAACATTTCCTTCCCCCAAATAATCATTCTTACTTCAGATTTCGGTGAATTAACTTAAATATCTCGACAATATTACCCTACCCAAAAAATATCCTAATGGCATAACTGGAATCGCATAAATTGTAAATAAAAACATGCCGAAATTAACGCCTCCTGATGTTTGAGGAACATTATTCAAAAATCCAACTGCAAAGGTTAGCGCAAAAGCACCAAAAACACCCGCAACCCGTCTATTTCTCTCTAATAACTCTAGCTTGGCTTTTATGATATTTTCCTTAATCCAGAATACTAGAACTACAAATGGTATTGCCGACCACGTGCAAATCCCTAAAGTCCAAAGTGGGTTCTGCAGTAAAAAACCAAAAGTATCCCTATATTGTCGTCCAGGTAATCCTAATGGAAATATTAAAGGAACGACTACTCTTGGAATTATTGGAATTAAGAAACCAGCTAACACCATCTTGGCAACATAAAGATTACTCTTTTTCACTGCTTTCAAAATTATTCTTTATCCACAATTAATTAAAAATTTCAATCAATTATCACGAGCAACACTGACATGTTAGAAAACATCGCGTTGTTTACACATTTGTTGATCCATAAAAATACTCAAAGAGCTTTTCATAGGGCGTCATGCCGTCGATGCCCTTATGGGGTTTGACGGTATTATAAAAGTTAATGAAACGCAACAGGCTGATCTG
>JAJDBW010000022.1 GCA_029261155.1 Nitrospirota bacterium | reverse complement strand
GAATGGCAAAGCGGAACGGGTCATTCGGACCTTGATGGAGATGTGGCATAAAAGAGAACAATTTACGGATAGAAAGCAAAGACAGATCAGCCTGTTGCGTTTCATTAACTTTTATAATACCGTCAAACCCCATAAGGGCATTGGCGACATGACCCCTTATGAAAAGCTATTTGAACACTTTCATGGATCAACAAATGTGTAAACAACGCTATGTTTTCTAACAATTTATCTTTTGTATCTAAAACAAAATCCCCCCTTGCCCCCCTTTGCTAAAGTGGGGTAAATACCTGAAGGGATTCAAAAAAATATAAAAGGAGAGCCTGATGATTATCGGAACGCCTTTAAAGGCGAATGCCACGCGGGTGCTGCTTTGCGGGGCCGGGGAATTGGGAAAGGAAGTGGTGATCGAAATGCAGCGGCTGGGTGTTGAAGTCATCGCCGTGGACCGTTATGCCAATGCCCCGGCGATGCAGGTGGCCCATCGGAGTCACGTGATCGACATGCTCGACGGGAAGGCCCTCCGGGAAGTGATTCTCAAAGAACAGCCCCACTATATTGTCCCGGAAATTGAGTCGATAGCGACGCAGGAATTGTTGGCCTTGGAAAAAGAGGGCTTCACCGTGATCCCCACGGCGCGTTCGACCCGCTTGACGATGGACCGCGAAGGCATCCGCCGCCTTGTGGCGGAGGAATTGAAGTTGCCGACTTCCGATTATTGTTTTGCGGCCAATGAAGCCGAATACCGCGAGGCCGTTTCGGAAATCGGCCTGCCCTGCGTGGTGAAGCCCGTGATGAGTTCCTCCGGTAAAGGACAGAGCGTCGTGAAGGCCGAAGCGGACATCGCCAAGGCCTGGGCCTATGCGCAACAAGGCGGACGGGCTGGCGCAGGCAAGGTCATCGTCGAGCAATTCATCCCCTTTGATTATGAAATTACGCTCCTAACGGTCAATGCGATCGACGGCATCCACTTTTGCGCGCCGGTTGGCCATCGGCAGGAAGACGGCGACTACCGCGAATCGTGGCAGCCGCAGCCCATGAGCGATCGGGCGCGAGAACAGGCCCATAGCATCGCCCGCACCGTCGTTGAAAATCTCGCGGGCCGAGGCATCTACGGCGTGGAGCTATTTATCCGAGGCGACAAAGTTTTCTTCAGCGAGGTCTCTCCGCGCCCGCACGACACCGGTATGGTCACCCTCATCTCCCAAGACTTGACGGAATTCGCCCTGCACGCCCGCGCCATTTTGGGCCTGCCTGTTGGAAATATTCGCCAATATGGGCCGAGCGCCTCCGCCGTGATACTGGGAGAAGGGACGTCCAAAGAAATTACCTACGAAGGCTTGGATGCCGCGCTTGAAGTGCCTTCGGCGCAGATCCGTCTTTTCGGCAAGCCGGAGATCGCAGGCCGTCGTCGTTTGGGCGTGGCCTTGGCGACAGGCGAGTCCATCGAAGAAGCCCGACAGCTTGCGAACAAGGCTGCGGAGAAAGTCCGTGTAAAAACGGATTGAGTAAAATTGATGAATCGCTGGCGGAGGCGCCGTTCACTACCCCAATAACCGATATGCCAAGCCTGACCTGGTTACTAGTGCCTCATATGTACATCCCACTTGCTTAGACACAGAGGGTTTGAGGGTTAAACGTTGGCGACTGCTGCAGTCATAATCATCAGTATCATCCTCAATTTTATTCTTGTCTTATCTCTGTATTTTAAATCTGCTCTCAATGACATCCTAAAAGATTGGTGGCATGATAAAAAAAAGAAAAAGGAAGATGCCATAATAAGGCTGATAGATTTTAAAACAAAGTTTAACATTCAAAATGTTCAGTGTTTACTTGTCATTATTAATTTAGCTCAAAAACAAACTAATCTAATTTTTGGAAAAGAAGTCGACCAATACACCCGAAAAGAAAAGGGGTCACACCAAAAGAAAAGGGGTCAGATCTTGACTTTACCTTCTGTACCTTGTAAATAAGGCCTCATGGCTCGACCTCTTCGAATAGAATATCCCGGTGCACTCTACCACCTCAGCGCCCGAGGAAATGCTCGACAGACCCTCTTTATCGACGACGAAGACCGGCAGCGATTTATCGAGCTGCTCGGTCGGGAAATCGCACAACAAAGATGGTATTGCTATGCCTACTGTCTGATGGACAACCATTATCATCTACTATTAGAAACACCCGAAGGGAAGCTTGTTCAAGGCATGCGGCGCTTAAACAGCGTGTACACCCAATCCTTTAATCGCAGACATGGCCGCGTGGGGCATGTGCTGCAGGGGCGATATAAAAGTATTGTCGTCGAACGAGAAAGCTACTTATTAGAACTCTGCCGATATATCGTCCTCAATCCCCTACGTGCAGGGATGATTCGACGTGTGAGCGACTGGCCGTGGAGTAGCTATCGGGCGACCGTCGGAAAAGAAAAAGCACCCAATTGGTTAGCAGTGGGTTGGGTGTTAAGTCAATTCGGAAAGGACGCACAAGAGGCGCAGGCGGCCTATCGGCGTTTTGTATCTGAGGGCATAGGGAAAACCTCTCCCTGGGAAGACCTCCGTGGACAGGTCTGGTTGGGAGGGGAAGCGTTTTTGAAGCGAATGCAGACAAAAGTAACCGAGAAGAATTGGAAAGAGGTACCGCGCAATCAGCAGCATCCGAATCGACCTAGTGCAGACGCGATCATGAAAGCGGTCAGCCAAACGTATGATGTCGATAGGCAAGATCTTGAGAACCATCGGAACCCTCAAGGATATGAGGCCGCGGTATATCTGCTTCGACGCGGGGGCAATATCCCCTTGGCAGAGGTTGCCGCAACGTTTGGGATATCCGCGTCACGGGTATCAAAGATCCAAAAAAAGGTGGAGGATGAAAAACCGGACATTCGTCTAAGTAAATTGCTGAAAAAGTATAAAGTCAAGATCTGACCCCATTTTTTTGCTGGGAACCGGGAAGACAATTACCTTCGCAACCTATGCCCCTGAGCTCTCGTCCCCATTTCCGCTGATTGAACCTCGGGATGAGACTATTCTAAACGATGTGCTTTATCTCACGGACAACAACAAGGGAAATCCCCTGATACGAATTGTCGATGTTTCGGCACCTGATACGCCCAATCAATTGGTCACCTTCCCAATGAACAAAGGCACGTTGCGCGGCATCGCCGTTTCGGACGACCACATCTATACGAGCGTGAATGCCAAGGTGATCGCAGCCGTGGCGGCCTATGACACCCTTACCGGATTTGGAACCTTACAAATTATAGACGTGACCGATCCCCGTAATCCAAAGGGCTTGCGTGGGACAATATTGGCCCAGCAACACACGGGCGTACCTTTTGATGTGAAGATCGTTGACCAGTATGCGATAGTGGCGACATTGCTCCAGGGCATTCAGATCGTTGACCTCGAAAAGGCGGTTGATCCCGAGCGCGCCGTTTCCGACAGCGCCATTGTTTTCGCCGCCGGTGAAGACCAACTCGGTGGGCCGCCCATTGCCGTCGACATGGTCGGCGGGAAGGTCTACGCCTTAAGTAAGAGCCAGCTCACCGTCTTCGATGCCAATCTCTTCCCGGTTATCACTCCCAAACGGACCATTCTCCTTCCGAATGGGGGATTCAAGATGCAGATCCTTGCAGCCTACACCTTTGAAGATCGTGCGGGGACTCATACGCAAGATTTAGCCGTGATTGCGACCGGAGGCAGCGGCAAACTGGAAATTTACAATGTAAGCGAGAATCCAGACGTAACAGATCCGCCAATGCCTGTGAGGTTTAATATGGGGGGCATTACGAGCAATATGGCGGTTAACGAAAGAGTGGGGTTGCTCTTGGTTAATCAGAGTTTTGAATTAACGCTTCTGGATTTTAAAAGGCCTCTCGAACCGCTCGATCCCACTCAGCCCACTGTTCCTTTGGTTTTGGGAAAAATAGAAACGGCCGGCGACAACGGACATACTACAAATTCAATTGGAACGCATTTTAGTGTAGGTCAGAAAAACAAGGAAGCATTTGATACGCGAATATTGGATCACTGCCGCGTAAAAGTAAACGGAGACCCCCAAGAAAAGATATATGTCGTTCAGAACAAAGTTTTCGAGGCCTTTGGTCAACCAAACGGAACTTACAGTTGGACCACGGATAATTCAAGCGTCGTCCAAATACTCAACAAAGAGCAGGTTCCAGGGCTTCAAGAAAATCAAGTGTCTCTCTTGGGGCTGTCACCTGGTGAAGCGAATATTACGGTTCACTATACATGCAGTATAAAGGAATCTGTCATAGCGACATTTAAGGTGTCTGTATTTGAAGTGGCGATGAATCTAGAACAAATTGGTGATACCGTGATCAGTGAAGACGGGAAATATAGTGAAGATACCACAGTTCAAATTACGGCGGTCGTGAAAGATACTGTTGGATCGGCCATTGCTGGTGAAGTGGTTACCGAGTTTGATGAGGCGGTTTTTATTCGGGAAAGTGGTGCGGGTAATATCTATGCCCAAAACAATGGAGATTTACCTGGGCAAATACCTGGAGAAAAAGAAGGAGAGAAGTGGAAAAACGGCGTGGCCACGTTTGTTGCTAAATCTCTGGCAGGGCCTAAAGTAATAGGTCTAAATGGGGCAAAACCGGATGATGCAACAATAAAAGCCCTCAACTTCGAGAGTAATGAGGTGGAGATAAAGCAGTGGGTTCTCACGAGCGATATCGAGGGATTTGCAGGAAGCGGAAAAGCGTTTGGATCGGCTTTCGCTTGGGTGGACGCCAGGGTGAGGGATATTTACACGACCGCCGGTGATGACCTTAAGACTGTGTTAAACACGGTCCAAAATTACCGCGCCGATAGAATAGTCCGGAATAACGAAGGGATTGCTGTGTCAGGTTTAGTTGTTAAAGTGCATAAGTCAGAAAGTCCCATGGAATTTAATCCGTTTATATTAGCACATAGGATAAACTCTGATAGAAGCTCGATTTGTGGTTATAATCGGAATTTTGGTTTTACAAATACGTTTATCCATGAAGCGCGACATGCCTATCAAAATGCTGTGGCCTTGCCATTAGAAAATGACAGGGATCGAGATTTCTTGGTTCAGTCAATCGATATAGCTCCTAAAGACACTTTTATAGATACAGGTCTAAACCGAAAAGTGTGCGATACCACTCGGCCTGGGGAAGAAGACTTAAAAATAACCTATAAAGGAGATGTTTCAAATCCTGGTACGTTTGATACGTTTAATGGCCCAGATTGGGCAATTTGGGCGTTGGAAGAAGATGCCTATCGGTTTGCTAATGACTAGAAAAGGACAGTGAAAATGGGGTCGAAGTGGATTAGCCAATTTTTATTAATAATAATGGTGGTGTTTACACCTTTTTCTCTATTCGCGGAGAGTATTATTCTTAAATCAAAAGAAGAAAAGATGATTGATCGCTTTTACTCGGAAGCCCTCTCTCCTGAGACTCAAACCGAAGCGGTTAAAAGATTGAAAGGAATGATCGAAGACGAGAAATTAAAAGCCCCTGATAGGCAATATGCAATTACAAAACTTGGGGATTTAAAAATTGAAGGGCTCGAAAAATACTTTTTGGATCTCTCGGCAAAGAGTTATAAGAGTGAAATAAGCCGTCAACTACTCTCCGATCTATCCCGTAGCCACTGGAAGTCCAAAGTTAATCAGGAGCAAGACCCTGAAAAACAGGTCTCACTCCTAATCGAAGCGTTAAGCGCTCAATACGAAGACTTAAGAGATGGCTTTACTCGGGGCTGGGCTTCAAATGAGCTGTGTGACAGAGGTATTCAGAGCGCTTTCCCTAAGATTGTTGAATCCGTTGAAAGTCGTTTTTCATCTAAATCCGATTCAGAAAAAATAATAAATCTTTGCCAGGGTAAACTTGAATACTTATCAAAATACCCGACCCGTTTCGAAGCGATGGTGGGTATTTTAGACGAGTTGGATACATATGAAAATCATGATTTGAAGTATTGGGCCCTTGATAATCTTGGTGAAATAAAAACCGAAGCAGCCATCCAAATCGTGGCCGACTTTGGTCTTCGACTACAAAGGGAAGGTCGAGAAATTAATTCTCGCCTCGGAGGCATACAAGATGTGACGCTTCATTCCTCATTGCACCGTAATGTGTTGGCCACATTGAGAGGGGCTGGCTGGTCTGATCAAGAAATTAAGAAATATGAAATTAAGTTTACAGATGTGTTTTCACTGACAGAGTGATCGAACGGTGAAGGGGTCAGGCTTGGCTAATTGGCTTATTGTTTTACATGCCTATATACAATTTTCAGCCTCTTCCTTTTTTCACACACTATATTGTGTTCAAGCATAGTCACAATTCAAGCATATTGCGCTTGGCTGTGAATACTATAGAGGCAAGTTGTTTTAAGAGCGAAGGTTAAAGACTAAAATGGGACGCAAACCCAGAATGCACGTTCCTGGCGATCTCCATCACGTCATACTGCACACGCCGGGTCGTCGCAACAACACAGATCTAAGGTCAAAGGTTTGCCAGCGAAACAAACAAGGAAACAATGATGCACCGTAAAATCGGTACAGGGCTAGTGGGATTATTGCTGGGCCTCTTTCTTTTGGGCCAGGCTGCGCCCTCCCAGGCCCAGGAGAGCCAGGTCACCCTCACGGAACTCCAGTTCTTTGTCGTGGGCATGGACATCACGCCGAATCCCGAAAAGCAGGCGGTGCCGAAGGATATCACCACCACGGTCAACGCCGATGTCCGCCTCGCCGCCCCCGGCATTAACTTCGCCGACATTCAAGACTTGCTCCCCGACGACCTCGTTGTTAAAGGCGAACTGCGCGGCCCGGCCTATCCGAACCCCTTGACCCTGACGACAAAACCGAATGTCCCTTTTACCCTACCGACCCTGCCCATCGTCGGCATCTACACCCTGGAGAATATCCGGATGGAAAGCAGCGGGGAAACCATCGCCGCCGCGGTCAACGTCGTCACCATCGAATCCTTCGAAAAGGCCTTGGTCACCCAAGTCACCACCCGGCCCCTGACCATCGAAGAAATTCAAGAGGCCGGGATACTGATCGACACCTCCAACTTTAATGTCATTAATTTTACCGCCGGGATTACCTTTCAAAGCAATCCTATACAGATTCAATTCCCCGTCCTCATTCCGACCACCCCCATCGCCTCAGCCTACCGGTGGGAGAAGATAAAATCGCCGGAACCGACGATACCCCAGGAGACGTTCCTCTGCGAGGTGAAAGTTACCGTTTCGATGAAAACGCATAGAACGCCTGGGAGGACAACGGGTAAACAGAAGCCTCTCTTGAGTCCCTTGAATTGGTCTCTGCATTTGCCTATACTCCGATTAACTAAGAGCGTACTTATTTTGGAGGAGAAATGTCACAAATTAAACGGGCAATTTTAAGCGTCTATCATAAAGAGGGGATTGTGGCCTTTGCGGAGGGGTTGCAGGCACTGGGCGTGGCCCTGCTTTCGACCGGAGGAACATACAAGCTATTAAAAGAAAAAGGAATTACGGTCAAAGAAGTCTCAGAGGAGACCGGTTTTCCGGAGATGCTGGGCGGACGGGTGAAGACCCTACATCCGAAGATTCATGGGGGCATCCTCGGGAAGCGGGACGATGCGGAGCATGTCGCGCAGATGAAAAAACAGGGGATTACGCCTATCGACTTGGTGGTCGTGAACCTCTATCCCTTTCAAGAAACGATTGCAAAACCGGGCGTGACTTTAGACGAAGCGATTGAGCAGATCGACATCGGCGGCCCGACCATGCTGCGCTCCGCCGCGAAGAATTATAAGGACGTCGTCGTCATTACCGATCCCGCCGATTATGCGACCGTCCTCGAAGAAATGAAGACTTCCGGCGGCACGGTAACCCTTGAGCGGCGCGCGGCGCTTGCCAAAAAAGTTTTTCAAACGACATCGACCTACGACCGGGCCATTCATGCCTATCTAGACGGTCTGGATCGAAAAGAAGAGGTCTTGCCTGAGACCCTTTCGCTTTCCTTTCAAAAAGTGCAAACCCTGCGCTACGGCGAAAATCCTCATCAGCAGGCGGGGCTCTATCGTGAGGCCGGTGCGGCGTCTGAGATGAAGCAGCTTTCCGGCAAAGAGATGTCCTACAATAATTTTCTCGACATGGATGCGGCCTTCGAACTGGTCCGAGGGTTTTCGGAAACGGCCGCCGTGGTCGTGAAGCACAACAATCCCTGCGGCGTGGCGACGGGTGAAACCGTGGTCGATGCCTACCGCAAGGCGCGTGCAACCGATCCGCTCTCTGCCTTCGGCGGCGTGGCGGCCTTCAACCGACCCGTGGACGCGGAGACGGCAAAGGAGATCACCTCGACTTTTATGGAAGTGGTGATTGCGCCGAGCATCAATGCGGCGGCCTTGGAGATTTTCAATACGAAAAAGAATCTCCGCGTGATCGAGGCGGGTGCAAAGGCGGCAAGCACCCCGAGCCCGGCGCGCTTCGACCTTCGGCGTATGGCCGACGGGCTCTTGGTTCAGGATTACGACCGCCGTGTGATTTCCGCAGCCGCCGACCTGAAAACCGTCAGCAGCCGCAAGCCGACGGCGGACGAGCTTTCGGCGATGCTCTTCGCCTGGCGCGTGTGCAAGCACGTGAAATCCAATGCCATTGTTTTTGCGAAACCGGGCCATGCCATTGGGATTGGCGCGGGCCAGATGAGCCGGGTCGATTCGGTGAAGATCGCCACAATGAAAGCCCAGTTTCCGATCGAAGGTTGCGTGATGGCCTCCGATGCTTTCTTTCCCTTTCGCGATGCCATCGACACGGCTGCCGAAGCGGGGATCACGGCCGTGATTCAGCCGGGCGGCTCGGTTCGCGATGATGAAGTGATCGAAGCCATCAACGGCCACAAGATGGCGATGGTACTGACGGGCATGCGGCATTTCCGGCATTGATTTCTCATACACCTATAGTTTAAATTGGTTCTATGAAGGTTTTAGTTGTCGGTAGCGGCGGTCGGGAGCATGCCCTGGTTTGGAAGATCGCCCAAAGTCCTTCCGTAAAAAAACTCTACTGCGCGCCGGGAAATCCCGGCATGGCCTCCCTTGCCACCTTGGTTCCCATTCCTGTAGACAATATCGAGGGCCTGCTTCAGTTTGCCGAATCCGAGGCCATCGATCTCACGGTTGTCGGACCGGAGATTCCGCTTTCCATGGGGATCGTTGATCGTTTCGAAGAGAAAGGTCTCCGGATTTTCGGCCCTTCCAAATCGGCCTCTCAGATTGAATCGAGCAAGATTTTTTCCAAACGATTAATGTTAAAATATGGGGTGCCGACGGCCTCTGCGGAAGTGGTGACGCGTGGCGAAGCCTATCGCCGTATTCGCTCAATGGATTACCCCGTTGTTTTGAAGGTTGATGGCCTGGCCGCGGGCAAGGGGGTGGTGATTGCCCGAGACGAGCAAGAAGCGGCGGCAGGACTCAACCTGATTAAAGAGATGGGCGACGCGTCTTCTGACATTATCATCGAGCAATTTCTCGAAGGCGTGGAGGCTTCCTTCTTTGTTGTGACCGATGGCGTCCATGCGGTTCCTATGGGTACAGCGCAGGATCACAAAGCGGTGAATAACGGAAACACCGGGCCGAATACGGGTGGCATGGGCGTGGTTTCACCCTCGCCACAGATGACGCCCGCACTTGAAGCTGAAATTATGTCGAAAGTGATTGAACCCACGCTGCGCGGTATGGCGAAGGACGGTATGCCTTATAAAGGGGTGCTCTATGCCGGATTGATTTTGAGCGATCAAGGGATGTCTGTCTTGGAATTTAATGCGCGATGGGGCGATCCAGAGGTGCAAGCTTTGCTTCCCCGGTTAAAAACCGACTGGGTGGATGTGATGCTTGCAAGTATTGAAGGGCGTCTCAACCAGGTGTCTATTGATTGGGCGGGCGGGTCTTCCGTGTGCGTGGTCTTGGCCTCAGGGGGGTATCCGGGCGCGTATCAAAAAGGGGAGAAGATTTCCGGTCTGGACGGCGATTTCGGCGACACGCTTGTCTTTCATGCGGGGACGGCGCAGCAGGGTGCAGAATATCTGACTCAGGGGGGGCGGGTGCTTGGGATTACGGCCGTGGGTGAAACAGTTTCGTTGTCGCGACAACAAGCCTATTCAGCGGTGAAAAAAATCTCCTTTCCGGGCATGCACTATCGAAGCGACATCGGTGCCGAATCTTAAAGGCCATGCCCAGGATCCTTTCAGTCGATCCCCTCCATCCCGATCATCATTTAATCTCCCAAGCTGCGGGTGTCATTAAAAAGGGGGGGCTCATCGCGTTTCCCACGGATACCTTCTATGGTATCGGGGCCGACCCCTTCGATCCGGCTGCGGTCTCTCGTCTTTTTTCGGTAAAAGGGCGGGCCGCTTCCAAACCGATTCTACTCCTAATAGATGACCTGAGTCGTTTGCGCGCCCTCGTCCGCGAGGTGAGTCCGCTTGCGGAGGGCCTGATGAAGGCCTTTTGGCCGGGGCCGCTTACGCTTATTTTTCCGGCGGCAGCGTCTCTATCTACTTTGCTGACGGCGAATCGCGGCACGATCGGAATTCGGATGCCGGATGCCGCGATTCCCATGCGCTTGATTCAAGAAGCGGGCTTTCCTTTAACGGCCACCAGCGCGAATCGCTCCGGCGAGGCCGCTTCGACCACGGCAGCCGACGTCGATCAAAGCATGGGTCCAGACCTCGATCTGATTATGGATGGAGGACGATGCGAGTCCAGGCCTTCGACCTTGCTCGATCTCTCGGTTGCTCGGCCCCGACTTTTGCGCGAGGGCCGCGTTTCGACTTTGAAGCTCCTTAAATATTTTAAAGCACGAGGTGTATCGCTTTTGTCGCTCCCAACCGCTGAAGCCTGATCCACAAGCCTAAGTTCTGAATAATCTAAAACGCCGACGTTTAAGGTGCGGAACCTGACTATGACTTACTTTGTTACCGGTTCAACCGGATTTATCGGGAGCGCTTTGGTTCGCAGGTTAATTGGTCGAGGCGATCAAGTTCATCTGTTGGTCCGTCCGGAATCGGCGATTCATCTCAATCACCCCGCAATAAAAGTTTTTCGCGGCACCTTAGCGGATGCCCCTGTCCTACGCGAAGGAATGCGAGGCTGCGAGGGCCTCTTTCATTTGGCGGCGAAAGGAGGTGTCGATGCGAGAGATCCAAAGGACTTTGATCGGACGAACCTTGAGGGAACGCGCCAGATGATTGCAGCCGCATTGGCCTCGGACATTAAAAAGTTCGTTTATACCTCGAGCGTGATGTGCCTTGGGCCTTCGCAGGGCCAAGCTGTCGACGAAAATACCCCAAGAAAAGTGCCTTTTTTCACGGACTATGATCGCAGCAAGGCTCTTGCGGAAGACGCCATACGCCATGCGGTTCGTGACGGTTTGCCCGCAGTCATCGTTTCGCCTGCTTTTGTTTATGGGCCGACAAGTGCGCTTCGGGGCGATTCATTCAATGCCTATCTCTTGGCGGCGGCCCGTCAAAGGATTGTGGGGGTCCCGGGCCTGGGAACTCAGGTCTTCAATGCAGTCTATATCGATGATGTGGTCGAAGGCCATTTACTCGCGTTTGAAAATGGAAATATTGGAGAGAACTATATTTTGGGTGGGGAAAATATAGCCTTACGCGAAATGATTGAATGTCTAGCATCCCTTTTAAAGGAAAACCGCTTTATCCTGAAGGTTCCGCTTCTCTTTCTGAAAATGTTGGGAAGGCTTGTCGGGCAAATTGCGAAGATTCAAGGAAAGGCTGCGCGGATGACGGCAAAGAGTTCCGAGATTTACAATTATGATTGGGCCTACACCTCCGAAAAGGCAATCAGAGAAATCGCTTATCGCAATCGGCCGCTTCGGGCCGGTTTGGAGCTTACGCTGACCGGGTTAAAAAAGCGTGTCAGCCTTTCATCTAAAGCGCATGAGGTGTAAACACTTGTCGGGAAAAGGCATGTCATTAAGGGGCGCGCGCGATCGCCCAAAAATTTATTGACATGATTTGTGGGGTGTGATATAACTCGAAAACTTTCTCCTAGGGGGTGGTTAGTTTATCCCAGGAGGGATATGGTAACTATTGGAATCATAAAGGAAATTATTATAGCGGATTGCAAGGAAAGCACAGCGACAACATGGTTTTTGGCACCGAAAAAATATATTGAAATAAGGTATATTGATTCGGTGGCTTTTGAAGGGTTTGCCTAGGAGGGAGCCCTTTTTTAATCGGTGGCGACCGTATGTCTTCATTTGATTTGGCAGAATGAACCCTGCCGTAGCACAGTCTTAATCGGTCCGATGTGGCTGAGCTTATTTAATTGCAAGACATATAAGCACCGAGCCAGTGCTTTGAATGCTATTGAAATAGAAACTCAAAACTAAAGAAGTTATTCTTTTCAAGCCGATGTTTGCTGGCTTGTCCCTGATGGCCTAACCTAGTCGTATCCTAAGAATGTGCTCAACACGAGAGAGCAGGGATGTATGGGCCTTTTTTCATGGAGAGGGTTTGAATTTGCTCGGAAGCAATGAAACGGCCTCTAAACTTACCTTCTTTCTTCTTGTAGTCTACCTCTCCCTTTTCGCCGCCGCTTCTTCTGCACGCGCAGAGGCGGATGCCCGCGAAGGAAAGCACCTCTTTCGACATTATTGTGCAGTCTGTCATGGCGATTCCGGTAAAGGAAACGGAATCAATGCAGATCAGCTTGGCGATGTCCACCCGACTGACCTCACGACCTCCGAATTCGATAAATACAGCGACGAAGAAATTTTCGAAGTGATTGAGGGCGGCGGCGCTGCCGTCGATATCTCTTATTATATGCCGCCTTGGGGCGGCGTCTTCAGTGAAGATCAAATGGATAGCCTTGTCGCTTATTTGCGAACTCTGTCCGAGGAAAACGGAATGCCGCTGCCTGAAACCGTCCGTCTTCCGGATCTGGGTGTTGAAGGAGATGCGCGCTGCCTCGTTTGTCATGCCCGAACGACGGATCTCCTTCGCCCTATTGCGCCGAATATCGGTCATGAGGGAAGTAAATGGAGGCCCGAGGCCCTTTTAAAGTTTTTAAGACAACCCGAAAAGTTGCGTCCAAATGGATTTTCGCCTTTTAGCAAAGCGAAAATGCCGCAGTTCTTTTTTTCCGAGGCGGAAGGCGCGGCCCTTGTTGATTACCTGATGACCCTAAAGGATAAAGGTGTTTCATCGAGCGTCTTGAAAGGTTGGGATCCCTCCGACCCGGAAGAGATCGAAAAGGGCCAAATCATTTTCGAAGAGGATTATGCCTGTGACGGCTGCCATAAGCGGGAACCGGGTGGTGAGGGGGGCATTGTGGGACCTGAACTATCGGATGCCATGATGCGGATTCGACCCGAGTGGGTTTTTTATTGGTTGAAAAATCCTCAGGCCATGCGACCGGATTCTCCGATGCCGAATTTTAAGATGTCTGATGAGCAGACGCGATCGATCCTGGCGTATTTGATGAATCTAAACGAGAGTGCGCCACAGGCAATGGCCGTTTCGGATAGACCGATGGATGCCGAGCGCATCGATAAAGGAAAGCGAATCGTCGAGAGTAAAAATTGCGGCGGGTGTCACAAAATTGATTCATACAACAGCCAGTTGAGAAATAGTCAATGACCAGGTAATACATCTCTTCACCAGCTTATTTTGAAATGATATTGATTAGAGAAAGGACTGAAGCATGAAAAAAAAACACTCACTTTGGATGATTGCTCTCGTTGCGCTAGCGTTATTCATCAGTTCTGGACAAGCTGAAGCTAAAAAAGATGATGACGATAAACCCTTGAAGCCTGTGCCGAAGGCCTTTGCAGACAAACACATGCCGAGTGGTTGGTGGACCGATGCGAAAATCATTGAGGAAGGAAAAAAGATTTTCGAAACCCGAAAATTGGAATATGTATATAAAAGGAAAAAACGAGTCGCAAAAGAGGGGTGCTTAACCTGTCACGGGATCGATACAAAGAAAGATCGGCCCAAAAAGCGGGGTGCGCGTGATTTTCGTGGTGAAAACAGGATGAATCGTTTTTCCGACAGCTATTGGTACTGGCGGATCGCCGATGGCGTTAAAAAGACAAGCATGCCGGCTTGGGCAGAAGAGTTGAGTGAGGAAGAGATCTGGAAAGTTATCGCCTACGAGCATACCTGGTCGCATGGAAACAAGCCCGCGGATCACAATCATCCGGAAATCGAAAATACCGTCGAGAAGTAGTCCTTTTAGCTAAGGCGTATCAGCACTTCGCATTATTGTTTGTTGGCGTCGTCATCTGTGCTTGATTTTAGATGACGATCTAAGGATTATTATGGAAGTAGAATCGATAAAGCCCTTATTGGCCGTGTTAACGCCTTTAATCGGGTCCGTCTTCATTCTAATGGCCCGAAAGAAGCCGAACCTACGAGAAGGTGCCACGCTGGTGACGGCTTTTGTGATGTTTTTTGCCGTTGTCAGCATGGTTCCCGATGTCCTTTCCGGTAAAACGCTCCATTACACCTTGTTTGAATTTTGGCCCTCTGTTCCGATCGGTTTCCGTGTCGATGGTCTTGGTATGGTTTTCGGGATTGTCGCCGCGGTTACATGGATACTGACGTCTTTCTATTCCATCGGCTACATGAGGAGTCTCGATGAGCACGCTCAGACGCGATTTTTCTTCTGTTTCGCCGTTACGCTATTCGCAACCGAGGGTGCGGCGTTCTCAAATAATTGGTTCACTCTTTTTATTTTTTATGAGTTGATCACTTTTTTTACCTACCCACTGGTCACGCATCATGAATCGCATGAGGCATGGGAAAAGGGAAACAAGTATCTTGCCTACCTTTTAGGAACCTCAAAAGTCTTTTTAACGCCGGCCATTCTCGGAACTTACTATTATGCGGGGTCTGTTGATTTCACGGCAAACGGGATCATGCCTCAAAATGTAGACCAGGTGATGCTGATTGGTATTTATATCTTTTACTTGGCCGGTATAGGCAAGGTCGCCTTTATGCCGCTTCATTCGTGGTTGCCTGCTTCAATGATTGCGCCTACGCCTGTGAGTGCTTTGCTCCATGCTGTTGCTGTGGTCAACACCGGTGCGTTTTGTGTGTTGCGCGTGATTATTAATATCTTTGGTATTGACTTAATGCAGCAGTTGGATCTGGGCGTTATCACCGCCGTGATCGCTTGCATTACGATAATCACGGCCTCTATCTACGCCATGAAAAGTAATAACCTTAAAGAACGAATTGCCTATTCGACCGTGAGCCAGCTCTCGTACATGGTATTGGGTGGTGCGCTTCTCACTCCGACGGGTATTCGCGGTGGTATTATGCATATTGCCATGCACGCGTTTGCCAAGATCACGCTCTTCTTCTGCGCAGGTTCTATTTATGTGGCGACAAAAAAAACCAATGTTTCTGAATTGAATGGCATTGGACGAAAAATGCCGTGGACCATGGCTGCTTTTGCCATCGCGACCCTCAGCATGGTCGGCATCCCTCCTGCGGGAGGATTTGTTAGTAAATGGTACCTCATGATCGGTTCGACGGAAGCGAAGGAGTTTTGGACACTTATTGTCTTGGCGACCAGTGCCTTGCTGAATGCGTTTTACTTTGTGCCAATCGTAATGAATGGGTTTTTTCGAGATGCGCAGGATGAGGATGCAGAAACGACACTGGAGAATGCGAGGCCTGTCCTTATTCCGCAAAGTGTTGGGGCAGCGGCCTCTAAGGGAGGCTCGGGGCGTGCGTTGGCCGGTATTCGGGAGCCGTCTTTGTTTGTTGTGGTTCCTTTATGTATTACGGCAGTGGTTTCTTTTGTCCTAGGGATGTACCCTGAATTTTTATTGGAGTTTATTGGGGTGATGTTTCAATGATCCGTGCTTTATGTTTAAATGCGAATGGTGTGCTTATTGATCTTCAGGTTCAACCCACTGGGCTTTTGCCCTCAATTGAGTACGGACTCTTGGATATTTGTTTGCTAGAAGTGGCCTGTAAAGGCATGAGGAGCGTATAAGATGGAGAGTTCACTCCCTCTCTGGGCGGCACTAATTCCCATACTCGGTGCTTTTGCTCTACTGCTTAAGAAAAATTCCGATTCTTTTAGGAATGCAATTGTTATTGGAGCCAGTGTCCTCCCTTTTTTATTGTTGCTGAGCCTCTATGGCTCAGTGATAAATGGTGGCGTTCACTATGCCATTTCTTGGCTCCCCGGTTTTGGCCTTAGCTTTAAGGTCGATGCCGCAGGCCTCCTTATCGCCCTGATTACCTCCTTCCTTTGGATTTTGTGCTCCATTTATAGCATCACTTACATGACACATGAAGATAAACGTTTTCGTTACGATTTCTTCTCACTTCTTACCTTGGCGTCGAATCTCGGTGTTTTGCTTGCCGGTGATTTTTTAACGCTCTTCATCTTTTTTGAAGGATTATTGATTTTTCCATATCCCTTAATCGCGCATAAAGAAGATGCCCCGGCTGTAAAGGGGGCTAATCTCTATCTCTATGTCGGGGTTGCGACAAGCCTGCTCCTGCTCTCGGGAATGGTGCTGCTAAAAACCTATACAGGGTCGCTTGAAATTTCAGCAATTGCGCCGGATATTGCCGCTTCCATGGGGACTGCCGTTAAATTCCAGATTGCGATATTGATGATTGCGGGTTTTGGCGGGAAGGCCGGGCTCTTCTTCGAACATTTCTGGCTTCCAGAAGCGCATCCCGTTGCGCCGACGCCTGCATCTGCCCTATTGTCCGCCGCAATGATTAAGGCCGGGGCCTATGGGATTTTTAGGGTGGTCAACCTTCTTTTTGTCCCGCAGGCCGGAGCGGCGGCAGAAGATTGGCTGACTTTGGGCAATATCGGATATTGGACGATTATCATCGGGACGATTACCATGTTCTTTGCAGTGATTTCGGCTTTAATCTCTAGTAATTCAAAGCGGATGTTGGCCTTTCATAGCATTAGTCAGATGGGCTATATCGTCATGGGGATCGGTTGTGCCGCCTATTTGGGGAAAGACGGTGCGATGGGTGTCGCGGGCGCACTCTATCACATCGTAAACCATGCGCTCTTCAAGGCAGCACTCTTTTTGGGCGTTGGGGCGGTTTATTTTAGGACGAACCAACTTGACATGTATAAGCTCGGTGGACTGATGAAGAACATGCCTGTCACTGCGATCTGTCTTTTTATCGCGGTTTGTGGTATATCGGGTGTTCCTTTATTTAATGGTTTTGCGAGTAAGACCATCCTTCACCATGCCATCATAGAATCGTATGAACATGGACACGATATGACGCTATGGTTGGTGGAAAAGATCTTTATCGTAACGGCGGCAGGCACTTTTGCGTCTAACTTCAAGATGTTTTACTTGATTTTTCGTGGGAATCGTCCTAAAGAATTTGAGCAGGTTGAGCCCGCGCCGCTTCCTATGAAAATTGGCATGGTGGGCTTTGCAGTCGCAATCCTGTTCCTGGGTTTGTTTCCGAATTGGTTGCTTGAGACTGCAATTGGTCCGGCTTTGGCCCCACTGGGTTTCGATCCGAGCTCTCATGCTTACCAGCTTTTATACAACGTTCAAACACAGGTTTCCGGCTTGGCCATCCTTTATCCAGGCGCAGAGTCTTTTTCAGTCGTCCTGCACAATCTTTTTTCTTCAGTAGTTGCGCTTGGTTTAGGTGGCGGACTGATGTATGGCGGTCTGAAATACCATTGGTTTCATATTACGATTCCAAAATTCGCAACTTTTGATTTTTACGCCACGAAAATGCTCAGACGCTTACTGAATCCTTGGTCGCTGGCAAGCGATAAACGGGTATAAGATTCCTCATGTAGGGCTATTAAGAAGGGGGGATTGAAATGACAATGAATAAAATAATTAAACGACCTGTCGTCTGGGCCACATGCCTTATCGCTTTGTTCCTCTGCATTCCATCCACGTCTGTCTTTGCGGAGCTGCCAGGAGGCGTCAGTTACCGAGATATTGGCAGTATCGGCAGCCGGAACCTGGTCTGGTTGCTTGCGCAAGTCCATATTTTGTTCGGTGCCTTCTTGCTGGGCGTGCCCATGTTTATTATCGTGATCGAGATTATGGGTATCAAGACAGGAGAGCAACGGTACGACAAGCTCGCGCATGAATTTGCGGACCTTATTGTGGCCGTTTTTGCGACGACCGCGACCTTAGGTATCTTCTTTCTCTTTTCCCTCCTCGTTTTTTACCCGGAACTCATGGAGGTGATGGCCTTTACATTTAAACCCCTCTACTATGTCTACCTCTTTCTGTTCCTGGCTGAAACGGCTTCAATTTATGTCTACTGGTCTAAATGGGAAGCCTGGCAAAACAGAAAGGGACTGCACGTCTTCTGGGGATTTATGCTTAATCTTGCCGGCTTGGCACTCGTATTCTTACCGAGCGGTTTTCTTGCTTATCAAGCCAGTCCGGTGGTTTTAAGTCCGGAGTTGACCCCCTTGATGCGCGCTTGGACCGCGCTGAACAACCCGACATGGATCCCGGTAGTGATTCATCGAGTCGTTGGGAACCTTATCTTAGGCGGCTTTGTCTGCGGAGCCTATGCGGGGGTCGCCTATCTCGGCGCGAAAACAAAAGAGGAAAAAGAGCATTACGACTGGATGGGTTATATCGGAAATTTTATCGGCGTATTCGGTCTGCTCCCCATGCCCTTCGCCGGATATTACCTCATGCGGGAGGTCTATCAATATAACCAGCAGATGGGAATCACCTTGATGGGGGGCATCCTTTCATGGCTTTTTATCCTTCAGGCGGTGCTGATCGGTGTGCTTTTCGTCGGGTCCAATTATTATTTTTGGCAAGGTATCGCATTCCGGACGCAGTCCGCGCCGAAATACAAAGGCGCTATTATCGCGATGCTCGTCGTCTTGGTCGGCTCCTTCTCGGTCTGGTTGACACCGCATTCCCTCGTAGCGAGCGTTTCGGAAGCACGGGCCATGGGTGGTGCGCATCATCCCTTGCTGGGTGTGTTTGGGGTGATGTCGGCAAAGTTAACGGTGGTCAATCTGATGATTGTGACCACTTTTATCTGCTTTATTCTTTATTGGCGGGCAGATAAGGTTGTTACCGTAAAATGGGGTAAGGCGGCCAATATTTTTACAGTGCTGTTGATCACTGCTGCTGTCATTTTTATTATCTGGCTGGGCGTCTACGGGTATTTCGTGCCTTCCGTGTACCGGGTGAATGTGCTTTCTGTGGCCCAGGTCTTGGCTGTTCTTTTCGTGATGTTTACCATTACGCCCCTCACTGCGCTTGCCCTTAGATCGGCAAAACTTACGCAAAAAATGAAATGGGGTGTGATGCCGAAGCGTTCTCAATACGCCTTGGTGATTAATGCCGTCTTTGTTGTGTTAACCATGGCCTTAATGGGCTACGCCCGATCTGCTTCGCGGGTGCACTGGCACATCTACGGCGTTTTGGAAGATACATCAGCCTATGCGTATACCCCCACGCTCGGCTTGGCCTCTTTGCTCTTTGTGGTGAGTACGGCGATTTTCTGTGTGATGGTCGGTATCGTTTTTTGGACCTCGCATACCATCCGGCATAGCCGTTTCAGCACCCGGTATTTTTTCCTTGCACCTGTTTTTATGTGGTTTTGCGATTTATTTGAGGATAAAGAACGCAAGCGACTTCCGAAAGAAACCGGTGGCCCGCGCTTTGTCATGCTAAAAGTGACGGCTGTCGTGGGGATCTTCCTCCTTTGCTACACCTATGTCGGCTACCAAGTCCCTCAAAAAATCGGTTTTCCACCCGAGAAAAAAGAATTAGATCTAACCAAGATTAAAACACAGGACGACATGGTTCAAGTTGGCCAGGATATCTTTTATAGTAAAGGGCAGTGTGCACTTTGCCATAGTATCGGAGAGGGGCATGGGCGATGTCCAAATTTAGCGGGAGTCGGAGCGCGTTTGACCCGTGAATTTATCTATGAAACGCTCATTGATCCGAAGGCATATGTGAAGTTGGATTACCATTCACCCGAGCCCATAAACTATGCAGCGGAAATGCCCACGATTAACAAAGCGCCCATTGGGCTTTCCGAACAGGAGCTGATGACGATTATCGCTTTTGTTCAGAGTAACGGTGGAGAAGTCACGGTGACCCCTGATGAGTTAAGGACACTACCAAAGGGCGAGCTAGAATTGCCCCCGCACCAGCCGATTGTAGAGCCGGAAGTTCAACCTGCCGAGCAAATTGAAGAAGAGTCACTGGCAAACCCAGAAAAGCTCGCAATGGCAATATCAGGTGTGTTTAATCGTAAGGAGTGAAAGTCTTCCAAAATGCTTAAGGGTAGGGGCCGCAATGTGTTCGATGATTGTCCAGCTTTTTGTATAATTCACTCAAGATTTTTTGAAATTGTAGAGGTTTCCCGAACGTAGGCGGTTGGGAGGTTGCGGGTTGGAAAAGAAATGAAAAATGTCCTAAGATTTTTGTTTGTTTTTTTGATGGTATTCCTTGTAGGCTGTGAAGACGAGTTTGTTGGAAAAGGTCATCGGATTTTCAATCGTTATTGCTCGCCTTGTCATGGAGAGAGCGGCGACGGCACCGGTTATAATGCCTTAAATTTAGATCCGCAGCCCCGTGATCTGACCGATGGTGCCGAAGAATATATGGTGAAGTTGAGTAACGACGAAATTTATGAAGTCCTTGAGGTTGGCGGCTACGGTGTCGATCTCTCCGCCGGGATGCCGGCTTGGGGCAAAACATTTTCGGAAGAGGAGCTGTGGTCGCTTGTTGCTTATGTCCGAACGTTTCATCCTTATCAAGGCGATCCGATCATTTTTAAGAAACCGGATTCGGAAGAACACGTTTTTAGTAAAGAAAAACCGCGTTATTCAAGGGTGCGCCCGCAAGCCTATTACGACTTACTAGAATCGACGGTCGGGGATGATGAGGAGGCCTTGAACGAGCAGGTTGCCTTGGGAGAAGAGCTGTTTGCGGAGCGGGGATGCAATGCTTGCCATGTTGTCAATGGCGAAGGTGGAAAATTGGGGCCCGATTTAACACGGGCGGGTTTCATGCTGCAGACCCAGTTTATTTTTAGATGGATCTTGAATCCTCAGGCCTTTAAACCGAAAACACGTATGCCCAACCTGGATTTGAACCAAGAAGATGCCCTTGCGATTTCGCTCTATGTGAGCACGCTCAAGAGCACAGCGACCGAGGCGGGTGGCGATATGGACGGTGGCGATCCAGACGAAGCGGGGGACACTTAAAATGAGGATTCCGCTCATCGCAAAGGCATTAGGTCTTGAAATCGGGGCTTATCTTTTACTGAAACTCGGTATGCCCTTGATTACAAGCCCCCTCCCGTCCAGCGTCATCTTTATGTATATGACCTTAGTGACGATATCGATCGTTCTCTACGTTTCGATCTACGAAGATGATTACAATAATTTTTTCGTCCCGATAGCAGCTTTTATTAGAGGAGGTAAAGGGGAAAGCGCTGCCAGAAAACTCAGCCGCGCCGCTGTTTTTATCCTTATCCCACTTTTTTTCGGGTTTCGATCCTATCAGGGTATTCAAATAAATTTCGAGCCTCCTTTTCCGCAACGGGTGATTCATCCCGCCCCTCCCGGTTCTGCTGCGGGTTTTATGAATCCCTATGGCGACGATAAGAATCATCGTGAAGAATACATTCAGGAAGGCCGAAAAGTTTTTTATGAAAACTGTGTTTTTTGCCACGGAGACAAGCTGGATGGAAAAGGATTTTTTGCCGAAGCCCTCAATGTAAAACCGGCCAACTTTGCCGATGCGACAACGATTTCCATGCTACAAGAATCGTTTGTGTTCTGGCGGGTTAAAACAGGTGGAATTGGTCTTCCCGAAGAATCGACACCCTGGGATTCCGCAATGCCTCGATGGGAGTTGATTTTGTCGGAAGAAGAGCGCTGGAAGGCCATTATGTTTTTATACGACTACACCGGATTTAAACCCAGAACTTGGGAGCTCGGCTCTGATGAGTAGGTTTTTGCCAAAAACCATTTTAAGATGGGTGTCGATTTCATTTTTAGGGCTTATTTTCGTTCTCACAACGAATTCTATGCTTCGTGCGGACGAAGAGGAGACGGCAAGTCCTGCGCCGGCGGCTGATGAGCAGCTTCCGAGCGACGATCTTGCCGCGGGCAAAATCATTTATGAGAAACGATGTATTTCGTGTCATGGCGATGAGGGGGATGGCGATGGCCCCGCTGCCATCCGTTTTCAACCCAAGCCAAGGAGTTTTAAGAAGGCCGAATTTAAATATCGCTCCACGCCAAGAGACATGCTGCCGACCGATGATGACCTTTTTAGCGCGGTGACACATGGGCTACCTGGGACCGGCATGCCCGATTGGGCCGATGTATTGAATGAAAAAAAACGGCGGCAGGTGATCAAGTATATTAAAACCTTCTCTCCGAAATGGCAGGAGCTCAGTGGGTCGCTCCCGACAGTGACGGTGGGAGAACCCATACCGTCTAGTGAAGAAAGCATCAAAAAAGGGAGGGAGCAGTTCGAGCTTCTTGGATGTATTGGCTGCCACGGAAACCAAGGCCGGGGCGATGGGCCACTTGCGCTCGTGTTGAAGAACCATCGGAACGATCCGGTTTTTCCAAGAAATCTCAATAAGAACTGGCTCTTCCGTGGGGGAGGGGAAGCCAAAGACATCTATATGCGTGTAAATACAGGGCTCAACGGAACGCCCATGCCTTCTTTTGCAGACAAACTCGACAACGAAAAGAGTTGGCATCTGGCGAACTATGTGAGATCCCTATCGCCAAAACAGGGGAAACCAGACCGAGGATCACTGATTAAATCACACCGCGTTGAGGGAACGCTCCCGACGGATCCGGATGATCCACTTTGGGAAGGGGCGCAGCAGAGTTGGTTGCCGATGTTAGGCCAAATCTCGTTTAGAAAAAGACTTTTTACACCGACGGTGACGGATATTACCGTAAAATCGCTTTTTAATGACAACGAGATTGGCTTTTTACTCGTTTGGGATGATCGTAGCATGAGCAAGGCGAAACCGGCAAAAAAGAAAAGACCGGAGCGGTTCAGCGATAAAGTGGCCATCCAGTTTCCGGAAAAATTGGAGCCAGGCGGTATGAAAAAACCCTATTTCATTATGGGCGACGAAAAGCTGGGTGTAAATCTATGGTACTGGAACGCCGAAGAGAATCAAATTGTTGAAAGCAACTCGCGCGGGATTTTAAACGAAGAGGTCTTTCAAGACGCTTCGGACGTCAGCGGGAAGGGCTATTACAAAGACGGACAGTATCGTGTGGTTATGAAGCGGACTTTTGAAACAGTGGATAAAGAAAAAGATATTCAGTTTAAAATCGGGGAATTTTTCCCTATCGCTTTTCATGCCATGGATGGAACGAACGGTGAAAACAAGACACAACGGGCCATCACCCCATGGTACTTTGTCTTCATGGAGCCTGAAATCGATAAAACCGTGTATTTCTATCCCCCTGTGGTTGTGGTCGCCGTATTCGGTTTAGAGATTCTACTTCAAAAAATCTTAAAGAAGATGCACAAAGAATCGGATTAATGTGCTAGAGAAGAAAGGGCGGGCGCTCGATGGGAATTAGGCCCCTCGGTCTTTCCCCGCGGTGATCGTGTTTAATATTTTTTTTTTAAGGTCGTATGGAATTGATGAGATAGAGATTGGGTTTGCAGATCAGTGGCCTAGAGTGTTTAGAAAGGTGGTTCTCTGTTTTCTCCTTTTGTTCTTATCTTTCGGTTCGGCTTTTGCGGAGCATGAGCCGGATCATCGCTATCTCGTGTCTGGGTATGTTCGGGATGAAGTTGGTGTTCCCATTCCGAATGCCAATGTTGCCTTAGAGCACAAAGGGGGAGAAAAGAAAAAGGCGACGACGAATTCCGACGGGTATTTTGAAGTCCGTTTTCACCTTCATAATACGAATCATGGCGATGAAATTCTCGTCACAGTGGGTGAAAAGAGTAAGCGGCACAAAGTTGAATTCGATCCGGAAGACGGGCTTACCTTTAGAGGTGGACAAGTTGATTTTGGGGCACCGGGTAAGGAAGGTGCAAAAGGATGGATTTTTTTAACGGCCGCTTCTCTAGCGGTAATGGCATTTGTTATTTATCGCCTCTTGTTTCAAAAAGGTCATGCAGAGCAAAAAAATGAGTCCGGAAGGAAAGGTAAGCGGACCAAAAAGAAAAAGAAGTAGCCTGATTTTTAAGAAAGTCTCTATGAAGGAGGGTTTTAGCTGTGAGTCCTGCAGACAGTAAGGATGAAGAGGTAAGTCGGAGGCGGTTCTTTACGCTGATGGGCTTGGGTGTCGGTTGGGGGGGGGTTGTGGCAGCCCTCGGCGGCGTGGGCGCAGGCGCGGCACGTTATATGTTCCCTTCCGTTGTCTACGAACCCCCGACGATTTTTAAGATCGGCCTCCCTAGCCAATACGGCATAGGCGTCGATACCAAGTTAAAGAAAGAAAGGCAGATTTGGGTGGTGAGAAATGATCGCGGCATGTATGTTCTCATCGCCATCTGCCGCCATTTGGGCTGCACACCAAATTGGTTTTCCGATCAGAAGCTCTTCCGTTGTCCATGTCATGGGTCCATTTACGACCCCTATGGAAATGTGGTCGGTGGACCAGCGCCACGGACCTTGTGGCGCGCAGCCGTTTCCATCGATCCCGTTGACGGACAAATCGTGGTCAATTTCAATAAACGGCAAGATCCCGATCCCAAAGGTACCGAGGAAGGGCTCATGGTGGAAGAGCCCGGACGCGAAGTGGAACCCTTTTTCTTGAAGGTTTAAGCGCCAAGGAGATAGATTGAAAATGTTGGAATTACTTAAACGCATCAGAAACACGGTTAATAAAACGCAGGTTTTTAAGTCGATCTTCCGGCACGGCTATCCGGACAACGACGCCAACCGGGCCCTGGTGATGTTCAGCAATGTGGTCCTGCATCTGCATCCGGTTCGGGTTCATCGTGGGGCGCTTAAGATTAAATTTACCTGGTGCTTAGGCGGGTTGACCTTTTTCTTTTTTATCCTGCTGGCCATTACCGGTGTTTTTCTTATGTTTTATTATGTGCCGGATACAAACCGGGCCTATCAAAATATTCAAGATTTGGGAACGGTGATTTTCTTCGGCGATCTATTTAGAAGCCTTCACCGCTGGTCGGCGCATTCCATGGTCTTGTTCGTCTGGTTGCATATGACACGCGTTTTTTTAACGGGTTCTTATAAACCCCCGAGGGAATTTAACTGGGTGGTCGGTGTGATTTTGCTTTCCACAACCTTGGTCCTAAGCTGGACGGGCTACCTCCTTCCCTGGGATCAATTGGCCTTATGGGCGGTGACGGTGGGCAGCAAGATGGCGGAGGCAAGCCCCTTAATTGGCAATGCAGGCCCCTTCGGTCCTGAATTGGGGATGAACCCGACGAACGATATCGCCTTTGTGTTGTTGGGGGGGACAGTGGTTGGCCAAAGCGCCCTGCTTCGGTTTTATGTCCTGCATTGTCTTGCGCTGCCCCTGGTGACGGCTTTGTTTATCGCCGTCCATTTTTGGCGCATTCGTAAGGACGGTTTTTCGGGACCCTTATAAACAATGGATATTTTGAAAGGAAGTTATGTCGGATAAAGGTTCAGCGTCGGAATCCAAAGCAGCTTCTTCCCAGTCCGGAGGTTTTGCCGCTCTAATTAAGCGGACAGCTAAGGGGAAAATCGGTCCGGAGGATACGGTACTCGTCTGGCCGAACTTGGTTTATCTCGAGTTGATTTCAATGGTCTTCGCCACTGCGATTCTACTCTTCCTCTGTCTTTATTCGCCGGCACCCTTGGAAGAGTTGGCCAGCGCCGATACCACGCCAAACCCCACCAAGGCGCCGTGGTATTTTCTTGGTCTTCAAGAGCTTCTTGTCTTTTTCGATCCCTGGTTGGCAGGTGTGGTGCTTCCGACTTTCATTATCATCGGATTGATCCTCATTCCTTATATCGACCCCAATCCACTGGGAAAGGGATATTATACTTTCAGCGAGAGAAAATTTGCCGTCACCGGTTTTAGTTTTGGCCTTGCGCTCTGGTACATTCTCATCGTCATCGGTGTTTGGTTCCGGGGTTTGGATTGGTCGTGGTATTGGCCTTGGGACGATCCGCATATGCACCAACCGGCGGGCGCGGTAAAATTAGTCGATCTTGAGGTGATCCTGCAAAGCACCCTCGGTTTAAGCGAGCGCCCGATCGTGACCCTCGGTCGTTATGCCGTGACCGTCGCTAATATACTGACCTGGGGGATGTTTCTCGGCTATTATGCAGTCGGTTTTACGATTCCCTTCCTACTTTTCAGGAAGTTTTATAACCGTTTGGGTTTCGTTCGCTACAATCTGACTATGTTTATGTTCCTTTCCATGATGGGCGTCCCCTTGAAAATATTCGTCCGTTTGCTGGCGAACATTAAATATGTCTTGGTCACGCCTTGGTTTAATATCTAAACTTTTGTTGTGAGGTTTTTTAATGGACGCTCTATGGGTATACCCTTATCGCCTAAGTATCGGCATTTTTTTGGTGATCGGCACTTTTCTCATCATGGGGCTTTTTATCGCCTTTGCCATTTGGTTGGAAAAAGATTTTAAAAAAGACAAGCAGGCGAAATAGTCGGCGGTTGTCTCTTTCTCTTTATTGTCGCGGATAGATGGGAGCATCGGTTTTTTCATGGTCAAACATATTGTCTTCGGAGCTTCAAGCTTTTTAGTCGTCGTTCAACTCGCGCTCTTCGTCTATAATTTCGAGACGGCGGAATGGAAAACCTATCAGTCGGCCTATTATCAAAAACTGGCGCAGGTCACTGGCGATCCGGAAATCGCCAAGACATCCCTAAATGTGACGCAGATTTGGGATAAAACACTCGACCGGGCGGACCGTTGTACCACCTGTCATGCCGGGGTTAACAATCCGGCATTCGAGGATGAGGCTCAGCCATATAAGACGCATCCTCATTTTAAAAACGACGGATTTATCTCCAAACATCCATTTGAAAAGTTCGGCTGCACCATTTGCCACGAAGGCAATGGCCGGGCCGTCACCGTCTCGAAGACGCATGGGGTGGTTAAGCATCTTGATCGCCAGCTCTTATCCGGGCCCTATGTTCAAGCCGCATGCACCAAGTGTCACTACGAACTTTTTTCGCGCGATGTTTATTGGCCTGAGGCCGATGTTTTGATGAAAGGGAAGCAGTTGGCCTACGAATTGGGCTGCGGTGCTTGTCACGCCATCCGTCAATTCGGCACCACGCCCACTGTGGCGCCGGAGATCTCCAATTTGGGCAGCAAGACGGAACTCGCTTTTTCCCTGGTGCACGATTATTCGCATATTGAATCGGAAGACCATGTTACCCGCGTTTGGGAGTGGGAACATTTCAAGGATCCGATTAAAATCGTTCCGGGTAATCCCGACGCGCTTGACCCCAAAGACCGAACCCCACCCACCATTATGCCCAACTGGGACTTGACCGACGACGAAGCGACGGCCTTAACCGTCTTTGTCTTATCTCTCAGAGATCCGCAGGTTGAAAATATCCCCAGAGCTTTTCTGCCCAAGGTGCCTAGCCACGAAGGGTTTTTACAATACCGTTAGTATAATTCTATAAGCGATGATAGGCCCGATATTCCCTGCGCATTCGCACCTCGGTTTGGAAGCTGTGCGCCGGGACTTCAAAAAGAGAACAGAGGCCTTAATCCTTGAATCGTATGTTTCGGATCTTGATAATAACATTGAGGAAAGCGCTCAAATAAAACAGGAAAAATACAGTGATTTTTCTTGACAAATTTGAATATTGCTATATATTACAACAAACTTTACGGTCGATCCTTCAATTGAAATAAAGGAGGTGAGGTTCCGTCGACAATGAAATAAATGTGGGATGCAAACATCCTTAGAACAATGGGGGATTAGCCGTTGGATGCATTGGGAACACACCTGCTTTTGGAGCTCATGGAATGCAATACGACCACTTTGTGCGATCTTAAGAAGATCGAAGAGATACTCATTGGTGCCGCAAATGCCGCCAAAGCCACCATTGTCGAAAGCCGTTTTCATCAGTTTAATCCTTTTGGGATCAGCGGCGTTGTGGTTATTTCGGAATCTCATCTCACCATCCACACCTGGCCCGAATATGGCTATGCGGCAGTGGATATTTTTACCTGTGGCAAGACCCTCCAACCCGCCGATGCGACCGACTATCTGATCAAGCAGCTCGAATCGAAAAAACCTTCGATGGTGGAATTAAAAAGGGGCCGTTTAACTAAAGCGGATCAAGTTCAGCCGGTAATCGGCATTAAAGAAGGAGATAAGGTGAGCAATGACCCAGGAAAAATCTTACAAATGGTTCGTTGACACCCTCTCCCCCTTCGAAAATCATATGCACGGCATCGACCGCATTGTATTTTCGAAGCGAACCGCTTTCCAAGACGTCGAAATCCTCGATCTTAAAGATTATGGCCGATGCCTAATCCTGGATGGGAAGATGCAATCCAGCCAGTCGGATGAGTGCATCTACCACGAAGTCATGGTTCACCCGGCACTGCTGAGCCATCCCAACCCGAAAAAAGTATTCATCGTCGGCGGAGGCGAAGGGGCGACCCTTCGGGAAGTTCTGCGGCACCCTTCTGTCGAAGACGTTTTGATGGTCGATATCGACCAAGAGGTGGTCGATGCCTGTAAACGTTATCTTCCCGAATGGCACCAGGGTGCTTTCGACGATCCCCGTGTGACTTTGAAATACCTGGATGCGCGAAAATATATCGAAGAAACCCAAGAGGTCTTCGACGTTATTATTATCGATATATCGGAGCCGGTCGAAGAAGGACCCGCCTATCTTCTCTATACAAAGGAATTTTACGAGTTGGTCTATGATCGTCTGAGCCATGATGGTCTCATCGTTCTGCAAGCGGGCACGACAACCATTCGTTATTTGCTGAATTTTTCTGCGGTGTGTCATACACTTGAGGCCGTTTTTCCCATTGTATCGCCTTATCATGCCTCCATTCCCTCTTTTGGTCTCCCTTGGGGTTTTGCCCTGGCCTCTAAAAAATATAATCCGATGGAGCTGGATATTGCGGAAATCGATCATCGGATTTCGAAGCGGATACGCGGGGAGCTTCAGGCTTATGATGGAAAAACCCACCACGGCCAATTTCTATTGTCGAAGCAGATTCGAACAAAAATGGCCCAAGAGCATCGAATTATTGAAGACAACCACCCGCTTTACGTTGCAGTCTAATCGCGGCGAATCATGAAGCGGGATCTCCAATTGAAAACGCCCCTTTTCGATGCCATGGTCACCCTTGCCGAAAGTCGAAAAGTGTCTTTCCATACCCCCGGCCACAAAAGCGGAAAAGGAATTTCGACACGCTTTAGAAAGTTTGTCGGGCCCAAAATTTTCACCATTGATTTGACCACGCTCGATGAGGTCGACTCCCTCCAAAGACCCATTGGAGTGATAAAACAAGCGCAAGCCCTTGCTGCCGAAGCTTACGGCGCAGAGGCCTCCTTCTTTCTCTTAAACGGGACGACGGGTGGTAATCATGCGATGATCCTGACGGCGTGCCGTCCCGATGCACCCGTCTTGGTGGCGCGAAACGCCCACAAATCGGTTTTGGCCGGCTTGATTTTTTCGGGCGCAAAGCCTACATTTTTCTCTCCGGAAATTAACAGCGATCTTAAGCTGGCGATGAATATATCGACCGAAGACGCGAAAGCCGCCATCGACGCACATCCGGAGGCGAAGACCCTGATTCTCACCAGTCCCAACTATTATGGGATTGCCGCCGATCTAAAAGGCATCATTGCTTATGCGCACCAAGGAAATGTCGCGGTGCTTGTAGACGAAGCGCACGGCCCGCATCTCCATTTTCATCCCGAACTGCCCTGTTCCGCCATGGCCGCCGGGGCCGACCTCGCGGTCCAAAGCACACATAAAATTATAGGCGGCATGACCCAGGCCTCCATGCTCCACGCGAACACCAAGCGGATTGATTTAAATTTTTTGTCATCCGTGCTTCGCCAAGTCCAAAGCACGAGTCCCTCCTACATCCTTATGGCCTCGCTCGATCTGGCTCGAATGCAGATGGCGACGGAGGGGGAAAAGCTCCTCGAAAAAGCCATCCGTCTTGCCGGAAAGGCCCGAAAAAAAATCAATACCATTGCAGGGCTAAGTTGTTTCGATCGAGCGGTCTTAAACCGGAGGGCCGGTCGCAATGTTCGGGATTTGGATGTAACAAAACTCACGATTTCCGTCGAAGGTTTGGGGCTTTCGGGCTATCGCGTGTCTCAAATCTTAAACAACGAATATCAGATTCAGGTGGAAATGGCGGACCCAAGTCATATTCTCGTTATTATTAGTATCGGCGACCGGCAGGACGATATCGACCGTTTGCTTCAAGCCCTTCAAGGGATTTCCACAAGCTATTATGACCAAAAGAATAAGCAAACGCTTTCCCAGAAAATTGGAATTCCGCCCATGGGTCGCCCAACAGGCATGCGACCGAGAGACGCCTTTTTTCACCCCAAAAGCCTGCTTCCAATTGAAAAAGCCATGGGCCGAATTTGCTCAGAAATTATCACCGTTTATCCACCGGGCATTCCCATTTTGATTCCGGGTGAGGAGGTGACCCCCGAAGTCGTGTCCTACTTAACGGAGATCGCCAGTCTCGGCGCCACCGTTGATGGTTTAGACGCCGAGCGTCGGATCAGCGTTGCGGATACGAAAGTATTGAAGACAGGGAAGGACGCAGCCCCTGCCATGAAGGCCAGCATTTCTTGAGTCCGATAAAAAATATCGTTTTCGATGTCGGCAAAGTTTTGGTCGATTTTAGTTATGACGACTTATTTCGCTTCCTTAGAGAAAAAGGTGCGAAATTCAAGGATGTCGAGGATTTCGTCTCCCAAGTCGATCTGCTTGCCTACGAGCATGGGCTCATTTCGGACGATGCCTTTATTGATAAGGTCCAAAAGATGTTAAGCCATAAGGCCGATCGCGGGGCCTTAATTCGCCAATGGGTGGAGATCTTCAAGCCCATTCACGAGATGTTGGACCTGGCCCGACACTTACAGGCGCGGTTTGGCGTTTATCTTTTAAGTAATACGAGCGCCTTACACTGGGCCTATTTGATCGAGGAATACCAACTGGCCAAGATCGGTATGGATATGATCGCCTCCTTCGAAGTGGGTGCCATGAAGCCTTCGCCGAAGATCTTTCAAGCGGCGGAAAAGCGATTCGGATTAAAACCGGAATCGACGCTTTTTATTGACGATATTCAAGAAAATGCCGCTGGGGCGATGGCCTGTGGTTGGCAGGGGATTCATCATCGCGGCATAACCGAAACCAAAGGGCAAATGGAGGCCCTCTTAGGCGTCTCGCTTCCCTGACGCTATTCTTAATTATGAAAGACACGATGCTCAGCGCTTGAAGAGCGCCCCGTGTTTTGCTATAAGCAAGGAGGTTCCAGCGTTTCTCTCTTTGAAGTCTAAACGTCCGAGTTCGAATATAAAATCCTCTGCAGTCATCGGGTCCCTGTCCCATTTATTGGAGAACAAATGAAAATTCCTTTACTCGATTTAAAGGCGCACCACGGGCCGCTGAAAGCGGAGCTACTCGAGGCCTTCGAAGCCGTTTTTGACAGCCAGGCCTTTATCCTCGGCCCGGAAGTTAAGGCCCTGGAAGAGGTCATCGCCCCCTACTGTCAAAGTGAGCATGCTATCGGTGTCTCCTCAGGAACCGATGCCCTGCTGCTGGCACTTATGGCCTTGGGTGTGGGGCCGGGCGATGAAGTGATCACGTCAACTTATACTTTCTTTGCCACGGGGGGCGTCATTGCCCGCGTTGGGGCCACGCCGGTATTTGTGGATATCGATCCGGTTAGCTTTAATCTTGCTCCCGAAAAAGTAGAGGCTGCGGTGAGCCCAAAGACGAAGGTGATTATTCCGGTTCACCTCTATGGTCAAGTTGCTGATATGGACGCGATTTTGGAGATTGCCAATAGGCATCGCCTCAAGGTGGTCGAAGACGCGGCTCAGGCGATTGGGGCGGAATATAAAGACGGCCGGCGCGCCGGCAGCATGGGAGATATCGGTTGCTTTTCCTTTTTTCCGAGCAAAAACCTGGGTGCACTGGGTGACGGAGGCTTAGTGACGGCAAGCGATACTGACTTGGCCGATCGGCTTCGAAAGATGCGGGTCCACGGCGGACACCCAAAATATTATCACCAAATGATCGGCGGAAACTTTCGGCTCGATTCCATTCAAGCCGCTTTTGTAAAGGTTAAGCTCAAGTATCTTGATGGCTGGACGCGCCAGCGTCAGGAGAATGCGAAACATTACGCTTCACTTTTTAAACAAAGCGGTTTAATCGAGAAGGAGGCCTTAGGTCTTCCAAGGGCGGTTTACGCAGACAGCGGCTGTGCGCACTATCACATCTACAATCAATTTGTGATTCGCGTGCGTGACCGAGACGCCTTGAGGGAATTTCTGGCGAAGGCGGAAATTGGCGCAGAAATTTACTACCCGGTTCCCGTACACCTTCAGGACTGTTTTAAGGATCTTGGTTACAAACAAGGAGATTGCCCGGAAGCCGAGAAAGCGGCGGCTGAAAGCCTTGCCCTGCCCATCTATCCGGAGTTGACGGACGAAATGCAGGCGGTTGTGGTTGAGGGCATCAAGCGTTTTTACACGGGATGATAGTCCGCGCGTTCAAACGATTTCAGTTGTAATTGTTTCCTAAAAAGGAAGAGAATGATTAGGTACAATAGAAGACAAAATGGAGGAAGCAATGAAGATTAGACCCGTGAATAATTGGGTTGTGATTCGACCCGACGTACAAAAGGATAAATCAACCGGAGGGATCTTTATCCCGGATGCTGCGAAAGAAAAGACCCAGATGGGAAAAGTGCTTTCGATCGGGCCGGGCCGCATGAAGGAAGAGCAAGATAAAAAAGGGAAAGTGATTGAGAAAAAATTCGAGGCCACCGTCGTCAAATCCGGCGATCACGTTTTATACGATAAATACGTCGGGAACAAAATCGAGGCCGATGGCGAATCGCTGTTGTTGGTTCGCGAGGATAATATACTCGGCGTCTTTGGGGCCTGAGCATCCCTTACGCCCCCCTACAAGTGATAGCGGGCGGGGGTAAGGCCGAGGTCGAGGCTAAAATGTGAGGCATGGAAAATGCCTCACATTTAGAATTTGATCATCAGCACAAAATGGGTGCGATTGTTCAGGGTTCAGTTTCGAAGGGGGCGCGAAGGATCATGGTTTCGCCTCGCTTCGAGCTGGCTGAGACGATATCGGCCCGGCAGCCGACCAGTTCCGAGAGGGCTTCCAGGTAGATCCGTGCATTCTTTGGGAGTTGATCATAGGACGTTGTCCCTTGGGTGGATTCCTGCCATCCTTCGAAGCGTTTGAGGATCGGTGTGCAGCGTTCGAGTTTTCTGAGTGAAGACGGCATCTCTTCCACTGTTTTTCCATCCAAAGCATAACCCACACAAACTTCAATTTCAGACAGGCTGTCGAGGACATCCAATTTTGTAATCGCCAAGGAAGTTAGGTGGTTGACTCGAACGGCATAGCGCACGAGCACCGCATCAAACCAGCCGCAGCGCCGGGGGCGTCCCGTCGTCGCGCCGAATTCATTGCCCTCTTTTTGAAGCCTCTTACCCATTGCTCCCGTTAGTTCGGAAGGGAAAGGTCCACTCCCCACACGGGTGGTATAGGCCTTCGTTACGCCAAGCACTTTGTCGAAGCGTGTTGGGCCAACCCCGGTGCCGGTCGAAGCCCCTCCGGCTGCGGAATTCGAGGAGGTGACATAGGGATAGGTGCCCAAATCGACATCGAGATGCGTCCCTTGCGCTCCCTCGAAAAGAAGGTGTTTTCCGTCGTCGATGGCTTTATTTAAATACTGGGAGGTATCCGTGACAAAAGGTTTCATCTTTTCGGAATAGCTCATGTATTCTTTAAAAATCTGCTCTAAGTCGAAGGGCGGCGCTTGGTAGATTTTTTCAAGTATGGCGTTGATTTCCAAGAGGTTTTTTTCGAGCTTTTCCCTGAAGAGTTCTTCGTCAAAAATATCGGCGACACGAATACCGGAACGCGTCATCTTATCGGCATAGGCCGGGCCGATACCGCGTCCCGTGGTTCCGATTTTTTGCGCGCCCTTCATTTTTTCGCTTTCCTTGTCGATGGCTTGATGGTAGGGCATGATCAAGTGGGCTGCCTCGCTGACGAAGAGTCGGCCCTCAATTGAAATACCGCGCTCCGACAAAAGCTTGATTTCCTCAAAAAAGGCCTTGGGATTGATGACGACCCCGTTGCCGATCACGCCAATTTTTCCGTGCTGAAGCAGTCCCGTGGGAATGAGGTGAAGGACGAAGGCCTCTCCGCCGATCACGATGGTATGACCTGCATTGTGACCGCCTTGATAGCGGATCACGATATCGGCTTGCTCGGAAAGAAGATCCACGACCTTCCCCTTTCCTTCATCTCCCCACTGCGTTCCTACAACGATCAAATTCATTTCATCTGCTCTTAGATTACCTTGCTGCGCCTATGTTAGGGTTTCTCCCTTTTGATGTCAAGGTAGGGCGCAACCGGGTCGGATTACCCGCTTGATTCTTGATCGACATCCGAATGCCCTAAGGCTTTTTCCGGGGCGATATGATCGCGGACGATCTGTTTGAGTTCCTTCATCTCGGGAAAACGTCCTTGTTCTTTGCGTGACCAGAGCAGTTCATCGTCGAGTCGGACATCGAAGGTGCCACCGCTGGCAGGGATTAGCGCAACTTCTCCCAATTCGTCGCTAAAGGTCGTCAGCAGTTCTTGCGCCGTCCAGCTCGCGCGCAAGAGCCAGCGGCACTGGGTGCAATAGACGATTTCAAGTCGTGGCTTTCGCATGTGCCCCGTAAATCCTTAGGAAATCAGGACGGTTCTTCTTAGGTCGGAGTTCGCGAGGATCTGAAAATACTGATTCATCTTTGGAAAAAGTATCGATGCGATGGCGGCCTGAGGGTGCTGGCGTCCCCAACCGGATTTGAACCGGTGTTACCGCCGTGAAAGGGCGGTGTCCTGGGCCAGGCTAGACGATGGGGACGAAAAGAACCAACGACTAAAAGAACAAAATCAAGACACCGATACTACAAAGATGGCCGCTCGAAGTCAAGGAGATAGTGGGGGAATGTCAAGGCAAAATAGAAATGTCCTAAAGTCACCAAAATAGAAATGTCCGGTTTTTCAGATTCAAAGGTGAGGCCCTGACTTTTTCAATTCTAAATAAGATTTTCTCCAAGGATGCTCTTTTGTCGGCTTTAAAGGTCGTT
>JAJDBW010000021.1 GCA_029261155.1 Nitrospirota bacterium | reverse complement strand
GATCAGCCTGTTGCGTTTCATTAACTTTTATAATACCGTCAAACCCCATAAGGGCATTGGCGACATGACCCCTTATGAAAAGCTATTTGAACACTTTCATGGATCAACAAATGTGTAAACAACGCGATGTTTTCTAACACCTATATCTTTTCATTTTTCGAAAGCATCACGCCTCGACATTTTCCACATAACGACTCACTTTGATCTTGTCCGCTTTTTTTTCCGCCTGAGCCAGGTCGTAGGCCCACTGCATTTTAAGCCATGTTTTCGGTTCGCTCCCAAAGGCCTTCGACAAGCGGATCGCCATTTCCGGCGTGATGGCCGATTTTCCGTTGATGACATTCGACAAGGCCACGCGGGTCACGCCCAAGATTTCCGCACCTTTGGTAATGGACAATTCAAGCGGGTCGAGACAGGCGTCTTTGATCGACCTTCCGGGATGGGGCGGGTTGTTCATCGGCATTGTATAATTCTCCTAATGGTAATCGATTAAATCAAGGTCCTTCGCCACACCCGCTTCAAAACGGAAAATAATCCGCCAGTTCCTTGAAACCGTGACGCTCCAAAATCCCTTGAATTCGCCTTTTAAGGGATGAAGCCCATAGCCCGGCAAGTTCATTTCCTCGGCGTTCTCCGCAACGTCCAGGCGCGCCAATATGTCTTCAATCCGCTTGAGCTGGTCGGGCCTGACCTGACTTTTATCTCCTTTGAGATAGAGCCGTTTGAGACCTTTATGTTTAAAGTTCTTAATCACAACTGTATAGTGTAGCTTTACGCCTGTCAACCCTTATAAGGGAGCCGTACTTAGCCCTTACTCTTTTCCTTCAATCACCTGATAACGCACAATCCGGCCATTATAGGTATCCGAAAACCAGATGTCTTGGCCGCGAATGGCCACGCCTTCAGGGCGGTCGAAGCGGCCCGGCCCCTTCCCCGCCTTGCCTTCCCCGATCACTTGAAGCAACTGCCCGCCCGGCGCGATGATCTTGATGCGATGGCTGTATTTGTCGGCCACGTACATCCGGCCTTCCGAATCGAAATCCAAATAACGTGGACCGTCAAAATGATAAGGCGGGCCGGAAAGCTCTAAAGTGGCTTGGAGGGCATTGTTTAAACGGACCATGCGATCGTTGCCCGCATCGGCTACCCAAATACCGCCCCCCGCATCGAAGGCCACATCATGCGGCGCCGAAAAACCGCCGACCTGCACGATCACCTCGCCATCGCGATAGACCACCAGGTTATTCGAGGCCGCCCCCGTCGCCAAGATGCGCCCGTCGGCACGGGCCGCCACACCCTCGGGACGGCGAAGTCCCTGTTTCAACGCGCCCACCAGTCGCCCCTTCAAACCTTCTATCTGGTAAATCGCGATGCGGTCATTTCCCGTATCTGCCACCAGCAGTCGCCCTAAAGGGTCAAAGGCCACGTCGTGCGGTTGAGACAGCTCGCTCTTGCCAAACTCGCCCAACAAGGCCAAGGTCATGGGATCGAGCACGGCAACGCGGTCGTTTCCATTGTCGGCCACATAGAGTTGTTTCCCGTCGGGCGAAAGAACGAGGTCGTGGGGCTCGGCATAGATTTCCGGACTCGCGGCAACCATTTGATACCGCAGGGATTCGGCATCCACGACAGCAATAGAAAAAGTGTAGAGGAACAGGACGATAAAGACCTGAAGGAAGTGCAAGATGACTTTCATCTGCGCCCTATATCAAAAAAAAAACGGGTCTCGGAAAAAATGCGATCATGCATTTTAATACAAAGTAGGCCAAGGGGAAAGACGCTGAAAACGGTGCCCCACTTCACCGGAAAACAAAGACTAAGTCGCCAAAATCTTCCGGTCGAGGCTGCGGTATTGGATGGCTTCGGAGATGTCGGCGCTGGAGATGTCGTTACGTTGTTCAAGGTCGGCAATGGAGCGGGCGACTTTGAGGATGCGGTTGTAGGCGCGGGCGGAGAGGCCGAGGCGTTCCATAGCGAGTTCGACCAAGCGTTTCGAAGCCTCGTCAATTTTGCAGAATTTTTTCAGCTGTCTCGGACGAAGCTGGGCGTTGCAGCGAATGCCTTCTTTTTCGTAGCGCTGGCTTTGAAAAGTACGTGCCACCTGCACGCGCTTCCGAATGGCCTCGGAGCTTTCATCACGCGTGTCGACCGTGAGTTCCTTGAAGGGCACGGCGGGCACTTCGATGTGCAAATCGATCCGGTCTAAAAGCGGACCGGAGACACGAGACCGATAACGCTGAATGGCCATGGGTGTGCACACACAATTGCGCTGGGGGTCGGTAAAATATCCACACGGACTCCCCGCGTTGCCTTTCTGCCATACGATTCTGAAGGCTCCAAAGCCGACTCCACCTTCTTATCCGAAGACACTGAAATCATTGGGCGATCATATCAGAAAACGCAGACTCGATCTAGGATTGCTTCAAGAGCAGGTCGCCCGGCAGATCGGCGTAGACGCCACCACCATTCATAATTGGGAGAGGCACCGCAACAGTCCCCATCTGCCAGCAATACCAAAGATCATCGAATTCCTGGGTTATGCGCCCTGCCATACGGCCAAAACCCTGCCGGAAAAAGTGAAATCCTGCCGGCGTCTTTTGGGTCTGACTCAAAAACAAATGGCTAAAATGATTGGGATTGATCCGGGGACGCTTGCCAAGTTTGAGAGAGGGATGGGAACACCGATGGAGACGACCTTGGAGCGGATTAAGGGGTTTTTATTTGGGTAAATTCATAGACGATTTTGGGCTTCAATGGCTGTGTTTATTATGAAGTCAATACAAAACCGTACATCATTCTCAGAAGCCTCCATACCTGAAAAAGTAGAACTTACCTTTCCACTCATTGCAATAAAAACCCCCGGTGCTAGTTTCTTATATCTCAGAAAATCAGAACTTTTAATTCCAAGTAAGTTTATCAAGATATTTATTCGTATATTATTCAGAAATTCTATTAGTCCATGCCATTCCGTCCGTAAGTCATCGCGCTCATAAACAGGGTGAAGCCGTTCACCGAAGCCTTCTATCTTACTGCTAATCTCAGGAATGATCCGTTCTACATATTTAAAGATTTTCTGATATGCGATCTCACATGAAACAAGAGACTTTTTCAGGTCTTTTTCCCCTAGGAGTTCCTCTGCTTCTTTTAAGTATTTACGGATCTCTTCGTTTCGAACAGTATCTACTAAAGATATTGCATCAAACTCTAGGTTAAAAAAATTTCTGACAGTATTATTTATAAACTCCGTGACATATCCATAGTATCTAAATGAATGAGATGAGTCGGGTAGTATTCCATAGTGTTTAAACCCCACACGAGCCTTGTTTAATTCAAGCATTTTTTCTTTGAGAGGTAGGAATAATTCAGGTTTGTTATTATTGTTAACCTTCTCCCACATCTTTGTAAAACCGTCTTTCTCTCCAATATTCACTTCGATACTTGATGCTACTGTCCACAGCACAAGCTCTGCTGCATCCTGAAACAGAGATATAGCTAAACCGCTAGACATGGGATCATCAACTTTTATAAATGATTCGCCTTTCTTTAGTAAGAACTTTGATAGAAGTAATTTGTTTAAGTCTGGTTTATTCAGTTTCTATCTCCTATGGCATATCGTTTTTCTTTTCTTGGTCTAACATATGGTCGTAGAGGAACTGATCATACAGATTTCCTCCTTCGTCTACTAATTCAAATTTATTTACTATTTTTGTGATACGCACGTAAGTAACGTTTTTCACTCTGGTCTTATTAGATGGATCAAATAAAATGATGTTAGAACCACCTTCCTCTATTCCGCTGGGATAAGATACACCGTCGAAACCCTCTTCTTTTAGAAATTCGCAAAAATGCTGGCTTGGTTTGTACAAAATTTCTTCTTCGCTCGGCATGACGGGCCGGGACAACTCCTCGGCCAGTCTATGGAATAAAGCGTTAAGTTGGAGCCGCCAGGCAAGATATTCAGATGAGAATGGGCTGTCAGGAAAGTCATATTTTAGCAAATTTACAATTTGTATAGGTTTACACAATATATGTTCCCCAACAGCTACAGCAGCATGCCTCCACGGACGTACTTCTGCAATTGCAGTTTCTCGTTCTCTCGCTAAATAGAGTACTGGCTTGCCTTTACGATTACCTCGCCCAACTTTCGCATCTTGAGGTGATGGTGCACCAAGTTCATTTGGTGTGAACCGCTCGTTTCTTAATCTGTCCTTATGAATTCTTGCTCGGTAAAAAATTTCTCCCCCATTGTAACTATCTGCCAAATCTTCAAGCGCAATTTTCAGGGCGTTTTCTTTATCAGGCAGAGCGTTTAGAACCGAACACATGGAATCATCTTCATTTTTGTTATTATCTGATCCACTTAAAAAAGACTCAACTTTACGGTCCCAATCCTTATCAAGCCAATTTGATGGGCTTCTAAAATAGCCATCAAAATCTGGAAGATCTACGTCATCTTTCGGATGGAGTCCAGCCTTAAGAATTGCCTGCGTGAGTTCCCTCAAAAGTTTAAATGATTCTGAGATTCTATCACTAAATATTTCCCAGTCCTGTTGGAGTAAGTGCGCAATTTCATCTCCGTCTTCATAAACCCCGTCAACTTCTTCGTAAATAGAAACAACTTCACGAAAAGGTTCCCCGAAAACATGTAACGGCAAGACTTTCACATTCGTTCCCCCACACCAACCACAGTTAGAGGATACTCCTATTTTATGAATTTTTTTAAGGACATACGGATCTTGGAAACAGAATTCGCAAGCGTAATTTTGTTCTGAATCGCGGTGTATCATTATCTTGAGAATACCACACCAACACACCCACAGATTTTTCTCTTATTCTCAAAAAGCCATTCTTACTGCATTATTTTAGATAAGATATAAATTACCGAATCTGTCAGAATGACCCGCTCGGAAGAACGGGGATCTTTACTCTTTAAAATTCCTACCCCCACCCTTCAAGCGCTTCATCGCCTGTGAAATGACTTGCGCAATCGCGTTCCGCCGCGTCTTTTTCTCCACTTCATCCACGGCCTGATACTGCACCTTCACTTTGTAGCCCCGGACTGTCTCGACCGTTCCGGCTGCCTGCGCGTCGGTCTCTTCGAGAAAGGCGACGAACTCATCGGGGACAAGAAACAGGATTTTGTCCCGGTTCTCCGGTTCCAGTTTCTCGGAGATGAATGCCTTCATCTTTTTCACGGCCTTCCTGTCCGAAGATAAAAGGATCACCGGATCATATCCCGCTGCAAGGCATTTCTGTATGTTTTTAAACTCCTGTTCATCCGTTGAGGTCACGGAGATCTCACAGGCGATTTTCATATCTGCCTTCTCCAGCGTCACGTCGATACTGCCGACGCCATCGAGCACCTGCTTTTCGATGGTTGCGCGGTAGCCTTTGTCTTGCGCCAAACGCAAGATCAATTGTTGGAGATATTTATGCTGGCCCCCGCCCCGTCCGGGAGTGACCGGTATTTTGGGGGAAGTGGACTTTCGCGTCTTTGACGGTTTCTCTTCTTCCTCAAAGATTGGAGGCGGCAGAGCTTCTCTTGTTTCCGGCTTCGCCGTCTCTCTTTGTGTGACTTCTTTTTCAACGACTGGATGGGGCGCTGTCTTGGGACGTTCTCTTTTAAGCTGTTCCTCCACCACTTCACGTGGAAGCGCATATTTCTTACGTGAGGAGGCGATGACCTGCGCCCGTCTTTTTTCGGCCAGATCACTCTCGACTTCGGGTAGAGGAACGGTCTTTAAGGTAAAGTCATACTCGGCCCGTTCCACCCGGCAGATCGCCTCGCCGGTTCCGAGGTTCTGGAGGTCTTTTGCGTCAAAGTCGGAAAAGCCCTCTTTGAGCTTTTGGGCGTCAAAGTCGCCCAAGCGGAAACAGATCCGGGTATAGGGATTTGAAATAACCGCACTCGCCACTTCCGTATCCCGGCTCCAAAGCTGTTGCATCTCCTGATGGGCGAGGATCAGACCCAAATGATACTTGCGCGTCCCGGAAAGCGTGGCCGCCATCGAAGGGGTAATGAAGTTGTGAAATTCGTCGATGTAGAGATAGAAATCGTTCCTCTCCGATTCCTTCAACTCCTGTCGGCTCATCGCAAGCTGGTGGAGTTTCGAGACCAGGAGCGTCCCTAAGAGATAGGAGTTTTCTTCACCGATAGCCCCTTGCGAGAGCTTGGCGAGGAAGATCTTTTTCCCGTTCATGATCGCGCTGAAATCCAGCCGGTTTTCTTTTTGCGAGACGATGTAACGGATGAGCTTCAATCGCAAGAAGGTATCCAATCGCGTCAGCAAGGGGCCTTGCGGCTTGCCTGAAATGATCGGATATTCCTTCTCCCAATAGTAGACCACTTCAGGATCTTGGACGGACAGGAGGAAGCGACGCCGGTAGTCGGTCTCCACCAAAAACCGCCTCAGATCGGACAGGGTGCCGCCTTCCTTACTCTCAAGAAAGGCGAGTATTGCGTTGCCCAAGACCGAGGTCATCTGGTCGCCCCAGCTTGTTGAGAGTCTCCGAAAGACCGAGACCAGATCCGAAGAAAGCAGGTTCTTCTCAAGTTCGGAGTGCGCCGAAAGAATATTGAAACCGACCGGATAGGCTTCATCGGAAGGATCGAAGAGCACTACATCGTCTATCCGTTCTTTTGGTATGTAGGGCAGGATCTTATCGATCAAATCGCCATGCGGGTCCAAGACGCCGACCCCATGACCCTGCTCGATATCTTGTACGATCATGTTGAGCAACAAGGTACTCTTGCCCGTGCCGGATGCGCCGATGACATAGGTGTGCTGCATCCGTTGCTTCGCGCTGAGACTAACAACTTTTTCCATGCCTCCGTGGATGTTTTCTCCAAGGACAAGCTCATTACCGACCGTGATTTCGGGAGCGGTCTTACTCTTTTTCCGCCACCGTGCCAGCTTCTCGGTCTTTATTGAAACAGAAGGGAGATGGACGCAAGAAACAAGCTCTTGGGAATTCAGAAGCATCCCTGACCGGCGGCTTTGCCGTAGCAAGAGATCTTCCAAATGCGCATCAAAGCCGTATCCTTCATTGGAAAGAGGGATAAAGGAGTTGCTCTGTGCCAAGGCGAATTGCTCAAGCCCCGCCCCAAGACATCTCACAATCTCAAATGCTTGATCCTTGTCTTCTGCAAATCCACCCATTCGGATGACTGCGGCAAAGAGAGGATGTGCGATTTTTTGCCCGGCCATCTTTGTCATTTCCGGCGCGTCCATAAAAAAGGGCTTGCCCTCCCAATCGATCACCGACCGGCGGATGCTACCCATCCAATCCGCTTTGACCGGTTTGAAGAGGATCTGCACGACCCCCGTTTCCTCTGTGTTTAGATTGGAGAGTGCCCCCACAAAGGGGATCAAGGGATCGGAGCGGAAATCGCGGGATGAGTTAAGCGGCTGCATAAAGGCATCGTTTAGACCGAAATCGACGATGATCCCCTCTGTTTGCCCTTCATTGTTTTCTACCAGATCCTTGAGAGCCGCCCCCAATCCGTCAACCGCTTCAAGGCAATAGACATGTGGGAAGTAAGCCTGAAGCTGTGAGAAAAGATGGTCTTTATCATCTTTATGACAGCTTAGTTGAAAAAGGATTTCCCGATGGGTCCCGACGATCTCAAACGAAACCGGCGCACTGACATATTTAAGGGCGAGTAGCAACCGCTCCGACGCCTCTTTCCCGATCTCAGCCCCCGGAGGAAGAAGCAGGTGGAGAAAACAAAGGTCATCGGGGTCCCGCTCCGCGAGGTTGGGAAGCGGGTCATCGTGTATGTTCTCGTCAACGCTTTCTTCCGATGGAAGCGGCTCCCTTGCCGTCCGTCCTTGGGAGAAATAGAGTACGGGCCAGATCAGAGACACGATAGCGAAGGTCAAGATCTCCGTTTGGAAAGAACTTAGAAGTAGCAGGAAAGCAAGAACGCTGAGAATGAGGGAAAAGATCGCGAGCGTTCGCGGCGCTTGCGAGGGATGGCGGGCGTCATCGGTGACGAGCGTGTCCGGCACGCCATGATAGAAGGGAACAAATGGCGGTTCGATATCGACCGGATCGTTCCAGACCTGCCACCCCCGGCCCCGCTTTTCCCAACGCGCGAATCGCTCCGAGAGCGTCTCAACGAGACTAGGCAGAAGTGTAAGCTCTCGTTCCGTTTCCGGGACAACGACTCTCTCCATTGCTGTCTTTTAACCCTTCAGAAATGCCTTAACGCTTCAAGGACTTGGGTATGGCAAACGCCGACATGATCGGTTTTCGTTCCGATTCCGTTAGAATCTTAAGCCCCTTTGTTTTGGTCATGTCGTCAACGACCTTCAGGACGGCATTGTGAATCGTCTTTTGAAACATCGCGCTCGTGTCTTGCTGGTAGAAGGTCACATCGGCGAAACTGGTACTAAAGAGCCTGCCGATAAGAGGAATGCGCGAGAGGAGGTAGAAGAGTTTTCGGATGCCGGACACGGCGGTGGAAAGCCAGGTGGAAACGAAATAGCCGTTCCCAAAGGGCGCGGCGCACACGTCAAAGGTATGATGCTTCCGTTCCACCGTGAGATACTCCCGTTGAGAAGAAAACATGCTTGCTTCCTTCATCTTCGTATGGGAGATTTTAACATCGGGCACTTGCTGTTTCGTGATTTCGGACTCCACGAGTTCATAGAACTTCATGGGAGATTCTTTCAGGTTTTCAATCAGGGTAGACCAATGAGATAAAACGAAGTATTCTTTTGCCATGACAACCTCCTTGGTGCTAGAGGATGGGAGAGGGTGGGTCTGGATCTCTTGGAGAAGCCAAAAAAGAATATATAACTACGGGGGAAAAATCAATCGGTAAAATGATCACATCGAACCGTGGAGTGTCCCCGCGCTAAACGGCTCCGACGGTTCACCATCGATCATCAGTTTCAGATAAATCTCGTGGTTCGGGAGTCGGATCAGGTCTCCGGCACAAAAGGCCGGATAGAATTCTTTTTCCAGAATCTCCGCGTCTGAAAGTCCGAGCCGGAAGGAAACTATCGTCCCGGCATTGCCCAGGATCGCGTCCCGAATTTTCGGGTCGAGTTGACTTAGGTACTGGTGGGCCAAGACCATGCCGACTCGGTACTTGCGCAGTTCCGAGAGCATATTTGCCAAGCTTAGTGTCGTGAAGCTGTGGAACTCATCCAAATAGAGGAAGAAGTCCTGGCGATCTTCTTCCGGCGTCTCCGCCCGCCCGTATGCGGCAAGCCCAATACTCGTCACAAGAAGCGACCCCAAAAGAGTCGCCGAATCCTCGCCGATCCTCCCCTTGGCGAGATTGACCAGAAAGATTTTTCCTCCATCCATGATCTCCCGTAAATCGAATGAGCTTTTGGGTTGCGACAGGATCTTGTACGAAAGCGGATTGCTCAAAAACGCCCCCACCTTATTCTGAATCGGCGCAATGGCCTCTTGCCGGAATCGGGCAGAGTAGCTCTCAAATTCCCGCAGCCAAAACCCTCTCACCTGTGGGTTGCATACCCTTGCCGCCGCATTTTTCCTGTAGGTGACATCTTCCAAGAGTCTCAAAATATCGGACAAGGTCGCTTGCGGCTGGTCAAGCAAAGCCAAGAGGGCATTTCTTAAAATATGTTCCAGTCGCGGCCCCCAGAAATCGGGCCAGAGCTTTTTGAAGGTCTCCAGGAGCCCGGAGGCCGCAAGCGCCCGTTTCTCCGGAGCAACACATTCAAGGGGATTAAAAAATAGCGGTTGTGTATTGTCGTGGACATTCAAGTAAACCAGATCCTTTTTTCGGCGCTTGGGAATGTCGGCTACGATCCGGCTGACAAGATCTCCGTGAGGGTCCAAGAGCGCAAAGCCGTTTCCCGATTCAAGATCGGCGCGGATCATCGTTTCTAATAGTGTTGATTTTCCAGTGCCGGTCTTTCCTATGATGTAGATGTGCGAGCGCCGGTCAACCTTCCTTATTCCAAAACGCTTCCGCTCATCGCGAAAGTTTGTCCGGGCAAAGTAGGTGATCGGGTTCTGATCAGGAATTTCCATATCTTCATAATCCAGATTTTCCCCTCGGTTTCAAAGGATGGCGTTTTATCAAAAGAACAGTCACTCCCCTTCTTTCTGTTTCTCCCTGCTTCCGTAGACTGAAAACGGTTCATTGAAAATCAAACAACAAACCAAGGAGGTAGGAAATGACACAGACAGCAGAAGCAAAAAAAGGGAGAACAGAAACACAACCTTTGATTATTTCAAAGGAGACAAAGGGCTTCCGGGTTTATTCACCGGAATTTCCAAAGGCGGCGTATATCGTCAAAAGCGGCCCAAAAGGACCGGCTTGTACCTGTCCCGATTTTCAGACCGGCAACGGCGATAAAAATATGCGGTGCGTACACATCGTCGCCGTCAGGGAGCAGGTGGGGGAATTGGAAGATATCTTTCCAGATGAACACTCCGGCCAGCAAAACGGCGACCCGCCTCGGCAATCCGTTTCCGTGCAAGAGGGCGATGGAATCCAAATGCACATCAAGCGAAGCGTCAGTCCCGACGGACGGATCGATTCGCTTTCAGTCGCATTTTCTTGTCCAGTGGACAAGATACCGGCGGGTAAGCTTGCCATCCATGCCTCAAAGATCATCCAGATCCAGTCTGAGATTGTCGGGAACTTTCTTAAGAGCAAACCGAAGGAAGATAGCCAACCGCAATCCAATGCTCCACAAGAGGGCGGCGCGGTTCCGGCCACCATGCTCACCATAGGCGGAATGCCGACGAAGTGGGGAAGGCGACTGTTTATCAACATCCAAGTAAACGGAAAGGTTGCAAGACTTTTCGGAAGCGAAAAACAACTTGGGGACCATTTAAGGGCTTCCAAGTTTCCCCATCTTGCGCCTGGCATCTCTGAAGGCGTTCGGCTCCATCACCCCTGCCGGGTGGTCACTGAACTCAGTCCAGATAAAAAGTATCTGAACGTGGTGAAGGTTCTCCCGGTTCATCCGGGAGACAATCAGAGGAGGAACGGATCATGATCGATACCATTCTGCAAGACAGCGAGAAACGGGCCTCAGTAACGGAAGGCCCTCATTTCTCTTATTCGGCCATCAACCGATACCTCCTCTGCCCGGAGCAGTATCGCCTCTATTACATTGAACAACTGAGGCCCAAGGTCCAATCTGCCAATCTGGTTTTTGGCAAAATCATTCACCGTGTATTGGAACATCTCATCGTAACCGATGAAGACCCGGTGAAGTTCTTTTCGGGTGAGTGGGATAAGCTCAAAGAGGTGTCCTTACGGTACAGTCAAAAGGAGTCATGGGAAAAACTCCGTGCTATCGGAGAAGGTCTCCTTGAGCAGTTTCAGAAAGAGGAGCTTCCTAAGCTGGAAAGCGTCGAGGCAACGGAAAAGCCCTTTTCGCTGAATATCACCAGCTTGTCACGCCCTTTGATCGGTTTCATCGATCTGGTGGCCCTGGTGGGCGGGAAGCGGACCGTAGTCGATTTCAAGACCTCCGCTTCGGCCTATGGGGATTATCTAGTGGCCCTTTCAGATCAGCTCACTTCCTATCAACTTGCGGAACCGGATGTGGAACAGACGGCCTTTTGCGTCCTGGTCAAGACAAAGAAACCCAAGATCGAGTGGCATTTCAGTAAAAGAGATCCCGGCGCGGTGATTGAGTATTTGAACAAGCTCAGTTACATCGCCGCACAGATAGAGGCGGGAATGTTCTTTAAGCGGCCCGGTATGTGGTGCAGCTACTGCGATTATGCCGCCGTCTGCATGGGGAACAAACGAAAAGCAAAGGAGACCTTGGTGCAGATTAGTACAAAATAGAAAAACGAAGGGCCGGAAAAAATTCCGGCTCTTTTTCTTTCAAAAAAAAACTCTCATATTCACTCCTCTCCTTCTTTTTCCCAGTTCCCTAAGTGGGAACACATCTACACAGAGTAGGATAGATCACGCATGAAGATTGAGCAAAAAATTAAGATCTGAAAAAAACCTATCAATTTAAAAACCCTGATATTGTGTGAGTTTAGGACATCATCTAACTAGGAAGTTTCAAAGCAAAAGAAAGGCTTTAGAAAGTGCGGGTTTTCATTCGGAGGTTTATCTTTAGATAACATAAAGGTGTAGAATAACTTAGTTATTGAGATTTTTCCTAATTTTCATTATAATGTTTTACTAATTACCAAACTTTTATCCTATAATCTGTCGATCCAATCACTTTCAGACGAAAGGGATTTGGATATTCCCATATTTGACACCTAAATTCTGTATAAAAATTACAAGAAGGAGAATTTTAAACATGAAGAACAATACCGAAATTAAAAAATATAAATCTGTCGCTGAAGCAGCGGCGGAATTATCACACGCAACTTACACTGGAACTGTTACTCCTGGCGGGGGTGCGATTCAGGAGGAAGAAGAAGAAGAAGAAGAAGAAAAAGAAAATAATAAAATTAAAGAAGACCCTAATAAAACATAAGTACATAAATTATTTATTATGAATATTAAGATATCTTTCAATTGTATTCTAGAGTGAAGATGGCCTTGATACAAATCGTATGACTACGATGATCAAAGGAGGTTAATTTCTCTCCATTTTTCAGACCAAATTAAACACATCGTTGACAATAAACTCGTCCTATTAATCTTCCTTGATCATTATAAAAATACCTGAAACAGGCCGCCTATTCCATCTTTTCAAAAATCGTCCTCTTTGCTAGATCAACGTAATCCGGCTTCCCACATCGTATTTTCCATTGATTAGATTCATCGTCGCTTCAACGAATTCTCTTTCATTGCTTTTTATCCTTTTTTTCATTACGCTTCGCATGCGGCCTCCTGAGTTCGCTTGTCCTTTTGTGATTTTCGCCGATTGCAAAAAACACAATATGTACTCGGAGGTCATTTTGCAATTTCAACTGAGCTTAGAACATCATCTCGGAATTAATACCTAGTATTAAAACCCTTCGAAGATTTCCTAAGTTGTGCTGTGGGGAGACATCTTTTTGAATTTCTGTTCAAATTTTAGCAATCTTTAACATAGGCTGAAATATGCCAAAACGTCCTAATTTCATTTTTATTAGAAATCAATATGTACGATTTAGGTATGATATATTCGGCGGATTGTGTTGGTTCCCACGAGGAAATATTTATAAGTTGGGCAATGACGAGATAACTTTATTCGATCTCCTTGGAAAACCAAGAGATATTAGAAGCATTAATTCGCTATTATTTAGTCAAAAAGTTGAAGATATTATAAATAAACTGATTCAAGAAAATCTAATAATTGAGAGTAATAACAAACCGACAGAAATAGATGAAAGGGATTACAAAAGAGTATCTTTCAATTTAGAAAAAAGCTTGAATCAAACCATTAATAAACCTTTCTGGGTGCACATTCAACCATTTAAATATTGCAATCAGAATTGTATCCATTGCTATTGCTATGGGGGTAAAAATCAAGAAACTTTCAAGCTGTCTTTAAGTAAATGGAGATCGATTATTGACAAACTCGAAGCCTTTGGAGTCTTAGATGTTTATATAACTGGCGGGGAGAATTTTATTATTGAAGACTGTTTTTCCCTAGCTGAGTATATAACTCAAAAAGGAATGGGTATAGGGTTATCGACAAATGGAATGCATGTTAACAATGAAATTTTAAAAAAAATCAAAAAACTAGATATTAAATACATACAAGTCTCTCTTGATAGTGGAATACCAAAAATTAATGACCTCATTAGAGGGAAAAAAGGAGCGTTTAATAAAACAATTTCAGGAATTGAGAAACTTAAGACAATCGTAGAGCCAGTTCTTAATTCCGTTATAAATAAATCAAACATTAACGGTTTGGAAAAAATTATACAGCTAGGGAAATCTTTAGGAATTAGCAAATTTAAAGTATGTTCACAAAAAGCTGTTGGACGAGCCACTGATTTCCCGAAACTTCTACTTAGCAATTTAGAAATTGAAGAACTTATATCTAATTGTGAAGAATTGGCGCACATCTATGATGTTGAAATAGACTACCCTAAAAAAGAAGATTGCTGTGGATCAGGATATTCAGGATTTTCTATAAATGAAGTAGGGAAGGTATTCCCATGTATTTTTGGAGTAGAAAATTCTAACCAATGTGTTGGTGACATATTAAAAGATAAAGTAGGAGATATTTGGTTTAAGTCGGATAAGCTAAATTATTTTAGACGACTAGACAGTTCTCAGCCATGTAAAAAGTGTGAGTATGGTGTGATTAAATGAAAAAAGATATATTATTATTTGCTCCTTACTTTGAGAAGATTAGGACAAAAGTACACGATGGTGAATTATTATACTTGGGACAATATTTATTTAATATTGGTTACGACATCAATATACTAGAACATAAATCGATTCCAAAAAACACTGACATAATCCAGTCCAGTATAGTAATAGTTCATTTGTGGAAAAATGAATTATTGCTTAATCAGCGTTTATGTAAGGTATTAATTTATTTAGACTGGGCAAAAAGTTATTTTAATATAGAAACAATAATAGGAATAGGAAGTATCGCTACGAGTTTACGTGAAGAAATATTTGATTTTAATTCTTCTATAGATATTATCATCGATGAGTTTGGCTCACACTATAGGGAAAACAGTTTTAAGGCTGATGATTTTGATTTCGTAAGAGGATATTTTAAAGAATTTGTTTGTTTAACTGACAACTATTTAACAAGCACTAACATTAACTATAATCCGAGTGATATTGTATCACTCTATTCAAGCCGTGGATGTCAAAAAAAATGCTCCTTCTGTTCCTATAATAATAACGTAATTGGCTGGAAAGAAAGAAATATAGATGACTTTATTTTAGATATTAAGAAATTAAATAAATATTTTTTCGTAACGAAGTATTCACTTTTTGATAATAACTTTGGAATAAATAAAAAGAGGAATGAAGACAAAGCTCGCCATTTATCAAAAGAAATTGCTTCATTTGATTTTAAGGTTAAGTTATCTCTTAATATAAGCCTCGACGGTGTAAACAAGAAGATTCTTGATGATTTTAAAAAATCCTCTGTTAAAAACATATTGGTTGGTCTAGAATCTTTGAACGAAAATACTTTGAGTAATATATATAATAAACCGCAAGATTTAGATCATAGTACAGCAATGATAGAATATGCCGAAAAAAAAGGTATAATACCAATTGTAAGTTATATACTATTCCAGCCATGGCTAACTCTGCATGAATTAAAGTATGAAGTAGAAAAAATTGAAGAGTTTGGAAGGTATAGGATAATACAGTTTCTTGCTAACAGTAAGCTGCAGGTAATACCTAATACTGATATTGAAGAAAGATTATACAAAGACAACTTATTGGTTAAAGGTAGACTTTTGCGTGATTATATATTCAAGGATAATATGGTGGAGAAAATTTATAAAAAATTAAATGCTTTTTTGAAAGAAAAAATGTTAAATTGCGACCTCAGTGTAACCTCACTATCGAAATTAAAAATCGACGAGTGGAAATATTTAAAATCACTTTTGAAATTGTATACTTAAATAATCATTAGAGCTTATGAAAAACTTGCCCTTATTTGAACAAGATGAATTAGAAGATAGTGTTTTTGATGATCTTATTTTTAATAATCTCAACTACTCTAAAAAGGACCTACATGACAAAAGTTTTTACAATTGTACATTTAAAAAATGTACTTTTTTAGAAACCATACTTTCAGAATGTACATTTGAAAAATGTATATTTACAGAATGTGATTTAAGTTTAGCAAAGTTCAATCATGCAGCGTTTATAGATGGCCGATTTGAAAGTTCGAAAATGATAGGTATAAATTGGATACATGCATCCTCTGGCTTGCCTTTGAGTGTAGATTTTTTTAAATGTATTTTAAACTATTCTGTTTTTATGGGCCTAAGTCTTTGTAAACAAAATATGATTGAATGTACAGCAAAGGAGGTCGATTTTACAGATGCAAATCTCACTGGCACAAAATGTAATTTTACTGATTTTTCGGGAAGTCGATTTTTGAATACAAACTTGACTCAAACTGACTTTTCTGACGCAATAAATTATGTAATTGATCCCAATCACAACAAATTGAAAAAAACGATATTTTCTATCCCTGAAGCCATGGGTTTATTACGTGGGTTTGATATAATTTTAAAATAGATATTATGATTGATAGTATATTAAACCCAGCAATTGTTAGAGTTATCGAATGTAATCTTTTTTCGTATTTGATGCTTTTTCGAAAAAAAAAAGTATTAAATACGATGCGTTTGACGAAAAATGGGCTTATTCTGGGTCTCCCATATTTAACAATGTAATTCAATCTACATTTGCTAAAGAAAATGCTGATTCTCGTATTGAATTGATTCAACATAAGTTCTCATCTTTGAATGTACCCATAACTTGGTTCGTTAGTTCCTCCACTCAGCCAGAAAACCTAGCTGATTATTTAATTAATCATGGTTTTGTTTTTGATGGGAATCTCCATGGAATGTTATTAAGTACATATAACCTAAAAAGTACTGTGAGTAGATATCGAAACCTCACAGTCAAAGAAGTTATTGATAAAAAAACACTTATTATTTGGATTGATATTTTATGTTTAGGTTATGAAGTTGAAGATGATATTCGCGAATTTTTCAAATCATATTTTATAAATATGGGAATTGGGGAAAATTGTCCTTGGCACCATTTTCTAGCTTATTTGGATCAAAAGCCTGTTGCTACATGTACTCTATATAATAGTATAGGAGTTACAGGAGTTTTTTGGGTGTCAACATTACCGCATGAACGTAGAAAAGGAATATCAACTCAACTTTTACTTAATGTATTGAATCAAGTCCACAATCGTGGTTTCCGTATGATAGTTTTACAGTCGACTGAAGATGGGATTGCGTGTTACAAGAACATTGGGTTTGTAGAATATGGCATAATATCTACATATAAATGGAGACCGTGACTTACCATCTTTAAAGGCCAAGTAAGAATTTGTATCTATGGTTTCAATTCTGTAAATTCGCTCTGTTCTGTCATAAAATGTTTGTAAAGGTTTTTAAACAATTTATCCAAATAAGTTCGAGGTACGGTTCGTTGCGGGTCACCGTCTATAGTATTACGGCGATTTGCCGCGATTTGAAACGGATATTGGAGCGTAAAATATACGTTTTTTCCGCTTACACTCCGGTTCGAGGTTACAATTTTTACAAGATCCCGTTTTTTACCAGGGGTTGCCAAAGAATAGCTATAATAGGCGCTATTTGCCAGTTCGAGGAATTTTTTGACTCTAGCAATAGCCTCTTCATTTTCAGTGTTTAGCAATGTTAGTTTTTCTTTAATCTCTTTCTCCTCCATCACCAGATCGTTCTTCTTTTCCAGAAAAATTTCCTTGTCTAGCACTCCATCAAGATAGGCATCAGTCAGTTTTGAAAGACGGTCCCTGATTTGGTTTAGAAGAAGGAGAAACGATTGCATTTGCGCCTCTCGTAATATAGATGTTTCTTGATCGGATTTTTCAATCTTCTTCTTCAAATATTCATTTTCTATTTTTGTAAATTTGATTGGTTGCAAAGCCCGTAATATGTCCTCTTCAACTTTCTCCTCCCGGATCGTTTTTTCTCGGCACGTCTTCGTGTGGCAGCGATAGTAGATATGCTTTTTCTGTATCTCGGCTATGAGAGTATAAGAGCATGATTGACATGTAAGGAGCTTACGGAAAAGGAACTCGTGGCGATGAGAATTTCCAAGATGTTTTCCTGCCAATACATCCTGCACTGTATCAAAAAGATGTTTTGAGATAAGCGGTTTATGATTTCCTTTGTACAATTCTTGAGTCCTTGAAATCCGAATCAACCCGATAAAGAAGGGATTGTGAAGTATATGAGCGATCCCTGTCTTTACAACTCTTCCACCAGCTTTGTTCCGTAATCCCATGTCATACATCATTATGACAAGCTGATTAATGCCATACTTTCCTGTCGCATATAGCTCAAAAGCCTTTCTTACGAGGGGAGATCGCTTTGGATCAGGCACTTTCACCCCTTTTCCTTTGTCGAGGTAGCCTATGGGGGCCGGGAGTGGGTAGAGTCCCTGTTTTAATCGACCGTAAAACCCTTTCCTTGTCTCTTCACGAAGATTCCGAATATAGTCTGCCGCTACGACCGCTTGAATATCCGCCGAAAGCCGACCCCCGCGTGAGCGGAGATCAAAATCATCATGGGCAAAACGAATTTCAATTCCATTGTCGATCAACTCTCCAAGGTCTGCCCAATCCTTAAGGTTCCGCGCTCCCCGATCAATTTTATGGAGAATGATACCGGACACCTTCTGCCTTTGAAGCTCTTGGAGCATTTGTGTAAATACCGGCCTGCCGCGCTTGGCTGCTGTTTCTTTTTCCTCCCACCATTGACTTACCGAAAAACCGTTTCGTTCGCAAAAGCGGTGAATGGCTTCTTTTTGCTCTTGCAGTGATGTTCCTTCACCTTGTTTGACCGTGGAGACGCGCGTATAAGCAAAATATGTTTTCTGTGTTGAAGAGAGTTGGTCCATGATTAGTAATTTTTAGGAGACAGGAAACGTTGCAGAAGAATTTTTCAGTCTATCTAAGATAGTCTATTCTCCTCGGATATTCTGTCAATAGATTGTAATGCTATAAGCTGTCTTCTGACTCCTCAAGAATCTCTTGGATAATGGCAACGTAGCGGCCAAGAATGTAGTCTGCTTCTTCTTGTTGTTCTTTAGTCAATTCAGGATAGAGGTCACAAATCGTTAGCTCTTTTTCCTCCTCTTTTTCTTTTGGAGTAGGTCGGAAGTCATCAAGGTCTTCTTGGTCGATCTTCATATGAAGATCAGCTTACGGGAGATGTGCAGATAAGGAAGAAGGGGAGGGTTTCCGAAGAAGGCAAGACTAAAGGAACGAGGTTGCGTTCAGGCCGTTATATAATCCAAAGTTATTTCGGATGGGCCATGACATTGATAAGATAATACGCATCATCCACGATTTGGAAATAGAAGCGCCACGAACCGTCAACCCGCGCTTGCCATATGTCGCCGCTTGCATCATATTTTTTTGCGTGGAGAGACGGGTGATGGAGATTATCGGCCAAAAATCGAATCTGCTTATCAATAAGTCGCTGGATACGGACAGGAGCCTTGGCATAGCTTTTATCAAAGCGGGCAGTGGTATAGACCTTCATCGCTTTTTAGGATTCTTTTTATCTTTTTTCGCTCCGCCCCGAAGATGACCGATGACCTCATCCGCCGAAGTAAAAGGACCGGAAACCCGTCCTTTTTTTATATCCTCCAAACCTTCGGCAATTCCTTTTTCAACAAGGGTCTTCGGGGTCAGTACGATCTGCCCTTTTTTGACCTCCACTTCAAGATAATCGCCGGAAGTAAGTCCCAATTGATCGTGAATTTTGCGAGGTATGACCACTTGGCGGCTTACGCCGAGTTTTACTGCTGGCATTGGTAATCCTCCTTTTAAATGTGTTTGTTGTATATTCATATATTTGTATATTCATATACTATACCACACGGTATTTCATGTCAATGCGAAGGGACAGGTTCCTCTCTTTTTTGGAGTAGGTCAGGGGAGTCGTCAATATCTTCTTGATCGATCTTCATATGAAGATCAGCTTACGGGAGGCTTGTAGAGAAGGACGAATGGTAGAGTTGTTGAAGGAGGAAGGCGAAGGACCGGAGAACAGTCCCTTGGGTTTTTGTGCAGGGCTTTGTCCTTACATGGACCAACTGTCTTTACGTCAACAGTTCCGGCCGGTGGAGTTTTTAATCGAGTTGTATTTGATACATTTTAACATTCTTCACTTTTGGGTGAGACGATAATTTATCGAATGCACCTACAAAGGATCAAGATAAAAAGAAGGTTTAAATGGTGAAAATTGAGATGGTATTCCTAAAACATTTCATACATTAATTATTTTTTTATATTTTTTATATTCGTTGCTGGATTTTAAATGCCCATGGTTAGGTTGGTTCGCATGGCATAAAATGCAAAGAGCTTTTAGGTTTGAGTACTTACTATTTGCTTTATCCATGTTGACATGATGGCAATTTAAATATTTTTTTAACTCTGGTGTATTTAAGTTTCTGTAGGAGCAGTTTTCCCCTTCACAGATAAATCCCATTCTTTCTTTATACCCAAGTGATATTTTATCCCAATCCTTTGAGTACATATTTGGGACACTGTCTCGCGCATAGTGATTATTACTACTTGATGGAAGCCAATTATTTTGGAATTCCTCTGAGAAAAAAATGCTTGGGGAGAATTGTGTTTTTTCATAGGTTTCTTTAGATTCATTAAGTAGATTTATCTCCTTCAAACAATTCCCGCAGACAACCAGCTTTTGGGAATCATTTGTTGTGTGAATATGGTCGTCTTGTATAAATCTATAAAAAAATTTTCCATCCTGACGCTGACTCATTTTAAACTTTTCGCTCCAACCTTTATCTTTCGCTGTTTGTAGAGTGCTGCAATTCACCAAATGATATTTATGGATTTTCTTTAACAATCTAGAATCATCATACATCTTAGATTTTACAAGCCTTCTTGCATCCTTCCCAAAATAACCACCCTTAATATTTATATCTACAATGTGCACGATAACTCTGGTAAGTAACCCATCCTCTCTAATGAGGTAAATTCCTGTTTCGCCGCAAATAAGGTTAGAGAAGTCTGCATCTATCTTTCCAGTTTCTAGCTCCTTGGCTAACTGTTGAACTGATTTATTTGCCCCAAAAAGACGTATTGCTTTTTCAAGTTCTATAAACCTTGTTAGCTTCATTAAGAGCGTTTAGCTCGATTAAGAATTGTGTATATTTTTTCTTCTGCCTTTGTCAGAACTCTAAACTCAACTCGCCTCGAACGAGTAAAATCCTCCTGTCCATCCTTATATATACGCTTAGCATATGACAATCCGTTAGCTCTAAGAACCCCTGACAGCCACTCTCTTTTATCTTCCATCGATTCCAACAGATATACATAATTCAGCACGCTCAACGATCTATCCTGTGATAATTTCGCATTTTCCAAATAGGCAACCTCTGGGCTAGAATCAAGCCTCCAAATACTAGATGTATGCCCTTCTATTCTAACTTCATCTATATCTTCCTTATATTTTTCATTGAATAATATGGCTATATATCTCGGGAAAAAGTCATCCAATATCTCTTTGAACTTTTCTTTTATGTTGGAACTATTACGAGAGAACAAAACCTCTGGTTCTTTAAATCTAATAGTATTGTCCGAAAGTATTTCTCCCCCCCAACGTATAATATCTTCGTCAAATTCCTCATGAAGATCTTTATTTAAACTCTTCTTTCCCTCCTCATATGTGAGAGCAATTTCCTCAATAGCCTTCTTTTCTTCTTCTGCATTAAGCATAAAGGCAATAGCAATGAACAAAAATACCATCATCAGACCTGCCATCATATCTGATATGCTGATCCATTCTTTGTTTGTTTGCATTGAAAGTGCCTATTTATTTTGGAAGTAGATCGGCAACTTTGTCTAAAAATAGTTGATAATCTTTATGGAATTGCTTGGTCAATCCGGTTAGGTTAGTTTCAAGTTCTGACATAGCTCTTGGAAGCTCTGTACTTAATTCTTGAGTTAATTTCTTTAACGTTTCTGATTGGGTAGTGATGCTTCCTTCAATCTGACTTGAAAATTGTTCAGTTCTTGTCGATATCCCGTTAAGACTCTCCTCTAGGTTCTTGAACGTTTTAGATAGATTTTCAATCAAATCTTCTTGAGCTTCCATATACTGCTTGGATCGGCTTAATTGCCCTTCTTGCGTATTCAAAACATCTTTTAAATCTTGGTAAACTTTTATTACCTCACTATTTCTAGATGATATTTCAGCTAATGTGTCTTTAGTATTATTCAACGAATCAGATATTTCGCTCAATAAAACCTGGTTCTGTTCGACTTGAATTTTATAATTGTTTTGCCATTCAACTAATTTGTGTACGGCTTGATTAAGCTCCTTAAAGTTTTCTCCGAATTGTTCCGTGAGATTTTGGTTGAAATCTCGAATAACTTTTTCCAGTGCCTCAACTATCTCGCTTGTTGCGCCATGGGCCAATGCCTCAATTGCCTTCTCTAATGATTCATTAGTTTTTGTAAAATTTTCCTCAATAAAGGTTCTGTTTTTTAACTGCTCATCCCTGACTTCCATTCTGAAGTTTTTTAGTTGCTCAACTGTCGAAACGGCATTCTTACCTACAACTCCTAAAGCTGACAACTTATAATCAATGCTTTCTAGTAAGCTGTTTTCATCTTCAGGCACACCAGACGCACCTGTAAAAATTTTCTGTAGAATTGTTAAAACAAGGGATATTCCCATTCCCCAAAGTGAGGTAATAAACGCAAGCTTTAGTCCTTCCAAAAGAGTAGGGACACTGCCCCGAATATCTGTAGTGTCAAAGCCTTTTAACCCGATATATATTCCGAAGAAAGTTCCGAATACACCTATACTTACAATTGAAGACTTAAAGTCCCTATGCTTTCCTCCCCTGAAAGTCCCGTAGTCATAAACAGCTAACAAGATCATTATTACTACTGAGCTAGTTATAATTTTGTCATTAGTGGTGTTGAAGGCAATTATATCCAAATTTAACCTATAGCCTGTTATGGTTCCATTGAGAGAATATTGCGAGCACAGGCAGTAATTAGAGTTTTATATTTGCTGGCCGAGTATATCTGGAAATACCCTAAACTCCAAATACTTAATCACCACGGCAAAAGTATTGATTTCGAGGTAAAAGACGGTAGCTACTATCGTTTTCAAGATTGTTTAAGTAAAAAGGCATTGGATTTTATCGGTTTTCAAGTGAAAGGTTCTATTAATTGGTGTGATTCAAATGTCACTGATACGGGAAGGAAACCAGTTTTCAGCATACCTATAATAGAAATATAAAGCGGATATCAACCTGTCAACGAAACGACGAGACACCGGAAAATTCCCTTTGCTTTTTCTCCATATTTTGTGATAAATAAAGGCTCAATTGTCTGTAGCTCCGCTTTACAAAGCAAAGCTACATGATCAAAATCCCTATTAACAAACGGGAAAAGCCGGAACCCAAATGTTCCGGTTTTTTTGTGCCTCACGCCGCCGCTTCTCCTTCAAGAATCGCCAGTCCGGGGTTAGTTCCCGTGATACTTCCATAACGTACAATCCCTTGCCGATACAAGGATTCCCGATGAAGAATCCGGCAGACCTGCCGTTGCGTCCAAGGACGGTTGTTCCTCATGCGGTAGCCGTCGTTATTGAGTCCTTCCGCAATCGCGGCACCGGTTGCTCCTTCTCTGTCCAAAGCATAGATCTTCTTTATAATCTCCGCCTCACGCGGGTCAATGATAATCATCTTGTCTTCTCTCACATAGCCATAGGGCAGGTTGCCGCCCGGTGAATACCCCCGTCTCACCCGCTCCTGACGGCCTTTGAATAAACGGTCGATGATCTCTCTTCTGTTCTCTTCAGCAACCGCCTCAAGAATCTGGCGCATCATAATGTCTTTCCGTTCACCGTTGTATTGAGGCATGTCGGCGATCAACACCCTTACACCAAGCCGTTTGAAATCGTAAAAAAGATTCTCCGCGATACGGACCTCACGGGAGAGCCGGTCCAAGGAAGGGAGGATCACAATTTTGATCCTTCCCGCTTTGCAATCTCTCATTAACCGTTTTAACGCTGGCCGTTTTTCTTTTACTCCGCTCTCTCCTTCGTCCGTATAGAACTTCTCAATCAACACGCCATGCCGCTCTGAACAGAGCGTCGCGTCTCGGATCTGAATATCGATTCCATAACCATTTTTCTTTTGCTCCAGGGTAGATACGCGGCAATAGGCCACGACTTTCTTCTTTTTTTTCGACATTTTTCATAGTGGCCTCCTTTTTAAAACGGGTTAGCTCCGCTTTGTAAAGAAAGGCTACTGTCGTTTCAGACTACTTTTAAAAGAAACAATGTCAAGAGAGAGGAGATTCATAATGGGTACATACCGTAAAACATGGAAGAATTATTTTTTTATACTGCTTGCCGCGATATTGATCGGGTGTGGCGGAGGTGGAGATGGCGGCGGCAGTGAGACGACCGCCGACACCCCTCCCGCAACCGTACAAAACGGAGTTTTCATTGATTCCGCCGTCGAAGGTCTTCGTTTTAAGACAGCGACACAATCCGGGTTTACCGACGTAAGCGGCACCTTCAACTATGTTGACGGGGAAGTCGTCAGTTTTTTTATCGGCGATATCTTACTCGGCACCGCGACCGGAAAAACGGTCTTGACCCCCATTGATCTTGTCCCCGGTGCGGTTGACGAGATAAATCCCCAAGTCACCAATATCATCCGTTTTGTGCAAACGCTGGATGCGGATAACAATCCGGGCAATGGCATTCGGATTACGACCGAAATCTCTAACATGGCGGCTGGCCGGACAATCAACTTCAACGTATCCATTTCGGTGTTTGAAAAAGACGCCAATGTATTGAAAGTGGTTTCCGATTTAACGGCCACACTCGGCGCGGCACCGAATCTGATTCCTACAGCAACCGCGCAGTCTCATCTGCGCGATACCTTGGGCGGCAGTACAGGTCAATTCGGAACCTTGAGTATCACTGGCCCGAGTACCGATGTGGTCAGTACCGGTTTTAACCCCGACTTTAACAGTCGTTCGGGAGATACGACAACGGGCCTACCCGGCCTTGGCGTTGTGGCATTACTGACGTGGTCTAACAACGGAGATAACCTTCTTGAACTGAACAAAGACATGCTCATTGTCAGTATCGTGGGAGAGGCGCTTGGCATTACTTTCACATCTCAAACCGCCTCCGGCACCGGGACCTCCCTGGTCATTGAAACTGTGTCCTATTCGCACAGTTGCGGGAGCGCAATATCACCTCCATGCGACATGGTGTCAATTGACCTAAGCGCCAAAACGATCACGTTCAACAACACCCCACTCACCCTTACAAGCGTCAGTACCGGTTTGAACATCGACACAGGCCCCATAGCTTTGACCGGCACCTTAATATGGCAGTAGCCAAAACGAAAATGGAGAACATGATGAAATCTAAGAAAACGCGCTCGTGCATGGTTGTTTTTATCTTTCTTTTCGGTTTATCGATGAGTGGTTGCATACAGGCATTGATGGCCCTTTCAGCCGGTACGTCGGTACTTTGGATAGGCGGATCTCTCTACAGTTCAGTAGAAGATGCTGATATCGATACCAACATCCCTCCCGAAAACAGTGAGGCGGTAAAGAGCATCAAAACAGTCGGCGTTCTATCATCCAACAGGGTTTCAGGTCAGCAGGTTAGCGGATTCGCGATGACGGGGACGCCACACCTAACGGAAGGGATGATCAACAGCATCAACACCACGTTGGAAGGCGAAGGAATAAAAACAATCGGTATCTTTGAGATTGAACAAAATCTCAGAAAAAATGCCGTAGAGACGAAAACTGACCAAAACGGCACGGAGTATTATTCAAAAAACGATTTGATAAAAAGCGCCTTTGCATTGGGAGCAGACGCCGTGCTTGTGGGCAGCGGCGTATTCGGGACCGAAACAAAGTCAACTGGATTTTTAGGCGGTGGGGCGCAGTTCACCACCAGCGTCAAGTCAATGAACGCGCGGCTTATCAATGAAGAAGGGAAGTCTCTAATGACTCTCAATCTGACTTACAAGAAAGGACAACAGGACCAGGAAGCGGGCAAGGCCTTGGGTCTGATTGTCGCGATCAAAGTCGCCGATCCGAGCGCGGATGTGAAGGCGGAGGTTAAAAAGCGAGGGGTGGAGGGGTGAGGAATAGACACGCTTTGTCATTGCAATTTGGTTGGTCGGTGAAATGCCAAATTTAGAGAAAACCGAGAACAGATTTTGGAGATACATCCTGGTCGCTCTTTTTGATTGACAAGGACTGCTTGCCATGTAGAATAACCTCATGAGTAAGTGGGGGAGAATTTGGGTCTTAGGAATTCTATAACCTTGATGGGGCTAAATTTGCAAATAAAACGAATCTATGAATTCTATAAACAAGAAAATTCTATTCCTAATACTGTTGGGCGTCACGCTCATAATCGGAGCAGCTTTGGCGAGTTCATTGTCTAAAGGTAAGGAGTCAAACTATCCTTCCAAAGGTTTTACAGCGGTGCCAAGTGTACTTGAGGTTCCGACAATAGAGCAGCCAGATATCGGTGGTTCCACTACACATGTGGAGAAGATTATGGCTGTTGATTCAGTAAAAAGCTCAAATTACAAAGGAGCATGGCTTTTCCCACCCGATAAGAAAGTTACCGTCGAAGGATTTGAGATGAGAATTTTTTCCTATCATCTTTCTGACGATGGACTTGAATTAACCTTTCTTTTTACAAATATGAGAGGGCGAACCATTGGCATAGGTCTTTTACCACGGACTTTTCTTGTCGATGAGTTTGGTAATGAATATTATCTTATTGACTCAATTAGCATAGAGGATGGATGTAATTCGGTTGGAGTATGGCCCCCTAGTATGGAAGGAAAAGCAAGCTTGAGGTTTTCTCTCATTTTTCCTAAAGAAGCTGCTACTGCAAAAAATCTCCGTTTGATTTCAAAGTTTGGGATTAATGATTCTTTTCTATGTGATCAGGAGATCGCATGGGAAATAGAAAATATTAAACTTTCAGACGCTGTTATAAGACAACAGATAGAGTCTTTTTCGCTTGAAGAGTTTGATTCCTCTACGCTACTAAAAGATTTTCTGCCTCATACCACAGGACAGTCATTTCATCCAAACCCACAAAGTTTCCTTAAATTTTCTACAGACCCAGATACAGGTTTGAGCATGTCTAGGACACGTTTAATTATTCACTTTAGGGAAAATGTTACTGTTGAGCAAGCAAAAACTCTCCTGCAAAAAATAGATGGAGAGATTGTAGGAGGTCTCTCTGGCGGAGATCTCTTTATTGATATTCCTGAATCTTTCGGCTTAAAGAAACTAAAAAAAGCCGTAGAGACTCTATATCAAAGTGGGTTGGTTGATTATGTATCTGAAGATACGAAAATGGGAACGGTGGGATAATTGAATTATTATTCACAACTAGGATTTAAGAAAACATTCTGGAAGCTCTTAATGATTCCTTTTATTTCTATCCTTATTTTAAGTTGTAAGAGTGATGAAGAGATAGATACAGCTGGTTCCCAGCCTCCTCCACTGACAGGTTCTTCGGAAATCTCTTTTGTGTCTCCTCCTCCACAAGATCGTGAACTATTCTCTCAAGATCCTGAAACAGGAGCCATGATGTCCCGAACTCGTCTTGTTGTAACGATAAAGCCTAATACCGCTAACGAGGAGATCATAAATCTCGTCTCTAGTATAGATGGTTCTATAATTGGAGGATTAAAATCGTCAGGGATTATATTTGTAGATATCTTTGACTCAGGGAATCTCACTAAGATTCAAGGAGCCGTAAAGATTTTATCTAATCATCCTAAAGTTGAAGGGGCGTCTGAAGATACGCTATTAAGTGTTACATCTTTATCAAGCGAGACCAGAGGAAATAGTTTGGATTGGACTTCTGGAAATAAGGAAGGTGGAAATTGGGGACAAAAATTTTCACGTTTCCCGTCAGTGTGGAATCTTTTCGATCAGAACCAAGATGGTATTGTAAGTCCTAAGGAGATTAATGATACAAGTTTTCGGCCATCTACTGTCGGTATTGTTGATTCTGGATTTGCAACTCATGAAGATCTTAGTGGATTAATCATTGAAGATGGCGGTGAACTAGGAGGCGATAAGATAAAACATGACCATGGTAACCATGTCGCCGGAATAATCGGAGCCAGCTTCAATAGATTCGGAATAAATGGGGTAAACCCAATAGTCAAAATGAAAGGGCTGTCTTTCCATTTTGATAACAATTTTTTTGAGAACCTAACAAAAGACCATTGTATATTTTCAAGCGGTATGGAGTGCACTGAAACTTCATGGTCTAGGATACTTAATACAACTGAGATACTACTGACTAGCAATAGTGAAAACATAAAGGTATTAAATCTTAGCATGGGATACAGGTGGTGGGAACAACTTAAACTAAATGCTAATACACATGACAAGGCCCAAGCCTTAGTAGTTCGGCAGTCTCTAGCTGCGGAACGCATCGCTAAACAATTTAGCAATGTTATTTTTGTCGTCGCTGCCGGAAATGATAGCGATGATACTATCGATAGAGACATAGATTCTCGATGGAATTCCCCATTTACTTTTGCATCTGCTTTTGTTCCTAATATTATTGTTGTATCAGCTACCACTTCGGATGGGGAGAAAGCCGGGTTTTCTAATAGTGGCCCGGTATTAACCCTGGGTGCGCCCGGAACAAATATTCTGAGCACTATACTCCCAGATAGCGCAACCTGCACACCCGATAATGTATGTAGAAAGTCTAACGTCAACGGAAGTTATGGATTCATGAGCGGGACTTCTATGGCAGCCCCTATGGTTTCAGGGTTGGTAGCACTGATGTACTCCTTAGATCCGAGTCTGACAATTCCACAGATTAAGCAATATTTGACTAACAGTTCTTCATTTTATACAGACCCAATAACCAATGAGCAAATCCCTATTCTTGACGCATTCAGCGTTGTGACTCAGATCCCTGGGATTTCACGAAAGATCGCAGATATTAACGGTGATTCCAAAGTGGATGCTGTAGACCTTTCCCTACTAGATCAGGCTGTGGGGAATAATAATTTCCCAAGAGAAGATCTCAACGGGGACGGGATTGTTGATCAATCAGATAGAGACTTTCTTGTTAACCTTATATCCCAAGTTAATTTAACCGTCACTAAAAACGGAACAGGAAACGGAACGGTTACTAGTGACATTTCAGGAATCAACTGTGGAACCGACTGCTTCAAGTCATACAACAATGGTACGCCTGTAACCCTCACCGCCCTGCCAGACGTGAACTCAGACTTTGGCAGTTTTAGTGGCGATTGCGTGAGTTCGACCACTACCTGCACTTTCAACATGTCAGCCGACAAATCGGTGACTGTCACTTTTAATTCTAAGTCTCCTGAGCCAACGGCTACCATCACTGTTGGGACTTCACCACTCAATTTTGGGAACATCCAGGTAGGAACGTGTGATACCAAGTTATTTACCATACAACATAAGAACGGAACCGCTCCCGCCTCTGGTAGTGTTAGCGCAACTGCACCCTTTAGTATTTCTTCCGGCAGTAATTTTAATGCCTCAAATGGTTCAAGCGCACAGGTGAATGTACAATTTTGCCCTACTAACGCGGGTGATTTTTCGGGTACTTCTACCGTCTCAAGCAGCGCGACTTTTACCGGGTCAAGTGTTGTTACACTGACCGGAATGGGTACGAATCCTACACCGACCCAGGGCACAATACGAGTGGAAGCCAAGCTCAATGGAGCCGACTGGTCTGGAAATGTACAGTTCTCTTTGACCGGTCCACAAACGCTTTCGGGGACATTCGTTCCCGGCAATGTTACAAATCAACTTGCCGGACAGTGGAACCTATCCTATACATCCGGTGGACCGAGTGGAGCAACTTTTAGTAGCATCTCTCCTTCATCAAGTCAAAGCCTTTTGGGTGGGGGAAGCATTACTTTTACTCTGAACTTTGTATTAAGTACTCCCGTTGAAAAGATTACCAATGGCAGCTTCGATTTCGGAGAAAGCGGATGGACTCTGTCTGGTGATTTCTGGGCGGGTACTAACCTGACGAGATACAAGACTTCTCCAGGATACGCTTCCGGTGGGGTAGATAGTACAGGGACAATCAAAAAGGGCGCTATTGGCTATATGGAGCAAACTATTACGATCCCAACCTCAGCGACATCGGCCATTCTTACTTTTTGGCTTAATATTACTTCTGACGAAACGTCAGCAGTCACCCCTTCCGATGTTCTTTCTGTGAGCGTCTTTGATGGCAACGGAACACCATGGATACTTGACGCCTATTCAGACTTAGATAAAGATCCATTTTGCAACTCGACGTGTACTTACAACCAAAAAGCCTTCGACCTGACTGCTTTTAAGGGACAAACGATTCGCATCCGATTTCTCGCGACCACTAATTTTACTAAAGATACAGTGTTTAGAATAGACGATGTCAGCCTGATGGCCGACGGAAATTAGAACAGAGATCCTTCCCACTGAAATTCGCCCTTTTGCTTCCCCGTCACGTTCCCCCTCCTTCTTCCGTTTGAGATCGCACGTTAATCTCGGCGGAGGAGGATGAACACCGATGCCCGATTAGGTCTTACGGCAACCCGCTATTCATCTCTTCCAAAGAACCCGCCATTTCTCAGAAATATCGACATCGCTTCGTCCGGTTAATCGTCCAATGATAAACCGTGATTCAACATATCAAAAAAGAAATTGAAAAAGCCAAACACCAAAAGACGATCCCGGCGGTATCGGCGGTCTTTGACGATGGAAGCATTATGGAGATGGTCTATCGCCCCAAGGAACGTCAGACCGCTTTCATGCTCTGGAAAGACGGAACGTGGCAGGAAGTTCCAAGCGTTTCGATTGACACGGCCCTTCGGTTCATTCCGTATTCTCCCCATAACAATCTGATCGAAAACCAGATCGTTCTTTTTCCATCTCATCCCGAAGAATACGATTCGGAGGAAGCGCTACTGGCCGAGATTCAAAGTTTCATCCATCGTTATGTCGATGTCAGTCCTTTCTTTGAAAAGATCGCAAGCTATTATGTTTTATTCAGTTGGGTCTATGACAGCTTCAACGAACTCCCGTATCTGAGGTTTCGGGGAGACTATGGATGCGGAAAAACCCGCTCGCTCCTCACCATCGGGTCGCTTTGTTACAAACCGATCTTTGCTTCCGGGGCCTCATCGGTTTCACCATTATTTCGGATGCTGGAGTCGTTTAAAGGAACGCTCATCATTGACGAGGGAGACTTCCGCTTTTCCGACGAGAAGGCGGAGATGGTGAAGATCCTCAATAACGGCAATGCAAAGGGCTTTCCGGTACTGCGGAGCGAGGTTGCCGGGAATAAGGAATTCAACCCACGCGCTTACGCGGTGTTCGGGCCAAAGCTTGTGGGAACGCGCGGGTTTTTTAAAGACCGGGCCTTGGAGAGCCGCTTCATCACCGAAGAGATGGGACAACGCCGTCTCAGAGACGATGTGCCGATCAATCTCCCCGCCTCTCATAAGGAAGAGGCACTTCATCTCAGAAACAAGCTGCTCCTTTTCCGATTCCGCAATTTTGGGAAACAGACGGCCAGCGAAGCGTTAGTTGACCGGAGCATCGAACCGCGCTTAAACCAGATCTTTGTCCCGCTTCTGAGCATTATCCGAGATGAGCGGATGCGGGCGGAGATCCGGGAAGTCGCCCGAAAATACAACGAAGAGATTATGGTGGAGCGGGGGATGGACATGGAAGCTCAGATCCTTGAGATTCTTAAGGACATGACGGCTTCATCCATCGCGACAACCCTTGGTATCAAAGAGATCGCCAGTTGGTTTTCCGACCGCTACGGAGAAGACTACGACAGGAAAATCACCACCAAGTGGATCGGCTACGTCATACGCAAAAAGCTCAACCTCAAGACCCACAAAAGCAACGGGGTGTATGTGATTCCTCCTTCCGAGAAACCGAAACTGGAACGTCTTTATGAACGCTATGGGATTGGGGAGAAGGAAGACGCAGAAAAAGAGAGTGAGAACTTATTTTAGAGGCAAAATTTTTCTAATTATAGGTTCCAGGTAAATGCTAAAATAGAAGAATTAATAGGAAAAGAAAATCGAATATTGTAGTAGACACAGAAGACAATTTCAAAACCACATATAATAAAACAAAGGAACACTTAATGAATAAAAATAAATTGAAAAAATCTCTATTTCACAGGGTTAGGTTATGCCCTTGCCCACAACGAAGGAATAGCCTTCAACGATCTGAACTGATTGACGATATTTGGATTATTGAAAAAGTAGAGAATAATTACGTTGAGCTATCAAATACCCGAACAGGTCATGTTGCTCAATTAGGCCACGATGCGATTCATCACTATGATAATGATCCACAAAGTAATTGGGATGGACTGAAACATGGTTTTCTCGTGCTAAATGTGAAACTAACCTTAAACGGAAACAAGGTTGAGATCGAGCCATCAAATAGCATTCACCGGTGAGGTTACATAAGTATTGAAACCATGTGCAGTAATCACGAATCCAACGTAATCATCAAAAAACGTTTTATCGGTTGGCGTATAATTTTCTGCTTAAAAGTCAAAAGCAAATAAACACCCCATTGTTCTGGATCTGAATACTCCATCGAGGGACTTCAGGGACTTTAGGGACTTCAAGAGAGAGGCCCAAAAGCGTGAAGCGTGAAAAAACAAGCCCAATACTAGAGCGGTCTTCTTGGTTTTTCTTTGAGCTATACCCTGTTTCAAAGTCCCTAAAGTCCCTGAAGTCCCCAACGGACCCGGAACCGATCTTCCATAAGTTAATCCTTATACCAAAAACGCACGTTATCCACATCGCCTAAGGATTTTTTAGAAATTAATTTATCTCATTGTTGTATAGTTTTACTGAGTCGTTTCCCCACGGCTTTTTTTATTTGTTTTCTTGCCGGTTCCGGTAAGCTCTCCCGTCTTTGGTTGATTTTATACTCGGATATGCTGGTTGTACTGCTCGGCGCGTGGCCGGAACAGATCTAACCCTAATGTCTCACAAACTCTCAAACTATCTTAAAACATATCGGAAACGCGCAGGTCTCACACAAGATGAGGTCGCGTATCTCTTGGGATGCCGGAGCGGTGCCAAGACTTCGCGTTACGAGTGCCGGGCGCGGGTCCCGAATCTCAAAACTGTCCTTGCCTACCAGATCATCTTTGGGGTTCCGCCACAGACGCTTTTCCCCGGCATCTATTCACAGGTCGAAAAGGAACTAAAAAAGCGCGTTCGTTCGCTTGAACGAAAGTTGAGCAAGGCCCCGCCAAACCGAAAAACGGCGCGGAAGCTGGCAGTGCTTAGATCAATTTCCAGTAGATCGGGTAACAAGGGTGAAAAAAATACATGAGTGAATCACAGAATAAACAAAAACGGGTCTTGGCGATTGATCCGTTCATCAGGGGATTTGGCTTTATCGTCTTTGAAGGGCCGAAAGACCCTATCGATTGGGGCACGAAAGAGGCGAGGGAAAAGAAAAATGCTCGCTGCCTCACAAAGATTTCAAACCTGATTGAAACCTATCTACCCGATGTCATCGTCGTTGAGGACTGCACGGCGAAAGGCTCCCGACGATGTCCCCGCGTGCAGAGATTGATTGCAGGAATAGGTGTACTGGCATCCAAACAGGGAATCAAGATACACCGCTATTCCCGCGCCAAAGTCAGAAGAGTGTTCTCGGAATCGGGCGCGACGACCAAACACCAGATCGCAACAACTATTGCCGAACTCCTGCCGGAACTGGCTCTGCAACTTCCGCCCTTTCGGAAGCCGTGGATGCCCGAAGATGAACGCATGTCCATTTTCGATGCGGCTTCCTTTGCCTTCACTTTTTATTATTTAAACAATCAACGAAAGGGACTTCCTTCTCCCTTACCGAAAAGGGAAGTCGCTTTACATATATGTCAAAAGAAAATATCACCAAGAGAAAGATTCTTTGCATCGATCCGGGCATCAGAGAATTAGGGATCGCCTTTTTTGAGGAACACGAGTTTCTTTATAATAGAGTCAGCTTCTTAATCATAAAACCAGCTTTTTATTCATAAGGGTAATCATATTAGAAAAAGGGGCATCAGCCCATGCCAACCATCACTCCGACCTATAACTCCGCCGCTTTATTCCAAATTTACAGGGCGATTTTAAATGGTATATTTAAATGAGACATCTTCCTAACATCACTTAAGATAAAGGCATTCCTGGCCGAAATATAAAATAGCGAAACCATTGTCCTTGGTCCACCCTCCCTCGCTTTCTCAGGCTATGGTTCTTTTGCGTGCACGCTGGGTTTTGAAGAGGTTCCGTAAGTTATGTTCTCGAAGAATTACCCATCGCCCCTTCGCCTTATTATCACTATCGCTGTGACGATATTTCTTGCCGAATCCCTTGTGATGATTTTTCTCTGGGGTTTTCCGCAGTCGTCTCCTCTGATTGAAGGACTTATCGATTCTACCTTGTTAACCCTACTGATCTCTCCCGCACTCTATCTGTATGTATTCCGCCCCTTCGTGCGCCGCGACGTCGAGCGGCAGCGTGTTGAAGACCGCTTGAACTATTTAGCCTATTACGACGATTTGACCGGCCTGCCCAACAGCACGCTCTTCCATGACCGTCTGAGTCAAGTATTGTCCCTCGCAAAACGAGACGGACACCAGATTGCGGTCTTATTTTTCAATCTGGACCGTCTCAAACTCATTAATGACTCGCTGGGACGCCATATTGGGGATCTCTTGCTCAGAGCGGTCGGCGAGCGGCTCACGCATAATCTGCGTGAGAGCGACAGCGTTGCCCATGTGGATGAGGAGGCACCGTCCGAAACAGTGGCGCGTTTTGGTGGGGATGAGTTTATCGTGCTCTTGCCAAGGATCGCAAAGACGGAAGATGCCGCCATCATCGCAAGAAGAATCCTCGACATGATGTCACAACCCATCCCCGCTGAAAATCGGGAACTGGTTATCTCCAGCAGTATTGGTATTAGTGTCTATCCGGCGGATGGTGATTCCCCGGAGGCGCTCGTGAGAAATGCCAGTGCGGCGATGTACCGGATCAAGGAAGAGGGCGGCAATAACTTTCGATTCTATTCATCAGACATCAATGCGAAGGCCCTTGAGCGACTCACAATGGCAACCCACCTACGTCAAGCACTGGAACAGGGTCAATTTTTGCTATATTACCAACCGCAGGTGGATCTTAAGACCGGTCAGATTAATGGAGTGGAAGCGCTTATGCGCTGGCAGTCTCCGGATCTGGGCATGGTGTCACCCGCCCAGTTTATTCCCTTGGCGGAGGAAATCGGACTCATCGTTCCGATGGGGGAGTGGCTGCTTCAGACCGCCTTCGCACAAAACAAGGCATGGCAAGATGCCGGTCTCCCGCCGATCACGATGGCGGTAAACCTTTCCGCCCGGCAATTTCAGGAAAAAGGTTTGGTGGAGGCCGTGGAGCAGGCGATTGTTGAAACGGGCATTGATCCTCGCTTCGTGGAGCTGGAACTTACGGAAAGCATTATGCAGAACGCAGAGAAAGCCATTGTGATTCTGAATAAATTTCGTACGATGGGGGTCAAGATATCGATTGATGATTTTGGGACCGGATATTCTTCACTGAGTTATCTCAAACGTTTTCCGATTAACAAATTGAAAATCGATCAGTCGTTTGTGCGGGAGAGTTCAAGCAATCCGGATGATGCGGCCATCGTGAGCGCCATTATAACTTTGGCCCATACCCTCAAGCTGGAGGTGATTGCCGAAGGCGTAGAAACAGAAGCACAGTGCGAATTCCTGCGCACACAACATTGTGACGAAATACAAGGATACTTGTTCAGCAAGCCGCTGCCGGCCGATGAAGTGATAATCCTGTTAGCCGAGAGAAGGTGTCTGTGAGGTTTTGGATTTCGGATGAGATTCGGGCCATCGGGAAAAGAGAAAAACTCAGAATTATTTTGTACGCGCCGACTACCGTCAAGAAATTTATCACCGGCAACGGCCGGGCGACGAAAAGGGAAGTCAGCCGGATCGTGAAAGCACGATACCCGGAGCTTGCCGTCTACTAAACCAAAACAGGAAATGGAAGGACCGGAACCATCAAAACATGTTTGATGCCGTGGCTTTGGGGATGATCGTTTATAGGGAAATTTAAGACTATTGAGTTGTATATGACAAGAAGAATATTATTTTATATTTTTTAAATACCATGAGTTACAAAAACTAGTGTAGAATGCTTGATTGCTTCTGTCTTCAGAATGAAGCAGAGAAATATATTTTTATTTTTAACAATAGTGACAAAATATAAGAAATTATCTATCCTGCCAGTTGGGACCAGAGGAAAATAAAAATCACCATCCTCCCGAACGGAGCATCCAAATGAGTTTTCTGATTTGATTAATGATCAAGCGACCGGTAAAATTTGACATACTGTAAATAAGATAGAGAAAATTGTATTAAATATGCCACGAAAAAATACATGGAATTTAAACACACAAAAACTTGTCCCCATACTGTAATATTTTTATTAAGAGATGCCCAAGTTCTCTTAATAAAAAGGAATGCATTAAAACGCGTTAATCCCAATAAAATAAGTGGGCTAGGGGGGGAAGTTGAACAGGGTGAAACTTTTTTAGAAGCAGCCCAACGTGAACTTGAGGAAGAATCAGGATTGGTTGCATATGATTTATCATTAAAAGGAACGTTAACAATCATTGATAACTTAGCAATATCAAGGGTTTTGTATATTTATGTGGGTTATAAATTCGAGGGTGAATTAAAAAAAGAGTGCAGCGAAGGAAAACTAAACTGGTATGATTGCAGTAATATCCCATATATGAATAATATCGCAATACATCAAAGGTTGTTTATAGGGCATATAATAAACAGTAGTGACTCTTTTTATTCTGGCATTGTATTTTGTGATTGCGAAAAAATATTGTATTATACTGACAGTACAAATTGTTAACCTAATTATGTGATTTATTAACTTTAACGAAGGAATTCTCATGAAAATAATCCCATGTGAAATTACCCCGGTAGGTAAAAGACGAGATGGAAAAATGAGGCATTGGTGCCTTTCCCATAGAGCAAATGCTACAGGTAAATATGGTGTTCGGCTTGAACAGTGTGTAAAAGCGAATCTTATTCCGCCATCAGAAGAAGAAACATTCCGTTTGAACTTTAATGCCTATCCAGGAGGCATTGCACTTTGGGGAGCAGTGCCTGCGGTATATGACACAACACGACACCCAGTAGATCGTGGCATACATCTACACGCAAGAGAAAAAGTAGGAGGGGAAAAGGTGGTTGATCACACCTATCGACATTTGGTGGTCCGTATAAATGATAAAGACCAAATCGATATTACGGAAGAAGAAGCTATTTACTATATGACAGCAGTTGTCATGGGTCATGACTTAAAATTTGTAGTCTGTAAGCATTGTGATTACCCTCATTTGGACAAAGATGTTCTTGCTGTGTATCCACATCGCAAGCATTTATGTGCAGGATGTGGCAGAGATTTTTATGATTCTGAAGTACACATCGGAAATCCTATTATCAAAGTGAAAGAAGTTCTTGGGGATATTAAGATTCACCGTGAAGTAAAGAAAACTCAAAGGGTTTTAGATATTCAGCAGAGCGATTTTCCTGGTGGCATTCAAATTTGGGGTTCGAACCAAGGTATTATATGGACTGCTCCAATATTAGAAGAGGAAGGTATTCATGTACATTGTTTTACTGATCAGCATAAATGTGTAGTAGATGACACATTCGGCACTGTAATCATAGACGGTCAAGAGTTATCTGCAAATATGGTTAGAGCTTTTATGGCGCAAGCAGCGTTGCCACATTTGCGAGACTCTCTTATGAGTTTATCTTGTACACACTGTGGTTTTGAACATTTTGATGAAGGCGAGTTAAAATATATTGCACATCCGCAACATTCATGTGCACGTTGCGGTGAATTATTTACATCTCCATATAGAAAGAAAAATGCCATTAGCAACCCAATTATTGATATTTTAGCGAAGTTGGAAAATAATGCATTAACAGCAAGACAATCACCTTTTCTTGATTTGCTACCTGAAGGCAAGATAAATAATAATGATTAAGATGAAACTTTTTACGAGGAACCGCATTTGAATGCCCCGTCCGGGCGGGGATCTTTACTTCGTCTTTTCTTACTGAATAAACTTCTTCTCCTTTTCCAGTTCTTCCTTCGCTAGTTTCTGTATTAATTTCAGTCGTTCCAGTTCGAAAATCGTAATGCCTTGTTCGAGTGTCAGGTTCCCTTGCTCGATTTTGAGACAGATTCCCAAGCGAAGTGAATGGAGGCGTTGAAGGGCAAGATCATTCGGCTCTTTTTCGACAAGAGATTTCCATTGCTCAGCGGCTTCTCTGTCATGGCAATAGTTATCGGCGAAGGCCGGAAAGGAGGCGATAAAAATAAGGGCGAGGGTGAAAATATATCGAGACATAACGAGGTCTCTGTATTGAAGATAGAGCGTATCTTACAATTTTTTCAACGGAATGTATAGATTTTTTGCGACACCCAGCAACTTCCCCATCCTTTTGATTCCACACACGCTTGCTAGGCTTTCCTCAGTACATTCACAATCAAAGGAGGAAAGCACATGGAATGGAAATCAATAGAATCAACCATCGTAGAGGACGATCAAAATAAATGGGATTGCAAGGCCACTGCCCGGCAATTTCAAATCACGGAAACGGGAGTTCTTGAAATCGCAAGCGGCCAAAGAGAGAGCGGCACCTACGCGCTCTCCGATCTGGCAATCAGCCAGATGTGCCAGAAGCTCAAGATCCCCGTGGAATATTACCGGAGGATTCCCGGAAACATAAAGGCGGTCGTGGCAAATCACGACCTTTCCCGGACGAACGGCAATCCCTACCTACTTCGCGGCAAGGGAGAATGGATACGGGCCTTCCTTTCGGGCGGCTATGTCACTTACAACAACAGCCAGATTGCCGAAACCGTGCAAGACTTACTTCAAGAAGCGGCGGTACGAGTCAAGACCTTCGTTCTTGAAGAGAGCCACATGTTTCTGAAAATCGTTTCGGAAGAGATCGCCGATCCGGGTTCCGGCCTCAAGGCCGGAGTGATGATCGGCAACTCCGAGGTCGGGCAGGGAAGCGTTTCTGTTGAGCCGTTTGTTTTTCGCTTGGCCTGCACCAACGATCTGGTCGTCGCCCAGGAGAAAAGCTTCCGCCATTCGCACATTCACTTCACCGTCTCCGAATTGAATCACCGGATGGCAGAGGGAATCAGCCGTTCCTTTGAAGTGGCCAGTGCGATCCTGGACCGGTTCTTAAGATCCCACGAGGAGCCGGTAATCGATCCGGTGGAAACGATCAAGCGTCTTGCCGCAAACCGCAAACTGTCTCAGAAATTCACCGACGAGATTGTGAGCAGTTATCACAGCGAGCCGGAACCGAGCCGCTTCGGGGTCATCAACGCCTTTACCGGCGCGGCTCAAAAACTTGGCCCGCTTCAGCGGATCGAGATCGAACGGTACGCGGGAACGCTCTTGGAAGGGAGGTGGTAGGTCTTTAGTGTGGTGAAGAGGCAAGCATTACGCTTGCCTCTTTTTTTAATAGATAGTTTGCATTTATATGATCCTCGGCAAAATTCATCGACTTATCTCTCTATTGTTAAATATTTTTTATATGCCCAACCCGTTCTAGGAACTCCCTCTAAATAGTCAAAATACCGAATATAAATCCATTTGCCTTTCCTTTGGATAAGTTCTACTCGTAGATTAGGATACAGTAAAGTTATTACAGATGATTTTGTTGTTGGTTTAGAACGGAGATTAACAGGTCTTTTCACAATGTAATATGAGCTACTCTCTTCTAAAGGAGCCCACGTTTCAATTTGTCCCAAAACTTCTCTTTCAAGCTGCTCCATCTTTGCTAATATTCGTTCTTCACTTTCATTAGAAGAAACCATTGCAAGAATAAAAAAGATAAACCCGAATAATAGCGAAAGCATCCCCTCAAAACTAATTAGACTGGGAGAAAGAGTTTCGGCTTTTTCAGCAAGAGCCTCTCGTACAGAATCAACCGCATCTTCAAATGTTATATCTTCGGTTTTTATTTCTCGAAATAATCTTATTGAAAAAGAGTTTTCTAATTCTTTAAAAATGTTTGGAACGGTGTTTATCTGATTGATTGCTTCTGTCACATATCTCATACCCGCTAATGCTGAAAAGTGCACGTCCCTCTGAAAAGAGCTGGCAAAACTTGTGACTGGAAAAATATTAGAAAGTTCTGTGATTGCAAATGATTTTGATGTCATGGATTCGAGAATTGACTTGTTGAGTTTCTGCATCTCACGGACACTATCATGAATTGTATGCCTACATATTTCTTCGTATAAGTTGGGTCGGTTCCTTAAGGCTTTTAGCGTATCAAGCGCGATAGGCTTCATCATATTTAACATTTTTTCTCGATCAGCGATAATTGATTTCAGGAATTGACTATGAATATTGTTGAGTTGTTCAGACATTTTGAAAACCGCTGAATTTCTTGCAGATTGGGCTGCTCGAACCTCTCCTGCCAATCGCTCTAAAACAGGAACCTTTATCCGTGAGTCAATAGGCTTCATAATGTTTTCCAGATGGATTTTGTCACTAATATCTCATATTTGTTCTTTACCTACAAATATTGGGTCAATTTCGTTCGGCAATTGATTTCTGATCAAAGTAGAAGTAATCTACGCCGGTAGTTTCCAATTTTTACAGCTAAGGTGAAAAGAAGAACCATTCTACTTTGATCTAAAAAAGGAACAAATAAATTGTGATGTCCACTTCCCGAACTCTTCTCCTATCAGCACTCTTTCTTTTCTTCGCCCAAACCTCTTATGCCGATATCTTTGTCGTCTCAAAGCAGAAGGTAAATGTTCGGTCCGAAGCAACCACGCGTTCCCCGATCATCCAGAAAACCCACAAAGATGATTGGTTCATCCTTTTAGGAAATAGTGCCGATGAAAAATGGCGCAAGGTGGAATTACCCGGCGGAAGAAGCGGATGGATATTTCATGCGCTGGGAACCGTTGAAGACGATAATTACTTCGATACTCTCAGCGACACACCGACGGATCTTATTCGCACACCCTCCGTATTCGATATCACCAGATTGGAAATTCATATCATCAACGTAAGGCAAGGTGACAGTACCTTGATAGTCGCTTATGGCAGTGACAATCAAAAAGCCGCGATTCTCTTTGACGGGGGAAAGCCGGGCAGAGGGGATGCATTCGTTGTCCCGTACCTGAAATCCATCGGGATCTCGGAGATAACATATATCATCTCCAGTCATCACGATTCCGATCATACCGGGGGACTGGATGAAGTGCTAACCTTTGATCCTCAAGATCCAAACGATTTTGAAATCAAACTTACCGGAAAAGCCTTCGTAACCAAGGCCGAAGTAAAAAGCAGTCAGAAAAAGCAATATGATGAGTACGTGGCGGCGGTCGTCATGAAGACCGGGGAACCGGTATCGGTTCTATCGCCTCCGGCCATGCTCCCTCTTGCAAACGGAATCACGATACAGGTCGTCACCGGGGGAGGCGCTTATTTGGACAAAGCCACAAACAACCTAATAAACCTTGAGGTAAAAGACGCGAATGCAAAGAGCATCGGCCTTCTCCTTACCTTTGGTAAGTTCACCTTTTTTGTCGCGGGTGATTTAGGAGGACAGTCCAAACACAAATTCATCGAGAACAAAGTCGCGCCCTTTATCGGAAATATCGATGTACTGAGAGTTAGCCATCACGGATCAGACACCAGCACCGATGAACCGTTTCTTTCTATCGTCCGGCCCGAGGTTGCCTTGATTTCAACCGGAAGTGACAACAACTACGGCCATCCGAGAAAATCCGTCATTGAGCATCTCAAAAGCTCCAATCCCGATATTAAGATCTATCAGACGGAGGAAGGAGACCGGACGAGTAAGTATAAGGATCTTGTATCAACTGAGGGGCTTGTCGCAAATAATATCGTCGTTAGTACGGATGGCGGGTGTTTGTATGCAATTCAAGGGAGCGGCGCGGAGTTTACCGGGAAGATCGAGATGCGGAATGACGACTGTTGAGGTATTTGAGAAACTTACAAGGGGATAGCCCTAATCATCATTTTTCAAACAACTTTTTCTTAAGACTTTGATGTATCTAAGAGCGATAATCATAAATTCAGGTCTCAAATAAAGGTCCTGGCGGCAATAATTTTGTTAATTTATAGGGATAAGCTAACAAGTTAGACAGTCCATTTGCTTTTATTAATTACATGTGAATATTCTATATTCAAAATGGTTTTTTCTATGCTCTTGTCAAACTACATCGGAGGATAAAGTGCGCCCAGCTGAACATTTAGAAGGTATTACGCTTGATGAAGGATGGACAGTACAAAAGATGGTTACACCTGCTCCACATGCTACTGGGGGACACTTTTCGGTAGGTTATTTAGTCAAAAACAAAAATGGAAAACATGCTTTTCTTAAGGCTCTTGACTTTTCTAGAGCTTTCCAAGTGCCAGATTTTTCACGTGAACTTCAATCAATGACAGAAGCATATAATTTTGAACGCGACCTACTTAATAAGTGTAAAAATAGAAGACTTAATCGTGTAGTAACACCTATATCAGATGGAACGGTAACCGTTCCTGGAAACTTTGGAGATTTAAGCCGTGTATGCTATATAATTTTTGAACATGCCAAGGGTGATATCCGCGATAAAATTTCTCAGTTTAATGAATTTGATTTAGCTTGGTGTCTTCGGTCTCTTCACAACACTGCTGTTGGTTTAAGTCAACTTCACTCGTCTGGAATTGCGCATCAGGACCTGAAACCGTCGAATATACTCATATTTCCTGAAGAGGGTTCAAAAATTGCGGATTTAGGAAGGGCTTCGGATTTATCTAAAGCTTCTGCTATTGACGGATGCATTCGCCCAGGTGATATTGGCTATGCTCCTCCTGAACAATTTTATAAATTGAGTTCTAATCGTGATTTTTCTAATCGGTTTTTAGCAGATATATATTTGTTAGGGAGTTTATTCTTTTTTTATTTTTCAGATTGTTCGGCTACTCAAGCTCTTTTTGCGAAGGTAAAAGGGTTTGATAAGGTAAATATGAATAATAGTTCATTTGAAAGTGATTTGCCTTATCTCCGTGAAGCATTTGCAAATATTTTGGTTGACCTCCAAACACAAGTTCTTCCGATTGCTGGAAAATTAACACCTCAGATAATCGATCTAGTTCGGCAACTTTGTGAACCTAATCCTGCTCAAAGAGGAGATCGATTGGATAGTTCCAGAAAGCATAACATGGAACGATTTATATCTTCCCTTAATTTACTTTCTAGTAAAGCGGAGAATAAATTCTTATGAGTGGAATTTACGAAGATAATAATCGACAAGTAATTCCTAGATGGTATCCATTTAGCACCGCTAATATCCTGGGAGACCTTGAACCTATAAGCTCCACTGACCTCCATCCAAAATCCGACTTAAAAATTCTGGATAAGAAGCTTTTGCAATGGCAGTCTAAAAAGAGAATTTCAGATGCGATTGACCTAGTTGGGACAGCATTAATTCTTAGAGAATATTCTAAACCAGACCTAATCAATACAGCAGAGACTATTCTAAAAAGAAAAGATCACATTTCCAAGTTCGGAAAAGAGATTGCGACTGCTTATTTGGCTGGTAAAAACAGAGGGGAAATTGGGGGAATTGGTTTAGATCTACATGGGGATTTTCACAAACAACAGATAGCTAACTTGAAACGTATTCTTAAAGTATATCCACGTAATGCAATCGTTTATGCTGATTTGGCTTTTTACTATACTTTACTCAATCAACATGAAAAAGCTAAACGATACATGGAGATTGCCATTGCTATAGCGCCAAACAATCGTTTTGTCCTGAGATCAGCAGCACGACTGTTTGTCCACTTTGACGACCCCCAAAAAGCACTGCATTATTTACGTAGTTCTGAACTTGCAAAGTATGACCCTTGGATTACTTCCACTGAAATTGCTATTTCTGAAAGATCGAAACAAAAACCTCACCTCATTAAAGCTGCTAGAGCGATGCTCAATAACGATGAATTGTCTTCCTGGTCGATTAATGAACTAGCCGCGACTTTGAGTACATTAGAAGCTCAACATGGAGCCAGAAGTAAATCAAAAAAACTTCTTTCTAAAGCCTTGAGTAACCCTAACGAAAATACGGTAGCTCAAGCAGAGTGGCTTTTAGAAAAAATAGGCCAAGATTCTTTGGAACTTGGTAAGGAAGTGATAGCACCATATGAAGCTACGGCTCGTCGTGCTTTCCGAGAAGAAGATTATAGTACTGCTCTTGAATTTGCTGAAAAGTGGTTTTATTTCCAGCCGTTTACGTCACGCCCTGTTGTTTTTGCATCTTATATTGCTTCAACGTGCTTCCAAAACCATAATAAATCCATTAAAATGATTGAAGATGCAAGATTGATTTCTCCAGACAGTATATTGTTAAGGAATAATTACATATTTTCACTCGCATCCATCGGGAGAGTCCAGGATGCAGAAAAGGAACTATCAAAAATTCACAATATAGATGAAACAAATCCATACCGAAATACTGTGCTCGCAACAGAAGGGCTATTAGAATTTCGAAAAGGAAATCTAGAACAAGGGAGGAAGTTGTATAAAGAAGCTATTGCTAGATTCAAAAAAGCCCAGGATAATCGCGCGGCATCAATCGCCGCTTTTTATTGGGCAAGAGAGGAAATGTCTGCAAATACAACTTATAAAGAAGTAGCTCTAAGAGAAGCAGATGCGCTTATCAGCAAAAACTATGCAAAAGAGTTAATAGAGCCTTTACGTTCTCTAAAACAGCTGGGAGTACGAATAGATACTAAAAAATAGCCCTACCGTCAGCTAAACATTTCCAGACCCTATCTAATTTCAATCATTTTCGCTCCCTCTCATTGCATCTCATCTGCCAGAGTGATATATACGTGAAATCGATTTACCTCACAAAACCAAAAACTAAAACAGGAGTCACAACGCCATGAACGATGAAAACAACCTCAATCGTTTGATCATGCCGACGCTTTTACGCGATTCCAGCAAACATCTCTTATCGGAAGAATCCTCGAAAGGAAAGCACGTTGGTATCTGGATTCGTGTCTCGACCGAAGAACAAGCCGGAGGCGACAGCCCGGAACATCACCAAAAACGCGCAGAGTCCTACGTCGTCTCCAGAGATTGGGAAGTCAAAGAGGTCTATCACCTTGAGGCCGTCAGCGGAAAGTCGGTCATTTCCCATCCCGAAGCTCAGCGGATGCTCAAAGACATAAAAAGTGGTCATATCACCGGCCTTATTTTTTCAAAAGTCGCCCGGCTCGCCCGTAATACCAGGGAACTCTTGGAATTCTCTGATTTCTTCCAACAACACAATGCCGATCTCATCTCTCTCCAAGAGTCCATCGACACCTCCACACCGGCTGGGAGGTTCTTTTACACGATGATTGCGGGCTTGGCCGAATGGGAGCGGGAAGAGATCGCGTCCCGTATTCGTGCTTCGGTCCCGATCCGGGCAAAGCTCGGCAAGCCCTTGGGCGGGGCCGCCCCCTTTGGCTACCGGTACAATGAACACCGGAAGTTGGTTCCCGATCCCAAGGAAGCGCCGGTCCGCAAACTCATCTTTGAGATGTTTTTAGAACACCGAAGAAGAAAGACGGTTGCAAGGCTGCTCACCGAAGCCGGACACCGGACAAGGAAAGGGGCAAAATTCACCGACACCACCATCGAGCGCCTGATTCGTGATCCCACGGCCAAAGGGGAACGGAGAGCCAACTACACAAAAAGCCTGGGAGAAGGCAAGCAATGGGTCTTAAAACCCAAAAATGAGTGGGTCATCACCAAGGTGGAGCCGGTTGTCTCGGAAGAACTATGGGATCAGTGCAACATGATCTTGGATGAGCGCCGAAAGAACCGTAAACCACCGACAAGAAAAGCCGTCCATCTGTTCACCGGCGTTGCCTTTTGTAATTGCAAGACCAAGATGTACGTCCCCTCCAATTCACCCAAATACATCTGCTACACCTGCCGAAACAAGATCAGCGTGGCCGACCTTGAAGGAGTCTTCCACGAACAACTCAAAACCTATTTCTGTTCTCCGAAAGAAATCACCGGCTACATGGAAAACGCCGATCAAAAGATCAAGGAAAAGGAAAAATTACTCCGTATTCTGTCGGAAGAACTTACCAAGGTCAGAAAGGGGATCGATACGGTCTACAACCTTCTGTTTGATGAGAAGATCACCAAAGACGGGTTTGTCATCAAGTACCAGCCCCTGGAAGACCGGCGGCTTCAACTCGAAGAACAGATCCCTCAACTGCAAGGCGAGATCGATTTTTTAAAGATCCGCTACATCTCAAGCGATCAGATTTTGACCGAGGCCAAAGACCTTTACACCAAGTGGCCGACTCTTGTTCGGGATGAAAAGAGGAAGGTCGTCGAGAACCTTGTCGAAAAAATTACCATTGGATCAGACGAAGTAACCATCAACCTCTGTTACCTCCCTTCCTCTTTAGACATGACTCGAAGGCACCACAACGTCAGGGGTTCATCGCGGCGACGAGCATGAATTGGGCCGGATAGGTTAAAGATGCTGTGGCGCGGGAGATGGTGACCTTCCCCTCTTCGAGCGGCTGGCGAAGGACCTCCAAGACGTTGCGTTTAAACTCGGGAAGCTCGTCGAGAAAAAGGACGCCGTTGTGGGCCAGGCTGACTTCGCCGGGGCGCGGGATCTGTCCGCCGCCGATGAGTCCGGCATCGGATATCGTATGATGCGGGGCGCGAAAGGGCCGGATGGTTAAAAGCGGATGCTTGCCGCCGAGAATGCCGATCACACTATGCACCTGCGTCGCCTCGAGGGACTCTTCAAAACCGATGCGGGGAAGAATACTCGGGAAGCGTTTCGCCAACATGGTTTTACCCGAACCGGGTGGTCCGACCATGAGGAGATTATGCCCGCCAGCTGCGGCGATCTCCAGGGCCCGCTTGGCATGGGCCTGTCCTTTCACCTCGAAATAATCGTCGGCATAGTCGGTACTCTGGGCAAAGAGGACATCGAGATCGACGGTGACGGGGCTGACCTCCTGATTTCCATTGGCAAATTCGACGACCTGAGGCAGGGTCTCCATGCCCAAGACTTTGATGCCCGAAACCACTGCCGCCTCGGGCCCATTTTGGGCCGGTAGGATAATTCCATCCATCCCCAGCTTTTTCGCCAGAATCGCAATGGGCAGTGCGCCTTTAATCGCCTTGATTCGGCCATCGAGTGAGAGTTCGCCAACAACCAAATAGTTTTCGAGCCGACCTTCTTTGACAACGCCGTCAGCGGCCAAAACCCCCAGGGCCATGGGCAGATCGAAGGCCGAGCCTTCTTTTTTGAGATCGGCAGGAGCTAAATTAACGGTGATTTTTTTAACGGGAAAATGGAAGCCGGTGTTTTTAATGGCGGAGCGGAGGCGGTCCTTACTTTCTTTGACCGCAAGATCGGGAAGCCCGACGATGGACAGCAGAGGAAGCCCCTGCGATAAATCGATTTCGACGTCGATCGGGTGGGCTTCAACCCCATAGAGCACGGCACTGTATAGCTTTGCTAGCATGGCATGGGGCGGACGCACGACCGATTGATAAACATGAACTCGCGATAAAGAATCAGAATGGCTCTGACAGCATGGCTCAGGAAAAACGTCGAACTAAAACAAAAGCCGGTTACGCATTTTATCGACAATTTCGCTCAAGCGTTTTTTATCGGGCGCATCGCGAACCCAGCGCCCCAATTCCATGGAAAAGGCCTCTTGTTGGATGTCGAGATCGAGTCGAAAGGGCGCTTTGTTTGTGACGCGGCCGATTAAACGGCTTCTTTTGACCGGATTACCAATAATGAGGCCGACCTTGTGGATGTCCCAAGTGGTTTGGAAGTAACCCGATTCCTTATCGTCAATGGCAATGCGTTCATAGTAAAGCAGACTCGCATCTAAAGAAGAGGCCCAGGCCTGGTCAAACGGAAGCCGGGATTCGGGCAAGGAGATGCGGAGGCTGCGATGCTGGGCACAAGCGGACAAGGCCAATAAGGCAATAAAAAATAATGCCGTTTTTAATTTGGGGCAGGGGAGCAATTCGACGCGCTTATCTTTTTGGGTTTGGGCTTCAGGCACGACGCTTTTCCGAGGTTATCTTATTCTCGACTGTTCCGTAAAAACGAGGGCGAGGGTTTATCTTTGTGGCTCTCCACCCAGGAAAAAAGAGAAGGTTCTCTCTCGGCGTTTAGATAACTTAAAAATCGAATCCCGAAGGAATTCCCAACGGCGCCCCGGTGGACGGCCACGATTCTACCGATAACTTTTTCGTCGAAGCTTTTTCTGCGATAGGTCCCAGAGATGTTGATGATCACTTCCTTGCCGAGATCAAACTCCTCTGAGGTATGAAATAACAGGCCGCCGAGACTCATGTTACTGATGGTGACTTCGGCTGCGGCTTTCCCCGCCACTAATTTTGCTTTTCCAGAAAATGGGACCCGGAGGTGTAGTCTCTTATTCATAGTCGCCTTATATCATATCTTGTTTCAATTGACAATCCTACCCATCTCCCCCAAATAAACAACATGCACTCCCCAAAAAAACTATACGACCAATATCGAATTGAGCAGATGCCGTTTTTTTAAATCGAAAATCGATATCTTGTAGCCTTCGAATCCTTTTGTCAACATATAGTAGCGCTACCCACAAGGGGCGAGTTCGAAGGGAAGACCTTAAAGGGATAAAGACCGCTTTCTTAACCTAAAGCATTGATTTTTATGAATTAAAAACTGCCTCTTTCTTATGCAGTTTGGTGATCTCGTCTGGGAATCTAGCCGAGACCTTGTTTGATTTTCCTTTATCCATAGGTTATCCACAATATCTGTGGAGAACAGGGCTCCCACTTTACTTGTGCTCATTTTTCGACTGCCTTCTGGGTTTTCCGACGATTTTCCCATCCGAGACATGAGTCCTTATTTTTTATTCATTCGCGAATATTTGTCCCGTGCTTGGAAAATAGGGCCTAACAACAAAACTTATTTGCCATAACTGGATTGGCCCGATGTTTCCCGTTGCACCCGTTCGCGGCTAATACGGTGAAACAAGTCATCGTCGATATAGGTCACCGAATAGAGTTGGGCCTTGGGTGCATCTTCGATCGCTAAAATTAAACGCGTTGCGCCGTCGTCCCAAAACAGGAGCCGGGTTTCCGGAAGGACATTGATCCGAGGCGGACCGAATCGCCGAGACCAGGTTTCGATCAGGTGCTCGACTGTCGAAGCGTCTTTGTCCAAAGGCAGATAGTTCACTTCGATGCGAAACAAGATGCCTTGAAAAAAATCGACAATGAGATTATCGATGCCGCGACGGCTGGGGAAGGAATCGAGTTGAAAGCGCCGCTCGTCTTCGAACTGCCCGATCGCCGCCGGCACTTCTAACTCCCCTTCATTTTTTTGTAGAAAGGATTCAATCGGCATCTCCAGTGTGATTGATTCGACTGTCCTGGGAAGGGCTTCTCCGTCTTTTAAAATCGCGTGGATGGCGAAGAGTTTCGGAAGCGGAAGGACAAGAAGAATAAAACTAAATAATGCAATTTTCTGGATAAACTGTCTTTTAAAAAGAAAGGTCAAAGATGAAGTCATTCGGCATTCAAGAAAAGCAGGGATCAAGGCGCAAGCCGCCTGAGTGAATCGCGTTTAGAACTTCCACTGCCTGAGCATTGAGGCCAAGAAAATCACAATAATGCCAAAGGCAAAGGTCACCTTGGTGGTACCAAAACCCGGAAGTGCCGACTGATCCGATCCGCTTTCCTTTTTGTTTTCGTCATCGGCAGAACGGACATAACCGACTAAAAGGCCGGAACCCATGGCCACAACCAAAAAAACTTTCACGGCCAGCGCAGACACATAGCCCGGCGGAAAGCTTTCATGACCGGCACGCCGGATGCCAAGATTAATTCCGCCGGTCACCACCAGGACAATAAGGGCGACCAGGGACACGTTCCGGAAGCGACGCAACATCTGTACGAGGGTTTTTGAAGGGAGATCTCCCGATTTAATCAGGGGAGAGAGGACAAACACTTGATAAGCGGAACCGCCGATCCACACGATGACGGAAAGGAGGTGCAACCAATGATTCAGAACAGCAGAAAAATTCAATCCAACTCCAATTGAGGTCCTCCATAAGGAAGGGCTTCGTTACATCTTTTTCTTGGTGGGGTCTTTTAAGTAATCCTTCATCCGATCGAGCATTTCCTCATCGATCAGGCCGATATCTCCCTTTTTTTCCATATAGGACTTAATGTCCTCTAAGCGTTTTGAGGCTTCGGGATTGTCTTTGAGGCGATTGATTTTTTCTTTGGCATCCTCGAAACCGTCGAAGGTCATTTCGTCATAACCAAAAGAACGGAGCCGTTTCATTGCCTTCATCATGGCCTCGTTTCTAAAGCCTGTCAAATGCTCCGAACCGATGGTCGTCAGCCCCATCTTGCGGGCGCGGCGCTCCGCCGCCTTTTTGATGCCGCTGCGAACGAAGTCGGGTGAGGTCATCAAACGCTTGTGCGCTTCTTCGCTCCAAGTCACATCGCTTTTGGGCGCATCCCAGATTTGCGTGGCCGCCGCCAGATCAATCCGCTCTAATCCCATCTCCCGCGCAAGGTCTTCGGCATCGTTTTTTAACATGTCACGAACGAAGTCACGCGCCATATCGGGCGCTTCGGCGATTTTTTGTTCGAGGCGAACCTTCGCCGCATCGGTCCATGCCATTGCCGGACGCGAGGCATCTTCCTGGGTATCACCCAGGGCTTCCGCCTTTTTTAAGAGGGCCAAATCAACTTCAAGGTGACCGCGTTCCAAAGCGACTTCCTCGGCGATTTTTTTGATCATCCCACGAATAAACTCGGGCACGGTTTCGAGTCGCTCCGTCGCCTCACGGGTCCAGGCCAAGGGCTGCGTTTCCACCCCCGCCGCCGCATGTGAGGTGCCAGTGCCTTCCGCGATCATCGGGTTCATCATCTTGTCTTTAAACTTCGCGAGAACCTCTTCGGTGATAAGATCAATACCCGCCTCGCGGGCCTTTTTTTCCGAAAGCTTACGCACCATGCCCCTTAAAAAGAAAGGCGCCTTCTTTAGTTTTGCCTCGGCGTCGGGCGTCCAAGTGATCGTCGATTCTTCTTGTTTTGCCATTGGATCGTTCCTTAACTCAAATTGGGCTGCCTTGCACCCATTTTATTTTCGAGTGGGGGTGACTTCAGACCCATCCCGATTAAATTCCGTAAAATTAAAGCGGCGACCGAGACGCGTCTCTGCGCGTTCACGAACCACCTGCATCACTTCCGGTGTGATGCAATCAATATCATTTTCTTTGGCGTATTGCTCAACCCCTCTCGAAACCATGCCACGTGCAAAAGAGGGCAGACCCTTTAAGCGTGCGCGTGCGGACTCCGACCAGTTTAGAGTTAAATTAACCGCCAAGCCAAAGGTCTGCTCGGCCCCAAGGGTAATTTTTTCTCCGCCATATTGTCCCGGCTCGTAATCGCAGGCCGTATCTTCACCCAGATAATCGCCGGACGAGGCATAGGCCCGACAGCGGCAGCCTCCGCACATCTCCGAGAATTCACAGTCGCCACAGCGTCCGCCCAAGACCGGATCGCGCAGGTCATTGAGCACGGGCGAGTTGTGCCAGATTTCGTCGAAGGATTTCTCCCGCAAGTTGCCCGCCGTCACCGGCATGTAAGGGCAAGGCGTGATGTCGCCGGAGGGCGTAATGCGGCAATAGTATTTTCCTGCCGGACAACTGCCCTGAGCATAGTTTTTAAGCAGAGGCGATTCGGGATCGAGATCGTAGATCACCTTTCGAAAATGGGGTGCGCATTTTGCGCGAAGGATCAGTCCGTGACTTTCGCCCGCCGGCGTGGTCCAAGGATCGCCAAATTCGGTGAAGAGGGAACCCGAGACCTTGTGCTCTGCACTCCCGACGCCTTGTGCCCGTGCCAAGTAGGTGAGGATTTCGCGGTACTGGGTCGGCTCAATATCGATGATATTTTCTCCTCGTCCGGTTTGGATGAGAAAGAAAAAGTTCAAGACCTTCGCACCCAGCTTGCGGGAAAGGTCAATCATGCGCGGAATCTCGGAGACGTTCCAAGCCATCACGCTCATATGGATGGAAAAATCGAGGCCCTCTTCCCTGAGATAGTTCATGCCCCGGATGGCGTGTTCCCAGGATTTCGGGAGCTGGCGGAATTCGTCGTGCTTGGCCGGATCGACCGAGTCGAGACTAATGGATGCCCCCTGCAGACCACTCTCGCGCATCTTTCGCGCCTCAGTCTTGCCAATGAGCACCCCATTGGTGCCGAGCACGCAGGTAAAGCCTTTGTCGGAACCATAGCCAGCAATATCGAAGATGTCTTTCCGGACCAGGGGCTCACCGCCGGTGAGGATCAGGAAGACGTTCGGATTCACCTTTTCGATGTCGTCCATCACCTTGAAGCATTCTTCCGTCGTCAAGTCTCCGGAGACATCGGCATTGGGGAAGGCGCTCATGTAGCAGTGGGTGCAAAACAGATTGCAGCGCTGGGTGAGATTCCATGAAACAGAATAGGCTTGGTATGCCATGACGAAACTCCGATCCTTAGGCTAAAACAAAGGCGTTTTAGAAACCTTGGTTGCGCATGGCTTCGGTCCAGCGTGCGGTGACCTGATCGAGGATCTCGACCGTCACACGCGCCAGGCCTTGCTCTTCGGCATGGGCTTCGATCTCCTTGACCACGGTGCCGCGCACGAAAGAAGGAATTAAGGACATGCGATGCAAGGCATCATCACCCCATGGCAAGTGCCGTTCAACTTTTCTGGACACTTGGCTCCATTGATTATACTTACTGGAGACCACCTCAGGATCGATTTCAGAGAGTCCTTTTTTGCGTGCATCAGCCTCAATCCGCCAACGGGTCATCTCCCGCATAAAGCCTTCCGGAATTTCTTCGAGAATGGTGGATGCGGCTTCGGTCCACACGATTTGCGGAAGGGCCGATTCAAGATCGCGGACTTTTCGTTCAAGCTGGATGTGATATTCACCATTGGCGCCGCAGAGGGAACAATGTTCCGGCACCACCTGCTCGACCACCAAGCTGCAGACCATGCAGATAAAGTAGTCGATCTCAGCGCGCATTAACATGTAACGCGATTTCTGGGCCTCGCAGACCGGGCATTTTTCGGGAACCCGATTCACGACATGTCCGCACATTCCACAAAAGTGGAAGGATTTTTCCTCCGTGGCTACATCGGGGGAGACACCAGAGGACATCGCCGCCATCCGTTTTTTAATCTCGTCGAGACTCGTTGCCCCGGACATGACGTCTTCCATTTCTTTTGTCGCCTTTTGGATGCCACCTTCGGCAATATCGAGGGTAATATGACCGACCGACTCTCCAAAGGCATAATTTTCAATATGCTGTCGCGTGGCGTCCCGCATGAAACCCACCGGCACCTTTTCGAGACGGGCCTTGGCCTCGTCGCTCCAAGTAAATGTGGGTGCGGTCGGCCCGGGCTTGGCGCTTTCCTCTTTGGCGGTGACTTCGTCCGTATTTTCGAGATCGGTGTAGTCGAGCCCGCCATCCACAATACGAACCACGAATTCCTTCGAAATGGTTTGGAAGCCCATCTTACGCGCCGTTTTCTCGACCTTGGCCTTGGTGCGGCGACGGTCAAAACCGGCCGGGACTTTTCGCAGAATATTTTTTGCATCTTCCGTCCAATTGAGCGGCACGCCATCGTAGCCGACTTCCTGAGACACACCGCCTTCGGCTTTTGCTGCCGATTCGAAGAGCGACTTGTCGATAAATTGGAATTTGCTACCTTCGGCGCTGCAGATGGGACACTTCACCGGCTGGCTGCCTTTGGCGGTATAGCCGCATCCGCCGCAGAGATAAAAATCGAGCTTGGCCTTTTCGTCGTAACCGGCGGCACGCTCCGCATCCGGGTCGACCACGATTTGGGTCATCATCCCGGCGATGCCGCCGCTTTTCAGGGATTCGGCCACGCCGTCGTCGGCGACCATCTTATTTCGGTCGATGCCTTTTTCGTCGAGTTCCTTGCCCATATTCTTCATCATATCGATAGCAGACTTTGGCAGGATGTCGCCCATGGCGCTATCGACCACCGAATTGGAAATAATCGTAAAGCCTTTTTCGATGGCGTAGCGATAGACCGCCGTTTTGGCCACGCCGCGAGCGAAAATCGGCACCTTCTCCATCCTTTTGGAAGCCTCTTCGGTCCAGGCGACCGTATATTCGGCAATGGCGTCGATGGGTGGAATGTAGCTTTTGTTCGACACCAAAACGTTACAAGGGGCGCTTCGAATGAGATTTTCGCTGTTGCTGCCGACATCCATTTCCTCGTCGGAGTGGACACCGATACGCCCGACCACCAGGAGCCAGGGCCGCTCACGTTGGACATATTGATAAACTTTTTCAAAGGGCTTGCCGTCGAGCAACGAGGTGCTGATTTTGACATTTTCTTCTTCGGCGAGTTTGGTACAGACTTCCAGATGCGATTGGTAAATTTTGGCCAAGCCGGAATCGATCACTTCCTCGTGCAGCTTCTCTTGTTCCTTAAAGCGGAAGACCTTTCCGGCCTCTTCGTTTAAAACGCCTGAAATGGAGTTGAACACGGCGTAGTGATAGTAGGGATCGAAGGCGGAGACGACGTCGACTTCGAGATCGAAGGCCTTGGCCAGGGCCAGGGCGGTTTTAAAGCCGCCGAAGGAGTAGTGGCTGCCATCCACGGCCACAACGATTTTTTTCTTGTTAGGGATCGCGTAAGCCGGTTCTTTGACAATAAAAATATCGGATTTGCGCACGCGGCGAATGGTCCGCTCGGTGACACTGCCGATGAGGCTTTCCTTGACGGCCCCGACACCGAGGGCACCCAAAATCACCAGGTCGTAGCCATTTTTCACGATGTCTTCAACGAGCACTTTGTAGTTTTTGCCCTCAAGGGATCGGCGTTCGACCGGCACATTGTGCTCGCTTGCTTTTTGATCGACGATGTCGAGGTAAGAGTCAGTAATAATTTCGAGTCCGCGGGTAATAAGCGAATCGTGGATTTTTCGTTGGCGTTCCAGTTCGTTTTCGTCGTGGTATTCTTCAGGAAGGCCGGCCTCCATCTGTTTGAAGCGCCGGTCGTGAAGCTTGGCGGCATAAGCATGACTTCCAATGACCTTCGATCCGAACTGTTTTGCCAACAACATGCCAATGTCGATGGCGGTGTTCGAATAGTCCGAATTGTCCACCGGAATATAAATCGACTTATACATTTTTCATTCCTCCCCTATCTATAGCGATATTATCTAAACGAAGTTGCAGGAACCTCTTAGAAAATTTCGAGATTATAGCATTCTCTCTCAGAAACCACAACCGGTTTTTCAAGAACGACATTCGTAATATTTAACGAAAAAAGGCGGATAAGAAGGAGATTTTGTACGCGAGGATAAAAAAACGGGATTCACTCAGGAAAACGAGACTTTTTGTGTCTATTTTTGTGTCTAGAAGAAGGGAAATGAGCGAAGGCCGATCAACCACAGGGGAAGGGATCACGGCCTCGCGGACAAATTCATAACATAAAATCAATTACTTACAACTCGGCGCAGAGGTAGCTTTAAAATTATGGGCAACGCCGGGACGAAATTGAATGTTCATCATCTCAAAATCTCCCAAGGCAATATGGCGCAACCAATAGCCCGCTTGCCCCTTTTCGCCCCCATGCCCGTGTTTGTGCCCCTCGGCGACTGCGCCACTGTGGAAATGCACATAGCCCGTTTTTCCGCCCGCCGGCTGATCCTCGGCACAAAAACGACCCTTAACGGCGTCGCCGGTAAAGAGCAACTTGTTTTCTTTTTCGCTGACCGGCTTGGCAAAATGAAAAAAGATCATCTTGTCCGTATCGGTTTTCATCCAAAGATGGTTCTTCAAGGGGGGATCGAAGGGTTCATAGTTTAAAAATTGCGACATATGCGGCCCAATGGCCTCTAAGGTCGCCTTTGGAACGGCGCCATTTTTTTGATGTCCGCCGTGTTCGGTATCCGCCAAAGCCGTGTCATTCATGAAAAACATGGTGCCCACGAGGGCAAGACTAAATATCAAGGATTTCAAATTCATGATCTTCCTCCTTTATTGGTCGATGGATGGATTTTTCAGATGTTCTGCTTTCCTTACAGCGCACCGCTTCTTTATTTTCATAACCAGACTGTCGAGCGAGGGGGTCCCAAGGGCACAAAGCTCGCCGTCGAGGACAAAGGCCGGGGTGATAAAAACCCCGGCAAAACGCGCCCGATCACCCTCCGCTTGCCTATCTCGAATGAAAAGCCGGAGGCCCTCCGTGTTCGCGACAACACATTGGGCGAGTTCAATCGCCCGGGACGCGGAGAAACAACGCGTATCGAGAAACAATTCTAAGACAGCCATGTCGCTTACTCTAATCGATGTGACAGGGAGAAAATGTAGGGCGGGCTACAAATCGACTTGCAGTTTTTTGGACTATGGGGTAGCGGATTCGGAACGTTTTTGAAGAAGATCGGGACGAAGCAGGGTGATCTGGCGCCCTTCAAAGGCAATCCAACCCTCACGCTTAAACTCGCCCATCACGGCGCTCACGGTTTCACGGATGGAACCGATGAGGTTCGCAATCTCTTGATGAGTAATCTTAATTTTGAGGGCAATCCCAACCGGGGCCTCCTCCCCATGCTCTTTGGACAAGTCGATTAAGAGATGGGCCAAGCGGGCCGGAACGTCTCGGAAGACGAGATCTTCGACGCGGTTTTCGATCTTTCTGAGGCGAAATCCGATCAGCTTGGTCAGCCGAAAGGAAAATTCCGGCTTGCGGCTTACCATCGCAAGAAAGATGTCTTTGCTCACCACGCAAATCTGGCAGTCGTCCAGGGCCTCCGCCAAGGTATCGCGAGGGGTGTCGCCAAGGACTTCGAGTTCTCCGAAGATCTCCCCCGGCGAAAGCATCGCAAGGGTCACCTCCCGTCCCTCCTCGGAGATGCGGCTAATTTTTACCCGACCCTCCTTTAGGAGATAGACTTGATGGCTGGGGTCGCCGGGGAAAAAGATCGGCATTTTTTTCCGAACCGACTCCATTCGAGTCACACGGTTAAGCTCGCGCATCTCTTCGGGAGTCATCTCTTTAAAGAGGTTAATCTTTTGCAGATACCAGAGCTTGGTTTTTTCTTCCATGCAAGGCATCATAGGTGAAGGGACTGTATTAATCAATGTCGGTTTGAATGGATTCGCTCTTGACCCACCGGCCTTTTCAAATGTAGGATAGGCTACAGTATTTCAGCCCATTTTTTCGTATACTTATCGCGATTCGACAAGGACAAAAACAACCCCATTGGAGCTGAGCACATGACTGAAGCCATTGCAAACGACAGTCGATTTTTCGTCCCCCTCTACCGAGAGATCTCTCGTCAAAATCTCAGACTTTTAATCGATCCGGAAGGGCCCCATTGGATTGCGACGGACGCCCAAGGCGCCGACTTGATTCGCAAGCTGGATGGGAAGACAACCTTCGGCGATCTCGTTGCAACCTACGCCCGAGAAAACGGCATGGACTGGGCCAAGGCCTGGCTGCATTGCCACAGTTTTTTCGAGGAGGCGCTCGGCAAGAAATTCATCTCGACGCAATCCCAAACGAAGGCCCCCTATCCCGGCCGCGCCGAAGTCCTCCGCCCCGGCCGCTTGAGTGAACTATGGCTTCATGTCACCAATGCCTGCAACCTCAGCTGCAGCCATTGCCTGGTCAGCTCTTCGCCCAGCGGCATCCCCGGTGGAGACACGGCGTTTTGGTTAAATATCATCGATCAAGCCCAGGCCTTGGGAACATCGCGTTTTTACATTACGGGCGGCGAACCCTTTTTAAGAGACGACATCTTCGAAATCATCGACCATATCCTTGAGATACCGAAGGCGGAATTGATTATCCTGACCAACGGCATGCTGTTTCGTGGAGAACACCTCAAGAAATTATCCCTCTGCGATCCAAACCGCCTGCAGCTCCAAATCAGCCTGGACGGGCCGACGGCCGAAATCAACAATGCCATGCGGGGAAACGGAACCTTCGACGCGACCATCCGTGGCATCAAAGAAGCCATCGGCCTCGGTTTTTCTCCCACCCTCACCACGGTCGTGAATCGCTCGAATGTCGCGCATCTCGAAGACATGGTTCATCTCGCCTCAAAGCTCGGCATTAAAAATCTCCATCTCCTGCTGAGTCATCACCGAGGCCGTGCCCTCGAATCGGATACCCTCGCGCCCCCTTCGACTGCGGCCTTGCTCGAAGCCTTCAAACGCAGCAAGGCGGCGACGGATGCCCTGGGCCTCAGCTTCGACAATCACGATGTGTTGATGGGCAGCTTAATGGGACCATCGCATCTAAAGGTCGATCTCTCCAACGCGGCCTACGAATCCCTCTGCGTGTATGCGGACGCGCAAGTCTACCCGACGGCGGCCCTGGCCGGGATTCCTGAACTGAGTTTGGGCAGTACTTTGGAAAAAAGTCTTGAGGCCATATGGAAAAACGCGCCTCTGGCTGAATCGATTCGTAAAGCGACCGTGCAAAATAAGGCGAAATGTAAAGACTGTTATCTAAAATTCCTTTGCGGCGGCGGCGATATTGAACACAGCTACTTATACAGCGGTCGATTTTTGGGCGAAGACCCCTTCTCCGATTTTTACGAAGCCTGGATATTGGATATTTTATTTTCTCGCGCGGAGGCCAAGGCCCGGCAGAAAACCGCCTCCGGCTATGACCGGCCGGTCATTTTTGCCGCCATGGGGGACGATGCCGTTTTAGACAGCCCCCGTCCTGGCGTCGAAACCCTTGGCGGCTTCGCGGTTTCGCTCTCGCGTTCGGCCTGTGTCCTCTCGGTCGATCTCGATCACTCCCGCCGCGTCGTCAGCGATTTCTACGGAGATGCGGCCGAAACCCCACAGGCCGCACTTTGCTGCCCCGAGGGCTATCCCTTGGACGGTAGCGACCACATCCCCAAGGAGGTCCTGGAAATTTCCTACGGCTGCGGCAGCCCGGTGGATCTGGCCGGCCTCAAAGCAGGTGAAATCATGGTTGATCTCGGTTCGGGCGGTGGCATCGACTGTTTTATCGCCGCCAAAAAAGTCGGGCCCAGGGGCCGTGTCGTCGGCATCGACATGACCGATCGGATGCTGCGTCAAGCCAACGCGGCGAGAGAAATCGTCGCGGCCAATCTAGGCTATGCCAATGTCGAATTCAAAAAGGGCTATCTCGAAGAAATCCCCTTGCCGGACCAATTTACCGATCTGGTCACCTCGAATTGCGTTATCAATCTTTCCCCCGATAAAAAACAGGTCTTCGTCGAGATTTGGCGCGTCTTGAAAGATTTCGGGCGCATCGTTATCTCGGATACCATTACGGAACAGGCCCTGCCCGAGGGGATGAAGGCCAATCCACGCCTTTGGGGAGAATGCGTCTCGGGGGCGCTGACCGAAAAGGAATATCTGGCGAAGCTCGAACAGGCCGGCTTCTACGGGCTCTCCATTTTGAAAAAAACCCTTTGGAAAGAAGTGGAAGGCTACCGGTTTTACTCCGCAGTTATTCGCGGCTACAAATTCGAAAAAAAGGCGAGCTGCAACTATGTCGGACAATGGGCAACCTACCTGGGCCCCATGCAAGCCGTCGTGGATGAGGAAGGCCATCTCTTCCCTCGGAATCAAGCCGTGCAGGTGTGCACCGATACGGCGGCGAAACTACAAAAGCCACCTTACCAACAGGCCTTCGTGATCACACAAGGGGAAGCGTCTGTCATCAAGGCCAAGGCCTCGGAAGACGCAGACTCCTGTTCGTCAACGGACTGCTGTTAACGATCATCTTCTAAAGACACTCAGTCCTGTATGACCACCAAGCATGCCTCCGTTTTTCTCGCGGAAAAGCCCTGCTTTTTCCCAGACCGCCCAAGCGAATAAGCGATCGAAGCGCATGAACGCGCTCGATATCGGCTTCTCGATTCCAAAGCCCTTGTGTTTCTCTTCACGCCTTGCGGATCGACCGTTTTCTGGTATGCTTTCTGGGTATCTAGAAAGACACCGAGGACGCCGCAATGCCCCAAATCGACAAGCTTTTTAAAGCGCTAAAAGATAAAAATGGCTCCGACCTCCATCTTTCTCCCGAAAACCCTCCGCTCATGCGTGCGGGCGGGGAATTGGTCCCGCTCATGGCACAAAAGCTCACACATGAACAGATCAAATCCCTGGTCTACGGCATGCTGACCGAAAGCGAACGTAAACGTTTCGAAGCGAGCCACGACCTTGATTGTGCTTACGAAGTCCTAGAACTGGCTTGCCGTTTTCGGGCAAATATTTTTTTCGGAAGATTAGGGATCTCAGCCGTTTTTCGCTTGATCCCGACAAAGATTCTGAGCGTGAAAGATCTCGGCCTTCCTGATGTCGTTCTCCGTTTTTGTCAGTTAAAGAAGGGCCTGGTTTTGGTGACCGGACCGACAGGGAGCGGGAAATCCACAACCCTCGCCGCCATGGTCGACTATATCAATGCTTCGCAAAAGGAACACATTCTCACCGTAGAAGATCCGATCGAGTTTGTTCACCCCAGTAAGCAAAGTTTGGTCAATCAAAGGGAGGTCGGTCGTCATACCCAAAGCTTCGCCTCAGCGCTGAAGGCAGCGCTTCGGGAAGACCCCGACATTATCTTGGTGGGAGAAATGCGTGACCTCGAAACCATCGAGTTGGCCATTACAGCGGCGGAAACCGGTCATCTTGTTTTCGGTACGCTTCATACCAGTAGCGCCTCCAAGACGGTCGATCGAATCATCAATGTGTTTCCCACCAATCAACAAGAGCAGATTCGCGCCATGCTCGCCGAATCTTTAAAAGGGGTCATCTCACAACAGCTCCTCAAAACCATCGACGGGAAAAGGGCCGCCGCCTTGGAGATTCTCTATGTGACGCACGCGGTCTCGAACCTGATTCGAGAGGGCAAAACCTTTCAAATTCCCTCGGTGATTCAAACGGGAAAGAAGGACGGCATGCAGCAGATGGACCAGGCTCTTCAAGCCTTGGTTTCAGAAAAAAAAGTGACAGTCGAGGAAGCCCACAAGTACGCAACGAGCAAGGAGCGTTTTCCCATACCGCAACAGGCAGTGAAATATGGGTAAAAATAAAATCGAGAAGGGGGCGCGAACCGCCAAATTTCAACTGTCCAATGGGAATTGGATTGAGGGAGAGACCTATTTGAGTTTGTACGACGAACATCACTTGGGTGCTCAAAAAATGGACGACCTCTTGAGCCGAGGAGATCGCTTTATCCCGGTAAAAACCGAAACGGGCGTGGTCCTTTTAAACGTAAGCCATATTTTACAAGCCAAAATTGACAGTCAGCAGGAAGAAGATGACCTCATGCGGCTTGGAGAAAAACACACCGTAACGGTAAAAACAATCCTGGGAGAGGAGATTAGGGGTGAGATCTACATCAGCCTCCCCGACGGGCGCACGCGCGTTAAGGATTATGCGAACGCGACGTCCGGTTTCTTTAGGCTTTTCCTGGATGACGTCATCGTCTACTTAAACCCGAAGCTTGTCCTTTCCATTCACGATTAATGCCCCGCTTGCTTGCTAATCAAGGGGGGCTTCGGTCCCATTAAATATTCAGTCCTCCTCTAAAAACCTTTCATCCCAATTTCACCCTAAGCGCGATTTCATTCTTTTGGACGATGTGATAAGATAAGCCCCGTTCTATCCAAATATCGATCAAAAAAAAGGGGGATCGGATTCATGGGCAGCGAGTTTAAAGATGCGGTCGCATTCCATCAACATCTTTGTCTGGATATCGCCATCGGCTATCGGGCGGCAAAAGTCCTGGTCAGCGAAATGGGCGATCAATTAAAAAACATGAAAGAAGTCGTCGCCCTCGTTGGAAACGAAACCTGCGCCGTGGATGCGATTCAAGAAATCACAGGCTGCACCTTTGGAAAACGCAATCTCATTTTGACGCATATCGGTAAACCCGTCTACATCCTTCAAAATACAGCAACGGGAACAGCAGTCCGGGCCTATTGTAAGTATTGGGACACCTTTGATCACAGCCAGCTCCGAGCACTCCGAAAGGAGACAAAGCGGCCGGATGCCAGCCCCGAAGCCAAAGCCGCGCTCCAGAAAAAGACAGAAGAAATTATCGATGCGATATTAGCGGCACCAGATTCGGCGCTTTTTTCAATCTCGGAAGTTTCACTTCCTCCGCCCCCAAAATCCGGGAAATACCAAGCCGAGCCTTGTGATCAATGCCATGAGCATGTCGACATCGCCCTCTTGAAAGACAAGGGAGGCAAGCGACTTTGCACGGAGTGCTTAGGAACAATACCCGCTTAAGAGAGTGACGCATGGATTCAAGCCGTTTGCCGATTGGCGTATTGGCCCCCGACTTCCAACTTCCAGGGGTCGATGGACAGACCTATTCCCTAAACAATTTTAGCGAAAAAAAAGTGCTTGCGGTCCTGTTTACCTGCAACCACTGTCCCTATGTTCAGGCCTATGAGGACCGCTTGATTACAATACAAGCGGATTTTATGGAAAAAGGTGTCGCGCTGCTTGCCATCAATGCCAACGAGACAAAGAACTATCCGGAAGACAACTTAGACAACATGATTCTTCGCGCAAAAGAACAAGGCTATAACTTTCCTTACCTCAGAGACGATGATCAAGCCGTCGCCAATGCCTACGGTGCGCACTATACACCCGAGGTTTTTTTATTCGATCAAGGCCGACGCCTACGCTATACCGGAAGAATCGACGACAACTGGAAAGAGGCCAGCAAGGCCCGTACGCACGATTTCCGAAAGGCCATCGAGGCCCTTCTTTCGAACCAAGCCATCAAGAATGAAGAAACCCATGCCGTCGGATGCACGATTAAATGGGCACAAATTTAAATCGGCACTTCTTTTTATTGCCGTTCTATTTATAAGGTACTTCAAAACGGTATTTTATGGCAGGCAATACATTCGGACAAGTCTTTCGTCTGACCACTTTTGGAGAAAGCCACGGCATTGCCCTCGGAGGCATTGTTGACGGCTGTCCTGCGGGCCTGGCGCTTTCAGAAAAAGACCTCCAAGTCGACCTTGATCGCCGGAAACCCGGTCAGCACCGCCTAACGACACAACGAAAAGAATCCGATACCGTACAAATCCTTTCCGGAGTCTTCGAAGGAAAAAGCACGGGCACCCCCATCGCCTTTGTCGTGTTTAACGAAGATCAAAAATCAAAAGATTACGATGCGATCAAAGATCTCTTCCGTCCGGGCCATGCCGATTTCACCTATTTCAAGAAATACGGTTTCAGAGATTACAGAGGTGGTGGACGTGCATCCGCACGGGAAACCCTTGCACGGGTTGCGGCCGGAGCCATCGCCCGAAAGCTGCTCGCCCAGGAAGGCATAGAAATCGTCGCGTACGTCGTCCAAGTCGGGGGCGTTAAGGTGAACAAGATCGACAAGGCCGAAATTTCTCGGAATCCTCTTTTCTGCCCGGACCCCGATGCCGTGGCCGAAATGGAAGCGGTCATCCGCAAGGCCCAGGCAGATCGTAACTCCATCGGGGCAATGGTCGAGGTTGTGGCCAAGGGCACACCTCCCGGTCTGGGAGAACCCGTCTTTGATAAGCTTGATGCCGTCCTGGCTGGCGGGATGATGTCCATCAATGCCGTCAAAGGGGTCGAAATCGGCGCAGGCTTCCGTGTCGTTGAAATGAGCGGAAGCGAAAACTGTGATCCCATCACCCCCACGGGTTTTCGTTCCAACAATGCCGGCGGGATTCTGGGGGGCATTTCGAATGGTGACGAAATCGTGGTACGACTCGCGTTAAAGCCGACCTCATCTATTGCGATACCCCAAGACACTGTCGATATATATAACCAACCCGCCACCATCGTCACCAAAGGACGGCACGACCCCTGTGTTGGCATTCGGGCCGTTCCCATCGCGGAAGCTATGATGGCGCTTATTCTGGCGGACTTTTTTCTGAGAAATAAACTGATAAAACTTCCTCCTTCTGACTAAATCTGGGCTTGGCTTGTAATAAAAATGGGCAGACGTATTTGAGTTGATCTTACAAAATGCTTCTCAAAAGGCTATTAATATTTTCGTGTAAATGTTACTATTTCGAAGACCTTAAGTTCGAAGTTATTTAGACATCTTTGATACCCGGATGATTTGAGCGGCGTGGAAAGACAAAATTGAGATTTAAATTGTTCAATGCGCGAGACTTCATGAAGATTGGACAGTTCAAAAATTGGAGTAAGGATGTATCGGTTTTGGACAAGTCCTAGATGATTTGAAGTTGCAGTTCAAAAAAATACCGGCTTATCCTTTCGAAGACAGCCAATTAAACCGACTGGATTAAATGAGATGAAGACCAGGAAACATACCTCTTCCGGGGGCGTCGTTTTCGACGAGAAAGAGGGGCGTCTTCAAGTCATCTTGATCTCTCACCTTAATTTAAAAGGGCGGTTGATCTGGTGCCTTCCAAAAGGATCGGTTGAAGAAGGCGAATCGCTCCAAGAAACGGCATTAAGGGAAGTACGCGAAGAGACAGGCACTAACGGCCATATCCTTGAAAAGATTGGCCGCATTCAATACTGGTTTTATTCTAGGCAGGAAGCGTCGAAAATCTTCAAAACGGTCCATTTTTATCTGCTCAAGTACTTAAACGGAAATACCGAAGACCACGACGGCGAAGTAGAAGAAGCACGATGGGTCTGCATCCAAGAGGCCCTGGGAATGCTCGCACACAGCAGCGAACGCTCTATCCTAGAAAAGGCCACACGCACCCTAAACGCACAACAACATCATGACTCCAGCTCCTCCCAAACAAGCCCACAATAAATAAGAAATTCATATTCGCTTATTCAAACACCCTTACAATACCTAACCCTTTGAAATATAATACTTTCCTCTAATATACACGTCTAAAATCGGAAGATCAGAGCTTCCGGCGATTGATGTTACGATATTTTTTATCATCCCTCTACATCGCGAGCGAGGATTCGAAGCGAAACGCCTTGAATTTTAGCTCTTTTTTCAAAGCCATACCGAGGAACACAGTTTGACAAGATTCCCCTTATAAAATAAACTTTAACATGTGTTAAAAGAGTTGATTACCAGCCAAAAAAAGGCCTATTCCGCCAATCTCGATCCCCACGATTCAGTCGAACCGCTGCTTGGAAATCTCAAGCGCAAGGGGGAAATTTCGACGGCCGTACTGCTTCTAGAAGGAGAGGATCGCCCAACGATTCTCTTTATCTTCCAGAGTGCGCTTTATGCGGCCTACAAGCTCGATGGAAATGGATTCAAGCGGGTTTCTTTTTCAGACTACTTTGCTGAAATGTCCCATTCCTATGGGGTTTTAAGCCTTTATCTGATTAGTCCGGTCCTCTTTAAAGCCTTGCTTGTCCTGGCTCAAAGCCAGCCCACCGCTGTCGTGTCGAGCGATATGATCGATAACGACCGTCTTTTGGGCAACATCAATCGGGATAAAAAGGATGCTGTCTTGAGTTTGATGAAGGAGCATCAGCTTAACCTCTTTTATTTTAGAGAAGGGACGCTCTGCGACGGCTACTTCGAAGCGAATACAAAGAACAAAAGCGGAGATCTAAAGGACGCCTTTATCACCTTTACCGATTTTTCAAAGGCCCCGCCGGCTCAAATCGCACTCTACCAAGAAATCACGGTCTCTCCAGCAGAAGATCAAGACGCTGCAGAGGAACAGATTGCTTCCATTACACCCTCCGATATCGAACTTTGGAGCGACGCGGAAGATCAAATCGTCGAAGACGAGGTTGAAGCAGAGCATGGACAATGGGCAATCGAATTTCTTAGCGGAGATCAAGCTGGAACGATCATCGATCTGGTTCAAAAACGGGCTACGATCGGTCGGGGTATGGGCGATATTCGACTCAGCGATCCACAAGTTTCACGCCATCATGCCGATTTAGAACAATCTGAAGGCACGCTCATCGTTGTGGATCAAAAAAGTACAAACGGCCTCTTCGTCAATGGTGAAAGAGTAACTCGGCAAAAAGTATCGGACAAGGACACCATCCGCCTAGGAGACACCACCATTAAAGTGGTACTTCGCTCATGAACCCCTCTACCATGCAAAACGATCTCGGCGCACTCCTCCAAAAGGGGACGAACTTAATTCAACCCTACCTCTCCAAGGTCTCCACGGCCGGCTGGATCGGCTATGCCTTACTCGGTGTCTTGGTTTTTTGGGGTTTGTCTCTCTTTAAACGCTATTCCGCCATGCGGGGCGAACGACAATTCGACCCGTCGGCTGCGGCCGAGCAAGCAGCCAAATCACAAGACCCTTATCTTGCCGGAGAGCTTTTCGAAAAGGCGGGCGATTACAACCAAGCGATCGAAGCATATAAACAGGCCCGCGCCTTTCAGCAGGTGGGCCGTGTGTATGAGATCATGAAACAATGGGATGACGCCGCACAATTTTATAAAATTTCCGGAGAGACCGAAAAAGCGGCCATCATGTATCAACGCGGGGGGGGATATCTTCGCGCTGCGGAATGTTATCTGTCCTGCAACAAAAATCTCCTTGCGGCCGAAATGTACGAAAAGGGACGTGAATTTAAACAAGCTGCAATTCAATTCGAAAAATTCGGTCGACTTTTCAAAGCCGCCGAACTCTACAAACGCTCTAAAGACTACGAAAAAGCGGCGGAAAAATATCATTCCTATTTCATGAAACAAAAGCTTGTCTCCTCTAACGTCTCTCCCGAGAAAGTAAAACAAATCAAACAAGCCGCTATTGAAGGCGGCGCCTTATATATGAAAATTGGCGAATTCAAAAAGGCAATGGAAATCTATTCTGAAGCCGGCTACCCGAATCAAGCGGCAGAAGCCGCTGTTCAAGCGGGAGAAATAGAAAAAGCGGCGCAGTTTTATCTTTCTGCCAAGTCCTATGAAAAGGCCGCCAAGCTTTTCGAGGCCATGGGAGACGAAAAACAAAGCCATTGGATTATGGCCAAGCAACACCAAGAAACAGGCGATTCCCTTTCCGCAGCAAAGGCCTTCGAAGAAGGAGAATCTTGGGTTGAAGCTGCAGAGATGTACGAAGAAGCGGGAGAAAAAAAGAAGGCCGGCGAAATGTATGAACAAGCGGGGGATTATCACCGTAGCGCCGATTTATTCCTGGCCTCGGAAGATCTTTCCTCGGCAGCGCGCGCACTAGAGCGAAGCGGCCGTTTAATGGAAGCCTCCGATCTTTACGTCAACTTAAAGCAATTCGACCGCGCCGCACAAATGCAAGACTTGCTCGGAAACTACTATGAAGCGGCACTCTTTTTTAAAAATCATGGTGATCTCGACCGTTGTATCTCCTATCTCCAACGCGTAGGAAAAGATGTGTCTCATTACTATCCGGCATCCCTACTCCTGGGTGAACTGCTCACGCAGCGTAAGATGCTGCCCGCGGCAAAAGATTGTTATCGAAAAGTGGTCTCAGAAGAACCGGTATCGTCTAAAAACATTGAAATCTATTACCGGCTTGGCGTTCTTTACGAACTGGGGAAAGAATTCGAAAAATCAGAAAAATTGTATGATGCGATCTTAAAAAAAGATTACGCCTACAAAGATGTCAAAGATCGAAGAGATCTCCTTAAAAAGGCCTTGGCCGAAGTCAAAAAAGCCTTGAATCATTCTGAATCCAAACAGGTCTTCGAACAGCAGTCTCAAGCCACAAATGGAACACAGGCTTCCCGTTATAAGATGATCAAAAAAATCGGCCAAGGGGGGATGGGCGTTGTATTTCAGGCCGAAGACATTGTGCTGAAACGCATTGTCGCCTACAAAATTCTCCCCGACGCCATAAAAGAAAATCCGGCTGTGCTGAAAAATTTTCTGCAAGAAGCCCAGATCGCCGCCGCACTCAACCATCCTAATTTAGTGACCATCTTCGATACGGGGAAAAATGGAGAAGACATCTATATCACCATGGAATATGTCGATGGCATCACCTTAAAACAATATCAAGAACGCTACAAAGCGTCACTTAGTGAATTGATTGAGATTATGAAATCGGTCTGCCGCGGCGTCGCCTATGCGCACCAAAGGAATGTCATCCATCGCGATCTGAAACCGTCCAATGTCATGCTGCTACGCGACCGGACGGTCAAGATCATGGATTTCGGTTTGGCCAAGCGCTTGACTGACGCAATGGATGAGAGAACTTCCGTCAAAGGCACTCCCCTCTATATGTCTCCGGAACAAATCGTTGGCGAACAAGTCGATAAACTTTCAGACATCTATTCCCTCGGCTGTAGTTTTTATCGAATGTTAACCGGGAAGCCGCCTTTTTCCAAAGGCGACATTTACTATCAACATCTCCACTCCTATCCGAGTCCTCTGAGGTCTATTAACCCCAAGGTCCCCCCCGCACTCGAAAAAATCGTTCTAAAATGCATTGAAAAGAAAAAAGCACTCCGTTATAAATCGGTCGATGAAGTAATCGACGCCATCTCCAATCTCTCGAAAGCCACTGCAGTGGCACCACACGCGTCCCCGCCAAACCCAAACATCAATCAAAAAACATAAACCGGTCCAATGCCAAAACCGCACAGTTGGGGCGGATCGAAAATCGATTTATCCCTCGTTTGAGGGGGGTCAAATGAGGCCAAATGGACTTGACACATTTTGCTCAACTAGGATAAGATTCCCCTGTTTGAAAATGGGTATTGGCGAGTGAAACGCGCCCTTCACTCTGCACAGAGACTAGGCAATTTCACGCTATAGAACATGAACCCATTTTGGTTTAGACCCCATTCGATTGGGAGATTCAGTTTGCGTAGCAAGCGTTTAATATGGAGGTTTTAGAAAATGGTAAAAGGTCGTGTGAAGTGGTTCAACGCCAGCAAAGGGTACGGATTTATTACACAAGAAGACGGGAATGACATCTTTGTTCACTTTACGGCAATACAGGGTGATGGATTTAAATCCCTCGAACAAGATGAAGAAGTTGAGTTTGATGTGAGTTCTGGCGAAAAAGGGCCACAGGCGGCTAATGTTGTAAAGTTATAATTCTTGCAGCAGGTCACACAAAAAAGCCTCAAGAATTTTTCTTGAGGCTTTTTTTTATGAGGTCATGCGATGCACTTTGATTAAATCCGTCGGACTCGTCCGTTCTCGATTCAGGCGGCCTCGGGGAGATTGAGAGACCATCACTAAGACATCGCCTTTCTTGGCGACCCTTGCCGAGCGCACCCCCTTCACCATTTCTTCCAGCACGTCATCCGTTCTTTTCAATAAACTCATGTCATAGGGCTCTACACCCCAAAAAAGGGCCATACGCCGCTTCACCTCTTCATTCGGCGTGAAGGCAATAATAGGAATATTCGGCCTGTATTTCGAAAGGCGAAGCGCAGATCCACCGGAAAGGGTTGAGGTTACAATCGCCTTCGCGTCGATTTGATAAGAAAGCATACAAGCCGCATGACTCACTGCAGCAGGAGGCGAAAGGCCTTTTTCGAGATGAGGCTGTTGCATGGCGAGATGACCTTCCACTGCGACGATGATACGCGCCATCATTTGCACCGATTTAATCGGGTGTTTTCCGGAAGCGGTTTCCCCGGAAAGCATCACGGCATCGGTGCCGTCGTAGATCGCATTGGCAACATCCGAGACCTCCGCCCGTGTCGGCCGCGTGTTCTCCACCATCGACTCCAACATTTGCGTTGCCGTAATCACAGGAATATGCGCCTTATTCGCCATTTTTATAATTTCTTTTTGAAGCGTCGGGACCTGTTCCAATGGCAGCTCGACCCCCAAATCGCCCCGGGCAACCATGACCCCGTCGGCCACGGCCATGATCTCTTCTAAATTTTGAATTGCCATCGCTTGCTCCAACTTGGCAATCACGGGAACATTTTTTTTTGCCTTTTCGATCATCTTTTTCAGCGTACGAACATCTTGGGCGGTGCGAACCATAGAAAGTGCGATATAATCCACGCCATTGGCCAAGCCAAAGGCCAAATCTCTTTTGTCTTTTGTCGTTAAGGCTGGAAAGCCGAGCTCCCGTCCGGGCACGTTTACGCCCTTTTGCGATTGAAGGATCCCGCCCTCGACGACGCGGCAATGAATTTCTCCCTTCACAATCTCCAGTACCCGTAATGCGATACTGCCGTCGTTAATTAAAACGGCGTCGCCTGGTTGTACTTTTTTGTAAAGATCGGGATAATCGCTCGCTGCCGCCTCACCATCCCCCACGACATTATTTTTCAATAGTCTAAAAAGCGCATTTCGCTTAAGAAGATACGACGCGGCTCTGAGGCGCCCAATTCGGACTTTTGGTCCTTGAAGGTCTTGGAGAATGGCCACCACCTTTCCGTTTTTTTGGGCGATCGAACGGATGCGCTGGATGGCGGCTTCATGGTCTTGATGGCGGCCATGCGAGAAGTTCAGGCGAATCACATTCGCCCCAGCCCCAATCAAGCGAGAAAGGGCCTCTTCAGATGAAGTGGTCGGGCCGAGCGTGGCCACAATTTTGGTTCTGCATCGAGTGCTCACACAATCCTCCAACTAAAGGACATTGCACATTTTTTTTCTGACAAAGTTATGTTATCAGACCCCAAAGAGGCCCGATCGATAAGGACACAAACAAGATAAAAACATCATACTCGGCGGTGAGAAAAGAATCAATCTGCGTTGCCCTGCCGACCGAGAAAATGATATAGTTCAGGGAATATTTGGGGGTATAAACGTGAAAGACTATAAATATAGCGGCTTCGTCATCCTTTGGATGGCCTTATTGTTTTCGCCGCACTATGCACAAGCGGATTATTCGGCAGACCAATTCATCACCATTTCCAGGGGAGAATTCGGCGGGAATCAGCGTATTTTCCCTGCAAAAATCTATGCTCAAAACAAGAAATTACGGATTGAAATAGAAATGGCCGGACGCCTATCGGTGAATATCGCCCGAGGAGACCTTGCCCCCCCTGTGAATTGGACGCTGATGCCGGATGAAAGAATGTACATGGAAACAGACGCAAAACCCGACGGGCCCGGGCCTTTTTCCCCAGGAACTTCAGGAAATTACGAAAAGGTATTTCTTTCGAAAGAACCGGTCGCGGGCATTATGACAAATAAATTTAGGCTGGTCTGGAAAGATAAGGAAGGAAATCGTCAAACGGGACTGGCTTGGGAGGCCGTCGAGCTCAACAACGCCCCCATTCGCCAGGAATTTTTTAACAAAGACGAACACGTCTTGGTCCAGTTAGCAAACATTAAGACAAAAAAACTCAACCCGACGCTATTTGAAATTCCAGCCGGATATAAAAAAGTGTCGGCACCGCCCAAATTATCCAAAAAATGAAAACCCCAGAACACATGACCTCGAAGTAAGGCGATGAAATCACCTTTGTGGCGCGCCTTTGAGTCGCCAAAGGTCATAAAAAGCCGTTCATCAAAATGGCAGGCACACCGGATAAAAAGGAATTAGAATGAAAGAAGTGCAGTGTAAATTTTATGTCGGTCAACTTGTTCATCACGCTTTGTTCGATTATCGAGGCGTGGTCGTCGATGTCGACCCCGAGTTTCAAGGAACGGAAGTTTGGTATCAACAAGTTGCGCGTTCCAAGCCGCCTAAAGACCAGCCCTGGTATCATATCCTGGTCGACAAAGGACAACACATGACCTATGTCGCAGAAAGAAATCTAGAACCCGACCCATCGCAGACCTCTATTGAACATCCAATGATCAATCATTTTTTTACAGGCTTCGAAAAAGGAAAATACATTCGAATGATGAGCTAGAACTATTTATCCCGCACGAGAATAAGTGGAGAAACCTTCATGACAATTTGCCATGACATACTTGATCTCATAGGACACACACCCTTAATCCGATTAAACCAGGTCTCAGCGGAAACCGGCTGTGAAATCCTTGGGAAAGCAGAGTTTCTAAATCCCGGCGGATCCATTAAAGACCGGACGGCATTGGGCATCGTTCGCGATGCTGAACAGAGGGGCGAACTCAAAACTGGTGGCACCATTGTCGAAGGCACCGCCGGGAATACCGGAATCGGTTTGGCACTCATCGGAAAGATCTTGGGATATCGAACCCTCATTGTCATCCCCGAAACGCAAAGCCAAGAGAAGATTCAAACCTTAAAGCTTTTCGGGGCCGAGTTAAAGCTTGTCCCGGAAGCGCCGTATAAGAATCCGGAAAACTATGTCCATGTCGCCCAACGCTTGGCGGAACAACTCAATAAGGCAGAAGCCGGTTCGGCGATTTGGGCCCGTCAATTCGACAACGTCGCCAATCGAGAATTTCATGCCCAAACGACAGGTGTTGAAATATGGGATCAAACTGCGGGAAAAATCGACGGGTTTACTTGTGCGGTGGGCACGGGCGGAACACTTGCCGGGGTCGGCAAAGCGCTTAAAGCCCGAAACCCGAAGGTCAGCATCGCGCTCTCCGACCCCATGGGAGCCGCACTCTACCACTACTATAAATTCGGCGAGCTCAAGGCGGAAGGCGATTCCATTGCCGAGGGCATCGGCCAAGGACGGATTACGGAAAACATGGTCGATGCACAGATCGATGAGGCCTTTCAAATTTCGGACGAAGAAGCGCTGCCTTACATTTTCGATTTACTGAAAAATGAAGGGCTCTGTCTGGGTGGATCGTCTGCCATCAACATCGCCGGTGCAGTTCGCCTCGCGAAGAAATTGGGGCCGGGACACACCATTGTGACTGTCTTAGCAGACTTCGGCACACGATATCAAAGCAAATTATACAACCCGGCCTTTTTAAAAGAACTCAATTTGCCGACGCCGGACTGGCTTCAATAAAGCCCTGAGCTTGAAGCAGACTAAAACCAGCCTGCTCGGCAGGCCAACTGGCATCCTGGCCCAAACAATTTGCTGTGCTCAACACAATAAGCCGATTTTTAATGGCTTCAAAAAATCGAAGGATTTTATCTCAAGGCAAAGCCCTGGCGTGAGGGATAAACACACAACTTTAATAAAGGGGGATCAGAATGGCACTGGAACAACCGAATGCAAGAGAAACGGATATCGAAAAAAACAAATTGATTGCGGCAATCCTAACAAATGCACTGTTCACAGCCAAGCTGGTTCATCTTCAAAAGGGAACCACAACCGATTCCAAAGGCATTATGGAAGATGTTTTTCACACCTGGACAGCCATCAGCCAACACTTTCATAAGGAAACCACAGCACAGCGTGCACAGCGGAAAGGACGCCCAAAATAAAAGGACGGAGGGTTCGTCCATACCCTTGCCACTATTGAATTTTAGTCGACAGCTGCGCTTTCACAATCGTATCTGCAAAGACAAAGGGCGATAGGGATGGGATTTCCTTAGATCGTATTTTTCTTGATCGATCCGGTCTTCATTTCTTTTGAGACGTCGGGGAAAAATTCGTGCAATAGATTACGAGATCTTAGCCCAGGGGAATTATTGGTATCCACTTAAACAGGATTTGATTTACCGTCGAGGACGGCAAGCATGCCATTTCTTGATCGCAACATCTCCAGAAACGATCCCTTTTCAAAGGTGCTTTTCTACTCCGTACTCCTTCATTACGCGACCTTCTTTATCTTAATCGGAAATCCATTTCTTCTCTTAAACAACAAGGAAGACCCCTTAGAAAGAGAACGGAGTATGGAAGTCCAACTCCTCTCCCCGCCTAAAGCAGCGGAAGAAGAACCACAGCCAGTGCGCACCCCTTTTCCAAAAAGCGTGGGCACCGATTCGATCCCTCAAGAAAACCTCGCTTTATCTCGAGATCTCGAAGCTGTAGGAACCGAAGAATTGGAACAAAGCCCCTCATCCGACACCCTGCCTTCACTTCGAAAAGAAAATTTAGGCGATTTAAATTCTCAAACGCCCACATTCAAGACCCCCAAAAAGGTCGCACGAAAACTTCCGCCCAATATGACCGGACCGGAAGATTGCATGCTGAAAGTGGTGGGCATGGTTTGCCCAAGTGGCACAAGTGAATGCATCGAAGCCTACAAGGACTTCTGCGCATCCCTGCCTAAATGAGCGGGCGATTCGGTTCGGCTCTGGCGATCCCGATTCCAGTCTGGATTGCCATATTTTTCCGTGACAAGACGCTCAACCAAGGCCAACTCATACGCTGTGGGCCTGGCTGAAATAAAATGGAGTCCGAGGGCCTTTTCAAAACCGGATTTCAGGGCTTCGGCCGCTTGCGCTTGAGAAGGAAGCGCAGGGAGGAGTTCGCTGAGCGTCACCTGATGCTCCGAAACAAAGGACAGGTTCAACGCTTCGTTGTCATGGAGCGCGATCTGGCTTTTTTCCGTCATCAGCGAACCTTGCTGAAGAAAATGACGCCGCCAGCGCCGTTGGGCGCTTCCAATTAATTTCTTGTCTCCGACGACAATTTCATACCAAGAAGTCGAAGAAAAACAAAGGGGATCCTTGCTCTGACTGCCTTGTTTCTTTTTGGAAGGCCGGTGAACAGACGCAACGACACCCAGTGTTTCCAGACCGGCCAATAATCCCGTGGCAATCGCATAAAAAGTCTCTTTAATCCCTCCGGAAAACAAAGGATCTTCCGTGCCGGCGATGACAGCATAGGTCATTTCGCGATCATGGAGCAGGCCTCGGCCGCCGGTCACTCTTCTCACCAGAACGATAGCATCTTGTTCACGCGGATTCTCGAAACGTGCCAGCCAATTCGGATCGAGCCTTTGGAAGGCGCCAATAGAAAAACTGGGCGCCGACCATTGATAGAGTCGAAGGGTCGGCGGCACCTTGCCCTCAGAAAAGGCAATCGCAATGGCTTCGTCTCGAGCCATGTTCTCTGCGGCGGATAAAGGCGGATCGTTTATAAAACGCCACTGGGGTCTTTCCAATGCAACAGGCCTCAATGAAGTGGCTGGGCCGAAGGCCAGCCACACGATTTACCATGGGCTCAGCGATCTTAAAAACAAAGGGGTGCTTAGAGAAGACGCCGGTTCAAAACTAAGTGGATTCGCTTTCGGGAACGACGTCAAGGACGGGGGAGAGCAAGCGATCCATCAGTTCGACCTGCTCGGAAAAAAGAGGGATCCACTTTTTGGGCAGTGCTTCGCCACGAAGGCGGTCCACAATCTTAGGATTGATCGCCTTGCCATTTTTAAGCATGGTGTAATGAAGATGCGGGCCGGTACTCAAGCCGGTCGAACCCACTCTCGCGATAAAGTCTTCTTGCTTGACCCGCTTGCCTTTTTTGAGACCGGGCCAAAATGAAGAAAGGTGGCCATAGAGTGTTTTGTAACCGTTTCGATGTCGAATGATGACCGTCTTCCCGTGTCCACCCTTCCAACCCATAAAATGGATGACGCCATCCGCAGCGGCACGAACAGGTGTCCCATGGCGCGCAGCGAAGTCGATGCCCAAGTGCGGTCGATTGATCTTTAAAATGGGATGCAAGCGCCGTGTCGCATAACCGGAACTAATGTAGCGATAACGCAAAGGGGATTTAAGGAAAGCCTTTCTTAAAGATCGCCCACCTTCCTCGTAATAATCGCCACTCCCATTCGGAGGCGAAAAATAATAGGCGCGATAAGCCTTCCCTCGATTTACGATTTCGGCCGCCAAGACCCGTCCCGATTGGACCGTCTCTCCATCTTTTTTATAGATCTCGAAGATGAGAGAGAATTCGTCGCCGGAATGAATGTCGCTCCCAAAATCCAGGTCCCATGCAAAGATATCCGCCAGAGCCATAATAATTTCGACAGGAACACCAACTTGTAAGCCCGATTCATACAAGGATCCCCGAATCACGCCACTGCGATGGGCTAGTTCCCGATCCAAGGGAACTTGTTCTTTCACAACAGAATAGGCGTCTTCGGATCGTTCAACTTTTAAGCGGTTTAATAAATCAATCTCATAGACAAGACCTTCAATGCGGTCCGAACCCTCCTGAAGGCTGACCCTAATCGTCTGTCCAGGGCGTATACGACGCAAATCGTAAACCGGTTTGATGGCTTTGGTAATCGCGTCGATTTCTTGGTCGCCAATGCCAAATCCCGAGAGTGCGAGGTAGAGGGAATCGCCCTTTTTAAGGAGGTGCTCCTTTTGAATCGGCGCTTCTTCTAGGGGCTCACCTTCGGTTAAAGGCGCGTCGATAAGCGCATCCGGATCGGATATGGCCTCTGGCTGAGACGCATCAAGGGCAAGGGGAAAGCCCTCGGGATCGGAAGCGACTTCCGCGAGGCGCGTCGCGTCCTCGCCCCCGTTTTCAACGCGCGCTAGACCGGGGCCAAAACCTTGCGACTCCTTGGACTCCGAGACAGTAAGAAATTGGCCGCCGTAATAGAGAAGCACGATTAAGAAAGCCAAGCCGCTTGCTCGGACAATACTTTTTGGAAGACTCTTCTTAAGATTCATTAAAACACAATCTTCATTGGGAAATTGCAGTGTCCAAAATGGGTGGATAAAAATTGCGACACTCTACCGCATGTTCTCGGTAAAAGGCAAGAGGGTTTTACTTTAAAGCCTCCAACGGCTTAAAAACGAAACACAAATCGCTTAAAGCCCTTATCGGTTCCGACTTAAAAAGCGTGAAGACCCGGGCCAGGCCCCACTCAGCCGAAACGCACGAACTTAGTTCCCCGCGACGGTCATTTCTGAAATCTTCAATGTGGAGGACGCAATTGACTTTGTTGCATCGATATCGTCGGCGATCATGTCGATTTGCTTGAACATCTCTTTCAGGTTTCCAGCGATCGTCAACTCTTCAACAGGGTAAGCCAATTTCCCATTTTCTATCCAGATGCCGCTTGCGCCGCGTGAATAATCGCCTGTGGTCATATTGACGCCAAAACCGATGAGCTCGGTCACGTAGAGACCGCTGCCGACGGAGCGTATCAAGTCCTCAATGGAGAAGTCGCCGGGTAGGAGATGGAAATTGGACGGCCCCGCCGAAGGCGGTCCACCCGTGCCACGGACGGCGTTCCCTGTTGAAGGAAGACCCAATTTTTTTCCGGAATAGGTGTCGAGGAGATAGCTTTTTAAGATACCCTGCTCGACGATCATTTTTTTATAGGAAGGCAGACCTTCCCCATCGAAAGGACGAGAACCCAAGGCGAGCGGCAGGGTGGGGTCGTCGTATAGGCTTATGTTTTTCGCCGCCACCTGCTTTCCGAGTTGATCCTGTAAAAAAGAGGCCCCTTTATACAAGGTATGGCCGGAAACGGCGGAGGCGAGGTGACCCAAGAGGGAAGCGGCCGTCTCCCGTTCGAAAATAACAGGGACTTTTTGGGTTGCCACTTTTTTCGCGCCGATGCGCCGCAGCGTCCGTTTTGCCGCAGTAATACCGATCGACTCGGCCGACTCCAACTGTTTAAACTTTCTTTTCGAGCTGTACCAATAGTCGCGTTGCATCTTGCCGTCCTGCGTCGCGATGGGCGCAACCGACAAGGAGACGCCCGAACCTTCGAAGCGGCCGTGAAAACCGTTGCTTGCGACATAAAGTCTTTCGTTATAGGAATGGCTGAAGTCGGCGCCGTCGGAATTACTTAGACGTTTGTCTTGCGCTAAGGCTGCGGCTTCGGTCTGGCGGGCCATGGCGATCTTTTCGTCAATGGAGAGTGCGCCGATCTCCCTGTCCACAGTGTCGAGTTCAGGAAAAGAGTTCGCACAGGCCTCGCCGGAGGGCAAGCCGGAAAAGTCGTCTTCCTCAGCAATTTTTGCCAGATCGCAGGTATCGGATAAAAGGCGATCGAGAGAGGTCTCGCTTAAATCAGAGGTCGAAGTGATGGCGGAGCGTTTTCCGAAAAAGAGTCGCAGCCCGAGACGCTTGCCTCGCGCACTGCTGATTTTTTCCACCTCACCCAAACGGACCTGCGTCGAAAAGGATTCCCCTTCAACAGCAACAATATCGCCCTCGCTCGCCCCTAAGGCCTTTGCCCGCGATAATAAGGCCTCTGCGTGTTCTATCTCAAATTCCATGGTCACATCCCTTTTAAAATTAAATTTTTCGGCTCGGATTTTCGCATCGACATGGGACCCTGTCCGAAGGACTAGGCCGCAGTACCGCCCACCGTGATTTCCGAAATTTTGATCGTCGGAAGTCCAACACCCACCGGCACGCTTTGGCCATCCTTGCCACAGGTCCCCACACCGGAGTCGAGGGAGAGGTCATTACCGACCATGCTCACCTTCGTTAAAACATCCGGGCCGTTGCCGATGAGGGTGGCTCCCTTGACGGGCGCGCCAATTTTTCCGTTTTCTATCAGATAGGCCTCGCTCGCCGAGAAAACGAATTTGCCGGAGGTAATATCCACCTGGCCACCCCCGAAGGAAACCGCATAAATGCCTTTTTGAACGGAACGGATGATATCACCGGGGTCCGATTCGCCAGCCAGCATAAAGGTATTGGTCATGCGCGGCATGGGGCTGTGGGCATAACTTTCACGGCGGCCATTTCCAGTCAGCGGCATTTTCATCATTTCGGCGTTGAGACGGTCTTGCAGGTAGTTTTTTAAGATGCCTTTTTCGATGAGCACCGTGCGACGGGTCGGCGTTCCTTCGTCGTCGCAATTGAGCGACCCTCGGCGGTTTGGAATCGTACCGTCGTCGATAACGGTACAGAGATCCGAAGCGACACGCTCACCCAAGCGGCCGCTAAAGGCCGAGGTCGACTTTCGGTTAAAATCGGCTTCCAATCCATGTCCAATGGCTTCGTGTAACAAGATGCCCGGCCAACCCGGACCAAGCACCACCTCCATGGCGCCAGCCGGTGCGTCAATGGCGGAGAGGTTTAGGATGGCCTGGCGCGCCGCTTCGTCGACGTAATGCGCGTAGCGTTTTTTGGTGGTGTCATTTTCCGTGGCCTCGAAGAAAAATTCGAACGCACTTCGACCGCCGCCGCCAAAAGACCCAACTTGGCGATTGGAACCGTCCTCGGCAATACAACTGACGTTAAGGCGCATCAGCGGTAAAACATCGCCGACGACAAGACCTTTTGAGGTCACGATCAAGATAATCTTTTGCTCACTGCTGAAGGAGGCCATCACCTTTTTAATCCGTGGATCGTAAGCCCGGGCCAAGCGGTCGACCTCTTGAAGGAGGGCGACCTTTTCCGCGGCGGGCATTTCGATGGGATGTTTTTCAACCGAGTAAAGGTTGTGAGACAGAGAAGCAGCTTGATGCACTGGAACGGCCTCTCGCCCGGCGCCGTCCTCGGCGATATAGCGGGCCGTTTTCGCGGCGGAAAGTAGATGATCGACGGTGATTTCATCCGAATAGGCAAAACCCGTTTTCTCTTGGGCGATGGCGCGGACGCCGACGCCCTGGGAAATATCCTTCGACACTTTCTTCACGATCCCCTCTTCCAAACTCAGAAACTCGCTCGTCTGATATTCGAAATAAAGGTCGGCATAATCAATACGCTGCCCAAGTGCCCGACCGAGGGTCGATTCGAGGGAACGCGTCGAAAGCCCATATTTCTCCAAAAAAAATTGCTCAGGACGCTCACTACGACTCGCTGTCATTCGCACTCCTACTTTTAAGTTTTTTCATTTTCGCGAGGCGCTGTTTCTTTCTTTTCTCTGCCTCTTGAAAATTTTTTTGCTCTTCATCCGTGCTCAAATCTAAAGGGGGAACCGGCACGGGACGGCCTTCGCGGTCTACTGCAACATAGCTTAAGAACGCCGTGCTGGTTAAACGGCGCTTTCCGGACAGCGTATCTTCCGAATAAACTTCGACCCGCACTTCCATGGAGCTTGTCCCGGCGTAGAGGATCTTCCCTTTTAATACAACCAAGTAGCCTAGTGGAATAGGCGACATGAAGTCGAGCCCTTCCATTGAGGCCGTGACAATGGGCAATCGGCAATGCCGGTTGGCAACAATGGCCCCTGCGAGGTCGATCCAATGCATCAAGGTCCCACCCAAGAGGTTGCCCAGCACATTCGTGTCGTTCGGCAAGACCAGCTGGACCATCTCCGAAACCGAATCCGAAACCCCTTTACTGAATACGCGCGCTCGACTCAAACGTTTTGCCATAAAAAAGACACCACAAAACAGATGGTACCATATTCATCACCGATTTACATGGACAGGGGAAGCCGATCCTTCGATCAGCGGCTTGAATGAGAAAGTGGTTTTCCACCTTGACAATCTCCAGCCGAATTCAATATGGTACACTGTTTTTTTATAGAGACCACTTCAGCGAAAATCAAAGGGAAACAGGCACAAGGTATCATGGCATATAAAATTCGCGTACAAAAGAAAAAAGAAGTTGAACCGCTCAAGATTGCAAGTCGATCGGAAGAGCGCTTGCAATCACTCTTGGCCCGGCCCGGACGCATCTGGGGAGGCCTCGCCGTTCTTGTCTTGATCGCCTTTGCGGTCTTCACCTGGCAATCCCAAAACAAAAACGCAGAGGAGGCCGCCTGGATCCTTGAAGCGGAAGCCTCCAAATTTTTTCACGAGCCCCCGCCGCTTCCTGAGCCGATCGAAGAAGGGCAAGAGGATGCGCCGCTTGTTTTGTTAGACCCGATCGACCGCTTGAAGCGATCCGCTGAGATTTATGATGAGATTATAGATAAACATCCAAACCGGCGTGCGGCTGCCATCGCCCGCTTTGAAAGCGGCAATGTCTATTATGCCTTGGAATCTTATGACAAAGCCGAAGAACGCTTCGTCTCCTTTATCCAACGGCACGCGGATCGAAGCGGCTTGGTCCGGTTGGCCGAAATGAAGTTGGCCTATCTCTATTTGAAAACGGGAAACCGTGAAAAAGCGACGGACCGCTTCAAGAATGTCTATAAAGTCCCGGATGCGATCAATAAAGATCAGGCGGGCTTTGAGTTGGCCCGACTTCTCGAAGCCGATGAAAAGGTCGATGAAGCCCTTGCTATTTATACCGACGTTTCGACAAACTTTCCTAAATCGCCATGGGGCACGGAAGCCAAAGTACGCCTCACAGGCCTCAACCCGCCCAAGACAGAAGACATCCTCCCATCCGAAGAAAGCGTATCGGACAACAAAGACAGTTCAATTTCAGTAGATCAAGAAAAAGAAGCGGCACCGTCCACTGCACAACCGGTAGAAGAATAAATAAACAAACAAGAGGGTTAGGGAATAATCAGGGTGTGGCCTTCCCGGATGAAATGTTCCCTTTTCAAGCGGTTGACCCGAATGAGGTCTTTCTTCCGAACTGCATATTTACGGGCAATGGTACTGAGAGTTTCGCCCCGCTGAATGGTGTGCTTGGTTCTCCGGTGGGCAACGGGGATAATAAGCGTGTCCCCTGCGCGGATCACACTCCTTTTGTGGAGTTGATTGACATCGAGGAGTTTTCGCATCGACACGTTGTAACGTAGGGCGATGGTACTGATGGTTTCGCCCCTTCGGATTCGGTGTTTATCCCCATCACTCCAAGCTTCGCTCACGAGAATATATTGCCCTGTATGAATAATGCTATTTCGATCTAAGCGATTGGTTTCGAGTAGGAGATCGACGCTGACCCCGTATTTACGAGAAATGGAAGAGACGCTCTCCCCTCGGCGAACGCGGTGCTTAAATGCATGCCCCAGGACAAGGTCTTCCTCATCGTTTGGAGAATAACTGGCCAAAAAGGTTTCTTTCTTTCCGATCGGAAGTTTAATCCGATAGCCCGGCGCCCGTGGCGGAGTGACATCCCTTTTTAGCTCTGGATTGTAGCGTCTGATTTCATGAATCGACACACCGGCATGTTTTGCGATTGAGCTAAGATAAGTCGCCTTTTCAATCTCGACTTCCTCGAAGGTCCAGGGCTCTTGGTAATCCACAGAGAAATCGTGACGCTGAGGATCCTTGGCAATAATGGTAGCCGCCATAAATTTCGGAATGTAATTTTTTGTCTCCCGGTGCAGATGCCGCGTTTTTCTAAGCTTCCAGAAATCTGTTGTTTTTGACCTTCTTATCGCACGGGAAACGCGTCCTTCACCGGCATTATAACTTGCCATGGCCAAGGGCCAGGACTCAAACATCGCATAGAGATCTTTCAAGTATCTTGCGGCCGCATGGGTCGCCTTTACTGGGTCTCGCCGTTCATCAATCCATTGGTCAATCCGCAAGCCATACTTCTTTCCGGTTCCTTGAATAAACTGCCAAGGGCCGGAGGCCCGCGCCCTCGAAAAAGCCTTGGGATTAAAGCCACTTTCGATCATGGCGAGATAGACGAGGTCTTCAGGGAGGTCATTCTCCCGTAGGATTTTACGCATCATTTCGATATAGTGACCGGAGCGGACCAACCATTTTTCAAAGTGAGGCCGAAGCCGAGTCTGGAATAGACTGATGTACTTTTCAACAAGCGAATTGACCACGATGGGGATGTCGTATGTAATCTCCTTCTCTTGCCTGGCACTGAGTGAACTGGAATCGGGTATGGATGGAAACCCATCCTCTAGAAAAGGCACCTCGGGTTCCGGAACAAGTCTGACCATTTCATCCAGGTCAAGGGTATTAGGACTCAGGGCTTCCGAATCCGCTTCGGAAGCTTCGATTTCGTCCAACAAGGCGGAAAGCGCCAAATCGGCAATCGACGCAAAATCCTCAAACGAGCGTTCATCGTCACGGTCACTTCGATCGGAAAATCGAGCCTCCATGTCCAAAACAGAAAGCGAAGCCAAGTCAGGCATGGTGTCTTTCGTTTCCACTTCGTCTAGAAGTGAAAACAGGGCGTCTTCCTCAAGGCTGATCCTGTTTTCGCTTGGAACCTCGTCCTCACCTAAAACGGAAATAGAGGCATAGGATTCGCCAGAAAAGAGGAAGAGTATCGTGGAAATCAGACTGCTGATCAGGAAAAAGAAGGTCGTTCGACGCATGGATCATTCCGATCTACAAAGGGTCAATTCGCATAAAAAAACCAGGCTTCATCGGCCAGGTTCAGGGCTGCCCAATAGAGTTCATGTTCAGAGTCTTTTCAAGATTCTACAGATGCGCAACTTATTCAACAATCTTATCGAATTTTCACTTTTTGTCAACAAAAATATAGACAAAGGAGGTAAGTACCGGCATAAAATCGTGCCGACACTTATCGATCTCCACCTGAACGACTTTTCGTAGACCACCTAGCTTAGAGCTGGAAAAAGAGGAGATGAGCGGCCCTCACACAGGAGCGTGAACATAAGCATTTCCGACAATAGATAATGCGGGTCGGCAACGAGATAAACGCCAAGCCGTCATTGAGGCCCCCTTATGATATACTCACAAACAAGTTGTGTTTTTGATCTGTCTGAGTGGACAAAATCTATAGAGTTCTATACAATGCGCATTTTTGTGACCTGGAATTTATCCCTTTAAACGATGCGGTCAACGGTTTAAACGATCATGAGTATTACCTCAACGGGCGTCAGCGATGTCGGCTGTGTTCGCCGCTCCAATGAAGATAGTATCGGACGTTTCAACGCCCTGGGGCTCTACATCGTTGCCGACGGAATGGGCGGCCATGCGGCAGGTGAAGTGGCGAGCCGAATGGCTGTCGATCAAATCAAATCGTATTGTATGGTGCGCGCCGCCAATCGCGAAACGGCACCGATAGAGGAGGAGTTAACCGGGGCAATCTCGCATGCCAATCGGAAAATCTTCACCACCAGTTTAGAAGATGCCGCCTTAAATGGTATGGGAACCACGGTGGTTGCGCTCTGGGCCAAGCCGGATGAGGTCACGATCGGCTTTGTGGGTGACAGCCGCGTCTACCTTTACCAAAACAACGCAATTCAACAACTGACCCACGACCATTCCCTTGTCAACGAATATGTAAAAAGAGGGGTCTTGGCACCCGAGGCCGCCGACAACCATCCGCAAAAGCATGTTTTGAGCCGCGCCTTGGGTACCGGAGCCGAGGTCGAAGTCGAAACCTTCAAACGCACACCGCGCCCCGGAGATATCTACCTCCTTTGCTCGGACGGCTTAAGCAACAAGCTTTCTCCCTTAGACCTCACAACGATCTTCATCGATTCAAAAGAAGATATCGAAGCCGCTGCACGGAAGATGGTTGATCTCGCCAAAAAAAAGGGCGGAGAAGATAACATCTCCATCGTCATGGTTGCCTATCCCGAATAAAATCGGACTGCTGGATTTTTTAATCTTTCGGATCGATCTACGTTCAAACGAAAATCGCTTCAACCTTCGTTTCCCTTATGGGCCTTCGATTTCCCGCAATCTTCCCTGATGCATATCTGTTTTGGTATTGAGTTGATCGACCACGGTTTGTGTTTGATCGATCAGATCCTGGGGCGCTGTCAACTGCTCCATGATTGACTTGTCCTCCGTCCCCACTGGGTTAAAATTTAGGATAGTCTTATTCAACCAGGACAGGTAAATGAGATAAGCGCCGGAAAACAAGATCGCCATCACCGCCAGATTTAATACGATCTTTGCAGCAAGGCCCCCGACGATCCTTTTAAGCAAAAAAAAGAGAACCATCCACGATACGATTGCGACAAGACCATAGGCCATCAGCATCCGCTTCCGATCCTCTAAAAAAGAGGAAAGCCCGGTCCTGGCGACGCGTATTTTTTCTTCGGCAATCAGCGGAACATCTTTGATTTTCTCTTCGATCTCCTCCAAGGGCAAAGGATCCTTCATTTCCTGTGTCACCCCGTCGGGTAATTCGATTTTTTCAATCTTTTTTCTAAATGCCGAGGGCACCTCTTCGAGGCGGTCCGTCAAAACCAGGGTCCCTTTTTCGTCCATATATTTATAAAATGTTGCCGCTTCTGCGACAGCACCCCAGATGAATACGACGAAAAACAGATAAGCGAAAGCCCCCCAAGTGTTTATCAAACGGAGATAAACTCTGGCCTTTATATCTCGACACCTGAGAAATTTAAGATGTGGTTTTAAGTTATTCATTCAATAAAATAATACACCTTTTCTGGCAAGCTGCCTCACGACGCTTCCACCAAAGGCTTATTCCGCATTGTTTTCTTGCAACCTTTGTCGATCTCCTACGGGATCTGATATACTTCCGCTACCTCAGGCCGATAGGCCACCCTGTCTGTCCGAGCTTATATCTCTAACACCATGATAAACATTCAGTATAGCGTGTGAAGGCACGCACCATGGAGGACCCATGAAGCACCCATTTTATGTTTGTGTATTGGCAATCGGACTCCTATCTTCTTTTCAAGCCCCCGCCGTCGCAAAAAAATTCGCGGCGGTCGGCGTACCGATCACCCAGACCCGCAGCACGATCGATTCGGCATTTAGCGTCTCAATGGACAACAACCAAAAAGTGAGCAACCGCTTGGTCATTGTTGAGGATGAAGGTAAATATTATTGGGAGACAAGGGACCACCACGAACTGATTTTTACCCAGACGCGGCAATTCGACCTCTTCCTCGACCAGAAGACCGGCGGCTATATCAAAATCATCAAACAAAACGACGGAAGCTACGCCTACTTAGAGCATATTTCCTTCACCGATTTTAAAGCTTTCACCTATTGGGGCGTACTCAATGTCTATCAACCTTAATACGGGAAGGGCGGACCTGATATTGAAACACACAAGAGAGGGAACGCGATGAAGTCCAAAGGCCGGATCCTTTTAATTTCCTGTTATGAATTGGGACATCAACCCCTGGGCATTGCCTTGCCCGCAGCTTTTCTTGAACGCGCAGGCTATCTGCCCGACACGCTCGACCTTGCGGTCCAACAAATGGACACGGGAAAGATTGCACGGGCACGCTTTATCGGCATTTCAGTGCCGATGCACACCGCCTTGCGCATTGGAAAGGAAGTCGCGGCGCGTATTCGGGAAATCAATCCAAGCTGCCATATTTCGTTTTACGGCCTTTACGCTTCGCTTAATGGAGAAGCCCTGCTCGAAAAAGAGGCCGACTCGGTAATTGGCGGAGAATACGAAGACCCCTTGCTTGCCTTGGTCGAATCGCTGGCACAAGGGGAAAGGCCTTTGATTTCGGGGGTCCACACCCGAAATCATCCCTCGGCACCCCACTTGGGCCATCAGCTTTTGCCGGCCCCAAGCCGGGCCAACCTGCCGCCCCTATCTCAATATGCTCACTTGATCGAAGGTAAAACTAAGAGGCAAGTCGGTTATGTCGAGGCCAGTCGAGGATGCCGCCATCTCTGTCGGCACTGTCCCATTCCGCCGGTTTATGGCGGACGCTTTTTTATTTTTCCCCTAGAGGGTGTTCTGAACGACATCGCCAATCTTGTGGCTTTGGGGGCGACACATATTACCTTCGGCGACCCAGATTTCCTAAACGGACCGAGCCATTCCCTCCGTATCCTTCGCGCGCTTCATAACCGCTTTCCTCAACTCAGCTTTGATTTTACCGCCAAGGTCGAACACCTCATCCGCTATCAATCTCATCTGACCGAATTCGCCGATCTCGGCTGTATCTTCATCGTCTCGGCAGTCGAATCGATGAGCGATGTCATCCTAGAACACCTTGTGAAACAACATAGCCGAGCCGATGTGATCCACGTCTTTCAACTTTTAAAACAAGCTGGCATCGCCCTTCGCCCTTCCCTCATGCCCTTTACACCCTGGACCACTTTGGAAGACCTCTGCGATCTTTTCGAAACGATCGAAAAAGAAGATATGATCGAACATGTCGATCCGGTTCAATATACCATCCGACTCTTAGTCCCTCCGGGCTCATTGCTCCTTCCTGAAACGGCCATGGCCCCTGCCTTGGGCCCCTTGGACGCTTCCGTATTTACCTATCGGTGGACGCATCCGAACCCTCAAATAGACGCGCTCCAAAATCGGTTTAGCCAAGAGGTCGAACAAGGCCTCGAAAAAGAAACAAGCGCGAAAACGATTTTTTATCAGCTAAAGGAATATGCCGATGCAGCCCGCGCCTCTCGCTCGCCTCGAAAGATCAAAATACAAGTTTCCGATAAAAATAAAGCGGTCCCACGCCTTTCCGAGCCCTGGTTTTGCTGCGCGGAACCCAGGGCAAACCAGATTTCGAGTATTAGAACGTCAGGCACCCTCTGCCCTGACTCCGCTTAACTTTTTTATAGCGAACACCGTGTACCTCTAGATTTTCTATGGATCACCCGAATCTTTCTGAAAAAATCGTCTCCACGCAAATAAAGATTTTACTTCAGCTTTCGCCTTTCTTTACCGATAGGCCCTTCTAAGCTAAAATTAAAGAAATTAGAGCAATTATCGAAAAAAGGAGGGAAGAAAATGGGCGAGTATTCTCCAGGCTTGGCGGGAGTGCCTGCAGCACGCTCGAAAGTGAGCTACTTAGACGGCACCAAGGGCTTGTTAGCCTACCGTGGGATTCAGATCGAGACCTTGGCGGAAAAAAGCCACTTTATCGAAACCGCTTATTTACTTCTTTTCGGCAACCTGCCAACCGCAGCGCAGCTTAAACAGTTCGATCACGACCTCCGTATTCACCGACGCATTAAATACCGCATCGTCGATCTCATTAAATGCCTGCCTGAGGCGGGACACCCGATGGATGCCCTGCAAGCCGCGGTGGCCGCCTTGGGGATGTTTTACCCCGATAAAAACGTTCAGGATAAAGCGACCCAATATATTTCGGCGGTTCGACTGATCGCGAAGCTACCCACTATCATCGCGGCCTATGCCCGACTTCGCCGTGGAGACGATCAGGTCCAACCCCGCGACGACCTCTCTTATTCGGAAAATTTCCTTTACATGCTCACCGAAAAAGTGCCCGACAAAATTATGGCGGAAATTTTCGACACCTGCCTCATTCTCCATGCAGAGCACACGATGAACGCATCGACCTTTAGTGGATTGGTCACGGCGTCGACCCTCTCCGATCCCTATACCGTGGTCTCCTCCGCAGTCGGCACCTTAAAAGGGCCCTTACACGGAGGGGCCAATGAAAGGGTGCTAAAGATGCTCTCAGAGATCGGAACCGTAGAGAAGGTTCGGCCTTATATCGAGGCAAAAGTGAAGGCGCAGGAAAAAATTATGGGTCTGGGCCACCGCGTCTACAAGGTGAAAGATCCCAGGGCGATTATCTTGCAGCAACTCGCCAAGCGCCTCTTTGCGCACCTCGGAAAATCTCCTTTGTATAAAGTCGCCGTTGAAGTGGAACGCGTGGGGGAGGAATTTCTTGCCTCGAAAAAAGTCTATGCCAATGTCGACTTTTACTCCGGCCTTCTATATCAAAAGATGGGCATTGAATCCGATTTCTTTACGCCGATCTTTGCCATGGCCCGGGTCTCCGGGTGGCTGGCTCATTGGATAGAACAATTAAAAGATAATCATATCTTCCGACCAACCGAGATTTATGAGGGAGATCATGGTCTCCCCTACCTTCCGATTTCGGACCGAGAATCCTAAACAAGAGCGAGACTGTATTCATATTTAACCACACGCCACGCAAGCCCACTTCGTCGGCCTGCGCCACGACCTTTCTCTATCACATCCTCAACGTCCACGCAGAATATCTGAGAATCGGAGAGATGTTCAAATCTTTATCGGCTTTCTCCGGCAAGCAATATGTTTGGATAGAAACCGGGGCGAGTCGCTTTAAGAATACGCCCCTTTTTCGACGCAGAGATCTGGCGGACTTGGGACTTCCGCGCAAAATCTGCGAGGGCCAGATGAAGGGTTTTCTTTAAGACCGTATTGCTCCAGGGCTTTGAAAGAAAGTGCGAGATCACACCATTTTGAATGGCGGATTCGATGACCTTCTTGTCCGCGCGTCCACTCAAACAAATCCTCGAAATCATAGGATAACGTTTTTTTACCTCGCTTAAAAACGCGATTCCCGAACCACCCGGTATAACCACATCCGAAAAAACAACAGAAATCCTGCGTTTTTTTAGAAAAACCAAGGCATCCTCGCTATTCCCGGCCAAAAGACAATGGATGCCTTCTCGCTCGAAAATTCGGAAGAGACTACTTCGGATATAGGGTTCGTCATCCACGATGAGGGCACAACACCCTTTATGAAAAGGCGTCTTTACCATACGGGAATCTTCTCCTCCACTGGAAGGGCTAGGTCAGGTTGCGTAATGGGTAGCTCAATCGTAAAGGTCGTGCCTTCGCCGAACGCACTGCTCACCGAAAGTACGCCCTGGTGGCGTTTGACAATATCTTGGCTAAGATAAAGACCCAACCCAGTCCCTTTGTCCGGAGGCTTTGTCGTATAAAAAGGATTGAATATTTTTTTCAGATCATCCGAAGGAATACCCGGTCCGGTATCTTGAATCGACACAAAAACGGATGCATCATTGCAGTAGGTTCGGATGGTAATAGTTCCCTGTTCTCCGACGACCTGAGAGGCGTTAATTAAAATATTCAAAAACACTTGATTGATTTGATGCGCGAAACATTGAACTTCAGGCAGGGTGTTCAGTTCGCTTAAGATCTTCGTTTTTCCTTTTAAATCGTGCCGTATAATATTCAGTGCGCCTTGAATTTCCTCGTTGAGGTCCGTGTCTTCCATTTTGTTTTCGCCTGTCGAAGAAAACCGCTTCATCTCAAATACGATCTTCCGAATCCGGTCCAGGCCTTTCCGGGACTCCTTGAGGATGTGAACAAAACCTCCAAGATGGCTCTCTATATTCATTTTTGAGCGGACTTGCCGGAATTGCTCAATCTCTTTCGCACGCCGGTCCCGATTATCTTCTTCGATGAGGTCGCTCATGCCATATTCTAGCAATTGCGTGTAGGAGAGGATGTCGTTAAAATCCTCTTGAAGGACTTCGAGATTGCTGCTGATATAGCCAAGGGGGTTGTTGATCTCGTGACTAATGCCGGTCGTCAACACGCCTATAGATGCCAACTCTTCCTGCAACAGGATTTGGGCATCCCGTGTTGTGTCTTTCCCGCCTTCGTCATCCTCCATCACGCCATCATGATGTAAACGCGGAAGATCCATACCTCCGTTCATTTGTTCCACGCGCGAACGCAAGGCCAATGTCTCTCGCAGATCCCGTCCCACCAAAACATAACCAAGGTGTACTCCTTTTTGATCGAACACAGGTCGGCTATTCACATCGACAGGGATTTTCTCTCCCTTTGTGGTCACAAAGGTCATGCGCTTCCCGGTAATAAAATCGTTTTTTGAAAAGACAATCGTCTCGTCTTGATCGAAAAAGAGGTCGACCGATTGCTTGTGATAATGATCGGCATGAAATTCAAGCAGATCCTTGGCCGCGGGATTCATTTTTTTGATCCGGTGGTCCAGATCGATCACAATCAAGGCATCGCCCATCGAATTCATTACATTTTCCGAATACAACAAGGCTTCGTTCAAATCTTGTTTTGTCTTTTCAATCACAGAAGCCGAACGTTGAAGCGATTCCATATTTTCGACAATTTTTTTAGAGATGATCTCGATCGATTCGCCCATGACTTGAAATTCGTCGTCAACCACGTGAGACTCCGCTTTCAATTCTTCCTGGGTAATATCCGAAATCCCTTTAAAAACGGATTGAATGGAATGAATCAGATCCCAAAATAAGAAACAGCCAGTCCCAGTAATAAAAAGGGTGGAGAGGATGAGGGTAAAAGAAGAGCGGGCGGTGAGGTCCCCCGAGACATAAAACAGGACCAAGAGCGGAATCAGAAAGGTCAAAGTTACAGCGATTAAAAGCTTGCCAACGATCTTATTCATGTCGATTGAACCCTTGTTCAAAACAACGCGATCGAGATTCGATCGTAAATTAACCCGAATATTTGCAATTTCCAGTCCGAAATAGGAGGCAGTTCAGGATTATCGAATATGGAGGTCTTTTCCTTGTTTAGAGGCCTATAAGCGTAAAAAACCGTATGGAGGGGGAAAAGAGGTATTGAAGGGGTGACGCAAATTGTCCTTAATGTGTAATAAATTCCAGAAAATTCAGAAGGATTAAAAGGAAGTTTCTAAGCAGAAAGCCGAAATAGGGCTTCAGCATTTTGTGTGGTCGCCTGCGCCACCGTTTCAAACGATAGGTTTTTTATTTCGGCTATTTTCTCGGCCACTCCGCGCACATAGGCGGGTTCATTCCTTTTTCCCCTGAAACCCTGAGGGGCCAGATAGGGGGAATCGGTTTCAATCACGATTTTATCGAGGGGAACCGCCGCAGCGGCCTCTTGAATGGGGAGCGCTTTTTTAAAAGTAAGAATACCCGAAAAAGAGATCGTACATCCTAAGGCAATCGCTTTTTCCGCTTGAACTCGATCTCCCGTAAAACAATGGAGGACGACACCATTTTCCTCGGCATGGGCTTGGATATTTTCTTGAGCCATAATCTCGAAAGTTTCTTCCCAGGCGTCACGGGTATGGACCACCAGGGGAAGCTGCTTTTCTTTTGCCCTGTGAATCTGCTTCGTAAAGGCCGAAATTTGCGCCGCTTTGGAGGCATGATTGTAAAAAAAATCCAGGCCGCATTCACCCCACCCGACAACCTTCGGGTGATCCGCAAGCCGCGCTAAGGCTTCAAGAACCTCGTCATCCAATTGATCCGCATCATGGGGATGCAAACCAACCACGGCCCACATGAAAGCGTGCTGCTCCGCCAGCGAAACAGCACGCTGGCTCGATTCCAAACCGGTCCCGATTAGGACCATTTTACCAACATCGGAAGCCAAGGCCCGTTCGATGACAGCCTCACGGTCTGCATCGAATTCTGGATCGGCAATATGGGCATGTGTGTCGATAAGCATGGGCCGATCATAGCCCTTGAGCTGCGAAGCGGTCAAGGCGTTTTTGTTTTTTCGACTTCGATGACGGTATCAGATCAAGTCCGGGGATGTGCCGATTCGCCGGTCTTTAGTTCTTGGCGCGCCGCCAGTGCACCGGAACGGAGTGTTCCGTCGCATGACGATTTAGGCGATCGAATAGTTTTACGGATTCTTGTTGAAAATACTTTGCCAGGGAAAGCTCGGACTGAATGTGGCTTTTTTGTGCACTGAAGGTCATGCGTTCTTCCCTTAGGCGATCTTCGAGATAATCAATTCGTTCCGTCCAGGCATGACGGTAAAAACCGAACTCGGTAAAATAGTTCCGCCACCATAATTCGTCGTGCCCACCATAGCGCTGGGTCTCGGAGGCCATCTCCTCGAAAAGGACAAGCTTTTTCTTTGGATTGATACGAATAAAATAATCGGAGATAAAGTCGAGGCCGATGATGCCTTCGAAGGCATTAGAAAGTCGATCGATAATTTTAATGGGGACGAAGTCGCGCCTAAAATCGCCGACGCGCATCGAATCGATGATCGTTCGAATCGAAGGAGCCGATCCTCCGATGCCACCCGAGGGAACTTGTAGCATGGGTTGATCCTGCGCAAAGAGACCCAGCTGATCGGCAAGCTCCGGAAAGATGAGGGTTTCAAAGGCACCGGTGTCAAACACCATGGGCACAGTCACGCGATCGTGAAAGGTAACCTCGATGATCACCCGCCGTACCGATCCTTCATGATCTCGATAAGGAACAAGATGCCGTTTACGCGCGGCCGGCGGTGTTTCAATCGTGCCACTATTTAGCGGAGCATTATCTTGCCGACTGGGATCACTCAGATCCTCAGAAGGCTCCGATGTTCCTTTGCGCTTCTTTTTCTTTTTAAATGCTCTTTTTTCGACTTGATCCCGATAACGCGCGGGAACATCAGACAAGGAATTCGAGAAATGGACAGTCCCACGTTCATCCGTCCATTTATAAAAATCGGATGCACTTAAGGACTGGATCGAGAGGAGAACGATTAGGATGATCGGGAAAATAGAAAACAATCGACGCAAAGGACCGCACCTAATCTCAGAGGGACTCATCGACGCTTATACCGGAAAAAGGGAAAGCGTACAAGATAAAAGGTTGCGATGATGACGGTATTGAGAGTGGAGAGTAAGAATAATAGGGACCTAGGGGGGAAAACGTGGACCTGATTTAATTCATACTCGGATCTAGCGGCATTGTGGCATAAAAGGCCCACTTATTCCCTAATCTTCGCATCATTTGTGACCAGAGGATCGACGGATCGGCATCGAAAATCAAGGTGGAATCCGAGGGGAGGACTTCCCAAGCACCCTCTTCCATTTCCGTTTCCAGTTGTCCAGCAGTCCATCCGGCATAGCCCAGATAACATCGAATTTCGCCATAATCGCCCAAAGCCCCGGGCGCTTTAATCTTTTCGAGATCCTTCGGAACGAATACCCCGTCAAAGACACTATGACCATCGCAATAGAGATCGCTACGACAAAGGATTAACATCCCGTTTTTCGCGACAGGCCCCCCTGCATAGACGCGCTCGCCACCGGATACCCCCTGAAACCCATCGATCAAGGTTGATACGGCCAACTCAGTCGGACGGTTCAGGACAACGCCGAGGGCACCGTCGGGACTATACTCGCAGAGCAAGATGACGGTTTGTCGAAAGTTCGGGTCATTGAGCTTCGGCATGGCAACCAATAGTTTTCCTTTTGAGATGTCCATAATCCCTTTCTTCCTCATTCTACCTCCAAAAAACCATTAACGACCGGAAGGTGCGCGTCGTTTCTTTTTATATGTTATCGCGTCGATGATTAGTTGGCAAGTAAGACGGAAGCCAAAGGGGAATGAACAGAAAAAAAGGGGCCTACCTGTGAAAGAAGGCACCCTATTTTACAATAATTACAACACCTTAATACAGCAGGTGTCGCATTAACTCATCTCGACCACGGATTGAACCAGCTTTTCGATTCCGCGCGCGATCTCAGAAATCCGGGCAGAGAACATATAGGCCGGGGTCGAAACAATCTTATGCGCCTTATCGACGACAATTTCATCCACTTTTGCGTCGATATGCTCCGTCCCCATGGATTGGAGCGCAGAGGCCGTATCGGCATCGTTCCCAATGGTCAGCTTTATTTTTTCACCTAAATCTTGAGCCACTTTCGCCATCACCGCCGGTGCAATGCAAATCACCCCAATCGGTTTTTCGGCTTTTAAGGCGGCTTTGATCAAGGACGACGTATCGCCTTGAACTTCACATTGCGCCCCTTTTAGGGCAAAATCAGAGAGATTTTTAGCCGCGCCATAGCCTCCGGGCAAAATTAATCCATCGAGATCGGCAATGTCGATTTCCTTGATGTCCTTAATATCGCCACGTGAGATCCGTGCGGATTCAACCAAGACATTCCTTTGCCCCGGCACTTCTTTACCACTATGATGATCCACCACATGCATCTGATCGATATCGGGGGCCATGCAAATCGCCTCTGCGCCGGCTCGGTCAATTGCGAGCAAGGTCAGGACCGATTCCCGAATTTCCGCACCATCAAGGTGGCCGCAGCCCGAAAGGACCACGCCAATTTTTTTTGCCATCTTCCCCTCCATTATTTTTATTGGAAATCGTCTCAAGAACGTCCATTCTCAAGGCAAACGAGAATGGGATTTTATCGCTCAATCAAGCTGTCATCCGGCCCGCAGTCAGCCATGTCGTAATTTTTTCGGCAGTTCGCATCCCCTGTTCGATACAGTCTGGAATGCCTACGCCGCGATAGGCTGCACCCGCTAAATAAAGTCCTGCATGTGCTTCCGTTTGCTTTTCAATTTTACCCACGTGATCTAGGTGCCCAACCGCATATTGTGGGTTGGCCTTCATCCACCGAAAAACTTTGGCGACCACTGGCTCCGGCACAATACCCAGAATTTTTCGAAGATCTTCTCGAACGCGCGCAACGAGGTCTTTATCTTCTCGTTCGACAAGGTCTCCCCGACCCGCTCCACCCAAAAACGTACGAATCAGCACATGATCTTTCGGCGCGCGCCCTGGAAATTTTGTGGAGCTCCAGGTCGAGGCCATAATCGTACACGCTTCTTGGCGCGGCACCACGAAACCGAAGCCCTTTAAGGCATGTGGAACATCCGCCTTCTTGAAGCCAAGCGACACAGTCGCAGTCGACACATAGGGAATGGCCTTTAACAGATCTGAAAGCCGAGGGTCCCACCCGACGATCCATTCCGCCGCACGGTGGGCATGCGTGGTCATCACAACCGCATCGGCAAAAAGTCGCGAAGGTCCCACATCAACCGCATAACGATGGTCGACGCGCGCCACTGCAGTTACGGCTTGACCGCTTATAATTTCCACCTCATCTAATTTTTCTCGAATTTTTAAAGGCAAGCTCGATAAGCCCTCACGGAGCGTCACAAAAAGGGACAATGCCGGTTTTGAGGGGGTCGGGCCTTGGGCTTTTCCCCGGGCCTGACGCATGCCCTTAATCAAGCTCCCGTACTTTTGTTCCAAGGCGGAAAATTGTGGAAAGGTCGCCTGCATGCTGAGCTTTTCGGCATCCCCGGCGAAAATGCCCGCCAAGATCGGTTGCGCAAATTTTTGCACGGCCTCTTCTCCCAAGCGCCGTCGAACAAAGGCGGCAATGCTTTCATCAGACGACGACTGTCTTTTGGGGATCAGGAGGTCCATGCCCATTCGTAATTTTCCCAGCGGAGAGATCAGCGGTGTCAGCATGAAGGGAATCATGCGGCTGGGGACCATTAAATTAAAACCCTCCGGAAAGGCTTGGAGCTTTCCTTTTGACAAAACGAAAATAGATTTATCTATGGGATTGGTTTGAACCAGACTATCCGTCAAATCCAAGCGCCTGCAGAGTTCCACCCCCCACTTTTTTTGGGTAATGAAGGAATCGGGACCGCCTTCAATAATAAACTCATCGACCCGTTCTGAGCGGATTTTTCCCCCAAGCCGACCCTCGGCTTCGATAAGCACACAATCCACCGCCAGGTCCTTCTTTTTTAAAGATTCTTGAAGGAAATAAGCGGTCGACAAACCTGTAATACCGCCACCAATAATAACGATTTTTTTTCTGGAATCCGACATTCAGGGCATCTTACGTGAAAGGAGATTCGGTTTCAAATCTTTCCAACAAACTCAGGGCGATTCGAGCGGAAAGGACCTTATCTTAAAAAGGCAGGATTGAAGGGAGTCAATTTCTTTTTCGGATTGTGCGATAATGTTTTTAAATAAAAGACAAGGCGAGGAAAGCCTTGTCGCCTAAGCTCGGCATCGCTTCCGAAGGCTTGCACATCCAAGTGCGACGAAAGCCAAAGCGATCAAGGCAAGTTGGGAAGCTTCTGGAACGGCAGCCACTCTAAACTGCTGGTTTGTATTCAAAGCGCCAAAAGTCCCCGGGGCCGCGTTTTCCCAGAAAAAATTGCTATAGATGAGGCCAATTCCGCCCAACTGAAGCGAATGACCGACCGGCGTGCCGCTCGATTCGGAAACCCCGATCGCCGTACTCGTCAATCCATTTGCCGGACCGTCTGTTGCAGTAAAAGTACCCTCGTAACTGAGGAATTGCACCACGGTGTTACTCGAATCGACTAAGGCCAGGCCATCGGGGCTACCATTTTGTATGCCCAAGATGGGGTAAAACAAGGTACCAAAACCCGCCTGCTGGTTGGGGATAATACCGGATAAGGCCGTTGAACCATAAGTGGCGCCCCCATTCCCGTTGTAGAGCGCCAGCTGCCAACCCGTTAAATTACTTCCTGCAGGACCGGCGATTTCAACCGCCTCACCACTGTCTCCCCCCGCGTTGTCATAGTGAATTTCGTTGATAAAGAGAGGAATTGCCGAGACTTCGCTCGAAAAAAACAAAATGGTCATGAACACGCCGGTAAAAAAACGGATCTTCAGGCTAGGATCTTGTCGTCTACGCTTCATGAAACGCCTCCGGGCTTTTATTTAGGGTGGGGGATCTACTTCAAACCTTCGCTCATATTTATAAAAACGCATCGACCCAAAAGGAATAACCAGAGAGGCAATCTTATGCGCCGCCTCAAAATAAAATCGGATTTCAAGTTGTGAATCCTAAATATTTTTTCAAAATCTGTCAAGCCATTTCTTAGGGTCACCCCCTTTTTTCTTGACAAGTCTTTTCTATTTGAATACGATTATTTCACCTTTTTTTTTGAAGGCGCGTAGCTCAGGGGGAGAGCGCTTGCTTGACACGCAAGAGGTCGGCGGTTCAAAACCGCCCGTGCCTACCACCGTTAATCTGGATTTATGTGATCGATAAAAAAAAACACCCCGTGTTTGACCCCCCTTTTCATACCACCTCCACGGTTAAAACCAATAAAGAAAATCGATTAAGAAGCAACCTCAAAACCGCCGCAAAGGGTTTTTTATGGTATCTTTTCATATTAATTTCCTTTGCAGTGTATACAAAATATTTCCCACAAATCCGAGGAGATTTGCTCTATTAACTGCTTGACCCCCTTCACCCGACTAGGCCACTCTTGAAAAAAGACCTTACCCTTCGGATCAATGGTCAAACTGAAACGGTTCCTACCGGTACGCCATATTTCGACATCTTAAAAAAGTTGGGTCTGGCCAAAGAGGCCATCGCCGTGGTGGTCGACGGCGTGCCGAAAGACCTTGGCGCAGTTGCGGAGGCAGACGCCAAAATTGCCCCGCTCACCTTCGATTCTCCGGAAGGGAAAGAAGTCTACCGCCACAGTTCGGCCCACATCATGGCGCAGGCGGTGAAAGAGGTTTTTCCGACGGCAAAGGTCACCATCGGCCCGGCGATCGAAGACGGCTTTTATTACGATTTCGATTTCGAGCGGCCCTTTACCCCCGAAGATCTCAAGGCGATCGAGAAAAAGATCAAGGAGATTCTCAAGCGGAATCTGCCCGTCTCCCGTATGGAGCTGAGCAAGGACGAAGCCATTCAACTCTTCACGGACCGGGACGAACCCTACAAAGTAGAGCTCATCAAGGAACTCGATACGCCCCCCATTTCAGCCTACAGCCAAGGCGATTTTATCGATTTGTGCACCGGCCCACACGTCTATTCGACAGGCAGAATCAAGGCGATCAAGCTGCTCTCCACCGGCGGGGCCTATTGGCGAGGGGATGAGAAAAACAAGATGCTGCAACGCATCTACGGCACCTCCTTTCCCACACGGGAAGCCCTCGACACGCACCTCAAAAACCTGGAAGAGATCAAAAAACGCGACCACCGGAAAATCGGCAAGGCCCTCGACCTGTTTTCGATTTCCGATCAGGTGGGACCCGGACTCATCCTCTGGCATCCCAAAGGCGCGCTCATCCGGAAAATCTTGGAAGACTTTTGGCGCGAGGAACATTTAAAGGCCGGGTACGAACTGGTCTTCACGCCCCACATGGCGAAGCTCGATTTATGGCAGCAAAGCGGCCACCTCGACTTTTACAAGGAAAACATGTTCGAGCCCATGGAGGTCGAGGGAATGGCCTACGAAATCAAGCCGATGAACTGCCCCTTCCACATCCAAATCTACAAAACCGCCCTGCGCAGCTACCGTGACCTGCCCTTCCGCTGGGCAGAATTGGGCACGGTCTATCGCTACGAACGCTCGGGCGTGCTGCACGGACTGCTTCGTGTGCGCGGCTTCACCCAGGACGACGCCCATCTCTTTTGCCGACCCGAACAAATCGAAGAAGAGATACTGAAGGTCCTCGATTTCACCACCTTTGTCATGAAGGCCTTTGGTTTCGAAGAGTATGATATTTACCTTTCGACCCGCCCCGAAAAATACGTCGGCGACCTCGAACGCTGGGAACAGGCCACGTCCGCGCTGGAAGGCGCACTCAAACAAAAGGGCCTTCCCTACCAAATCGATCCGGGGGAAGGCGTGTTTTACGGCCCCAAGATCGACATGAAAATTCGCGACGCCCTCGGCCGCTCCTGGCAATGCAGCACCATTCAGGTCGATTTTAATCTGCCCGAGCGCTTCGAGATGACTTACCGGGGCGAAGACGGCCAAGCCCATCAACCCATCATGATTCACCGGGCCCTGCTGGGCTCCATCGAACGCTTTTTTGGCATCTTGATAGAACACTACGCTGGGGCCTTCCCCCTGTGGCTTGCACCCGTTCAGGCCCTCGTTATTCCGATTACGGAACGCCAAAAAGCCTATGGCGATGCGCTCCACAAACAGCTTCGCGAAGCAGGCATCCGCAGTGAAGTTGACCACAGAAACGAAAAGATGGGCCTAAAAATCCGGGAAGCGCAGTTGCAAAAAACACCCTACATGCTTATTGTCGGAGACCGGGAAGCGGAGGAACGAACCGTCTCCATTCGAGACCGCGATGGGGAAAGCACCGTCGTTCCGCTTGAAATCTGCCTCAAACAGATTAAGGCACAGGTCAAATACCCACATTCAAACTAATGGAGGAGAATGGCACTACGAGATAAACGAAAACCACCCGCCGCACCCAAAATGCGCGCCAATAAAGATATCCGAGCAAACGAAGTCCGGGTGATCGGACCCGAAGGAGAACAGCTCGGCATCATGTCCTCCTCCGATGCCCTGGAAAAAGCCATCCAGCACGGCCTCGATTTGGTCGAAATCGCACCGACTGCAGTCCCCTCGGTCTGCAGAATTATGGATTTGGGAAAACATAAATATGAACAGAGCAGAAAAGAACGCACCCTAAAATCAAACCAAAAAGGTGGACACCTCAAAGAAGTGAAGCTTCGCCCCTATACCGGTGAACACGATCTTGCCTTTAAAATTAACCATGCCAGGGAGTTTCTGGAGGAGCGAAACAAGGTGAAGGTTACTTTAATGTTTCGAGGCCGAGAGATGGCCTATAGACAAAAGGGCTGGGAAATTCTAGCCGAAATTCAAAAACAGCTTGAAGATGTAGGCCAACAGGAGTATGCTCCCAAAATGGAAGGGCGTAATATGATTATGATTTTGGCCCCCAAATCGGCAAAAGGAGCATAGAATGAAAACGAAATTAAAAACGCACCGGGGTGCGGCAAAGCGTTTTAAGCTCACCGGAAGCGGAAAGCTGGTCCGTCGTAAGGCCGGAAAAAGACACATGCTAAGCCACAAGTCCTCAAAACGGAAGCGAAAAATGAGCGGCCTCGCTGTGATCTTTAAAGGAGAAATTCGAGCCATTCGGTGTGCCCTGCCCTATATTCGTTAATTTCACACAAACTAAAGATCCATTATTAAGTCGTTTTTTAAGGAGTAATTCACATGCCAAGAGCAAAAGGAGGCCCTAAGACCCGGCATCGGCGTAAAGCCCGCCTGAAAATGGCGAAGGGATACTACGGGGCAAAAAGCAAACTATTTAGAACAGCGACAGAAGCGGTTGATAAATCGGGCCTCTATGCCTACCGCGACCGTCGAAACAAAAAACGCACCTTTCGGCGGCTTTGGATCGCACGAATCAATGCGGCTGCGCGAAGCCACGGTTTGAGCTACAGTCGATTTATGGAAGCCCTGAAAAAGGCCGGCATCGGATTAAACCGAAAAGTCCTTGCGGAAATTGCCGCCCATGATCCGGCAGGATTTGCTCAAATCGTCCAATCCATTTCGCCGCAAGCCGAAGGCGCAAGCTAAAACCATTATAGATGAACCCTAAAAAAGATCCTCCGTATTTGGAGGATCTTTTTTTTGCCTAGATGGCTCACTTCTTCCAAACATATTCTCCGCCGCGCACGCCCCATATGACCGATATCATGTTTTGCACACCCTGGCGATTTTCGGACGAAAATCTGAGCTTAACCCCAAAATATCACCTCGCCTCAGAGTCCGCTAGGAGGCCTTGCCAATGCCTTGCCTGCTCAGTTACAATCAACTTCGTGATTCGTCTTTTTGTTAAAATCGTGTCTGAAGAAGGCGGGAGGGGAGCCTCCCGTGTCCCGCTTTGAAGAGGCGCGCCACCGCATGGTGGAAGAACAGCTGATCCCAAGAGGAATCCGGAACGCACGCGTTTTGGACATTATGCGAAGCCTCCCACGACATTGCTTTGTCGAACCGACCCTCCAAAACCAGGCCTATGACGACAACGCCCTTCCCATTGGCGAAGGGCAAACCATCTCACAACCCTATATTGTCGCCTTAATGACGGAAGGACTGGCCCTACTCGGCAAGGAGCAGGTCTTGGAAATTGGCACCGGATCGGGCTACCAGACGGCGATTCTTTCACGGCTAAGCGCCCGTGTATATACAGTGGAGCGGCTGAAAGGCTTGTTCGAAAAGGCGCAGCATCGTCTTGCGGGCTTGGCCTGCGACAATGTCACATTTCGTTTGTCCGACGGCACCCTCGGTTGGAAAGAGGCCGCTCCTTTCGATGCCATCCTCGTTGCAGCCGGAGGCCCCAAGGTCCCTCAGGCCCTGGTCGATCAACTCAAGGAAGGCGGTCGAATGGTCATCCCTGTCGGAACGCGCCGTTCGCAAGTTTTAAAACGCATCGTAAAATCAAAAACCGGACTCGAGGAAACTGCGCTCACCGCCTGTGCCTTCGTCCCTCTACTCGGCGACTTGGGCTGGGACGAGGAGGAAGGAAAAGCAGCGCTCCAAGAAAGACCATGCTAAAGATCAGCAACACCGTCACGAGAAAGAAAAGCGCCCTAAAAACCCTAAAAGAAGGCAGCGTGACACTCTACGTCTGCGGCATGACCGTTTACGACCATTGCCATTTGGGCCACGCCCGCTCCGCCATCATCTTCGATGTCATTCGGACCTATCTGGAACACATCGGGTTAAACGTTCGATACGTTAAAAACTACACCGACGTGGATGACAAAATTATTCGCCGCGCCCAAGAAAAAGGCCTAGATTGGAAGACCCTCTCCGAGACCTACATTGCCGCTTATGAACACGACATGGCCCGGCTCGGTGTTCGTCCGCCCACCTTGGCGCCCAAGGCCACGGAACAAATTCCGGAAATGCTGGCCTTAATTGAAGACCTGGTGTCTAAAGACAAGGCTTATGCCGTGGAAGGTGATGTCTTTTTCAAGGTCGCTGCTTTTCCATCCTATGGAAAATTGTCGCATCAAAAATTGGACGAGATGCAGTCCGGCATACGTATTGAGATCGATCCAAAAAAGAAAGACCCCCTCGATTTTGTCCTCTGGAAAAACGCCAAACCCGGCGAACCCGCTTGGGACTCGCCTTGGGGGCAGGGCCGTCCGGGCTGGCACATCGAATGCTCGGCCATGGCCATGAAGCATCTCGGCGAAACCATCGATCTACACGGCGGCGGGGAAGATCTTATTTTTCCCCATCACGAAAACGAAATTGCTCAATCCGAGGCGGCCAGTGGCAAACCCTTCGTTGGGTGCTGGATTCACCACGGCTTTGTCACCATTGACGAAGAAAAAATGTCGAAGTCGCTTGGCAACTTTTTCACCGTGGACGAAATCTTCCGCAAGTTATCATCATCCCATCCCAACGAGAAAATCCGGGAGATATTGCGCTTTTATCTGCTCTCAACCCATTACCGCTCTCCGGTGGATTTTTCAGACCAGGGCCTGATGGCCGCCGAGAGGGGCCTCCAAAATTTCTACACTCTCTTTCAAAAGATTCATGAGATCCCCGCCGAGACAGAAGCAGACCACGGAAAAGATTTCCTAACCTTCCGCGCGGATTTCGAGGCAGCGATGGACGACGATTTTAATACGCCCAAGGCCTTCGCCGTGCTTCATACCCTACGCGGAGAGATGAACCGAGATTTAAGCCACGGCCGCACGGAGCGCGCCAGATCAGGCTGCCGACTGCTGGTCGAATTGGGGGGACTGCTCGGGGTTTTGCAGATGCGGTATCAGGACTGGAATAATATAGATATAGTCGAAGTTAATGCATCGGATTCAATATCCGTCAAGATTTCGGAATTCCAAGCAATTGTTTCACCCGGTCTCAGCAAAGCCTCCATCCAAAAACTGGTCGCGGAGCGGGAGGCTGCGCGGCGCGAAAAAAACTGGGCGAGATCGGACGAAATCCGCGATCAATTGGCTCAAGCCGGCGTCATTGTCGAAGACCGGCCCGATGGCAGCACACGGATTAAACGATGACAAAAGAAGAGTCCGTCATTTACGGGATCAACCCGGTTCGTGAATCCCTCCGTTCAGAAACGGCCCAACTCGAAAAAATCTATTTTTTGCCGGGCAAGGGCAGCAAGGACATGGATGAAATCCGGGCCTTGGCAAAGCAACGCCGGATCGCCCTAATTTCAAGTCAACGCATCTTTCTGGATCGGATGGCGGGGACGCCCAAGCATCAAGGTATTGTGGCCGTGCTGGCCGTGCAGTCTTATCTCGAATTGGAGCCCTTGATTGAAGCCGCCCAGCGCGGACCCAAGCCGCCCTTCCTTTTTTTAATCGATGGGGTCGAAGACCCGCGAAATCTTGGGGCGATTATCCGAACCGTCGATGCGGCCGGGGGAAACGGCATCGTCATTCCCTCTCGGCGGGCGGTCGGACTGACCCCGGTGGTTGCGAAGACCTCTGCGGGGGCCCTCGCCCATCTCCCCGTCGCCCGGGTCACCAATATGACAACGGCCATTGAAACACTCAAGAAAGCGGGCTTTTGGATCGTGGGCCTTGACGTCGAAGGAAAAACCCCGTATGTAAAATACGATTATACCGGCCCAATCGCAATTGTCGTGGGGGGCGAAGGCAAAGGCATTCGGCGCGGCGTCTTGGAACACTGCGACGAAACGGTTGTCCTCCCCATGCTGGGTCGTGTGGCCTCCTTAAATGTTTCCATCGCCGTGGGCATTGTCGCCTACGAAGTGGTCCGGCAAAGGCAGGGCGAGTAAAACGTTTCGATTAAAAAGGAACACTGATTGTGCAGGTGACAAGAGAAACGCATTTAAGGGTCGCTTTTTTTATGTGGGGTCTTGTGGGCACGGGCCTCCTCATTGCCGGATCATACTTCCTTTTCGGTGCCCGTTCCCTCAGCGTGCTCGATGGGGCAAAACCGAAGCCGGGTCTGACGGAAGCCATCGCATTGATCCTGGCCTTGGGGGTCGGTTTTATCAAAGGCAATCTTGTGCTCAAAAAAGTGGCGAGAAAGTATAGCGCTCGAATCGAAAAACTTCCGGAGACCAGCCCCATCTACATGACCTTCAGCCCTAAAAGCTGGATCTTGGTCGCCGGAATGATGGCCCTTGGCCGGATCACGCGATCCATCGGTGCCCCCCCGCTCGTCGTGGGCGTGATTTATGTCGCCGTCGGTTTCGCCTTGGTCTTAGGGAGTCTAACCTATTTAGAACGTCCTCAGGCCCAACACGCCTGATTTACAAACAGGTCGTACAACAACATGGAGGAATATCAAAATGCCCGTATCGGAATCGGAATTTAAAGGCAACCCCTTATTGGTACTCAGTAAAGGTGAAGAGGACAATTTTCCTTTTCAGTTTGGCGTTAAGAAAGCGCAGCTCATTATTGAGCATTTCGAAGCCATCAAGGCCTTTGTAGAAAAACATTCGAAAGAAAAGGCCTAAACCCACACGCAGTCGGTCCGATTAAAACACCAGGGTGAAGAATCCGGTAAAGCGTGTCGAGACGGATCCTTTTTCGTTTATCGGGTCAGAAAAACGTGATGACTGAAGATCAATTAAACAACCTCAATGTTGTATCGAAAGACTTGCTGCCTACACCGGAGGAGGTGAAAGTCGCCCTTCCCTTAACTCAAGATGCGATCAAAACGGTGATTGCGGGCCGGAAGGCCCTCGAAGATATTTTGAATCGAAAAGATCCGAGACGCTTCATGGTGGTTGGACCCTGTTCCATCCACGACCTGAAAGCGGCGCGTGAGTATGCAGGCCGATTAAAAAAACTGGCGGACGAAGTTTCGGAGACTTTGGTCTTGATCATGCGGGTCTATTTCGAAAAACCCCGCACGACGGTTGGTTGGAAAGGCTTGATTAACGATCCGGATATGGACGACTCTTTTCAGATGGAAAAAGGCTTGCGTTCGGCGCGGTCGTTTTTATTGGGGCTGGCCGAACTCGGCCTGCCCGCCGGGACGGAGGCTTTGGATCCCATCACGCCGCAATATCTGTCGGACCTGATTACCTGGACAGCCATCGGCGCGCGTACGACAGAATCGCAGACGCATCGTGAGATGTCGAGCGGACTTTCAACGCCTGTGGGTTTTAAAAACGGAACGGATGGGAGCTTGCAAGTGGCCGTAAACGCCTTACGCTCCGTTTCGCGTCCGCATCACTTTCTGGGCATTAACCAATTGGGTCAATGCGCCGTGTTTCACACGCGTGGCAACGACTACGGCCATATTGTCCTGCGCGGCGGCGGTGGCCCGAACTATGGCCCGAAAAGCATCGCCGCTTGCGAAGCGGCCCTGGAGCAAGCCGGGCTTCAAAAAAATATCGTAGTGGATTGCAGCCACGGCAATTCTAAAAAAGACCCCTCACAACAACCCGCAGTCTTCGAAAGTTGCATACGCCAGATTGTCGAGGGAAACCGCTCTATCGTCGGCTTTATGTTGGAGAGCAACCTCGAAGCGGGAAACCAAAAAGTCCCGGACGACTTATCGACCCTGCGCTACGGGGTTTCGGTCACCGACGCCTGTATTGATTGGGCCACGACGGAAGCCGTTTTACGGGAAAGCCACCTTCGTTTAAAAAAGCGCAAGACCTAAAACATCCTCCCCTAATTAAGAATTTCATATTCACTCTGGCCGCACCAGCCCTCTCGAATAAGTAGTCGCGCCCTGCCGCCCCGACATCCGATGCGCCTTAGTAAGCGAGCGAGACCTGGAAAATGCCCTTGGTATTATCCGTTTCAACACCGGCCGCACTGGTCGTCGTGATTTGCGCAAACTCCAACTCCGCTTTAACATTGGTGAGCAAGTAATACTGGAGGTTGACGACGATCTGCGTTTTCTCCGCAGATGATCCAGAGATATCTTGAAAATCGTAACGTGCGACACCCACAATATTTTCGGTGAAGGCATGAAGTAACTCGGCCGTGCCGCTGTCGATTTCGACATTCGCTTCGGAGACCCCGCCTTCATATTGTACGAAGGCCAAAACAAGTCCAGTCAATCCGAAATGAAGGTCTAAGGCCCCTGAAAGGGTGGAGGTATCATCATCGGTGTTCGTGGCCTTGTCGCCGTTTCGATCCTGAAGAAACATCACGCCGAGAGTCTGGGGGAAACCCGCCAATTCTACAGTTTGGGCGAGCCAAGCATAGTATGACTTCATGCTGTTCGTATCGTTTGCCACCGCTGCCTTTCGAAGGCCCGCCGCGTAACGCGTTCCCGTTTCCCCAAACCAGCCGTTGAATTCGCCACCCCGTGTCCCGGGTGCAAATTCTTCCGATGACGTTGCCGTTCCCCGAAACAAGTACTTTGAGATTGTGGGAATTCGATGGTCCGACAGGAAGGGAAAATCCATATGATAAGCGCCGAGTTTAATATTGACCCGACTGTCGCTTACCACATCGTTTAAGATAACAAAAAAGTGTTGGGGCGTAATCGGACTTTTTCCATCCAGGTCGCCTAGCATGTCCCCAAAGAAAGAAAGGTTCGGACCTAAAACGCCTCCGGCCCAGAGCTGAACTTCATTCACGCTAAAGACGTTATCTTTATTTGGGTCCGGTGAGACTGATGCCTCGTCATCCATAAACACATTCTTCATCTTCACCATGCCGCCAATCGGCACATGTTTTTGAGAATAAACATGCTCCCCCGGACCTTCGTCTTCCATTCGAAAACCCCGTTGCCTAAAGGCAATCCCCGCTTCGTTTAGCTTTGGAAAGGTCGTATGGCATGAAGAGCAAGGCGCATTATACTTCCTGGCAAAGGCCGGCATCGCTTGAACCGATAGGACATCAATCGCAAAAATCGATCCCAATACGGCAAGCCCCAATAGCAGTTTTATTAAACCCACGCGTCTAATCATATCGTCCTCCTCAATTCTTGAATTAGATCACCTCGATTTAGGCAATCCGATGGCCTTGCAATGAACGCAGTCAGCGATTGGCATTTGTGAAACAGTCGAATCAAAGGAAGTAAGGTATGGGGCAAAGTCGGCGAAGTGGCCCGAAGGCGCATCCGGCGCGGCCGCTTTAAAAAGAGGGAAAGGTCTAACTTTTGGGAAAAAATAAGCTGGGGAAAATGAGAACCATGAGAAAGATGAGCTGAAACAAAGCTCTATCATACACCCGGTCCCTCGGGTTCTTCTGAGCGATCTTGTAGAATAACCTGAGATATCATCACAGCGAGACTATACTGAGGCATCCTTTGCCAGTCAACACAGGAGACATATAATATTTCTATATAAAATAATCTATAATCCATAAAAATATTACATTTTAAATATAAAGAATAAAAACCAGCTAGATTCGCGTGATCTTCGTTTTCATTTTTAAGGCAAAGCGCCATCGCGGAGCACTTTTACCTAGGGCTTGCTGAAAAACATCTAAGTTTTTGATTTTAAAAATAATTTAGTTTCAGTATAATGTCTGAAGTGCAAAGAAATAACCCGTTCCCCCTCCAAAAGCGTGCACCAGGAGAGTCCATGTATCGAAAAATAGA